>JAIRKO010000036.1 GCA_031260045.1 Dysgonamonadaceae bacterium | reverse complement strand
GATTTTGTCAAGATAGCCGCCGCTTACCGTATTCCGGGCAGGACGGTGGAAACGCGCGAAGAATTAGACCGCGCCATTCGGGAAATGCTGGAAACGAAAGGCGCTTATCTGTTGGAAGTAAAAGTTGTGCGGAAAGGGATGGTTTATCCGATGGTGCCGGCTGGGGGATGCGTTACGGATATTTTGTTGGGGGAAAAATCGTCCGCCATCGCTTGACGCGGGATACTTTTTGCGAGAGACTACCTCACTGCGGCATCCCGCTATCCCCTTGCTATGGAAAACGGCAAAAACGGAATAAATTTATCATTTCCCTTTGAAAGGTCATGACAAATGCATATTTTTGCAGGAAATTTTGAACCGAATGACCGACGAGCAAGCAAAAACGGTAGCTAATTTTGAAACAAAGGTTCGCCAACTGATGTCTCTTTGCGATAGCCTGAAACAGGAAAACGCGAACTTAAATGCGCTACTTGCCGGTCAAAAAGCTTTGAATGAATCATTGACGGAAAACAATGAAGAATTAAAAAATAAATACGACAACCTCAAAATGGCTAAAATCATATCGGTTAGGCAAAATGATTTCAACGAAGCCAAAAAAAGATTGTCGAATTTAGTGCGAGAGGTGGATAAATGCATTGCTTTATTAAACGAATAATTTTCAAATGCCAACCGAATATTTCATCATCCGACTGTATGTTGCAAAAAAATATTACCCGCTGAATTGCAAACGGGTAGAGGAAGGGATATACCGCAAAGCGGCAACAAATATTAATGAAAAAATAATTAAATACAGCTCGGCGTTTCCTGCAGCCGAACTCGGAACAGAAGATTTATTAGCAATGGCAGCCGTTGATATTGCGGTTGAAAACATCAAAATCAAACAAAAACAAGACCTCTCCCCCGTTTTTGATAAAATTGAAGCTTTGGATAAAGAATTGGAAGAATATCTCAAAGCAATATAAGTAACATTCATATTATTTTTTTACACATTAGTAAACGAGTTGACCTTAACTCATTAACTTGTTTACTCATTAAATATAATTTATCATGATAGGAATAATAATTACAGGTATGATATGTCTGGTCGTTGGTGCAATTGCCGCATGGCTGCTATTCGACAATCTACTCAATTCAAGAAGCAAACGGATTATTGAAGATGCGTATAAAACATGTGAAGCAATAAAAAAAGAAAAATTACTGGAAGTTAAGGAAAAATTTATCTCCTCGAAAGCCGAACTGGAAAAGCTATTCAATACCCGAACCTCCCGAACACAATCGCATGAAGCCAAAGTGAAACACCGCGAAATGACCCTAAATCAACGGCAAGAAGAACTTCTCAGGCAAAAAGCCGAAGTGGATGCAATGCGCGAAAACATGGAAAATCGGCTGGCGCTCATCGAAAAGAAAAAACAGGAATTGGGAAAAATCCACAAAAAGGAAATTGAACGTCTGGAATCGCTTTCCGATATGTCTGCCGACGAAGTGCGGGAGCGGTTGGCTCAAGCGCTGAAAGAAGAAGCGCAAACTTCCGCCGCAGCCTACGTTAACGATGTGATAGAAGAAGCCAAAATGAGCGCCAATAAAGAAGCCAAACGAATTGTCATCCAGTCTATCCAGCGGCTCGCTACGGAAACCGCCATCGAAAATGCGATTACCGTTTTCCACATTGATTCCGACGAAATTAAAGGTCGGATTATCGGTCGCGAGGGGCGGAACATTCACGCATTGGAATCCGCTACCGGCATCGAAATCGTTGTTGACGATACGCCCGAAGCCATCGTGCTTTCGGGATTTGATCCGGTTAGGCGTGAAATTGCCCGCTTGGCTATGCATCAATTGGTGCAGGACGGACGCATTCATCCCGCGCGTATTGAGGAAGTTGTAAACAGAGTGCGCAAACAGGTGGAAGACGAAATCATCGAAACCGGTAAGCGGACAACCATCGACTTGGGTATACACGGTTTGCATCCGGAATTGATCCGGATGATCGGACGAATGAAATACCGTTCTTCCTACGGACAAAATCTGCTGCAACATTCCCGCGAAACAGCCAATCTTTGTGCGATTATGGCTGCCGAATTAGGACTCAACACGAAAAAAGCCAAAAGAGCCGGTTTGTTGCACGACATCGGAAAAGTGCCTGACGACGAGCCGGAATTGCCGCACGCCGTACTCGGTATGAAACTTGCCGAAAAATACAAGGAAAAACCCGACATTGTCAATGCCATCGGCGCTCATCACGACGAAACGGAAATGACAACTTTGCTGGCGCCCATCGTTCAGGTGTGCGACGCCATTTCGGGCGCACGACCGGGCGCGCGGCGCGAAATTGCCGAAGCCTACATCAAGCGGTTGAACGATTTGGAACAGATGGCTTTAGCGTATCCGGGCGTGGTGAAAACGTATGCTATACAAGCCGGACGCGAATTGCGCGTTATCGTTGGAGCCGAGAAGATGACCGATACGGAAACGGAAAATCTTTCAAACGAACTTGCCAAGAAAATTCAGGACGAAATGACTTATCCCGGACAGGTGAAAATTACGGTAATCCGTGAAATAAGGGCGGTTGCATTCGCAAAATAATGGTTGCCATTATCAAATATAATGCCGGTAATATTTATTCGGTCGATTATGCGCTGAAACGCTTGGGGATTGAGCCGGTCATCACCTCCGACAGGGAAATTTTGCGGAAAGCGGACAAGGTCATTTTTCCGGGACAGGGAGAAGCCGGCACGACGATGCGGTATTTGAAGGAACACCGTTTGGACGAATTGATTAAAAATTTGAAACAGCCGGTGTTGGGCATTTGTATCGGGATGCAGTTGTTGTGCCGGTTTTCGGAAGAAGGAAATACCTGTTGCTTAGGCGTTTTCGACGCGCCAGTCCTCAAGTTCCTGCCTGAAAAACAGGAAGATAAAATTCCCCATATCGGATGGAATAACCTTACAAACCTAAAAAGCGACTTATACAAAGGACTTTCCGAAGGCGATTTTGTGTATTTTGTACACAGTTATTATGTTCCGGTAAATGAACACACGATTGCCGAAACGGATTATATTCAACCTTTCAGCGCCTCGATGCACAAAGATAATTTTTACGCAACCCAGTTCCATCCTGAGAAAAGCGGTTCGGTAGGCGAAACAATACTGCGCAATTTTTTACAACTTCAATCATGATAGAAATCATTCCAGCTATCGACATTATGGGCGGAAAAGCCGTGAGGCTTTCGCAGGGAGATTACGACCGGAAAAAAGTCTATAACGAAGACCCGCTCGAAGTAGCCAAAATGTTTGAAAGCCACGGCATAACCCGCCTGCATATTGTGGATTTGGACGGCGCGAAAGCCGGTCGGATTATCAATTATCGGATTTTGGAAACGATTGCTTCCCGGACGGCTCTGGTTATTGATTTCGGCGGCGGTTTGAAGTCGGATGCCGATTTGGAGATTGCGTTCAACAGCGGGGCGGCGATGGTTACGGGGGGAAGTATTGCGGTGAAAAATCCGGAAGTATTTCAGCGCTGGATTGATAAATTCGGGGCAGAACACATTATTTTGGGCGCTGACTGTCGGGATAAAAAAATAGCCGTCGCCGGATGGACGGAAACAACGGACGAAGCAGTAATCCCTTTCATCGAAAAATGGCGTCGGCAGGGTATTTTGAAAGTAATTTGCACCGACATCGGTCGCGACGGAATGTTGACCGGACCTAACATTGAACTTTACCGCGAAATCAAAGAAGCGGATACCGGCAATTACCTGATTGCAAGCGGCGGCATCGGTTGCCTCGACGATATTAAACGGCTGGACGAAGCGCATATTTCGGGGGTTATCGTCGGGAAAGCCATTTATGAAGGGAAAATCAATTTGAACGATTTGGCGAGATAATCCATCTTTCTTCTCATTTACAAAAAAATACCCCAAATAGGGTATTGCAGCAATAAAAACCCCGCCTTACCTTTGCTGCGGATTTAATCCAAAAATACAAAAATGAATAATTTCAGTTTTTACGGGTATAGGTGTATGATGTGCAATCCACAAAGCAGGACAGCGCATTTTCAGGCATTCTAAAATAAGCGATATAATAAGTTAAGATGTGTGGAAAACTGTCCGATAAAAACCGTCGGGCAGTTTTTTTGTAAAAGGTAGACAAATAACCATTTAAAAATTATAAGATTATGAACAGGCATTTAGAAAAATTAGGTTTGATTGTATTGATAGCCCTCAGCGGTTCGGTAAGTGCGCAAACGACAGGCGAAACCGGCGCTTCCGGACAGCAGGAAATCGTTTACATCAAAGGGCTTGGATTTGTGGACGCTTTATTGGAAAAATGGATTTCCGAGTATTCAAAAGCGCATCCCAATGTAACGGTGTCCATCGCCGGTAGGGACGTGAAAGAACATGCGATTGAGGTTGTACCTTTCGGGAAACCGAAGGGCGAGCTTTCGCAAACGCAGGCTACAGCCGTTTCTTTCGGGAAATACGCCGTCCTGCCGATTACGGGGGAAAACAACGCCCTGCCGGAGGAATTGAAAAAGAAAAAACTGAACGGAAAACGTCTCAGAGAACTGTTTTTTGAAAAAGACCTCCTTGCGGACGACTATGACGAACCGGATACGAAGAAAAAATATGACCTTACGGTGTATTCGGGCAATCATTCCCATTCCGTATCGCACTGTTTTGCAGAACACTTCGGATACGACGCAAGCCGATTGAAAGGCAAAAAGATTGCCGGCGACGATATTTACCTGAACAAGGCTGTCGGCAAAGACATTAAAGGCGTCAGTTTCAACCCGCTGAATTATGTTTTCGATATTCGGTCGCGGCGGTTAAACGACGGTATCGCCCTGCTTCCGCTGGACGTGAAAAAGGAATATGCCGAAGTTTTCAATTTGCAGAACTTGGATGAAACCATCCAACTGCTGGAAAACAAAGAGATTGACCTGATACCGGTGGAGGAATTGACATTCATATTGAAAGGAAACGTGAGCGCAACAACGCTTCGCTTCTTGGAATGGGCGCTGTCGGAAGGGCAGGATTACATTCACCCGTTCGGCTTGCTTCGGTTGGATACTAAAACGCTCGCGCAGCAGCGGAAGCAAATATCCGAACTGGAAACCACGCCTTTGGCAAACAAATGATTTTTTAGTGAATTTAGATAATTAAAACAAAAAGCGCCCTCTCCGTCGGTTTGCAAACAGGCGGAGAGGGCGCTTGATTTTTAAATTTATTAGCGTTAAATTAATTTTTCCATCATTGCGAACCTATGATTGAGATGACTATCTATAAATTCAATCGCGCTTAAAAAAACGGGCTATTTTCATTAAATTTGTAAAGATATTTTTCAAATTTAATGAAAAATTGATGGAAAAATATTATATAATCAAAAAAAATTATTACTCTTGCAAAAAAAAAGAAATTTACTTAATTATATTTAATTAAGGTAAGTAAAGTGAAAGTAGAATAATATAAAAGAAATAGTGTTAAATTTAAAAATTAGTTTTATGAAAAAAGCAGTTTTATTGTTACTATGCTTATCATTAAGCATAGTATTAACAAGCGCACAAGACAAACAAACATTCGGTACCGTAATTGACGAAAATAACGATCCGATTGTAGGGGCGTCGGTAGCATTGAAGGAAAGTCTTTCGATTGGGACGATTACTGACAATGAAGGTAAATTTTCATTATCCGTTCCAACTCATGCGAAGACATTGGTAGTAAAGTACATTGGTTATACTGAAGCGGAAGTTGCAGTTGGAACAAATGTATTGATTCGGTTGGTGCCTGACGTAAGATCGTTGGGAGAAGTGGTAGTGGTCGGCTATGGTACGCAACAGAAAAAGGACATAACAAGTTCGATTGTCAAAGTAAATGGGGGCGACATCAACAATTTGGCGGCGCCGTCTTTTGAATCGCAATTGGCGGGACGTGCGGCAGGCGTCAATGTGGTAACTCAAAACGGTATGGTCGGACAGGCGCCGGAGTTCCAAATACGCGGTTACAGTACCTTGTCATCGGGTTCTCAGCCGTTGATAGTGATAGACGGCATTCCCGTCAACAGCGGACAGATTCAGCAACTTTACGGTCGCTACAATCCGATGGCAGACGTCAATCCGGGCGACATTCAATCTATCGAAATCCTGAAAGACGGCGCGGCGACGGCTATTTACGGTTCCCGCGCCGCGAATGGCGTTGTGTTGATTACCACGAAAAAAGGGAACAAAAATGCGGCGAAAGTTACTTACGATGCATATGCAGGTTTTGCTTCGCCTGTTAAATTGCACGACTTGTTGAACGCCGAAGAATTTGTTACTATCGCCAACGAAAAGTATGCCAATTGGGATTCCGAAGGTTTTGCCGTGCTTGACCATCAGGGTGTGAATACCAATTGGAACGACTACGTTTACCGGACGGCATTTCAGCAAAACCACACTGTTTCGGCAAGCGGCGGAACGGAAAAATCCTCGTATTACGCATCTTTGGGCTATTCCGACATGGAAGGAATTATCAGGGCAAGCAGTCAGCAACGCTTCAATGTTACCGCAAACGTTACGCAGCAAGCCAATAAATGGCTGACAATCGGCGCAAATGTTCAGGCAAATCGGACAACACTTGACGGCGTGATGAATGAGGAAAATTCGTTGGGGAGCGTTGGTTTTGCGAGCGTCCGCATGTTGCCCAACGTAGCGGTATTCAATGCCGACGATAAAACGGGCTACAATATTGATGCTGAGAATAGGATAGCGCTGGGACGCGGTGCAAATAAAACGTTTATTGATAACGGTATTCAAAATATTGTCTGGGCAATGGACAACAACCTCAACCGTTCAAAAAGCACCCGCATTATCGGCGGAGGTTTTGGCGAAATCAAGTTTACGGAAGGATTGACTTTGCGCTCGCAAGGAGGTCTGGACCTTACCTGGCTCAACGATTATATGACGTGGGATCCCGAATCGGGCGACGGATACGGATACGGTGGCATTCTGGAGGAGATGAACACCACTTATTACAACTGGAACTGGCAAAACGTATTGAATTTCAACCGCACATTTGCAGGTCTGCACAGCGTGAATGCTACGGCAGTACAGGAATATACCTACAGCGAATACGAATGGACGGATGCAAATGTTACCGAACTGTCCGATCCGTTTTTTACCGATCACATTATTTCCAATACGTTTGTTACGCCGGATGTGGCCGGTTATAAATCGTTCAACGGATTGGCTTCCTACCTTTTCCGCTTAAATTACAATTTCGACGGCAAATATTATCTGGGCGGATCAGTCCGCAGAGACGGCTTGTCGAAGCTGGATAAAGATACCCGGTGGGGTACATTCTATGGCGCGTCGGGCGCTTATCGTATTTCCCGCGAATCATTTTGGACGGCTTCCGGCTTGGAATCCGTATTGAAAGATTTGAGAATTCGGGCAAGTCTCGCTACCGTCGGAAATTCCGACTTAGGCAGTAATTTTCCATATCTTAATACTTATGGGGCAAAAAAATATGGGAATGAAGCCGGAGTGGGATGGAATAATTTCGGAAACAATAAACTTAAATGGGAATCGTCCACAACCTACGATTTGGGATTGGACGGAATCGCCCTGAACGGACGCCTTGCATTTGAACTGACTTATTTCCAAAAAAATACAAACGACTTGATACAGGAAGTTCCTACTCCTCCTTCGTTTGGTATTCCGTATAATCGTTATTATGACAATGTTGGCTCAATTAAAAACTCCGGCGTGGAAATCTCTCTGTCGGGAACACCTGTTGTTACGAAAAATTTCAAATGGGATGTTAATTTCAATGTATCGTTTGTGAACAACAAAGTTTCAAAACTGCTGAACGGGGAAGATATTATTGATAACTACACCATTATCAGGGAAGGCGAATCGTTCGGGTCGCTTTACGGATATGATTACTATGGAGTGAATACGGAAAACGGCAATCCGATTTGGCGCAAAGACGATGGCTCGCTGGTACAGTTCGACACTTTTGGGGAATATGATTACGCGGTGTATGACCCGGCAAATCCGGCGGATGTATCTGTTCCCGCATCATTGTCGGCAGTCACAGACAAAAAGATATTGGGAAATTCACTGCCAACTTGGTTTGGCGGATTCAACAATACGTTTACCTATAAGGATTTCGACCTGAATATTTTCCTGCGCTTTTCCGGCGGCAATAAGATTATGAACGCTTCCCGTCAAAGTTCATTGCTAAGCCTGTATTTCAATAACAATGGAAAAGAAATTCTCGGACGCTGGCAAAGTCCCGAAAATCCGGGCGACGGTCTTACTCCGAAAATCGGCTACGGCGATGAATCGGCTTTGTTCAACAACGGCTATACCGACTCCCACTTTGTGGAAGACGGTTCATACGTTCGTTTGGCGAACTTGGCGCTGGGTTATAACCTGCCTTCCCAAGTAACTTCAAAACTGGATATTGCAAAAATACGCTTCTACGTTCAGGCTCAAAACCTGCTTACGCTTACCGGATATTCGGGGCTTGATCCAGAAACATCTACTCGCCGCGGCGTTGATTGGGATGGTATGCCACAGCAAAAGATATTTTCCATTGGCGTGAATGTTACATTTTAATCAAGTTTAATCTATTAATATATTTTCAATATGATACGAAATGCAAAAATAAAAATAGGAACGGTTGCCTGTTTGATTTTAACGGCAACATTGATGTTTACCTCGTGCGAGGAAAGAATACTGGATTTGTCGCCCGTGCATGCCCTTTCGGACGAAACCGCTTATGAAAGCCCTGAACGTTGCGAATTGGCGGTAATCGGCGCTTATGACGCCGCTCAGTGTGGTTATTATGAAACATCGGATGCTTACACCCGCGGCTATCCGTTTGGAGCGGCAAGTATTATGCAGGGTGAAATGCGCGGTGAAGATATGGTAAATACGGCGGCTTTTTACGATTTTACTTATTCGACTACTTATGATTTGACTACCGCTAACAACAAATCATACTGGGAAGCATCGTTTGAAGCCATCAACCGTTACAATGTGGTTCTGGAAGGCATTGCATCGGCAACGGAAAATGGTGTGCTTACGCAAACACAGGGCGACGAATACCGGGCAGAATTGCTGTTCCTGCGTGCGTTAACCTATCACAGTTTGTTGATTCATTTTGCCCTTCCATACGGAGTGGAGGGTAATAATAATTACGGCTTGCCGATTTATACGAAAGCAATCAACACAAAAGAACGTGTAGAAGAGGCGCGCAAGATAGGACGCGCAACCGTTGACGAAACATACAAACAGGCGCTTGACGACTTGGATGAAGCGGAAAATCTGTTCTCTACCAACGATTTGCATAAAGTAAACGGTATTACCCGCGCTTCAAAAGGCAGCGTTATTGCGCTCAAAACCCGTGTGTATCTTCATAAACGCGATTGGAACAAGGTGAAAGAAGAAGCCTCGAAAATCGTCGGCGAAACAACCGCGCCGTTTACAAGTCCTATCGGCGGGTATGCTTTGACGGCATCTCCGGCTGATCCGTTCACATCCTACAGCAATAATACGGAATCCGTATTTTCCATCGAAAACAGCGCAACCGACGAAGGCAGCGTAAATGGGGCGATGGCGGCAATGATGTCTGCCCGTTCCGGCGGACGCGCACTCGTCGCTTTTTCGCCGATTCTTTACAATAATACCACGTATTGGTCGACAAATGATAAACGCCGCTCTCTATTGATCTACTCCGCAAGCACCGACTATTGGTATTGCGACAAATACCAGAGAGTGACCACCCGCGAAGAATATGCGCCGATCATCCGCTATGCCGAAGTGTTGTTGAACTATGCTGAAGCGGAACTTCGCCGCGAGGGAGGAAACGAGGCGCTGGCTTTGGAACTGCTGAACGCCGTGCGCAACCGCGCCTTGGAAAACCCGTCGACAGAAGCCTATACAACAGCAAGTTTTGCAGACAAAAAAGCATTTGTGGATGCTATCCTTTGGGAACGCCGCATTGAGTTCTTCGGAGAAGGACGCCGCTGGGAAGATATTCACCGTCTGGCTGCCGACGACATTAGCCCCTCCGGCGGTATTCCGAAGAAGATAGACTTTAGCAGTTCGACGAAGAAAGGCGCGTTTGTACTCGGCGAAGAGCCGAAAGAAGAATTTTTCAAATCGTCGCGCCCATTTATTCCTTACACGGATAAACGTTTTTTGTGGCCAATACCTATTAATGACGTGGTTCGCAACCCGACTCTTGCTGTGCAACAAAACGCCGGGTGGTAATTAAATGCAGTAAAAAATCAATCGGGACGTGTCTGATAGCGTCCCGATTTTTTTATATAATCATCAATATGTCCGACACATTTTTTCTCTATAAAACGCACCCAAAAACATATTACACAGGCGGTTTAGTCAACAACCGATATCCTATCCGGCAAAAAATACATTTTTTCTTTTCGCAATATTCCCTTTTCAGTTGAATCATGGCTTGCGTATCACAGGCATTTCCGGCGGCAATTCCGGCGCGGGAAAACAGTGTGATAATGCCGTTTTTCTCCGGCGTTAAAGATTCCAACAACCGGACGGCTCTTTCGGCATACCGATCCGACCGGTTTTTTCTGCCATAGGCGAAAAACAAAGGCGCGATGACGTTTATCAGCAAAATTTGTTTGGCTTGCATACCCAGATATTTCGGTCTTCTTACCGAAATTTTTTCAAATTGATAATGCGTCAGCCAATACTCGCTCAGTTCGGTAACGAAAAGCGAATGAAGCTCGTTGTCGGTCGTTTCAAGTATTTCGGACAATAAACCCTGCTTCTTGCAGATGACGTCCGCCAATTGGAGTAGCTTAATGTGCGGGAAATTATTGGGGCGTATCCGTAAACTTTTGAAAATATACGGTTCCAGATTTTTCAGGTTATATTTTTTTTGAAGAAAAACGTACTGTTTTTGAAGTTTCGTATAATATTCGTTCTCCGGATTTTCATTTTCCAGCAGTCCGGCTTGCCCAAGGAAAAGCGCTTCCGGCTGCAACGGGGAATCGCGGTGTTTGAGTACGATTTTCAGGGGAAGGCTCTTTGCCAGCCGTTCAAAAGCGTCGTTGTTGACGCCGAAACCGAAATTTCGCGCCAAAGTAATGTAAAACACTTCGTTCCAGTCGCCTTTGTATTCGTCCAGCAGTTGAAGTAAAGCATTGGTTTTGCGTTCCAAACGTTCAGCTAAGAGGGCGTTTTTCCAGTCCGAGAGGTAAATTTCGGGGATTTCGCGGATTTTACTCAAACAGGGGACGGGCAAATCGCTGCTTAACAAAAACAGACTGTTTGCCTTGATTTGAACGGGGATTTTCATTTCCCATTGCGGAATTGCCCGTTGCGAAGCGTCTAATACGTCCGGCACGTCCAGACGTTCAACCACGTGCAGGATAACGGAATTATAGGCTGCATCCTCATTATGCCGGTGTCTATACCAATCGGAAGCCAATGTGTGAATTTCGATATTTCCCGCCCACACCCTGTTGCCCATTTTAATTTTGGCATTGAAAAAATCGGGACCTGCATCCGAATTGTAAATGCCGGGATCGATAATTTCAAATCGTTTTCCGCTGTTTGTAAGAAAGTTTGCAGGTTCATACAGTTTGTATTTCCATACATAATGCAATAAGGTTTCCATAATTTTTTGGTTTTGGTTTATAATTTGCAAAAATAATGTATTTTTTGGATAAATCAAATATCCCCTTTTGTTTCGCAAAAAATTTTTTGTTTACCTTTACGATACATAAAATTGCAAAATGGAAACGGTATTAAAAAAGAAAGAGTTGGACAGGGAAGCAGGCGACAGGATTAGTTTTATCACGTTCATAATTTCGCAATTTGCCCGCGCCTACAAAATGAGCAGGCAGGATGCTTACCGTTATTTAAAAAATACGGCGGAATAGATTTTCTTTTTGAACACTGGTGGACGCTGCATACCGAAGATCAGTTCTGGTCGGTGCATAGTCTGTACGAAATATGCCGGAATAATGGAGGTTTGCGATGAAAGTCTATCACGGTAGCTATATGCTCATCGACAGGATAGACCTTTCGGAAAGTCAGCCGAAAAGAGATTTTGGACAGGGTTTTTATGTTACTAAAATCCGTTCGCAGGCGGAATATTGGGCGGAAAGAAAGGGAAATGAAAAAAACGTGGAAAGGCGTTGTAACCGAATTTACTACTACCATAATTTACCTTTTTACCCAATTTTCAACTTTAATACCGGCAAAGCGCTCAAAATCTTTCAGATTGTCGGTTACGAGCGTCAACCCGTTGTGAATGGCGGTAGCGCCAATTAGGAGGTCAAACTCGTCGTGGATGGGCGTACCGGCTTTTTTAGCCTGACCTTTTCTGCGGCATATATGCGAATACCGTCTGTAATGGGTATTGTTGCTATTCGTTGCAGGAATGCATCCAGCAATTGATGATGTTTTTGAGGATTTGCACTGTTTTCTGCTCCGTAGCGGAGCTCTGCTACGGTAATTTCGGAAACGCAACAATTTTCCGGACCTTTTACCCGAAGGGCATCGGCTATATTAAATTTGTTGCGGAAGAAAAAAAATGCAGATGCTGGTGTCTAATAAATATTGCATGGTGCATGAATTTAAAAAGCTGTATCTTTTTCTTTGAATTTCCGGGCGGATTTAATCTCTGCCGCCATTTCTTCCGCGCTTTTTTCGGATTCCCACGCGCCGCAAAGCCTGTAAAAATCATCGTCGGAAGTCGGCGGCGTTTCGGGGGATGCAACGATTGGAAACGCTATGACCTCAACCGTTTGCCCGTACCATTCGCGCGGAATCGTAACGGGAATCGTGTGGTCATGCTCTGTCGGTTTAAATATTTGCCTGTACATTTTCCTTATGTTTTTAATTATATTTTTGTGTGCAAAGGTAAACAAAAAGTCAATTGCAAAACGTTCCAAAACGGTTTAACGGCAGCGCAACCTTTCTGCACCAACATTCCCCGCAATCCACAAATCAACCCAACGACCCGATTTGATAAACGGCAAAACTCACCAACCAAGCCAAAGCCGTCGTATAAACAATCACAAACAAAGCCCACTTCCACGACCCCGTTTCGTTTTTTATCGCCGCAACCGTCGCAATGCAGGGGAAATAAATCAATACAAACAGCAGGAAACAGGCTGCAACCAAAGGCGTGAAAACCCGCTGCCCATCGGGCGACCGCTCCGTTTGCAGGCGTTCTTTCAATAGCATGTCGTTATCGCCGTCGCCGGTGTAAATAATTCCAAGCGTGCTGACAATGATTTCTTTCGCAGCCATGCCGGATACCAAACTCGCCCCGATTTTCCAGTCAAAACCCAACGGTTTTACAGCCGGTTCGATGAAACGCCCGATTTTCCCGATATAGGAATTTTCTTTCTGTTCTTCTTTTTTCTGCCTGTTTAATAATGCAATCTGTTGTTCGGCGGAAAGGGTTTCGGCGGTCGTTATTTCGGCAATTTTTTCGTCGTACAAGCGGTTCCGCTCGGCGTTTTGCGGAAAATATTCCAAAAACCAGACAATAATGGAAGCGACCAAAATAACGCCGCCCATTTTTTTCAAATACTGCGAAGTTTTGTCCCAACAATGGCGGCTCATGGCTTTCAGCGTGGGCATCCGATAGGGCGGCAGTTCCATTACGAAAGGCAAATCTTCGCCTTTTACCAAGAATTTTTTGAAAATGCGCGACATGATAATTGCCAACAAAATGCCCGTAATGTACAGCCCAAAGAGCGCCAAGCCCCCGTGTTGCGGGAAAAAAGCGCTCACCAGCAGCAAATAAACCGGCAAACGCGCCGAACAGGACATCAGCGAATTAACCAATATCGTAATCAGGCGGGTATTCCGGCTTTCGATAATCCGTGCGCTCAGGATTGCCGGAACATTGCAGCCGAAGCCCATCACCAGCGGGATAAACGATTTACCGTGCAAACCCATTTTCTGCATGAATTTATCCATGATAAAAGCGGCGCGCGCCATATAACCCGAATCTTCCATAAAAGAAATGAAGAGGTACAAAATCACAATGTTCGGCAGGAAAACGATTACCGAGCCAACGCCGCCAATCACCCCGTCGATGAGCAAACTTTTGAGCGGACCTTCCGGCATCAGCCGGTCGATAACGTTCCCAAACACGGCAACTAATTGCTCAATCCACTGCATGGGATAAGCGCCGGCTGCGAAAGTCCCTTCAAACATCAGGAACATAAACAGAAAGAAGAGCGGGAAACCCAGTATCCGGTTGGTTACAAACCGATCGATCCGGTGCGTAATTTTCAGGGAGTCCTTTTTGCCGGGCTTGAAAGTTTGCTGCAAAGCGCCGTCGATGAAGCCGTAACGGGCGTTGGTAAAAGCCGTTTCGACGTCATCCCTGAAATCGTCGCGAATGTATTGCGCATGAACGTCCCTTTCGCGGAGGATTTTTTCCGCTCCGGGAAGTCCGGCAACCATCCGTTCGCCCGCATCGTCGCCCTCCAACAAAAGGATGCTGAGGTATCGGAGGGAAGTATCTATTCCAAGCCGGTCTTCGGCTTTCAGCAGTTTTTTGACGTGGCGGATGCCGGTTTCGATTTCTTCGCCGTAATTGATATGAATGTGGCGGGCAATCGGATTTCGCCGTTCATAAACCTCAATGACGCGGTCGAAAAGTTCGGGAATCCCTTTTCCCGACTTGGCAATCGTCGGCACAACCGGAAAACCGATCATTTCCGCCAAAGACAGGTAATCGAGCCGTGCGCCCGATTTTTCCAGTTCGTCATACATATTCAGGGCGACGACCGTTATCGCGTCCATGTCAATCAGTTGCGTCGTGAGGTAAAGATTTCGTTCCAGATTGGAAGCCGCCGCCACGTTGATAATAATGTCGGGCGCACCGTCGATAATCTGTTTGCGCACATAAAGTTCTTCGGGCGAATAAGCCGACAGGGAATACGTTCCGGGCAAATCGACCAGATTGAAAGTATAACCCTTGTATTTGAAGCGACCTTCTTTGGCGTCCACCGTAACGCCGCTGTAGTTGCCGACACGCTCGCGGGCGCCGGAAGCGATATTGAAAAGCGAAGTTTTGCCTGAATTGGGATTTCCGACCAGCGCCACATTGATGACTTTGCTTTGTTCGCCAGCCATAGAGAGGAGTTTGTCTTCGCTGAGTACCAGCGATAGTTTTTCGGGTTCGCCGGCGGGCAGCAGTTCTTCGCCGGTAAAGATTTCGATTAATTCGGCTTCGCTTTTTCGCAGGGAAACCTCGTAATCCATTATTTTATAAACGGTAGGGTCTTGCAAAGGCGCTTTCGTAAGCATTTCCGCTTTTTTTCCCTTGATAAATCCCATTTCGATGATTCTCCGGCGGAAAGCGCCCCGTCCCGTTACTTTGATGATAATTCCGCTTTGACCCGGTTTTAATTCGGAAAGTTTCATTGGTGTATTTTCGCGCAAAGGTCGTTAAATTCCTGTGAAAAACAATTGTTTTTTGGGGATTATTTTGCGGGTAAGGGCTGCGCAATGACGGCTGCGACTTATTTCGCCAAAACCCTGTCGAAAAAAGGATTTTTAGACGAAGCCGCCACCGGAACGGCGAAAACCGTACGGCAACCTTCCGGCAAATTCAAGGCTTGGGCGGCATAGCCCACAGAAAACATCACCCTTGTGTCCAAACGAAAATCGGCGGCGGTGGCGCAAGCCGAACCAATGGCGATACCCACATCGACGGAATCGACGGCGCAGGGAACCGCCAAAGGCTTGTCGGCGCAGGCAGGAAATCCGCAATAAGCGCAATTCAAATTGTGTATCGCCCGGCGGGTGCCTATCAATACGACGACTTCTGCGGAAAGGATATTTTCGGCGTCGCGCAAAAAGAAGTTCAGTCCGTTTTTTTCGCCCAATTCCCGTGTTTTTGCCGACAGCGTTTCAATATCTTTCCCTTCGACAGCCATAATTTCGAGTACGTCCATTCCTTTTCCTTTGGGCGCGGTTCGGGCGGCGGTCATCATTTGTCCGACGGCGGTCATTACTTGCGTGTGGCGCGTTTCTCGTTCGTTTAAAATCATATGCCTCTATTTTTTGTTTGTTTGTAATTGCGTTGCAAATTTACAGGAATTTTTTTTGATATATTTAAAATTGTCGTCATTGCAAACGGAAGTTTATTTGCATGTTCGTAGCCGTTGAATTTCCGTCCCGATGGAAATAAATTTTCATCGGGACGGAAATTTATTTTCATCGGGACATAAATTTATTTCCATCGGGACGAAAATTCGGCTGCATACAAGCGCCTGTTTATCAGTATCTTAAGAAACGTATATTTCCGACTTATTTTTTCATTCGCATCTCCGCGTTTTCGCGTACATTTTTTTCCTACTTTTGCAACGTTTTTAAAAATAAAAAATGGGAAAGTTTGATTTATATAAAATTGATTTGAAAGGAATGTCGGCAAATATTCAAAATTATGAATATTTACTTGACAATCAATTTTTTATTAACATTAGCGAAGAAGGTATCCAAGCAGGGCGGGTCAACGTTAAATTGACGGTAACCAATCGCCGGAACTTTTTCGACTTGGCATTTGTGCTGTCGGGCGTTGCAGTTGTTCCTTGCAACAGGTGTCTGGAAGATATGGATTTCCCTGTTGAAACGACTGCGCATTTGGTTGTCAAATTCGGCAAGGATTATGACGAAGAGAGCGACGAAATTGTTGTTATCCCCGAATCGGAGGGGAGCATCAATCTGGCGTGGTTTCTGTATGAATTTGTTGCGCTGGCGATTCCTATCAAAAGCACGCATATTCCGGGAAAGTGCAACCGGCAAATGACGGAAAAACTGAAAAAACACATGGCTAATCTGGAAGAAGACGATGATGCATTTGATGCGGATATGGGCGTAGACGCAGACGGCAATGCAGACGAGCTGCAATAATTAAAATATAAACCAAATGACTAAAAATTCTTTCTTGGAAAAACTGGACGACCTGACGTTTCGTTTTGAAGAAATCGGCGCCTTGATTGCCGATCCCAATACGATTGCCGACAGGAAACGTTTTATAAAATTAAGCAAGGAATACCGCGATCTGGAAAAAATCGTCGCCGCCCGAAACGAATACAAAAACCTCCTTGCCGGAATCGAAGAAGCCAAAACCATTCTCGCAAACGAATCGGACGCCGAACTGCGCGAACTGGCTAAAGAAGAACTGGACGCCGCCGCCGGACGCCTGCCCCAACTGGAAGAAGAAATAAAACTCCTGCTGATTCCCGCCGACCCGCAAGACGGTAAAAACGCCATCGTGGAAATCCGCGGCGGAACCGGCGGCGACGAGGCGGCGATTTTTGCCGGCGACCTCTTTAAAATGTATTCCCGCTACGTCGAATCCAAGTCGTGGCGGGCGGAAGTAACGAGTTTCAGCGAGGGCGCACTTGGCGGTTACAAGGAAATAATTTTCACCGTAACGGGCGAAAATGTTTACGGAACAATGAAATACGAGTCCGGAGTGCATCGCGTGCAGCGCGTTCCCGTAACCGAAACGCAGGGGCGGGTACATACGTCGGCGGCTACGGTTGCCGTACTGCCCGAAGCCGAAGAAGTGGACGTGGAAATCAATCCCGCCGATTTGGAATACCAAACGGCGCGGTCGAGCGGCGCGGGCGGGCAGAACGTCAACAAGGTCGAAACCAAAGTGCAGATTACGCATAAACCTACGGGCATGATGGTGCAGTGTCAGGTAACCCGCTCGCAAATGGAAAACCGGGAAATGGCGCTGCAAATGCTGCGCAGCAAACTTTATGACATCGAATTACAAAAACACAACGACGCGATTTCCCAACAACGGCGAACGATGGTCTCGACCGGCGACCGTTCCGCGAAAATCCGCACCTACAACTATCCGCAGGGGCGCATCACCGACCACCGCATTAACTGCACGGTTTATAACCTCGCCGATTTCATGAACGGAAATATTCAGGAGATGATCAACCGGCTGATGGTGGCGGAGAATGCGGAACGGTTGAAAGACAGTGAAATATAAATAGATAAGTAAATTTCATATTTTTTTTGATTGCTTCACCGCTACACGGTTCGCAATGACGAGGGCGGCTTGCAAAGACATGCCCAATATACAAAAGAGGTTGTCCTATTAAAAGACAACCTCTTTACCTGTAAGATTTTCCGATTTACGTTTTTCGTTCTATTCTGCCCTGATGGTGCGAACAGCGCGAACCAAGCGGAGGTATTGCTGATTCAAATCGGCTTGAACGGGCTTCACGCTTTGTGCCGCCGGCCGGAAATCGTAGAAATAAGGATACCCGCTGGGGCCTATGTAATTGCCGTCCATGGCGGAGGAACTCCAGTATGTCCCTGTTTCGTTAAATCCGCCAACAAGGTTGCGCTGTTTGTAGAGTTCCGTCAACTCGTCGATGCTCGGCAAATACCAGTCGTTGTAACCGCCGGTAGTCAATTCGTCTACCACTTTGGCGGCATATACCTCGTCGGCGGGGGCTATCTCAACTTCTTTGTCGCCTCGGGTTTTCAAGTCAATGATTTTTTTTGTGTTTGCCGCGCCCGTACCGATTTCAGTGTCGCCAACGATGGTTACACGCAGTGCGCTCCAGGCAATGCCCTTTTCGTTTACGTCCGCCGGCGCCGCCACCAGTCCGAACGTGCGGTCGGGAGCAATATAAAACACTTTTCCGCCACCGTATGTATCGCCTACTTTAATGTTTGCCGACAGGGTAGCGGGTTCATCTTTCTTGTCGCACGACCACGACAGAGCGAGGGTTGCGAGTATTCCGAATAATAATAACTTTTTCATTTTGTAAATAATTTAGTCTGTTTATTAAGATGTTAATATCCTGGGTTTTGCGGCAATATGTTCAAATCCTCTTCTTCTTCGCCGGTAGGAATTGGGAAGCGGTAATATTTACCTTTGATATTGTCGTATTTGGCGTGCAGATGCTTGTATACTTTGGCAAAGAAAGCATTCACACTTGCGCCGTCTTTGCCGATTTTTACGACTGCGGGTGTTGTTCCTATTGCGTCTTTGCTGGCTTCTGCATAACTGTCGTCGAAATGTTCAAATTCGCTTACGGATTTTACGGTTGTGATAAGCGTTTTCCAACGCACCAGATCCAACCAGCGACGTTGGTCGTACACAAATTCGTGTTCGATTTCCGTTCGCAGGGCTTCACGGGTCAGTGCGGTAAAATTGTGGCTTGCGTTACCGTAGGCGCGTGTGCGGATTTGATTGACAAGCGGCAATGCTTCGGCAGCCTTACCCTGTTCAAACAACGCTTCCGCCTTGATAAGCAACACGTCGGCATAGCGGATTTCTATCCTGTCCACCTCGTTTTTGGTGGGAGCGATGCGCTCGCTGTTCGGGTAGGAATGGTCGACCGACTTCCCAAAACGGGGTAAAGTTACCGGCGGCAGATACTCGTATGTATTTCCGGTTTCGGGATCGGTCAGGTGGGTTGCGTAAGAAATTTCCCTCCGCAAGTCCGCTTCGTCCCAACGGTTTATGAGATCAATATCGGCAGGGCCGATATGCGTATCTTCTTCAACATTGAAATCGAATGTGAAACCGCAATGCGCCTGGTGATTGCCCTGTTCGTCGATGCCGTCGCCCAAATGGAAGATGGAGTAAATCACTTCGTCGTTATTCTCGTATTCTCTGCCGTAAAGGGCATAATTTTTATAGGCATACGAACGGTTTGTCTGGTCTTCGATGGGCAACAGCCGGTAGTTACCGCTTGCAATTACCTTGTCGGCGTATTCTACCGCTTTGGCTAATTTGGCGTTGTCAACGGAATAGGCAGGGTCGGTCGTGCTGTTCTTGATAGCGTCAACCTCCGACTGCGACAGCGGATTGCTTGCCCATGCCAGATAAGCGCGTGCCAGAAGCGCGTTGGCGGCATTCTTGGTCGGCGTGTATTTCTGGGCGTCGTATGCAGGCAACACGGCTTCGGCGTCTGTCAAATCTTTCACGATTTGAGTGTAAACATCGGTAATAGACGCTCTTTCGGCGCCAACCAAATCCGTGTTGGGGTCAAGAATAAGTGGTACTTCGCCGTAGAGCTGCACCAAGTAGAGATATGCCAAAGCGCGGTTCAACTTCACCTGCCCGACAGCAAGTGCCTTAGTGTTGGCGCTCACGCTGCCGGATGCTTCGATGGAAGCAATTGCGCGGTTGCCTTCCCCGATGCTCCGATACAGGCGGTTGAATATTTTAACAACATACTGGGTGTTTGGCGCAAAATCCAAACGGCTCACCACGGGTCCCGCGGTATTTTCCGGTCCTTCAAAACTGATTGTCTGGTCGCTTGCCGATTCAATCAGGAAAGCGAAAGACGAACTCAAGGTTTGCAAAGCGGGATAAACCTGCTTGGCCGCACTCAACGCGGCAGCGTCGTTAGGAATCTCCACTATCGGAGGAATCCGATTGGGAGCCGGTTCGTCATCGTTGTTGCCGCACGAAAAAAGCGCGGCGCTACTTAATAATACACCTAAAACAAAGGGTAAGAACACATTTTTTTTCATTGCAATAACTTTTTAAAAATTTAACTTATAAAATAATGCATTTAAAATTTCATTAAAAATCCAGATTAATCCCGAAAGATATATTGCGCGCAGCCGGATAAGTACCCAAGTCCGCACCGCTCGCCACTTCGGGATCGTAGCCTTTGTAAGCGGTGAAAGTAAAGAGGTTTTGTGCGCTCACAAACAGGCGAACGGTAACGGCTTTTCCACCTCGAGGCAATGCAGGCGCATATCCCACCGTGATGTTTTTCAGTCGCAGGAAAGAAGCGTCTTCAATGTAGCGGCTGTCGAGCAAATCGTAGGGACGTGTGCGGGAAGCGTCTGCAGCGAGGCTCGGATAGCGGTTCGACGGACGGTCGGGCGTCCAGCTGTCTTTCAGTTCAACCGCTACGTTATAATCGGTAGGCATTTCCAAAAAACGCCGCAAATGGTTATATACCTTGTTTCCCTTGCTTCCTTGAAAGGCGATGAATACGTCAAAACGGCGGTAAACCAAATGAGACGTGAAGCCGTAGATGAAATCGGGCTGTATCGAACCAAGCACAACACGGTCGCCGGCATCAATTTTTCCGTCCCGATTTGCATCGGCAAACTTGAGGTCGCCTGCCTGCGAAACGCCCAAACTTGTAAGCGGTAATTTTGTCGCGTCTTCGTTTTCCTGCACGATACCCACAAACCGCAAACCGTAGAAAGTTCCCAACGCTTCGCCTTCCCGCAGTATTTCTACGCCGCCCTGCCCGGTTTGGCTGCGGCTTGCAAGGCGGTTATTATGAATGCCGAGTTCGCTTAGCGCGTTCCGGTTGGCGGCAATATTTGCAGCCACATTCCACGTCAAATCTTTACCGTCTAAAATATCCGCATCGACCGACAATTCAATGCCTTTATTTATTACGTTCCCGATATTTTCCAGTTGCGTTCCGCCGCCTTGTATAGCCGAAACGGGCGCTTCAAAAAGCAGGTCGTAAGTTTTCTTGTAATACACATCTGCCGACAGGGTGATGCGGTTGTCTATCCAACCGGCGTCGACGCCTGCATTATATTGCGCGGCACTTTGCCAGCCCAAGTTGGCATTGCCTCGATTCACCATGGGGGAAGTGGTTGTTTCGGCATATTTTCGCGTAGCGTATTGGGTGGCATATTCGTAATCGCCGATTTCCTGACTGCCCACCGTTCCCGCCGTCAAGCGCAATTTCAACTGCGATAGCGACTGCTTTTCCGCCGCCGCATGGAAAAACGGTTCCTCATTCACGTTCCACGACAGTCCGGCGGAAGGATAATAACCCCAGCGATGCCCTGCCGCAAAGCGCGACGAACGGTCGGCGCGGAAAGTAGCCGTCAAATGGTAGCGGTCTTTCAAAGAATAATTGATCCGCCCCAAAAAAGAATTTAATGTAGATTTCGGCGGAATAACCGGCTGCACGGGCAAATACATTTTATCGGCTTTTGCCAAGTTGTTCATTTTTTCCGTTTCGTCCGAAAAACCATAGCCGGATGTAATGATAAAATTGCCGCTCGTTTTTTCCGCAGTATATCCGCCAAGCAAATAGAGGGAATGAATACCGAACAAACGGGAATAATCCAGCGTATATTCCAAAAGCGTTACCTCGCGATTGCGCTTGCCAACGCCGCCAACGCCATTCAAATTAATACCCAGCGCGGATATGGACGGAGCAAAGAAATGCTGCGTAATGTAGGAAAGGTTTGTCCCCGCATTAATTTTCGCGAACAGCCCTTTAGCCAACTCATAGCGGGCGAAGAAACTCCCCAGAACGACGGTTTGCATGTTCTCGCCGATGCTGCCGTTTAAGTCGGCGACGGGATTTGCCCAGTGGTCGCCGAGTTTCAGGTAGCCGTATTCATACGGATTGTTTTTCGTATTATATGTTCCGTCGATATTGTAAATAGGCACTGTGGGCGGGATATACAGGGCATAAGTCAGCGAATTTGCCACCCCGCGCGCATAGGGCGAGTCGTTGCCTTTGGAAAAATTATCATTCGCCCCGAAAGTGGTGAGCGACTGTTGCAGGGCGCGGCTTGCCGTTGCCGAAAGTCCGATTGTGAAGCGCGACGATAGCGAGCGTTCCAAATTCACCCGTCCGCCGAAGCGTTCAAAGCCCGTATTGATAATGATTCCTTTTTGATTGGTATAATTTCCGGAAACAAGGTATTTTGTCTTTTCGTCGCCGCCGCTGAACGATAAATCGTGATTTTGGCTAATGCCGGTTTGAAACACAGCCTTCTGCCAGTCGTAACCGCTTCCCTCGCCCACCGGACGCACGGCGGCAGACATGGCTTGCCGCAAGTTTAACCATTCCTCGCCATTCATTATCTCCACTTTCTTTGCCAATTTTTGCACGCCGTACCGATATTGATAATGAACGCTTTCTTTTCCCCGCGTTCCTTTTTTGGTGGTAACAATGATCACGCCGTTTGCCCCTCTACTGCCATAAATAGCCGTTGCGGAAACGTCTTTCAACACTTCTATTGACTCAATATCGGCGGGATTAACGGCAGACAGCGGATTAATATTGCTTTCGATGCCTCCCAAACCTACATTTCCCGACTGCTTATCGTTGAAAAAAATAAAGCCGTCAATAACATACAGCGGGTCGTTGTCGGCATGAACCGAATTGCTTCCGCGAATACGGATGCTCGATCCTTCGCCCGGCTGCCCCGAAGTTTGCGTAACATTCACTCCCGAAATAGCGCCGCCCAAAATCGCATCCAGTGACAGGGCGGGTTGTTTCAGCAATACGGCGGGTAATGAAGCAATCGAACCGGTTAGTTCTCTCCTGCGCTGTGTGCCATAACCCACGATAACCACTTCATTTAACGCATCCGTATTTTCTTCCATAACCACCGTGAGCGGATGGCGGCTGTCGGTAGCCTGTATCACAGCCGGTTTATAACCTAAATAGCGAATGGAAAGCGTGGAAGGAAGCGCGGGTAGGGATAAAATAAAATGTCCGTTGGCGTCGGAAACCGTTCCTGTTTTTTCACTGTCGGCGAGGGAAATCCGTGCGCCGCTTAGCGGTTCTTGGTTTGAATCAAGTACGTTACCCGTAATTTTTATCGCTCCGTTTTGGGCAAAAATCGGGAAAAAAGATAAAAAACACCATAAAATAATAATACATATAATATGATGTCGAACATAAGTACAAATATGGAAGTTTCTTATTCTTATCGCGGTTGTCATAAATTTACACATACATTCTTTTTTTTGAAACGGCAAAGGTACAGCTTTATGTAATGTCGTGAAATACCATAAATAGGGTATTTTTTCCTCACTCGGAGAATCGAATGAGGTTCTCAGAGAGTCAAGCACAGCTCTCGAAGAACCTAAATTCTCTCTTTTAGAGACAAAACGGCGAACAAATGATGACCGCCGCCAATTTCCGTTTGGACACAAGGGTGATGTTTTCCGCAGGCTATGCCGCCCAAGCCTTGAATTTGCTGGAAGGTTGCCATACGGTTTTCGCCGTTCCGGTGGCGGCTTCGTCATGAAGTGGGGACACATAATCCACTGTAAAATAAAGCATACAGTTGATAAATGTTGCTAATTTTTACGAAAACCGTCCGTCTTATCAATCATTACGCCATTTTCAATACGGTAAAAACGCTGGTTTGTAGAGGGCGCGTTTAAGCCTCCCAGCTCTTTGATGTAGGCGCCGAGTTTGATATAATCAAAATTCGACGGGGAAATACCGGCAGGCAAGGCTGCCCGACCAGAATACCATGCGGTTTTGACACTACCGTTTTTCTTCCGGATAAAATCCGCCAATTTTCCGACTTCGCGGGGTTCGGCGTCGCCGCCCATAAAACAGACGCAAGTAATAGCATTACCGTATTTTTCGAGCCATGCGGAGAGTACGTTTTCATCCAGCGTTTCGCCTGCGTCTTCTTGCAAATGCGGACTGTGGCATCCCTTGCAGCGATTAGGGCAATTGGTGATATTGACTGCCAACGTTACCTCGTCGGGGATTTCCTGAAAGACTATATCATAGCTTGCAAATTTCAATTAAGAATTAAGAATTAAGAGGGTTGAGTTTTTTGGACATTGTGATTTTGATTTTGCCAAGAATTTTACCAAGCTCATCAGCGTCGGCAAAAAGGGATGTATATTGTTCTTTGGTTATATATTCCGTTTCTTTCAATAACTTTAACCAATAAATAGTTTCGCGCATTTCTTTGTACGAAATATTTAGTTTAGCAAAAAAATCTTTGTCCGATTGCCCGCCGATGCCTTCTTCAATATTAGCGCCGATTGAAGTCCCGCTTCTTAAAATCTGCTTTGAAAGCACATATTCTTTCTTTATTTCACAGAGATGTTTATATAAATTTACCATCCTTACCGCAAACTTAAAACTCTTTTCCTGCAAAATATTATATTTAGCCATATCTCTTAATTCTTAATTGAAGCATAATGCCGCTTTGCAGCCTCCTCCTGCCGGGGTTGCGAAAAGTTGCTGATGCGCTTCATATAGCCGATAATGCGCGTCAGGTAATCTAAGTTTTCGCTTTGGCATTTTGGGCAAGTTTTCAAATTCCGCTTGTCGATATGCCCGCAGTCGTTGCAAACCGTGTTCGGGATATTGAACGTAAAATAGTTACAGCCCTCCTGTGTCGCCACGCGCAGGAGTTGCCGATACTGCTCCTTACTTAAATGCTCTTCCAGATTGAGATGCAGAGCGGAACCGCCCGTCAAATGTTCGATATACTTGCGACCATGCAGGCGGAATTTGTCCACGATGTTCAGCGAGACGTCTTCCACGATATAAAAATAGCTGTTGTAGCAATCGCGGTTCACCTTATAGCCGTCGCGTTTGTCCCACAGGGCATGTTTCACGCCTACGTTTTCGGCGGGAATCATTTCGCAATTGAACATCACGTCATTTGTCCGGTAGCGCTTATTGCAGGTTTCGATAAGCCCAAGCACTTGTTGCACAAATGCAGCGTACTCCAGATTGTCGGTAATTTCAATGCCCAGAAACTCGGCGGCTTCTACCAACCCGTTCACACCGACGGTCAGGTATTGCCGGCTCATGTTAATATAACCCGCCGTAAACAGAGGCAACATGCCTTTTTCGTACATATACTTCAGGTTTTCGTTGTAAGCCAACTGCACCTTGTGTACCAGATTGACGATATCTTCGAGGAAAAACTGATAGTGAATCCCTTCGCGTGCAGCATGTTGAATACAGCGGTTCAGATTGATGGTCAGCACGCTTTTTGAGCCGGTAGACACGCCGCCCGCCCCCAGCGTGTAGCTGAAACCGTTGTCCTGAATCTCGTTGCGCAGGCGGCAACAACTGCTCAGCGAATCGGCGTTGTCGCTCATATAAGTGAAAAACGAATGTCCTTCGGCATACATTTCCGCCGTGAAATCGCCGTATTCTTTGTCTTTCGCATCGCCGTTTTCGGTCAACAAAGCCATTGTTTCTACCGGAAATGTCAATATGGAACGGGTACGCTCCTGATTGAACCATTTCATAAAACGTTTCTGCAACCAGTTGAGCGAATCCCAGTCGGGATGGCTACCGTCGGGAAATACAAATTCGCCGAACAGGCTTTCAAAATAATACCTGTCGTAGTAGGATATGTTCCAAAACACCGCCTGAAAATTCCGTGCACCGGTCGGCTGGTTGATGGAGTAAACGATTTGCTCGAAATAATCAATAATAACCTTGTCCAGCGTGCGTTGCTTTTTCGACAAATCCACCGTTTTATCTGCGTGCTTGTAATAATCCCGCCCGTATTCTAATCCGATGAAATAGTTCATATACATCAAAAATTCCGGTGTGGCGCATGCGCCGCTCAACATGCTGGAAACCATGAAAACCATGTTTACAAACCCGCCGCAAAACGATTTCAGGTTGGTCGGCGCTTTGGAATTGCCTCCGATGGATGCTGTGCCGCCAATTAACCAAGGATACATGGTGATGCTGGCGCAATAGTTGGCGAGACTCGTTTCGTCGTTTTTGTAGATGTAATGCCTGTTCAGCAAATCAATATAGCGGTCGGAGACTTCTTTGCCGTACATTTCTTTCAGGCGGTCGGTGAGCATCCGACGGTTGAGGCGGATGAAGTTCGATTTGGGTAGTTCGCCGATGAGCGTTGCCATGTTTTTGTTTTCCACGTTGGCGTTGGCGTCGTATTTGCTGCCCGACGCCGCGTTCGAGGCATCGCAATAATCCATCAGGAATTTGAGTTTGTCGCGCACTTCGCGGTCTTCCAAATGCTTTTGCCGGTAGAGCATATAGGATTTGGCAACGGAGTAATACCGTTCGGACATCAAGGATATTTCCACTTGATTTTGAATATCTTCCACCGTACTGCCGTTGGTGATGCTGATGCGGCTCAAGACGTTGGCAATCACGTCCTGCGTAGCAAAACTGCCTACCGACAGGAAGGCTTTAGCAATGGCATTTCTGATTTTTTCGACGGAGAAAGCCTCCTGCTTTCCATCCCGTTTTATAATAAATATCTCCATAATCATTCAACTTTAACGACTTAAATCCTTGATATCCAAAACTTACACTCCCGATATTCCTTTGCGTCGTTCGATTCTTATTAAGGTACCCTTTTGCATTTTATTCTGCATTGGCAAAATTACATATTTTCCGCAAACTTTAAATAAATTAAATAACTTTTGCGAAGCGGCGAGGTCAATCGCCCTAAAAAAACCCCTCATGTTTTGCTTTCCATAATAAAAGCATTACATTTGCTCCTGAAAAATCGTAAAATCAAGTGGCAAAATTTTTGTTTGTAGTTCAAGGAGAGGGGAGAGGACACATCACGCAAGCCATGACCCTAAATGATATTCTAACGGAAAACGGACATGAAGTTGCCGCCATTTTGGTCGGAAAAAGCAACCGTCGGGAACTTCCGAAGTTTTTTACTCAAAAATTCAATTCCAAAGTATGTCTTTTTGATAGTCCCAATTTTCTTCCCGCTTCAAAAAATAAAAAAACCAATCTTTGGGCGAGTATTATTTATAATCTGTTCAAATTTGGGGCTTATGTTAAAAGTATTTTTTTTATACACAGGCAAATAAAAAAATATGACGCCGACATTGTCGTTAATTTTTACGATTTAATGGCTGGACTGACTTACCTGTTTTTTCCCCCGAAAATACCGCTCTTTTGCATTGCCCACCAATATATTTTCCTGCATCCCGAATACCGTTTCCCGAATACGAACAAGATTGAATTGCGCATGTTGAAATTTTTCACGCGGATTACTTGCGCCGGAGCATTGAAATTGCTGGCTTTATCAACGAAGAAGATGCCGGATATTCCCGAACGCCGTATTTTTGTGGTTCCGCCTCTGTTGCGGAAAGACGTCCGGGAAGCGCAGGTCAGCGACGGGCATTATTTGCACGGGTACATGTTGAACGATACGTATGCCGACGGGATTATCCGATTTCAGGAGGAACATCCCGATGTTTCCCTGCATTTTTTCTGGGACAGGAAAGGGGCAAAGCGGGAAACGGTCATCAACGACCGCCTGTCTTTCCACAACCTGAACGACAAACTGTTTATCAAATACATGGCTGGTTGTAAGGCTTATGCCACAACCGCCGGATTTGAATCGGTGTGTGAAGCGATATACATGGGGAAACCGGTTTTGACGGTACCTACGCATATTGAGCAGGCTTGCAACGCTTTTGAAACTTCGCAGTTGGGAGCCGGCGTTGTCGACGATAATTTTAATCTGGAAAAATTGCTTGAATATATTCCAAAATATCGGAAGCAACCCGAATTTAAGGACTGGGTGGAACAGGCGGATGAATATATTTTGAATGTGTTTGCTCCTCAAACCGCGTCCGATTCCACTTGAATACGACGGGCGTATTTTTCAGGGCGGGCATTGCTTTTTCCTTGTCTTCTTCGCTCAAATATTGAGGCGTGTTGTAATATTGCATCAGTTCGAGGTTGTCGGGATTGTATTGGAATTGCATCAGTGAAAAATCCAAAGGAACCAGCGCGTATTGTTCGTCGGGATCAATCCCGTCTTTAAAAAACCGCACTTTTCCCGCAGGGGTAATAAACGTATCACTGTTCAGTTTTTTCCACTCGACGGTATAAAACTCAAACCGGCTATCACAAACCGGTGCGCAAAAGGTATAAATCAGGCAAATAACTTTAGAATCGTTCGCCATGGGAAGGATAATGATTTCCGTGCTGCTTTTGCCTTCCGTGATTTGCAAATAATTATCCGTCATGCGGGTCAGGAAACAGGAAGCGCTCAGTCGATTTTTGACGACCGCCGTTGATCCGGCTTTGTACTGGTCTATCAGTTCCTCGCGGTTCATATTCGTCCAAATCAATGCAATGGATTTGGGCATGGATGCAAATAGTTCTTCCGTCGTTTGCGCCGGTGCGGGAAGCGGGAAACAGGAAATCAGGAGCAATGTTGGAATAATATTTTTCATTTGTTTATTAAGTAAATGTTCATCCGGCGGCAAAGATACGCATTTCCGGTTATTCTAAGGAATATGCAAAAAAATCTTTGTCTTTCTGGATTGCTTCAGGCTCCGCCTTCGCAATGACGACTACGGTATTTCAATCTCACCACGTCATTGCGAACTGCAAAGCGGTGAAGCAATCCAGAATAAAACTATAATGTACGTTTGAAAATTAAAAATATGATTTGTTTTCCGAATGCAAAAATAAATTTGGGGCTTCACATTGTTTCCAAAAAGCCGGACGGGTATCACAATATAGAAACGGTTTTTTATCCCATTCCTCTGTGCGACGCTTTGGAAATCGTTCCGTCCGAAACGGGCGCAACCGCTTTTTTCCAAACCGGTATCCCGATTGACGGCAATCTTGACGACAATTTGGCGATGAAAGCTTTTCATCTCTTGAAAAAAGATTTCGATTTGCCGGAAATAGCGATTTACCTTCGCAAGCAAATTCCTTTCGGAGCCGGACTGGGCGGCGGTTCGTCGGATGCGGCTTTTATGCTTAAACTCCTCAATGATTTTTCCCGTTTGGGCTTATCCGCCGAGCAGTTGGAAAAATATGCCGGACGGCTTGGCGCCGATTGTCCGTTTTTCATACGCAACAAACCCGTATTTGCCGAAGGCATCGGCGACATTTTCACGCCCGTCAACATTTCCCTGAAAGGATATTATTTAGTTCTGGCAAAACCGGATATACACATTTCTACCCAAGAAGCATACGCCGGAGTTACGCCCCGGCAACCGGTTTCCCGATTGACCGAAACGATTCGTTTACCTGTTGAAGAATGGAAAAATCACATAATCAATGATTTTGAGGAAGGAATATTTGCCCGTTATCCGGCTATCGGCGACATCAAACAGTCTTTGTACAATCAAGGGGCTGTTTATGCGAGCATGTCGGGGTCGGGGTCGTCGGTATTCGGGGTTTTTCCACAACCGCCGGTTGTTTCCATTCCTGGTGATGTTCGGTATATTTCTCTGGTTTAGTTATGTGTTTTACTTAATCATTCGATATTCCGTAATTTGCCGCACGCTGTCGTCAATGGCTAAGCCGACGCAGATGGCATTGGGGTAGGGTTTGTTGTAGTGTTTTTCAACGATTTGCCGACTGGCTTCTTCGGCTTTGGCGGCGGGGCTTTCGCCTTCGTAAGCGACCTTGATTTCTATAATCCAGATTTGCCCTTTATAATTGAGTACCAAATCGGCGCGACCTTTGTTGGTGTGCATTTCGGCAACGGCGGCGATACCGCAGCCACGGAAAAAAGTCAGGATTGTCGCCCGGTAAAACCATTCTTTCGGGGAAAAAGTATAGGCGTTATAAATAATATTATCTTCAGCTTCTTGCCTGTAGTCGTCGTAAGGAATACTCGCCAGAAGCCGGTTCAATGTGGCTATCAACATGCCGCAATTTAACGTATATAAGGAGTTTATAGTGTCGATAGAATACCTCGAATAATCGCAGCCGTTTCTTGATAAAAGATTGCCGGAAACCAGCCGCGACATGGCGTTCAGCACCTCCTTATTCGGATAATCCAACGCAAAATCGTCGGTTATTCCCTCGCGCAAAGTCAGAAACCCGCATTGATACAAAAAATCTTCCGGCGGCGCCAAATCCATTTCAGCCGGATCAAGGACAAATTCCCGCGAGACGGGGAAATTATGGAACTGCTCAACTGTGAGATTTTTATTTTTGAGGTATTTAACAAGCATGGTTGATGTGCCGCCATCAAACCAATAATTGTTAAAAGACTGATCATAGAAGAAGCGCAAAGTTGAGTATGGGTTATAGACTCTTGTCTTGCCGTCGAAAGAAAAACCGTCGTAAAAGTCTTCCATTTTTTCTACAAGTTCCCGAACGCTTATCTGCATTTTTGCGGCAGTTGCTTCAAGATGATCGGGAAAATTCTGCAGGAGTTCTTCTTTTGTTATGCCGCAGAGCGCAGCATATTCATTTTTCCTTGAAATATCGGTGAGATTATTCAGGTTTGAAAATACGCCAAGCTTTGCAAATTTGGAAATACCCGTCAACAACACAAACTTAAGATACCGATCGTTGCCTTTTATGCGGACGTACAGATTAGCCAAAATGTTCCGAATTTTTTCCGCTTCAACAGGATTGTCAATAAAATCAATATAGGGCTTATCATATTCATCAATGAGAACCACAACCTTTTCATTATGCTTTTCCGAAACCCTTATGATGAGATTTTCAAACAAATCGGGAGCGCTATTTATGGAGTATAAATCAACATTCAACAAACGTGCAGCTTCCTTTATCTGCACAATGAGCGACTCTTTCATAACTTCAATCCCCGAACTTGTCGTTACTCTATTTAAACTCAAAGATATTACGGGATATTTTTTATAATCAGGGCGATTCATCCACGCTTCGGCATACAGTCCTTTGAAAAGTTCTTTTTTGCCACAGAACATGGCTTCAAGCGTCGTGAGTGTTAATGATTTTCCGAAACGGCGGGGGCGTGCAAGGAAATACACGTCTCCGTTTTCGATTAAATCAATCAGTATTCGGGTTTTGTCCACATAAACGCAGTTGTCTTCTATGATTTTTTCAAATGTTTGTATGCCTGTCGGCAGTTTTTTAAGTCGCTTTTCCATATTCTTTTTTTGCAAAAATACACGAAAAAATTTATATAGCACACAGATAGTAAAATTTATCCCTGCGATTGCCCTGATGGCGCGAAGCATAACCAACACTGATTGAAAAGCCCCAACAACCATTCAAATTCCCATGACAACGGAAAAACCGGCATTTAGCCGAAGGTTCGAATAAATGTCGTACATTTGCCCCGCTACTATTATTGAATGACATACGACGAAACGATAAAATACCTCTACGACAGCGCGCCCATGTTTCAGAGAGCGGGCGCGTCGGCATATAAGGAAGGCATGGAAAATACTTTCCTGATAGACAAGCATTTGAATTATCCGCATACCCAATATAAAACAATTCACGTGGGCGGAACCAACGGAAAAGGTTCTACCTGCCACCTGCTGGCTTCGGTTTTGCAGGAAGCCGGCTACAGGACAGGGCTTTATACTTCCCCGCACCTGCTTGATTTCAGGGAAAGAATCAAAGTCAACGGCAGGATGATTGATAAGGATTACATTGTCGGGTTTATAGCGGAAAACAAGGACTTTTTCGCATCCGTTCAGCCCTCTTTTTTTGAATTGACTACGGGCATGGCTTTTGCGTATTTTGCGGAACAGGCTGTGGATGTGTCGGTTATTGAAGTCGGATTGGGCGGAAAGCTGGACTGCACGAATGTGATTACCCCTGTTTTGAGCGTCATTACAAATATCAGTTTTGACCATACCAGTTTGTTGGGAAATACTTTAGCGACGATTGCCGGGGAAAAGGCGGGGATTATCAAGCCTGGCGTTCCGGCGGTTATCGGCGAGGCTGAAGGGGAGGTCAGGGAAGTGTTTGAAAGCGCGAGGCAAAAGGTAGGGAGTGAAAGGTTTTTGTTTGCCGAAGACGTTCCGAAAACGAACGCCCGGATTGTTTCCCCCTTGCAGGGATTTGCGCAGGAAAAAAATACGGCTACCGTATTGTGTGCGCTTGATATTTTGAAAGATATTTTCAATATCCCGCCGCAGGCTGTGGTACGGGGTTTTGCAAATGTAATTGCAAATACCGGACTGGCGGGACGTTGGCAGGTCGTGCAGGAGCATCCGAGAATTGTGCTGGATGCGGGACACAATGCCGGCGGGATGGCGTATAATGTCCGGCAACTCCAATCGGAAAACTACGACGTACTGCATATTGTTTTCGGGATGGTGAATGATAAGGATATTTCCGCCGTTCTCAGGATTTTGCCTGTGGATGCGAAATATTATTTTACGCAGGCGAATCTTCCGCGTGCGCTGGATGCGCGGTTGCTGGCGGAGCAAGCTGGGCGGTTCGGACTGAAAGGGGAGGTTTTTCCTTCGGTAGCCGGCGCTTTTTCGGAGGCGAAAGGGCGCGCCGGAAAGAACGATTTTATATTCGTGGGGGGTAGCGCGTTTGTTGTGGCGGAAATTTTGTCGGAAATTAATAATTGATTGAATGATACGGGATAAAAAAAGAGTGCGATGGACGGTTTTGATGATCGTCTCGTTTACGATGATGGTGGCATATTTCTTTTACGACGCGATGGCGCCGCTAAAAGGAATGCTGGAGCGTACGCAAGGATGGAGCAGCACGGATTACGGCTTGTTTACAAGTTCTTATAGTTGGTTCAACGTGTTTCTGCTGATGCTGTTTCTGGGCGGGATACTGCTCGACAGGAAAGGGATTCGCTTCACGGGCGGTCTGGCTACCGGATTGATGGTCATCGGGGCGCTGATTAAATATGCTGCGCTGGCGGGGATTTTGCCGACGGAAGGAACGCTGTTCGGCGTCAAAAATCAGGTATTGTATGCTTCGGCGGGTTTCGGTATTTATGGGGTTGGCGCCGAAGTGGCGGGCGTTGTTGTTACGCGGGCGATTGTCAAATGGTTTAGTGGTTACGAACTGGCTTTGGCTATGGGATTGCAGGTTTCGATTGCCCGCATCGGGACGGGCATTGCTTATCTGACGGCAAATCCTTTAGCCGAATATTTCAAAAACGTTCCCAATCTGGTAATGTTTGGTACCGTACTGCTGATTATCGGCATGTTGGCTTTCCTGATTTATAACGTTGCTTTGGACAAGAAATTAGACCGGGAACAGGGGAATGCGGAAACTGCCTCGCCGGACGACGAATTTAAGTTTGCGGATGTGAAACTCGTTTTTGGCAATCGGGGGTTTTGGCTGCTGGCTATCCTTTGCGTACTATTTTATTCCTGTGTTTTCCCGTTTTTGAAATACGCGCCCGATTTGATGACCAACAAGTTCGGCATTACGGAAAACTGGTCGGGCGCGATACCTTCTGTTTTGCCGTTGGGAACCGTTTTACTCACACCGCTTTTCGGCTCAATTTACGATAAGAAGGGGAAAGGCGCAACGATTATGATCGTCGGTGCGCTGATGCTGGTTGGCATACATGCGCTGTTTTCGGTTCCGGGCATCAATCATTGGATTTATGCCATATGCCTGACGGTTTTGTTGGGAATTTCGTTTTCACTGGTACCGTCGGCTATGTGGCCTGCGGTTACGAAAATCGTACCCGAAAAACAGTTAGGCACCGCTTATGCGCTTATCTTTTGGGTGCAAAATATTGGATTGATGGGCATTCCGTTGCTTATCGGCGTGGCGCTGGACAGGTGGTGTAAAATTGAATTGCCCGATGGAACAAGCGGTTACGATTATACGCTTCCCATGCTTGTTTTTACGGGGATTGCCGTTTTGTCGGCGATAGTCGCCGTTTTGTTGAAACGTGAAGACGCCCGGAAAGGTTATGGGCTGGAAGAGGCTAATATGGCGGTGTAGTCATTTCACTTAAAATAAAAACAATGACACGCTATCTCAACCCTAAAAACGATTTGACTTTTACATGAAATGATAAAAAGAAAATACACGACGGTATTAACTATCGCAGGCTCCGACAGCGGCGGTTGCGCAGGCATCCAAGCCGACCTGAAAACATTTTCGGCGCTGGGCGTATTCGGCGCGTCGGTTATCACGGCAGTTACCGCCCAAAACACGCAGGAAGTGAGAGCCATCGAAACAATGTCGTCGGCAATTGTCCGCGAGCAAGCCGAAGCCGTGTTGGACGATATTCCCGTCGATGCCGTTAAAACCGGTATGCTGCCCACTCCCGAAATTATCAAAACCGTTGCATCCCTCATCGACCGTTACAACTTGAAAAACGTGGTTGTTGATCCGCCAATGGTAGCAACCAGCGGCATGCGCCTGACGGATACCAATATCGCCGACGCTTTCCGTGAATATCTGTTTACGCGGGCAACGCTCATCACTCCGAATATTTCCGAAGCGGAAACATTTTCCGGTATCCCGCTTCGCACGCAATCGGATTTTGAAAAAGCGGCGAAAATCATGCTCGAACAAGGTTGCCGCGCGGTTTTAATCAAAGGCGGACATTTTCAGGAAGAACAATCGACGGACATGCTTTTCGGTCATCAAAAAGGGGCATGCGCCGCGTTCAATCAGCCTTATATCCAATCCAACAATCTGCACGGCACGGGCTGCACGTTATCTTCTGCCATTGCAGCCTACCTCGCATTGGGCGAGGATTTGGAAACCGCTGTTCGACGTGCGGCAACCTATACTAATGCTGCTATCCGCAGCGGACGCGAGGCGGTTATGGGAAAAGGTCATGGACCGGTAAACCATTTCTTCAGTCCGAAAAAACCGCATTTTACTTAAGTTCAATAAAGAACCACCCCCGAAACCCCAGCCAAAACAATCACCAAAATGGGATGAACCTTGAAAAACACAGTTAAAACAAACGCCACGACGAAAATAATAACGCTTTTATAATCAATAAAATTCTCTCTATTCATCAGCATAAGCGCGGCAGATGCAATCAAGCCGACAGTTACCGGTCGGAGAGCCGAAAAAGCCCTTTCAACATACCGATTTTCACGAAACTTCGCATAAGCCCGCGCAATAAGTAAAACAATAATAAACGACGGCAAACAAACGGCAAAAGTAGCCACCGCAGAACCCACAACATTTCCGGTAACGGTATAACCGATATAGGTCGCAGAATTTATCCCAATCGGGCCGGGCGTCATTTGGGAGATGGCGATAATATCGGCAAATTCGCGACTTGTCAGCCACGCATGTTTGTCCACCACTTCGCTTTGAATCAGGGAAAGCATTGCATAGCCTCCCCCGAAACTAAAAAGTCCGATTTTTAAGTAAGTCAGGAAAATTTGAAAATAAATCATTTTACCGGTATTGTTTCAAAAATCACATCAATTCGTCCTGCACGCAATCCCATTCGTAAGCTCTTTTGGGCGTCAGTTCCAAGGCATCGGATTTTCCGGCGACAACCGTATTGGACGGAATATCTTGCCGAATCACGCATCCCGCGCCGATGGTCACATTATCGCCAATAGTAACCCCTGCGGTTATACAACAATTGGCTCCGATCCACACATTATTTCCGATAACAATCCCTTTCTTGAAGCCCGTTTTACGATCGTCATATTTATAATGATTGGTCGTCGTTATCACTACATTGGGACCGATGTTGACGTTATTCCCGAATTTAAGCCCGCCATATGCGTTGATATAAGTTCCCATATTATCGCCGGGGTCGCAACATATTCCCTTTTCGATATGTTCCCAACCCCTGATAGTACTTGTAAAATGTACAGTCCAAGGCACGTTGCGGCTAAATCCGATTATTTTTTGCATAAAAAAATATTCCTTAAAAATACGTCCATACGTACTGTATCCTTTTTGCCGCTTAAACTCCGGATACGCCCAATGAATAATCGGTTTCAATATGGCATTGACAAGTCGTTTCATAAATATGTTACCGCACTAAAATTTCTCCCTAAAAACAGCCCCAACCGCCGCCGCCAAAACAACATATATCGGCGATACCCCCCAATACCAAATCAAAACAGCCGCCGCAACCGGAATAACAATGTTTTTGAGATTAACCCCGATGTGTCGGGCAGTAGTGAAAACCGGAACGGCAATCAAAGCCACCGCCGCCGGTCGAACGGCATTAAAAATCTTCGTTACATAGATGTTTTCGTTGAAATGCCTGAACAACGCCGCAATCAGCAGAATAGCCAAAAAAGAAGGCAGCACGGTACCCAAAACGGCAACCGTACTGCCCAAATATCCTTTCAACTTATAACCCGTAAAGATGGAAACATTTACGGAAAAAATTCCCGGCAGAGACTGAGAAACAGCCACCGCATCAACAAATTCTTCCGGTTCAATCCAATGTTTTCGTTCAACGATTTCTTTTTCCATCAAGGGCAACATCGCATAACCGCCGCCAATGGTGAATGTGCCGATTTTGGCAAACGTGCAAAATAATTGTCCGTACAAATTCATGCTTACCTGCTTCTCCGCACGCTTCGGGCGGGAGCCGAAGGGGATTTCTCCGCTTTTGCTTTCGGCGCTTTCGGCGTTTTTACCTCTTTGCTTTTCTTGCTTCCCCTGCTTTTCTTGTCGGCGGCTGTTTTTTCTTGTTTATCGTCGGTCGGTTTCTCTTGCTTATCGGTTGCGACGGTTGTGGTATCAGCCTGTACCCAAAGTTGTTTCCGGAACAATTTCAATTGCTGTTCGATGCTGTCCTGCGCATGTTTCAACGCAACCGGATCGCTGCTTCCAATCTGTTCCTGCAAACTTTGGTTTCGCAGGTTGACGGTCTTGATAATATCGCCCGAATACATATTTTTGGTGAAAAAATCATCCATCGTATAAAGCAAAGCATTGTTGTTATCGGAAGCCATAATCATTTCACGGGCAAGGTAAGGACGAATATCTTCGTAAAGCAGCCAACATACCGGCGACTTGTGGGTGGTATTGTCGGAATAATCCAAACGAACGATAATCGGACAAATAGCCGTTATCCGGTTGCCATAGGAGCCGGTTGCCTGATCAAAAAACCGACCGTCTTTGATTAGATATTGCGACACGTCTTCGCTCGGCATATCTATTTCGTCGACGACGTATCTTGTATTTCCGTTCCATCTTTCGGTTGTGTACGGGATTTGATTGCTTTTCAGTATATCCTCAAAAGAAATCTTCCCGGCTTCGGTAAATACCTCCGAATTATCCGAATAAGCGTAGGCGTCTATTTTGTTTTCAGACAACAGCCTAAACAGCAAAGTAAACAAATTGATGCGTTTTCCCATCGGATGTACGGGATATTTCAATGCCCCGTTATTATTTTTATCGAGATCAATGATGCGATACATTTCCCGAAGCCAAACCGGTTGAACCGGCGCTTTGGAATTATCCGTATTTTTTAATCTCGCCCTTTCGGTCAATCCCGGCATTGTATCGACGGTGGTTTTCGGCTGCTGCCGACGATTTCGGCGTACCGAAAGTGGATCCCGCTCCCGGTTTTGCTGCTGCGGTTCGTCAAACTCGGCAGACGGGCTTTGCCTGTATTGATTTCGTTCGGCTTGCCGTCTCCGCTGTTCCTCTATTTGGCTCTGAATTTGTTGACTGCGCACGTCCGACGGGTCTTGTGCAAAACCAGCGAGGGCATACGCCACAAACAATAAACTAAAAAAATAAATCGGTTTCATATTTTTCATTAAAAAACTAATATTCTTATTTAAATTTTCACACATACTTTAAGTCAATATTCATAATTAGTTCATATTATTTTTTCTGGATTGCTTCACCGCTACGCGGTTCGCAATGACGTGTATGACTTTTAACCTCACCGTGTCACCAGCGAAGGCGAGCCTGAAGCAATCCGGAATAAATCAATTAATCAATATTTCAAGCGGTGCCCTCAAATTCCGCTCCACACCGTCGGGACCTCTGGCAACGATACCCCGTATCAACACCCGTTTGCCTCGGGATACTCCCCGAAGTTGCGTTTTTTGACGGTCTGTAAAATTAGCGCTCTGCGATGTTTCCCTCACGTCCATACCGAGATTGTCGGTAACGGTGGTTTCAAACCGCAAAACGGTGAACGGAATATTCAGCAGCCCGTCGTCGATGCCGACCCTGATACCGCCGACGTTGAGCAAAGTCGCTTTGGCGATGTATCCGCCCTCAAATTTTTCGAGATTCCCTTTGGCGTCGGGTATCATTAAATACGTACTCGGAGTAGGCAACGGTCGTACCTTAAAACTGTTTTTTCCCATTTCCTGCACACGTCCGTCCGCCATTTTTGCGTGAACCGAAATAACGGCTTCCACGCCGGCTTTGGCGGGTCGGGCAACCCAGATATTTTCGTTTTTTCGGGTCAATGCGCCGTTGGTCATGGAAGCCGTAATATTCGCGCTTGGCACGCCCGGAACCGCAATCCGGAGGTCGTTGTCAATGCCCGGATACATTACGTTCATCAACTGGGAGGCAACGGTTGCGCTCGGTTCGACAACCGAATAATGCGTCGAAAATTCATAGCGGGACATTCCCGCGCTCGAATTCAATTCAATGTAGCCGTTCAGTGGAAATGTTCCCGTCGAACCCGTTCCCGACACATAGCGACCGCGAGCCTGCGGAGGCAACATTTTACCATTCACATAAATATTCGGCTGTTGCGTCGAATCCACAGCCGAAAGCACCAAATCGGCTACATAATTTTGTCCCCGCATCACAATTTGCGACTGGGGTATTACCTGCGCTTCGATTTTATTTACCTTATAATCCTGCAAATCGACGTTTCGCAACAACTCGCTCAACACTTCGCCTTCGGCGTAACGAATATCGTTTTGCAGTTTGGTGAGCAGGGTAACGGCGGCAACCACAGGCATTTTCCAAAACATGGATTCTTCCCATGTCTGATTGTTTTCTTTGGCTTTCTTGGAAACGTCCGTACTCAGGTTGGAACGGATAATGTTTCTTTTGGTTGTATCAATAATTAACGAGGAAATAAAATTCCGATAATTGTCGATGGATTCTTTGAGTTTTTTCCCGTCGTTTTTTCCGTGTTCAAACATCACATCATAGGCGGCGTCTAAGTTGTCGGGACGTTTAAGGTTTTCGGGATCGCCATCTTTCCCGTCGGATTTCCACACAATTTTCATTTTCAATTCCTGCGTGTAATTAAATAAGGAATCGGATAGGTCTTTCACCTGTCGGGCGTAATTGTACCATTTTTCCGTTTTTGCAGGATTCAAATCATGGTAATCTACCATGTCGTTGAAAATCATTTTATTTCGGGAAGAGGTCGAATTCATTGTCCTGTTTAAACTGTCTTCCACCAGTGCAAAACCGTCCAACACTTCCGTAGAAACATTGAGGGCTAACATGGCAATGAAAACCAGATACATCAGGTTTATCATTTTCTGACGGGGTGAATTGGGACTGTTTGCGGACATTTATATGTGTTGAAAAATTATATTTTATTCTGGATTGCTTCAGGCTTCGCGGTTCGCAATGACGACTGCGGTGTTGCAACCTCACCGCGTCATTGCGAACCGCGAAGCGGTGAAGCAATCCAGAATAAATAATATGAACTAATCGTGAACATTTATTTATATAGTTGAAAATAACTTATGCCGGCATATTGGGATTGGGATTGAAACCTGCCTGCGGATTATTGACATAAGGATTGCTCCCCGTGCCGTACATATTCATGGTCATTGCGTTCAGCAGGCGGTTGTAAACGCCGTTGAGCGCGTGCAACTGCTGCGCCATTTTTTCGGTTTCGCTTCGGAATACCGAACTGTCGGTAATCGAACCCTCATACAGATCCTTAATGCGCATCAAACCGGAGTTAATTCGTTCGATGGCGTCAATTTGGGAACTGATGCCCTTCAACTGTATTTCATATATCGTATTCAAACCCTGAATGTTCCTGTTCAAGGTTTCCATTTGATGCGCGTAACCGCGCGACGACCGGCTGATGTCGTCGGACACGTCGGTCAGGCTATTGGTAACCGCACTGAATTTGGAGATGCTGTCCGACATTTCCGTCAATTTATCCATGTATTGTTGGGTAACATCAACAGCCATATCCATTTTTCCCAAATGGTCGGCGGCAGCTGCCGTTTTCTGAGTTCCGGCAATCGGTGCATTGGCGTTTTCTCTCGAAATTTCGGCTGCGTTGGGGATGCCGAACGAACGACGACCCTGTTCGGGCGTTATTTCTTCAACCTTTTCTGCCGCGCTTTTAGGTTTTTCCGCCGCCGCGACGGTTCCACCGCCAAAGTTTGCCCCACCGATAATGACGGCTCCACCGGCTGCAACTCCTGCGCCTTTCACGCCTGCGGGCGAACCAATTCCACTTCCTACGACCACCGAACCGGCGGCGGCAACGCCGTTTCCAAACGTAGGTCTGTCGTTCGCATCATTTGTATCCAGCACCGGAAATACCCTCTCCCACTGGTAATCCTTGACCGGAGAGTCGAAAGCCGAAAGCAGGAATACAAAAAATTCGGTAAGCAAACCGGTTGTAAGCAGGATGTTTCCCAAATTGTATGGCCAGTGAGTGATTTTCGCCAGCGCGCCGATGATGACGACCGCAGCGCCCATACTGTAAAAAACCTGAAAAAACCTTTTACCGGCATCGCCCGATAAAAATTTCTCCACCGTGTTTTGATATTTTCTTTTTAAACCCATGATTTATAAATTTACGGTTATTTTTTTCCTTTTGCCGTTGAGAAGCCGACATGCGTGCGGACGCAACGGAAACCGACATAAGAACGCTGTTCGTTCTGATATTCGAAAGAACGCATATCGGAACGGATAAAATGCGCGACATCTTTCCACGAGCCTCCGCGAACGACTTTCTTTTTCAGCGCGTAAGGGTCTTCTTTTGCCGCATTGTAACGGTATTCGGGATTTAGATCGCTCATCATTTCAGGTCCCGATTCAAGGTATGCGGTCGACGTCCATTCCGCCACGTTGCCAGCCATGTCGTAGAGACCGAATTCGTTGGGCGAGAAAGAAGCCACTTTGGCGGTAATCAAGTGAGAGTCTTTTGCGTAATTGCCTTCACCCGGTTTAAAGTTGCCGAGAAAACAGCCTTTTGTGCTGGTAACGCCGTTTGCTGCCCACGGATAAATGTTTTCCGATTTCCCGCTTCTTGCCGCGTATTCAAATTCCGCTTCCGTCGGTAAACGGTAAGGCTCAATGGTGTTCCTGAATCTGCCGTCCATCGACCTTTTCAGGTATTCGGTTCGCCAAACGCAAAAGGCGCTTGCCTGTTCCCACGAAACGCCCACTACCGGATAGTCGTTGTATCCGGGATGGTTGAAATAGAGGCGCATATAGGGTTCGTTGTAGGCATTGTTGAAATCGTTTACCCAAACCGTTTCGTCGGGATAAATATTTACAAGGTATGTGTGCAGGAAATCCCAGATGGAACTTAGCGGACGGGTAATTGTTTCGGAAATAATCCGCCCTTGTTCATCAATATACGCCGTATCTTTGGAAATCATCGTTACCTCGTCAAGATCAACTTTGATGTCGGTGTTCCTTATCCTGTCGGCGGGGTTTAAGCGGTTGCGCCTTAAAGCATAACCGGTTGCGTCGAAAACGGAGTATCGGTAAACCAACTGTTTGTGGTCTAATTTTGTTTCGCCGGTAATCGGATTTGTCCAATACACGCTACGTAGAACCGCCAGTTCGTCTTCGGAGGCTTTCCGTTCGGAAGGTATCGGTTTATTCCAATTCAAAACAGGAGGCTCAATCGGGTCTCCATTTCGGTCTTCCGTGATTTTATAAGAATCGTCTCCGGCGCTGTAAAGCCGCTCGCGGATAATCGAATCCCTCACCCAATAGACAAATTGCCGGTATTCGGCATTGGTAACTTCCGTTTCGTCCATCCAGAAAGCGTCAACGGAAACGCCTTTCGGGTCTTGATAGACGCCCCATAAAGAATCATGAGCGGCAGGACCCATATCATAAGCCCCTCTTTTAATCAGTACCATACCATGCGGACTCGGTTCGCTCCAAGCGGGAACGCCTGCGCCGATAAGTTCGCCTCCGTCGCCCGAAAGCGATCTTCCGCAAGAGACAATAAAAAATGTCAGTAAGGCTAAGAAAATAAAATTTTTCATATGCACATAATATTTTGTTTTATAAAGGTCATATGGAACCCGCTTTATATTTTGTTTTTACGGGCGGATTTCATATTTTAAGTAAATGTTCATAATTATTTTTACATTATAATAAACAAGTTAACTCGTTTACTCATTACCATAAATTAATTTTTCACACATCCTTATCTATAATATTCGAATACTTTTATGTTTGTATTTTCCTTTCTTTTTCAAATTTAAATCCATGCTGTACCTCACAAACAGTTCGTGGCTACCTGTCGATGTTTTAATGATTCGCGAAATCGGGAAATCGTAGGCATAACCGGCTTCTATCATTTTGAATTTTCCTCCGAGCATCAATACGATTGCATCGCCATAGCGCAAGGATAAGCCGCCCCAAAACTTTTTATCATAAATTACCCGAACGGAAATATCCGCCTGACTGTTCTGTAACATCGCTTTCAACGAGTTCCCTTTGATTTTTTCCGTTAAAGAATCGGAATTCAAAGAGTAAGAACTCATTTGCATTGTTTTTAACAACAATGAAGATTGCAATTCTAATAACGGATTGTTTAACGGTATATTGTATCCGCCAACAAAATAAAATGAACGCGGTATTTCAAAAACATAATTTTCATCCGACTTTATACGCGGCGCCAACAAGTGATTGACCGATAAACCGGCAAACCATTTTTCCCTCTGATAAAATACGCCGAGGGAAAGGTCAATCCCGCTACCGGACACCGCGCTGGTGGGAATGGCTTCATCAATGGCGCTGTGGTAGTCGTTATTTTCGGGAATATACACTCTGGTTCCGTCAAACGATTGCGTGATGTAGCCGCCTTGCAGACCGATGCTGAAATCGCCTTTGAACAGTTTTTTCTTCCATGCGTATTGTCCGTAATAGGCGGTAGCGCTGAACAAACCGATGCGGTCGTTATAAATCAAAGCGCCGAAGCCATGTATTTTTCCCAACAACTGTCGGGGCATGTTGGCAGTAAGAATCGTGGTTCGCGGCGCATCGGCGACTCCCAACCACTGGATACGGCTCATTAACGTTGCTTCCAGATTTCCCGATTGCCCGGCATAGGCAGGATTAAAATAACCGATGGTTGCCCAGTAATTGCTTAACTGCGTGTCGAACTGAGCTTTTACGGATGAATACCCCATCAGGATGATTATTACTATCGGAAGAAACTTTTTTTTCATTCATAACATAGCCGTTATTCGCTACGACTTTACGTATTTTTATTTCGCTTAAGAATTTCAAGAATGCCATCTTTACTTAGACCGGAAAACGCCTGTATCTGCTCAATAGAAAGTTTGTTTTGATGAGCGGTTAGAACTATTCTTTGCAGTTCTTCGGCTTTGCCTTGTGTTCTGCCTTTTGCTTCACCTATTGCTTCACCTTTCATTCTGCCTTCCATCAAGCCTTCTATTCGCGCTTGGTCTGCGATGCCTTTTTCCCTGCGGATATAATCCCAGTATTGATCGTAACGCTCCAATTCTTTCGGCGTAAACGCGCCCTCTTCGCAGAGTGAAAGCGCTTCCTGTATTTCCTTATTTTCCAGCAGGTCGGCGGAAACATTTTGCGTTTCGTCTTCCACTTCGCTGAGAAACCGGAGCCACAGCACCGCCATCTTGCGATCCGACCATTTCGCGGGCTTGAATTTAGGCAATTCCACCATAATAAATTCAAGTCCTTCAATAACTTCTTCGGTATTGTAGCGGTTAATGGTCTGGTAGTGATGATAAAATTCTTCGGTCTTATTATCAAACGTATCGTTGAGGATGCCCAATCCGTAAACGGGTTGCAGCAAGCGATAACTTTCCCTTTTGCCTATCTGGCGCACGTATGCTTTGGAAGCATTAAACACCATGCGACTTTTGAAAACCTCGCTCCAATACATTTGCATTTCAACGATAAACCGACGCCCCTGATTATCGGTGCATTTCACATCAACAATGGAGTTTTTCCCCAGCGGATGTTCCGGCACCTGTTCGGGCGACAAATATTCAAGCCGTTCAATTAAACGATTGGGCGGCAACGGCATCAAAGCATTAAGGAAACTAATGAGCAGATGCGGATGTTCGCCGAAAATCCGTTTAAAAGTCAAATCATTTTTGGGGTCAAGATAACGTGTTTTCATAACTATTTGTTTTTGATAAATGGTTTTCTTTTCCGCCTACGGTTATAATAACGGAAAGAACAGTTAATATATTGTATCCCATCACAAAAAATGTATGGATTCGCAATAATTCATAAAAGCGCCGGTTACGATTTTGTTCCCCCCTGGCGTCGGATAATTCCCCGAAAAATACCAGTCGCCTTTGTGGTTGGGGCAGGCTTTATGCAGCCCTTCCAAAGACTGATAAACAATGTGCACATCCGCCTTTGTACCTTCCGGCGTCAGTATTTGGGCGATTTTTTGGGCGATTTCTTCCGCCGTAAACGGACTGTAAATATCTTTAACGTAATTCACTATTTTTTCTTTCGGCAAACTCAACTGGGTTTTGCATTTTTCGTAAGTTTCGTTGATAATGCTTTGCATTCCGCGTTCTTTCAGCAGCGCGACGGTGGCACGGAAAGCGACAAATTCCTCCATCCGGTTCATGTCTATGCCGTAGCAATCGGGATAACGGATTTGCGGCGACGAAGAAACAATAACGATTTTGCGAGGCTCCAAGCGGTCGAGAATTTTTATAATACTCTGTTTTAAAGTTGTTCCCCGCACAATGCTGTCGTCGATAACCACCAAATTGTCTTTTCCGGCGAAAATCGAACCGTAGGAGATGTCGTAAACGTGGGCGGCTAAATCGTCACGGCTGTCGTTTTCGGTAATAAAAGTTCTCAGTTTAATATCTTTCAGCGCCACTTTTTCCCGGCGGATTTTCATGCTGAGAATGCGTTCCAAATCCGCTTCCGACAATTCGTCGGTATGGTTCTTAATCAGTTGTTTTTTCCGTTCGTCGAGATAATGTTCAAAGCCTTCCATCATACCGAAAAAAGCGACTTCCGCCGTATTGGGAATAAAAGAAAAAACGGTATTGTCCAAATCGTAGTCAATCACTTTCAGGATCGGTTCCAATAACTGCCGCCCCAGCATTTTACGTTCCCTGTAAATATCGCGGTCGGAGCCGCGCGAAAAATAAATCCGCTCGAAAGAGCAGGGCGCAATATTGTTCGCTTCCTGAATTTGTTCCAACGCCATTTCGCCGTTTTGTTTCACGAGAAAAGCCTGTCCGGGCATAAGTTCCCATACGTTTTCCGTTTTCACGTTCATCACGGTTTGGATAACCGGTCTTTCCGAAGCGACAACGGCGATTTCGTCGTTATGATAATAAAATGCGGAACGAATCCCGTTGGGGTCGCGCATAACAAACATATCGGTATTTCCGGTTACGCCGCAAATCGCATATCCTCCGTCCCACATTTGAGACGACCGCCGCAGGATATGCCCTATATCTATATTTTCGGCGATTTTTCGGTTGAGGAGAGCGCCGTCGCTGTATTTCGACTTGAACAATTCATACAAATGCTGTACTTCTTCGTCAAGGTAATGCCCCATCATTTCGAGCATCAGCAAGGTATCGGAATATAGGCGGGGATGTTGTCCCTGATTGATAAGATGCTTAAAAATTTCGTCCACATTGGTCATATTAAAATTTCCGCAAAGCATTAAACTCCGGGAGCGGAAATTGTTGCGCCGCAGGAAAGGATGAACGTAAGCAATGCCCGAACGTCCGGTTGTGCTGTAGCGCAAATGCCCCATGTATACTTCGCCGCAAAAGGGGATATTTTCATAAGGCGTATCGGGGGGGGTATTTTTAATTTGGTTGTGCGCTTTTTGAAAAACGCTCTGTATCGCGCCGCTGCCCAAAGCGCGTTCGCGGGAGATATATTCCGCGCCGGGGGGGGTATTCATGCTGACGCAACCGATTCCGGCGCCCTCCTGTCCGCGGTTGTGCTGTTTTTCCATCAGGAGGTAGAGTTTGTTAAGTCCATACTGCCGGGAGCCGTATTTTTCTTCGTAAAACTCAATCGGTTTTAATAGGCGGATTAATGCGATTCCACATTCATGTTTGATAGCTTCCATTGTATCAAGTAAATTTTTGAGAATAGCGTATTTAAATGGATGCGCAAAGGTATGGACAAATATTGGGAAACGCAAATCGGTTGCGGTGTTTGCACGCGAAGGTGCGGAGACGTGAAAGGTATTCTCTGAATTGCTATACCGCTTTACGGTTCGCTGGTGACGGACTACATCATCATCCACCCCAACAAAACTTAACAAAACCGTAATTTTTCTGTAATAATATTGTTACAAAATGAGCGGATATTTGCAGCGGATTAGAAAACCAAATTATTTAATGTAAACAAAAATGAAAAAAAGAGAATTTATTAAATCAGGGCTTTTAGCCTCCGGAGGATTGGGACTGTTTGGCGCCACCTCCATCTTGTCCACTGTTTCCGCTCGTGCAAATACTTCGGCAGGACCTTTCTCCGTAGAAGAATTGATAGCGGAAAATTTCACCGTCCCTTCGTGGACGCGCTACAAACGCGCCCTTGTCAAGGGGTTAAGTCCGGCGATAGCCGTAAACCTTCTTGTTCCGAAGGAACGTCCTTTCAACATTGTGGCTACCATTAATGGAGACCCGACTTCGCGCATAGGTATTACTTGGTACACCAATGCAGGTCAAACCGGTCAGTATCTTGAGTATGTTAAAGGCGACGGCAATGACGGATTTTGCAACACCACTCGTATCGAAGCAACGGAAAATGAGGTCAACGACTTGGTCTACAACAACTCTCAAAACCTCGAAGTATCCGGAAAATACACCACAACGAACCCGTATAACTTTAACAATCCTTACACATTTGTGGATGATCCGAACTCTCCAAAAGTCTTCGAACTTTACGAAAAGCGCAGTTATGTAAGCCATAAAGTGTTAATCGAAGGCTTAGATGCAGATTCACTTTACACCTACCGCGTCGGTAAGGAAGGACACTTCCGCACCGGTTCTTTCCGCACGGCTAAAAGCAATAAGGACGCATTTGAATTTATCTACATCGCCGATACGCAGGCGCACAATGAAGATTATTTCGACGCATCCACCCGTACCGTTACCGCCGCCCACAAAAAAACGCCCAATGCCGCTTTCCTTCTCTGTGCAGGCGACCATATCGAATCCAACAAAGGAGATGATGTAACGCCGGATCATCCTCGCGGCATCAACAGTTCTTACTATGTAGAAAATTCCGAATGGGAATGGGAACAATGGTTTGAACGGATGCAGCCCACATGGCTGAAATTGCCGGTCGTTCCCGTACAGGGAAATCACGACACGGCGAGAGGTCGCCACAACATGTTCCATCATTTCAATACCGACAAATCTTTCAATGCTATGGTTAATCCCGAAGCTAAGACGGATATGGACGGCACGGTTTACTCTTTCGTTCGCGGCGACGCGCTTTTCCTTGTCATCAATTTTGAAGATTGGGAAAAAGGCGAACCGTATTTTGCCGCGCTCGAAACATGGATGGAAGACCAAATCAATTTACATCCCGATGTGAAATGGCGTATCGTTACCTACCACAAAACGGTTTTCACCGGCAGCAAGTCTCACCAGGACGACGCCGACAGTAAAGTAGTTCGCAATCGTATGGCAAAGGTTTTTGAACATCTGGGCATCGACATCGCGTTGCAGGGACACGACCATATTTACGAGGCTATCGGCGTAATCACTACCAGCGAAACGACATACAGCCTCGTAAGCGGCGCTATCTCCCAACAAACTACGGTTACTCCCGTCGCACCCGATGCAACAGGCAATACGCCCGATATGACCGGCAAGCAAGGCGGAACTTTCAACGTAAAAAAGGGTATGCTTTATTTCCTGAACAATTCGGCGGGAAAGAAAAAGTATTATCCGCGCAATCGCGCAGAGATGGAAGCAAGTCTTGAAAAGCACGGCATTACCAACTACTTCGATATGTTCAATAAATTCGGACAAACGGGCGAACCTACTTTCAGCAATATCCGTGTTTCTACTGAGGATATCAAAATTGATACTTATACGGTTAATGCAGAAGGCGAAGCCACGCTTTTCGACAGCATCAAGGTAGTTCGTAGCGGTGAAAAAGAAGCCACCGGCATAAACGGAGTTAATGCAAACGCTCTCAGGATTTCCAACGAAGGCAACCATCAGGTGCGTATTGATGCGCCCGACGCCATTATCGACGTCCGCATGTATGCCTTTACCGGCGCACAGGTGATTTCACAGCAGAGCAACCTGTTGAACCTGTCGGGAATTGCCGCCGGCGTTTACCTGTTGAACGTCCGAACAACTTCCGGCGTATACACTGAACGTTTTATCGTAAAACCTTAGCGAACGACGATAATTTTTCTAATAGTAACTTGCGATTTTGCCCTGATGTGTAGAATATATACACTCGGGGCAAAATTTATTCTGTGTCGGTAAACTTGTTCGGAAACGACATCGCGCCGCAGCAACCGCCCGGAAACGGAATAAAAGGAAAGTTCAGCCCCCGCAAAGTCCTTGCCGAAGTCAACGGTGAGGACTTCGCCTTGTTTGATGGTATTCGGGGCGATTGTGATGTTATCCGACAGATTGGGCGCAGTCATTCCCGTCAAAGATTGGTATTGTACACAAATCTTATCCGATTCCTGATCACCATAAACCGCCGAAATACAGTAATCATGCGTTTTGCCGGAAGGAACGACCTCGTCAACATAAAACTGCACGTCCGCCGTAATATCATCCAACCACGTACCGTTTCGATACACGACGTATTTATCCGGCGTATTGGCGGCGGGGGCTTCCCACGTCAAGAGAACGGATCTGCCCGAAACGGTCGTATTCAAATCCTGTACGGGTAAATATAGATGTGGGATTGGTAAAGAAACGGGTTTCATAAAATTAAAGGAAATCAATCCGTTCGTTTCTTTTATTTCCGTTATTGACAAGCCGGTTTTCGATCCGTCCCAAATAAAAGCCGCAGGCGTTGTTTCGGTCGTAAACGACGTATTGCCGGAAGTTCCCGGAAAAGGACAACCGGCGGAGTTGATTTTGCCATACGACGTTGGGGAATTGTACGGAAATTGATACACCGACGAAGCGCAAACCGGATACATCTTTTGCGGATGCCCGGTATTGACCGTTTTAAAGTCGTTATACCCGTCAACCCAATCCACGTGGTAAATCAACAAACCCGATCCGGGAAGGGCTGCATCGAATCCCTTTTTTTGGCGGTTTTCAAACACATAACATTCGCCATCTCTTATAGTATTGTAAATATAAGCCACCGGCTTTTCCTCCGAACAGGGCATATCGACAATATCTATCGCCGAATTGAGTAGCACCGGCTTAACCCACCCCAATTGTATCTTTGAATGCATATTGAAATGCGCCGGCGAAGAGCCGTCTTGTTTTTCTACGCCGTTCCACGAACCGCCGCCCATCAAGTCCCAATCGCCCGTTCCCAAATAGTTTCCGCCGGTTTTTTCGTAGTCCGTATCATAAAAATCGGGCAAACCGAAAATATGTCCCATTTCATGACAAACTATCCCGATATGGGCAATGTCCGCGCCCGTACTGCCGCGTAATTCGGACGAGCAGGAATACCGGTCTAACCTTTTATTTGAAAAAACAAAAGGGGGCGTAAAATCAGTCAGCGCATGCGCCCAGATGTCATTATCCACCGCGCTCGATTCTTCCCCGTAACCGGCATAAATAAAATGAAAAGCGTCGATATAACCGTCGTTGTCGTTGTCGTAATCGGCGGGCGTAATTTCCAGACGTTTGAATACATAGTCAGCCACCTCTCCGGCAAGCTCAATCATGTGCGCGGTGGATATGTGCGAGTTAGTTCGGGGGTCGTTCTTCCCGTAATAACTTAACTCATGTCTTGCGGTATAAGGTCCGACCACATCAACAAGCAAAAGCATGTTCCCGTAAGAATTTTCATAATAAAAATCGCGCACGCTTCCCTTTGCGCCGCCGGCGGTATATCCGGATTGGTTCATCAGCATATCAAATTCTTCTCGCGTGTGCTGGAAACTTGCATCGGGAAATTGCACCAGCGGACAAATTGCGCGGATGATTCCCGTTGTAACCTTTGAAGCAGCCCGTTCCGTCGCGCTTTGCGTTATGTTCCACACGCTTTTCAGCAGTTCCACCTGCGAGGCGCTGTAACGCAGGTTTTTCGGAATATTTTCTGTTTCCTCGTTGCCGACGGAAGCGCGTAGCGAGGCGTCGCGATAAACAATTGACGAAGGCGTCATGTTGCCCGCGTCGTCGGTTACGGCAAACACGATGCGTTTGTTGTCGTCGTACATCAGCGAATACCCGTCGGGCGATTCCATCCAATGCACCTTTTCGTCGCCGCGCAGGTAAACGGAAATTTCTTCCCCACTGGGCTGCCGCAGTTTTATCAAACCGGGATTAGCGGGAGCCGCAACAACATTCGCTGAGAAAAACAAAAACAGCGTTGCAATAATTAAATAATATTTTTTTTTCATGATTTATGAATAATTTAAATCTTAAAGATGCCTGTGAAAAATTAAATGATATTTTATTCCGGATTGTTCAGGTTTTGCTTTCGCAATGACGGCTGCGATACACGCCCTCACCGCATTTTTCCACCCGCGTTTCAACAAATCGCGACCGCAAAGATAAATTAAATTTCTAAATTCCAAATACAAATTTTAGCCTTTTATATTCATTTTTTATCCCTTCATATTTATTCCGCTTGCTGACTTCGGTTTATAAATACATGGATATTTTAAAAAGGCAGATGACATTCGCCCAAAGGCATTTAACGTTGGTTCAATGGCAGATGACATTCGCTCAAAAGCATCTTACATTAAGCCAATGGCACGTGCCATTTAGCAATTGGCAAGTAACATTAAGTAATTGGCAGATGACATTAAATAAAAACCACCTGTACTGTTCATATTTTTTTCTGGATTGCTTCAGGCTTCGCTTTCGCAATGACGCAGTGAGGTTTCAATATCACAGCCGTCACCAGCGAAGGCGTAGCGGCAAAGCCAAAATACCGCACACGTCATTGAGAACCGCGAAGCAGTGAAGCAATCCAGAAAAAATAATACGAACTAATTTATGAATATGTACTTATTAAATAAAAATCATTACTTTTGTCGTCGCAAATATGACAAGTTGACAGCAAATAATTTTTAATCCAATAAAAATATGAAAAACGAACAGCCAACCGGCATTCAAATCGAACTTTCGGAAGATATTGCTTTAGGCATTTATTCCAATTTGGCGGTTATCGCCCATTCTACCTCCGAATTTGTACTGGATTTCGTCCGCATGATGCCGGGTATTCCAAAAGCAAAAGTGCAATCGCGCATTATCCTGACGCCGGAACACGCCAAACGCCTGCAGGTGGCGCTTTCCGATAACATCAAAAAGTTTGAGGCGCAACACGGGGAAATTCGATTGTCGTCGCCGCCGAGTTTTATGCCGCCGATTCTCGGACCTATTGGGGAGGCGTGAATCTCCGTTCTAAATCGCCGTCATTGCGGGCGTAGCGAAGACCCGCAATCCCTCGCAAAGCGCAGTGCGTTTTTTCTGGGAGATCCCACATCAAGCACGGGATGACGGGCGTTTGCAAGTCAAATCAATTTTACAACAAGCATGAAAGTTATGAAATTCGGCGGAACATCCACCGGTTCCGCTCAAAATATCTTGAAAGTCAAAGAAATTGTGGAAACTGTCGACGAGCCTGTCGTTATTGTCGTTTCAGCCATGGGCGGCGTAACCGACAGGCTACTGTCGACTTCCGAAACGGCGGCGCGGGGCGACTCGAACTACGAAAAAGAATACGGCGAAATCGTTCGTCGACACATAGAAACGGTAGAAAATGCAATTACCGACCCGACCGTCCGCAATCACGTACTGAAACAAACGACGACGCTTTCCGACGAACTCGGAAACATCCTGAAAGGCGTTTTTTTGGTGCGCGACCTTTCGCAAAAAACTTCCGACATCATTGTCAGCTACGGCGAGCGATTGAGTTCCCTCATCGTTGCCCACGTAATTCCGAACGCGCAACTTTTCGACGCCTGCGAATTTATTAAAACCGAAAAACAATTCAAAAAACACATCGTTGATTTCACGGTAAGCAACGAACTGATACGGAAACGCTTTGCCGATTGTCCTGCGGTGTCGGTCGTTCCCGGATTTATCGCCCAAGACCTTGCAACGGGGGAAATTACAAACTTGGGACGCGGCGGCTCCGATTATACCGCCGCAATCATTGCCGCCGCACTCGACGCGGGCGTTCTCGAAATCTGGACGGATGTGGACGGTTTCATGACCGCCGACCCCAGAATTATCAGCAGCGCATACGTAATCAAGGAATTGAGTTACACCGAAGCGATGGAACTCTCGAATTTCGGCGCCAAAGTGATTTATCCGCCGACCATTTTCCCCGTCTATCACAAAAGCATTCCCATCCGCATCAAAAACACCTTTAATCCTGCGTCGCCCGGAACTTATATTTCCAAAGATACGGCAAACGGCGGGAAGTCCATCAAAGGGATTTCCTCCATCGGCGATACCTGTTTGGTTACTATTCGGGGGTTGGGGATGGTTGGCATCATCGGCGTCAATTACCGGATTTTCAAAGCCCTTTCCAAAGCCGGTATCAGCGTGTTTATGGTTTCGCAGGCTTCGTCGGAAAACACCACCTCGTTTGCCGTGAAAAATGAAGACGCTGATTTGTCCGTAAATGTCCTGAAAGAAGAGTTTCGCTTGGAACTGTTGCAGGGCGAAATCAACGATATTGCAGCCGAAAAAGACTTGGCAACCGTTGCCATCGTCGGCGAAAACATGAAACGAACGCCGGGAATTGCCGGAAAACTGTTTGGAACGCTCGGACGCAGCGGAATTAGCGTGATTGCCTGTGCGCAGGGCGCTTCGGAGACCAATATTTCTTTCGTCATCGACAGCCGCTATCTTCGCAAAGCCCTGAATTCGATTCACGATTCGTTTTTCCTTTCGGAATATCAGGTGCTGAACGTGTTCCTCACGGGAACGGGGACGGTTGGCGGCAACCTGTTGGAACAAATCCGCAGGCAACAAAAAACCTTGATGGAACACAACCGGTTAAAGCTAAATGTTGTCGGCATCGCCGATGCGGAACATATGATATTGAACCGCAAAGGCATCGAACTGGATAATTTTCGGGACGAACTGCAAGCAGGCTTGCCGACTTCGCCCAACCTGCTGCGGGACGAGATATTGAAGATGAATATTTTCAATTCCGTATTTGTCGATTGCACCGCGAGCGAAGAAATTGCGCCGCTTTACGCCGATTTCCTGTCGCACAATATTTCGGTGGTCGCCGCCAATAAAATTGCGACGGCTTCGGAATATGAAAATTACCTGCATTTGAAAGAAACGGCGCGTAAAAAAGGCGTGAAGTTCCTGTTTGAAACAAATGTGGGCGCGGGATTGCCGATTATCAACACGATGAACGCCTTAATCAACAGCGGGGATAAAATCCTCAAGCTGCAAGCCGTTTTGTCGGGGACTTTGAACTTTATTTTCAATACGCTTTCGGAAAATATTCCGCTGAGCAAAGCCATCGAAATGGCGCGGGAAGCGCGTTTCTCCGAACCCGACCCGCGCATCGACCTGAGCGGAACGGATGTGATTCGCAAATTGGTTATCCTTTCCCGCGAAGCGGGTTACAAGGTCAATCAGTCGGATGTGGAAAAACATTTGTTTATTCCCGACCGCTATTTTGCAGGTTCGCCGGAGGATTTCCGGAAAGCAATCCCCGAATTGGACGCCGAATTTGAACAAAAACGGCGAGAACTGGAAACGCAAGGCAAACGCTACCGCTTCGTGGCGGAAATGGACAACGGCAAATGCCGCGTGGGATTGCAGGCGGTCGACCGCAGTCATCCTTTCTACGAATTGGAGGGCAGCAACAACATTATCATGATATCGACGGAACGCTACAACGAATTTCCGATGATTATCAAAGGCTATGGCGCCGGCGCTGCCGTTACGGCGGCTGGTGTTTTTGCGGATATTATTAGTATTGCGAACATTTAGAGAATGACGTGCGCGGCACAGGATGACGGGGCTTTTGACCCCACCGCTTCGCAGTTCGCAATGACAACTGCGATGTTTCACTAACTCTTAACCATTAATTGAAACATGATTGATCTTCATCAAATAAGACAACGCTTCGGAATCACAGGCAACAGCCCCCTACTCAACCGAGAAATCGAAAAAGCCGTTTTGATTGCCCCCACCGACCTTTCGGTATTGATTATGGGCGAAAGCGGCGTGGGAAAAGAGGCTTTCCCCCGCATTATCCATCAAAACAGCATCCGGAAACACGGCGCTTACATTGCGGTTAATTGCGGCGCCATCCCCGAAGGGACAATTGATTCGGAACTTTTCGGACACGAAAAGGGATCGTTTACCGGCGCTTTGTCCGACCGGAAAGGTTATTTTGAAGTCGCCGACAACGGAACGATATTTTTGGACGAAGTCGGCGAATTGCCGCTTGCCACGCAGGCGCGCCTGTTGCGGGTGCTGGAATACGGCGAGTTTCTCAAAGTGGGTTCCTCCAGCGTGCAGAAAACGAATGTGCGCATTATCGCCGCCACCAATCTGGATTTGCAGAAAGCCATACGCAACGGGAAATTCAGGGAAGATTTGTATTACCGTTTGAATACCGTGCCGCTCAACATCCCGCCCCTGCGCGACCGGCAGGACGACATTCCCCTATTGTTCAGAAAATTTGCGAGCGATTTTGCCGAGAAATACAAAATGCCGGCCGTGTTCCTGACCGACGACGCCCACCCGCTGCTGTTTAAATACCATTGGCCAGGCAACATCCGCGAGTTGAAGAACATCGTCGAGCGGATGTCCATTATCGAACCGGCGCGGGAAATTTCGGCGGAGGTCTTGCAAACCTATCTGGAATTTCCCGAAACAGACCACCTGCCGGTTTTGATGAACTCCGCCGATTACGAACGGCATACCTTCAGCAGCGAACGGGATATACTCTATCAAATCCTGTTCGACATGCGGCGAGATATTAACGAATTGAAGAAATTAGTGCCGGCGATGGGTAAAATCAAGTCGCAAGTGCCGACAAACTTTTCCCATCCCATTTTCCGGCATTCCAACGCACGGGAATTGAAAGATTTTATTGACGAAGAGCCTGTCTCCGACATCGCCGAATATGTGGAAATGAAAGATGTCGATGAATCCTTGTCGCTCAATGAGGTTGAACGGGAGATGATTAAAAAGGCTTTGGAACGCAACAAGGGGAAACGGAAAGACGCTGCTTTGGAGTTGAAGATTTCGGAGCGGACTTTGTATAGGAAGATTAAGGAGTATGAAATTAGTGATTAATCATTATTAAAATAATATGCGAACATATTTATATTACATATGGAGCATCATTGCAGCGGAAATCATTTTCGCCGCCTGTTCGGTTTCCTACAAACTCGAAGGGGGAAGCATTAATTACGACATGACGAAAACCGTGCGCATTGCAGAATTTCCCAACCGAACGCCGAATTATCCGCTGATGACCCAAGTGTTCGATTTGGCGCTGAGAAAACGATTTATCGAACAAACCCGCCTGAAAGAAACCACCAACGACGCCGACATCGAAATAGAGGGGGAAATCACCGGCTACCAACTGACCGGACAGGCTGTGAAAGCAGACGATTACGCTTCAAAAACCCGCTTGACGGTGTCGATCCGCGTTCATTATATCAACAATAAAGAGGCAAATAAAGACCTGGATCAAACGTTTTCGGCGTTCAGGGAGTTTGACGGAAACATCCCGCTGGAATCGGTAGAAAGCCAGTTGGTCGAAGAAATGGTGAACGAAATAGTGGATATGATTTATAATGCAACGGTTGCAAACTGGTAAATTCAAACATATGTTATGGAAAAAATAATCAAATTGATGCAGGGCAAGGCGAAGTATGAAAAAAGAACGCTGTCCCATTTGTCGAAAATTATTCGGAAATATCCTTATTTCCAGTTGGCGCACTTACTTTACGCGATGACTCTTTTTCACCGGAAAGACGAGCGTTTCTCCAGCGAATTGCAAAAGACGGCGGCTTACCTGAACGACCGGAAACAACTGTTCTTTTGGATCGAAAGCCGGTTTTTCGACGCAGCCAAGCTTGAAGCCCTGCGGAAGGAAACACCCAAAAACGCCGATTTCTTCTTCAAGAGGATCGATGCTTTCCTGGCCAAACAGGGCGAAATGCCGAAAAAATTGCAGGATGCTCCCGCCGTTTCTGTCGATTATGTCAAGAGTTTTCTTTCGGAAAACAGAGAAGAAACCAAGCCCACGCAATTTCAGAACGCGATTGATGATTTTTTGGAAAAAGACATCTCGTCGATAAAAATCGAATGGGTGGACCCCAACGAACTTGTCGACGAGCCTGTCGATGAGCCGGAACAATTAGACGACGAGGATTTCGCTACCGAAACGATGGCGAAAATTTTCATTAAACAGCGGAAATACGAAAAAGCGCTGGATATTATCCGGAAAATAGTTTTGCGTTATCCGGAAAAATTTAGTTACTTTGCAGACCGAATCCAGATGTTAGAGGATTTGACTATATATAAACAATAAAACGGAATAAAAAATGTACACCTTTATTACTATCTTGATTGTTATTCTTTCGATGGCGTTGATATTTTTCGTAGTTATCCAAAATTCCAAAGGTGGCGGTTTGGCGGCGGGTTTTTCCTCTTCAAACCAGATCATGGGCGTTCGCAGAACGACCGATTTCCTTGAAAAAGCAACCGCAACATTAGCCATTTCGATTGTCGTGTTGAGTATATTCGCTTCGATTTCGGTCGCCCGCAGGTCGAATGCGAGTGGCGATTCCCTCAAAGACGAAATGATGAATATTCAGGAAAACACGACCAATCCTAATGCGACTGCGCCTTTCGGGACGGCTGTTCCGAGCGGGGGAAGCGGGGGGCAGGAACTTCCTAACGAATAAAACTTGAAAACTGTCGGCGAACGTAACGGGGACGTTTTTGACAGTTGTCGAAAACGTCCCTGACGTATTCGGGATATTTCGACGGCTGTCAAAAACGTCCCGACGGCTTCGGGAAACTTTCGACGGCTGTCAAAAACGCCCCGACGGCTTCGGGAAGCTTTCGACGGCTGTCAAAAACGCCCCGACGGCTGCGGGAGACTTTCGACAACTGTCAAAAACGCCCCGACGACTGCGGGAGACTTTCGACACGTGTCGAAAAGCATTTTATAATATTTTTACAATAAATTTAAATATCAAAAAAAATGAAAATTAATTCCATTCGTCTTACGCACCTGCGCAACGAAGCGCACTACCAATTTTATTTCAGGCTGAAAGAATTATTTACAAAATACACAAACGTAGCCGATCTTGTCAGCCAAATGTACCCCCAACTGATGAGCCTGTTTGACAAGGAAGGCTCGATGGTCGACTCCGCCAAAACGAGCCAATTCACCGAACAGATTGCCGAAGCCGACAATCGCCGCGACCGCGCCATTGTCGGTTTTTCCACCGCCATCGACGCTTTTCTGTATCATTACGACCCCGACAAAGTTGCGGCGGCGCATACCGTCGAAAATCGGCTCAAAGATTTTCGCGGCTTGATAGAAAAGAAATCTTATGAGGAAGAATCTGCCGCCATTAAAGCGCTGACCGCCGACCTGCAAGCCAATTATACCGCGCAGCTTACTTTGCTCAAACTCGACGGCTGGATTACCGAACTTGTCGCCGCGCAAGCCGAATTTGACAACCTTTTCGACCAGCGCAACGCCGAATGGAGCGCAAAACCCGCTGAAAAGATGAGCAACATTCGCAAAGAGATTGATATTGTTTATCGCAGCATCGCCGCGTTCATCAACGCTCATGCGCTTATCGGCGGCGAACCGGATTGCAGCGAATTTATCAAACAACTGAACATGACGATTGAGTATTTCAAAGAGCATGACCACCATCATACGAAAATCGACATCGTCAACGCAGAACCTGCGCCCATCCAGCAGCAGCAGTACACCGGTCGTCCCGTTACGCCTCCCGTCGACGTGCTTTATGTAACCAACAAAGGCGAAACCGTCCGGCTGGTACTCGGTAAAGATTATGACGTTACCTATAAGCACAATATTGAAGTGGGTAACGCCGAATGCACGATTCGCGGGAAAGGGGCTTATCGGGGTAATAAGACGGTTACGTTTATTATTGCGCGGTGAGAAGGAAGTCAATTAAGAATTAAGAGAAGGAACAATTAGTCGGAACAATTAAAATTAGGAGGGGATGTTAGGAAAAATTTTATGTGCGGTGGTTGTGCTTGTAGCAGGCGTGCTGTTTTCGGTGATATATGCAACATGGAATTATGCGCCGGGACAAGGGAGTGAAGAAGTAGATAAACTTATAATACAAGGCATAGGAATAACGATAATAATCTTATTGTTGTCCTTGATATTTGGAGCGAGGATATACAAGATTATTTTCTTGACAATAGGGATAGGGATATTGTCATTTATAGCGTACATTTTCATTATAGTGCTTGGGGAAACGTTAAAAGGTGAGTGTATAGAAATTTTATCACGGAGCATGTGTTTTTGAGATGCAGTAAATATCAATCACAGAAATAATACATAAAATATATTATATAAAGATGGCTATGAATCCTTTCTCTTAATTCTTAATTGATTTTCAAACTCAACTGTATCCGTTTCCGCTCCAAATCAACCCCCAACACCTTCACCCTGACCTGTTGATGCAGCGACACAACCGCGCTTGGGTCGGAAACATAGCGGTTTGCCATCTCGGAAACATGCACCAGCCCCTTTTCTTTGACGCCGACGTCCACAAAACAACCGAAATTGGTGATGTTGCTGATAATGCCCGGCAACACCTGTCCTTCCCGCAAATCCTCAATCGTTCGCACATTCGGGTCGAATTCAAACGCTTGGATGGTTTCCCTCGGGTCGCGTCCCGGCTTGTCCAACTCCTCCATGATGTCCAAAAGGGTCGGCATACCGGTTTTTTCCGTAACATACCGCTCCGGTTTTATTTTGCTCCGCAACGCTTTTTCGCGAATTAAATCCGCGACCTTGCAATCCAAATCTTTTGCCATCGTTTCCACAATCGGATAACTTTCGGGGTGAACGGCAGAATTGTCCAACGGATTTTCCGCATCGGTAATCCGCAAAAAACCCGCCGCCTGCTCAAACGCTTTTTCGCCCAAACGCGGCACCTTCAACAGTTCACGGCGCGATTTGAACGCGCCGTTTTTCGTGCGATAATCCACGATATGCTGCGCCAACGAAGGTCCCAAACCCGAAACGTAAGTCAGCAAATGTTTGCTTGCCGTGTTCAGGTTCACGCCCACCTTGTTTACGCAGTTTTCCACCGTTTGATCCAGCGAATTTTTCAACGCCGCCTGATTCACATCGTGCTGATACTGCCCTACCCCAATGGATTTCGGGTCGATTTTTACCAACTCCGCCAAAGGATCCATCAAACGCCGACCGATGCTGATCGCACCGCGCACCGTTACATCGAAATCCGGAAATTCTTCCCGCGCAGTCCCCGAAGCCGAATAAATCGACGCTCCGTCTTCGCTGACCGCGAAAACCTGTATTTCCCGGTCGAAAGGAATATTGGAAATGAGTTCCTCCGTTTCCCGTCCGGCAGTCCCGTTTCCGACCGCAATCGCATCAATGGCATAGGCATTTACGAGGGCTATCAGCTTGGCGCGCGCGTCGGAACGCTCTCTTTGCGGCGGATGCGGATAGATGGTTTCGTTGTGCAGGAGGTTTCCCTGCGCGTCCAAGCACACAAGTTTGCAACCGGTGCGAAATCCGGGGTCGACGCCCATCACCCGTTTCTGTCCCAAAGGCGGCGACAGCAGCAGTTGTTTCAGGTTTTCGGCGAACACTTTGATTGCCTGCGTATCGGCTTTTTCTTTCGACAGGGCGGCAAATTCCGTTTCAATCGAGGGTTTCAGTAGCCGTTTGTAGCCGTCTTTCGCGGCGATTTCAACCTGTTCCGATGCGGCGTTTGTTCCTTTCACAAAGCGGCGGTTCAAGGTTTCGAGGCTGTTTTCGTCGTCGGGCGAAATACTTACGCGGAGTATGCCTTCCGCTTCGCCGCGCCGCATAGCCAACAGGCGGTGAGACGAACATTTGGCAAGCGGCTCGCTGAAATCGAAATAATCCCGGTATTTTGCGCCTTCTTCCTCTTTTCCTTTGATGAGTTTGGCGGAAATAACCGCTTCGCGACGGAAAATATTTCGCAGGGAATTGCGGGCGGCTTCGTTTTCGCTGACCCATTCGGCGATGATGTCGCGCGCGCCTTGCAGCGCCTCGTCGGCATCTTTTACTTCTTCGTTTATAAATGAATTTGCTTTCGCGTAAACATCGGGTTCATGTTGCGCCATCAGGATTTTGGCTAACGATTCCAGCCCTTTTTTACGGGCGATTTCCGCTCTGGTTTGTTTTTTGGGTTTATAGGGCAGGTAAATATCTTCCAGTTCGGTGGCGTCCCAAGAGTTTTCGATGCGTGATTTCAGTTCGGGCGTTAACTTTCCCTGTTCGTCGATGGCGTTGAGGATGGTTTCTTTTCGCCGGCTTAGTTCAAGGTATTTGTCGTACAGTTGTTTGATTTCGCCGATTTTCACCTCGTCTAATCCGCCGGTCGCCTCTTTCCGGTAGCGGCTGATGAAGGGGATGGTTGCGCCGTCGTCCAGCAGTTCGACGGTTCTTGTAACTTGTTTTTCGGAAATCGCGAGGGACTGTGAAATTAAGCGGTAAAAAATGTTTTGCATGAGATTTTTAGTTTATGAAGTTTTACTTTTATCTTCAATTACTTTGCAAAAGTAGCGTTTTTCCGGTAAGTTGCCAAATCAATCGGGGGAGGCGGGGGAAAGGCATTTTGAAATCGCCGGCGTTGCGATCTCACCGCGCCCGCATCAGGTTTATCAGCCTGTTTGTGCGCAGCACAATCCCTGCATATCCCAAATGATAATGCGTATCGAAAAACAGGGAATCGGGATACGCAAATTCCTGCGGGGGAATGGCAAAGTCCAAATCCCGCCTTGCAAACTCGGAAAAGAGGGGTAGCAATTTTTCTTCTACGTTACTGTAAGAGGTTTCGGCGAATGAGGGCGGGATAATGACGACTTTCACGCCTTTGTTTCGTAATGATTTAACTGCGTTTTCGTAATAATCCAGAAAGTTCTTGTTTATCGCTTGGAAATCCGTTGAAGAGGCATGGCTATACGGACGGGGCGGCATCGTCCAGTGCGCCGCCATATCCCCGTACCGGTTGTAATCGGATACTTTGAATGTGAAGTTTTTACTTTGTAATCCCAAAAATGATGTAAGATAATCTCGAAGAAGATTTTTTGTGTCGATTATAAGCGCTTTTATCTGTTTTATATTAAAATCTTCGCTTATAGACGGGTCTATATAAAATAAATTGGCAAGCAAAGCTTCTCCATAAGCGCAGTCTCCAAAAAAATGGTGATATTCGGGAGCAATAACCAAAATATCGCCTTTCGTAAGATATTTTGAAGTATGATCCATCATAAATTTGAGTCCTAATCCGCGGCTTACCGCCGCATTAATAGCAGGCATATCCAATGAATCCCGCAACATTTCGCTGTTAAATCCATACGCGACATTCGATCCGCCGAGTAAAATAACGGCAGGCGTTTTTTGACGATGCTTGTTGGCAAGCATTTCCTGTTTTACGAAAAACGCCATGAAAGAATCATCCTTTTTACTCTGGAGCGAAACGGAAAGTAATAATGTAAGAAATAGAACGATGACGACGAATAAAAGGCTGAGCAAACTTAGTTTTTTGAAAAAATGTTTCATCCGATGGAAGTATTAAAACTGGAAATAAACGAAAGCCGCCGGTTCGGTTGCTTTAAATAGGAAAATCGCCAGCAGCACGGCAAGGTATACGGCATATCGCAGCGGTTGCCGCCGGAGGTTTATATCCAAGCCGTGCGCTTTTTCGCGGTGATGCCACTCCGCGATAAACAGAACGAAAATGAAGAAGAAAGTCGTTGCGGCAAGCGTTCTTGTAATCCCGATGCCCGGCATTACCGGAACGGTGAACAGCGACCGGCTGCACATTCCTTTCAGATAACCGGTTGCCTGACCGATACTTTCCGCACGGAAAACAATCCATCCGACGAGCGTCAACCCGAAAACGAGCGTCATTTGCAGCAACTCTTTGAAATGGGGGAATAAACGTCCTGCCGCCGCCGTGTCGCGGTATTTCCGGTTTCGCCCCGACAGCAATAGCGGGATGAACAGCAGGGCATGGTAAATTCCCCAAACAATAAATGTCAGGTTCGCGCCGTGCCAAAAACCGCTTACCAGAAAGATAACCATCGTATTCCGAAGGCTTTTCCATCGACCTTTGCGGCTTCCGCCCAGTGGAATATACACGTAATCGCGAAACCAAGTTGTCAGCGAAATGTGCCACCGCCGCCAGAACTCGGCAATATCGCGGGAGAAATAGGGGCAGCTGAAGTTGCGCATCAGGTCGACGCCGAACAGTCGGGCGCATCCCATGGCAATGTCCGAATAGCCCGAAAAATCGCCGTAGATTTGGATTGTGAAAAAGAATGCGCCCATGAATAATGCACTGCCGCTCATGGCGTCGTAATTCTCAAAAATTCCATTGGCAAAAATGGCGCAGTTGTCGGCGACCACTACCTTTTTGAAGAAGCCCCACAGCATTTGACGCATCCCGTCGACCGCCTTGCCGTAGTTGAACGTTCTGGGGCGCGAAAATTGGGGCAGGAGATTGGTTGCTCGCTCAATGGGACCTGCCACTAATTGAGGGAAAAAACCGATGAACGCGAAAAAGGCTGCCGGGTCGTGCGTCGCCTTCAGCTTGCGCCGATAAACGTCGATGGTATAACTCAACGCCTGAAAGGTATAAAAACTGATGCCTACCGGAAGGAGGATGGTTAGCGTGAATCCGTCCAATTCGTATCCGAATGTTTTGAACAGCAGCGCAAGGTTTTCGGAAAAGAAGTTGAAATATTTGAAACAGCAAAGTATCGACAGGTTCAGTATGATATTTAGGGCGCTGATTGCCTTTTGCAGTCTTCGGTTTCCTTCGTGTCGCTCAATGCCGATTCCGCTCAGGTAACTGCAAAGGGTAGTGAGAGCGATTAGGAGCAGGAAACGCCTGTCCCACCAGCCGTAAAACACATAGCTTGCAACGACGATACATATATTTTGCCAACTCGTTTTTTTGAATACAAACCAGTAGAGTAGAAACACAACCGGCAAAAAGATGATAAACTCGATTGAATTAAAGAGCATAAAATAGTAATTTTCGGTTGCAAAACTACAACTAAAAATTATAACTACCAAACTGCATAATAACTTTTGATTATAATACTATGCGCTATGCGTATAGTACGGAACAGTCATTAATCTCTACCTTTGCGACATGGACTTGGTTACACTTGGTAAAAATATTTCGGCAAAACGGAGATTGCTTGGATTGAAGCAGGAAGATGTGGCGTTTGATATTGACATATCCATTACCTCATACGCCAAAATCGAACGGGGCGAAACAAATATTCCGTTTATGCGGCTGGTGCAGATTGCCGATTACCTGAAAGTCGAAGTTGCCGAGTTGGTCAGCGATAACGGTAATGTTTGCCGGTTGGATAACCTTGCGTCTGATATTCGAGAGATAAAATCCGATATTCGGGAGATAAAAGAAGAACTTCACTTGGTTAAATCGTAGGTTTTATTGGTTTTTGCTGCGTCTGCTGTTCCCTTTGCCGACCAAATCCCGCCGCACCAAAACAAAAAGATAAACGCCAATTAATACCGTCCGGAAAGCCAGCCGCAATCTCATATGTTCGATGGGCGTAAAAACGGCAATGCAATACAACGCCCCCGCCAGCCCGCCATACAAAAACAGAGACTTCAAATCGTAACGAACCGGATAATATTTTTGCCCGATAAAATAAGAAAGAAGCATCATCAACAAATTACCGGCAAACGACGCCCACGCGCAAGCCATATAACTGTATTTCGGTATAAAAACAAGGTTCAGCGCAATAATCACCACAAAACCGACGCAGGAAAAAATACTCCCCCACCACGTCTTATCCGTCAGTTTATACCACACGGAAAGATTGTAGTAAACGGCAAAAAACAATTCCCCCATCAACACGATAGGAACAACGGGCAACGCCACAAAATACCGCGACGGAACGAAAATATGCCTGATAAGGTCGATATAAAACGTTACGCCGAGAAAAACCAGCAAGCCGACGGCAACAAAATATTTCATCACTGTGGAATACGACTGTTTGGCGTCGCTCTCCTTCCCCTTTTCAAACATGAACGGGTCGAATGCGTAACGAAACGCCTGCGTAAACACAACCATGATAACCGCAATTTTGAAGCAAGCCCCGTAAAGCCCCAGTTGCCCCATCGCCGCTTCGGTATCGGGATAAACGGCGGGGAAAATAATCTTGTCGATTACTTGGTTGCTCATTCCGGCTATGCCCATCAGCATCAGCGGGAAACAGTAACGCAGCATTTCCCGTGCCAACTGCCTGTCGAACGATAACCGAAAACGGGGCATTTGCAGCAGCAGCCCAAGCGTTTGAATGCTCGTCGCTATGATATTGGCTACCAGCACATATCCCACGCAATAATCTTCCCGCCAAAACCAGCGAATTAAATCGGGATTGCTCTGGTTGATGCGCGGGCAAATCACCAAAAAAAACATACAAAACAAAATATACAGCAACGCCTGCAACGCCTTGAAAAACCCAAACCGCAACGCCTTTTTCTCATACCGCAAAAAAGCAAACGGCAGGGCGATAAAAACATCCATACTCAATATAATAATGAGCATTTGCAGGTAAGCATCGGGGATGCGTTCGCTCCACAAAAAAGGTCGTATCTGCCCCAAAAATCCCAGAAAAACAAGCAGATATACGGCAATAATCGCAACAATTATCGACATGGAGGTGGCATATACGCTCCCCTGCCGGTCTTTCGCCGCCAGATTGACGAACCGGAAAAAACCGGTTTCGAGTCCAAATGTCAGGATAACGGTAATCAAAGCGCCGCAGGCATACAGGTTGGTCATCATGCCGAAATCGCTTTCGCTGCTGAAAGTGTAGGCAAACAGGGGCGTCGCCAGCCAGTTGATGGTTTTTGTCAGGATGGCGCTTCCGCCGTAAACGACGCTGTCTTTTGCCAGTGATTTTATACTTGCCATAATTTGATTGCGAAATTTCGTGCAAATGTAAAACAATAAAATGATTAGTGGTTAATAATTAATGATTAATAGCGGCAACCGACGGTTGAAAGTTCACTCGAAAGCTCGCGCAAGAGGTAATTACCTCCGCTCAAAATCAACTAACCTTATTTTTATAATCCTCATACCCAAATTCCCGAAAAACCTCCAAAACGCCGTTTTCACGCAACAAACAAAGCGCGGGATGCGGAATCCCGTTAAACATCGTCGTTTTCACAATCGTGTAGTGAATCATGTCTTCAAAAACGATTTTATCGCCTGTTTTCAGGGTTTTGTCGAACGACCATTCGTCCAGATAATCGCCGCTGAGACAGGAATTCCCGCCGAAGCGATAAGTCGGCTTTCCCGAAACCGGCTCCCGATACGCGCCGCGAACCGCCGGTTTATAAGGCATTTCCAAACAATCGGGCGCATGGCAGGTAAACGAAATGTCCAAAATCGCGGTCTTAATGCCTTTGTTTTCCACAATATCAACCACCGACGCGACCAGTACGCCGGTTTGCCAAACAAAAGCGGCGCCCGGCTCCAAAATAATTTCCAGATTGGGATACTTTTTTCTAAAATTCAACAACAACCGGATTAAATGTTCCACGTCGTAATCTGCGCGGCTTATCAGGTGTCCGCCACCCATATTCAGCCATTTGGCTTGCGACAGCAGGCGTCCGAATTTGGCTTCGACATGCCGGAGCGTATTTTCGAGAGCAAACGACGACGACTCGCAAAGCGTGTGGAAATGCAGCCCTTCAACGCCCTGCGGCAAATCCTTCCCAAACGCATCCGCCGCAACGCCCAACCGCGAACCTGGAGCCGCCGGATTGTACAAATCGGTCGCCACTTCGGAATATTCGGGATTGATGCGCAGCCCGCAGGAAATTTTTTCCGGATAACTCGATACCGCCGGATAAAAACGCTCAAACTGCGCCAACGAATTGAACGTAATATGCGAACTGCAAGCCATAATTTCCGGAAAATCCTTTTCGGTATAAGCGGGGGAAAACGTGTGTGCCTTGCAGCCCATTTCTTCCGCCGCCAAACGCGCTTCCCAAGGCGAACTCGCCGTACAGCCCCGAATGTATTCTGTGATAATCGGGAACATTTTCCACGTGGCAAACGCTTTGAATGCCAAAATAATCTTTACGCCGGCGCGTTCTTCGACCGACCGTATCAAACGCAGATTTTTGCGAAGTAGGGCTTCGTCTATCACGTAAGCCGGGGCGGGGATTTTTGTTAAGTCAAGCATATTTTAATGATTAATAAAAGATGAACTTTCAGTTCTTAGTTCTCAATAATCACCGCCGCCGCTGCCATCTCCCCCCCCACAGGCGGGCGGATTTTTGCCACGCGAATCCGAATTTTTGCAATTTGCGGGAAAGTTTGTTTGACCGCCGAAACAATCCGGCTTGCAACATGCTCCAGCAAATCGGACGGGACGGACATTTCTCTTTCGACAATCTTAAAAACATCGGCATAATTCAGGGTATCTTTCAGGCAATCGGACTGCCGGGCAAGGCTCAAATCAAGATAGAGTTTAAGGCTGACGGTGAACGTATTGCCCACCGTCCGTTCCTGCGCCAAAACCCCATGACGGGCATGAAATACCATGTTTTTTAATTCTATGCAGTCCATAATAAACTTACTTTTTTTGACAAAAATAAGTTTTAGTTTGCTTTTTAGCAAATATGGTTGTATTTTTGCACTCACGAATGAAAAAATCACGTTATTTTTTTAGATTGCTTCAGGCTTTGCCTTCGCAATGACGTGTGCGGGATTGCAATCCCAGTGCATCATTGCGAAGGCAAAGCCTGAAGCAATCCAGAATAATAAATAAATTTTCACATATAAACTTAATTCAATAACTTATAAAAATTAATAAACAAATGAAAAATTGGAATAAAGAAACAATTTCTACGGGAATCGCCCATAATTCGTTAGCCGCAGGTACAACCGTGAAAGGAGAAATCAATGCGGAAGAAGACATCCGTATTGATGGAAAAGTAGAGGGAAACATCGAATGTAGTGGAAAAGTTGTAGTAGGTCCGCTGGCTGAAATCACAGGGGACATCCGGTGTCAAAACACCGATTTGATGGGGCTGGTTACGGGAAATATCACCATTTACGAAACAGCTTGTTTGAAATCAACCGTTCGGTTTACCGGAGATATAGAGACCAAATACATTGAGATTGAAGCCGGCGCTGTGTTCAACGGGACTTGCAAGATGACAAACTAAATTTATCTTCCGGCGTTTAGAATTAAATCCTTTATCAGGATGTTCAATTCTCCGGCGCGGATTAAATCTTCTATGGTGAGATGCATTCGGTATCTCCAGTAATGACAAGGATTAGCAGGAATGTTAATCCTTTCTTTTGGGGCATCCGGTCGGCGCGTCCCGTCGTCAATTGACAGCCAGTCCTGCAAGGGAACAATCGTCAGCATGGATGGCGCATTCAGGTGATTAGAAATCATTTGTCGGCATATTTCCGCCGAACATTCGGGCGGTGCGGTTCCCGCGCGGTGCAGGACATGATTGTAGTACCTTTGCGTCCGCTCCGGATTTTCCGCCCACCACATACGAATGGTAGGCATGTCGTGGGTCGAGGTCGTACACACCGACCGGTAGGGCAAATTCCGCAAGTCGGTAAATTCCGCGTTCGGGTCTTTGGGCGTGCGTTCGAGTTCCAAACTGAAAATCTGCAAGCGGTTCATAACCGCAGGAACACATTCGGGAATCATCCCCAAGTCTTCGCCGCAAGCCAGCATACGGGTGGACGAAATGAGCGGCAACAGTTTTCGGTATCCCGCTTCACCCCAAAAATGATTGTGCCGCCGGTAAAAATAATCCTCATACAGTTGGTCGAAAGCATACCGGTCGGCATCGTTCAACTCCCTGTACGTGAAAGACGAAGCAACTGCGATGCGCGGATGGAAACGGTTGGGTTGCAAGCCGTCTTCGATAAACAGGACTTCGTTGCACAGGGCATAAAGTCCGTCGCGAACGCGGTGTGTTTCATCATCCGCCTTGCCGGCAAATCCTATTTTTATTTTCAATTGCGTATTAAACTTTTCTTTCAAAACGAAATGCTGCGACGATGAGCGTTCGAGATACGTTCGGCGAACTTCCTCTGTACGGTCGCCAAACAGTTCGGGTAAAAAATCTTCCCTGATGCGGGCTTTCGTATGGCATTCGGCTCGGAAGTCAAATCCCGCCCGCCGGATTTCTTCAACTGACAGGGGCAACGCCGGATTGAAACAGCCCAAAAGCCCCTGCACCGAATTTTCAGGGATTTCCCAAATGCGGAAAAAACCCAGTATATGGTCAATGCGGTAAGCGTCGAAATAATCCGCCATTTTAGCAAAACGTTTTTTCCACCAGTCGAATCGGTCGGCTTCCATTTCCGCCCAGTTGTAGGTCGGAAAACCCCAATTCTGACCGGTTGCCGAGAAATCGTCGGGGGGAGCGCCCGCCTGCCGCCGCATGTTGAAAAATTGCGGACAGGCGCGGGCTTCGACGCTTGTTTTGCCGATGCCGATGGGTATATCGCCCTTCAGTACAATGCCTTTGGAATGGGCGTAATCCCGCGCTTCAGACAGTTGCCTGTGCAAATGAAATTGAAGATAGCAATACAACTCCGCCGGATAAATCTTATCGCGAAGATGCGAATAGGAGGCATACGGCGCAAGCCACTCCTTATTACTATTGAAGAATTTGACGTATGCTTCGGAACGGATGGTTTGCGCCCTTTCCTGATTGAAAATCTCGTTGAAAAACGCCCATTTGGTTTGTTCTACTTGTTCGTAATCTACAAATTCCAAGTCGTTTAACTCTTTCTGTTTTTTCCTGTAAAACGCATTCCGCTTGGGATTATCCAATGCGCCCATTGCGTCGAGCCGCAAATAAAGCGGGTGCAGGGCGAAAATGGAAATCGCGCTGTAGGGATACGAATCCCGCCATGTACGGGTTTGGGTCGTATCGTTTACCGGCAAAATTTGCAGGATTTTCTGGGAAGTCAGGCTCAGCCAGTCGACAAACGTTTTCAGGTCGGCAAAATCGCCGATACCGCAACTACGTTCCGAGCGGAGCGCAAAAACCGGAACAACCGTCCCCGCGCATTTCCATTCAAAGTCCTCATCCCTGAATTGCAAGCCGGAAACGACCACCGCATCGCCCGTCCCCGCATCGGGAAAGGATAATATTCGGTTTTCGCCCGTTTCCCAACGAACGAGCGATTTATCTTTTTTATTGATAATGCAGAATTTGTATTCTGTTTGTTCGCGGTGGTTTCCGCGCAGGCAACACGACCATTCCGGAAAATTCGCATCGTCCATAGGCAAAGCCTGTGCAGGGTTCCAGTCGCCCAATTCCGGACGGTTGCCGACCATGACAAGCGTTTGGTCGGGCGCGACGGTCGCCGCCGATACGCAAACCGTCACGCCTGCGGAAACGGGAATCCCGGCGGTTTTTTCTTTTCGTGGCGTACGCGCAAACCAGCATCCGGCGAAAGCCGACGAATAAAAAGCCGCCTGCTTCGGGTAATTTCTTCGGCAATCCATTACAACGCAGTTTTTCGCCGCATCGACCGACAGGCGACGATTTTCTTGCCATTCCTCAAAAACCGTGTCGTCGCCGGAACGCAGGAAATAAGTGTATTCAAAATCGACCGGCGCATCCGGCAGTTCGATTTCCAGCGAGTGATTGCCGGCTTTTCCGCAGTGCATTTCACGGGCGCGGGCGTTATCCCATGCGCCCAGTTCGGTCAGGGAACCGACAAGGTGTAGGGTTTCTCCCAAATGCGTATTGTATTGAATGTTAAAAGTTATTTTCATGTATGGGAAACGTTATTTGCGGCGGCAAAAGTACTAAAAATGTACGCAAAGGCGCAAAGACGCAATGTGATACTTAAAAAGCTTCGCGGATCAGCGTCTTTGCGTACAATTATCCTGTTTTTATAAAATAACCGCCGAAAATTTTCCCGCTAAACTTTCGTTTACTATATTTGCGCCGTCAAATGAAAGATATTTGAAATGAGGGGATTAAAAAAAGAATTTACCTCATTCAATACGGAAGAAAAAAAATGCGCCGCTTTCGATATAAAATCAAGGTTACGACCCGGCGGCAAAACAAGGTTTTAACAATATGAACAAGAGCGAAAAGGAAATGTTAGATTTTTCAAGCAGTTTGGCGGATGTTTGGCGCTTGCTGAGTGAACAGGAACGTAATTTGTTGCGGCAAAATGCGTTTATCCGGCATTTTAAGAAAAATCAAAAAATCTATTCCGTTAGCGAAGAACCGAAATACCTCATGTGCTTGCTGCAAGGAAAAGTAAAAATCTACAAAGAAGGTATCGGCGGGCGCAACCAAATTATCCGCATCATCAAGCCCATTCAATACTTTGCCTATCGCGCATATTATGCCAACGAAAACTATCTGACCGACGCCGCCGCCTTTGAACCGTCGACCGTTTGTATGATACCCATGACTTTGGTGAATAGTCTTTTTAAGGAAAATTTCAACCTGTGCATGTTTTTCATCCGTCAACTCTCTACCGATTTGGGGATTGCGGAAGAACGCACGGTAAATCTCACCCAGAAACACATTCGCGGACGATTAGCCGAATCTCTGATTTTCCTAATCGACAGCTACGGACTGGAAGACGACAATACGATTAATATTTACCTCGCGCGAGAAGACATCGCCAACCTCTCCAACATGACTACTTCCAACGCTATCCGCACGTTATCTACTTTTGTTTCCGAAAAACTAATCGCGCTGGACGGGCGGAAAATTAAAGTGCTTGATGAAGAAAGGCTTCGGAAAATAAGTAATTTAGGGTAGGAGAATAAAAACTAAGAAAAAAACTTTTAGTTCATTTCACCCAACACTCCCCTCCAAACTAACCAACAACAATTTCTGAGCCTCTACGGCAAACTCCATCGGAAGTTTGTTCAGCACATCTTTCGCATAACCGTTTACAATCAATCCGACGGCTGTTTCGGGCGGTATCCCGCGCTGGTTGCAGTAAAACAGTTGGTCTTCGCTGATTTTGGACGTAGTCGCCTCGTGTTCCGTGACAGCCGTGTCGTTTTGAATATCCATACAGGGAAAAGTGTGCGAACCGCAATCGTGGCTCAGCAGCAGGCTATCGCATTGCGAGTGGTTGCGGGCGTTTGCGGCATTGGGGGTAATCCTCACCAATCCGCGAAAACTGTTTTGGCTTTTCCCTGCGGAAATCCCTTTGGAAACAATCCGGCTTTTGGTATTTTTACCGATATGAATCATTTTCGTGCCGGTATCCGCCTGTTGGAAGTTTCCGGTGAGGGCAACCGAATAAAATTCTCCAGCAGAGTTGTCGCCCTGTAAAATACAACTTGGGTATTTCCAAGTAATTGCAGAGCCGGTTTCCACTTGCGTCCATGAGATTTTGGACGATTCGCCGCGGCAAATTCCGCGTTTCGTCACAAAATTATAAATGCCGCCCTTGCCGTCTTTGTCGCCCGGATACCAGTTTTGCACCGTTGAGTATTTCACTTCGGCGCGGTCAAGGGCGATGATTTCCACAATAGCGGCGTGCAGTTGGTTTTCGTCGCGCATGGGCGCCGTGCAACCTTCGAGATAGCTGACGTATGCGTCTTCTTCCGCCACAATCAGCGTGCGCTCAAACTGACCGGTGCTTACGGCATTGATGCGGAAATAAGTGGAAAGTTCCATCGGGCAGCGCACGCCCTTGGGAATAAACACAAAAGAACCGTCGCCGAACACGGCGGAATTGAGGGCGGCAAAATAGTTGTCGCGAAAAGGCACTACGGTTCCCAAATATTTCCTCACCAAATCGGGATGGTTTTTGACGGCTTCGCCGAACGAACAGAAAATAACCCCCTTTTCGGCTAAGGTCGCCTTGAAAGTAGTGCCGACCGAAACGCTGTCCATAACCGCATCGACAGCCATTCCCGAAAGCGCCGTCCGTTCCTGTAAAGGGATTCCCAATTTGTCGAAAGTTTTCAACAATTCGGGGTTCACTTCGTCCGGATTTTTCGGGTTGCCTTTGGTTTTCGGGGCGGCATAATAGATAATATCTCGATAGTCAATTTCGGGGATTTGCAGGTGCGCCCAACGCGGCATTTCCATCGTTAACCAGTGGCGGTAGGCTTTCAGCCTGAAATCAAGCAGCCATTCCGGTTCGTCTTTTTTAGCCGAAATAAGGCGGATGATATTTTCGTTTAAACCCTTTGGGAGCAAGTCCGTATCTATATCCGTTACAAATCCGTATTCATAATCGCGATTAGCAAGTTTGTCTATGAGATTGTTGTTTTTGTTAGCCATATTCGGGGGCAATTGAATAAGTATGTGTGAAAAATTAATTAGTAAACGAGTTGACAAGTTAACGCGCCAACTTGTTTACTAATTTTACACATAATGGTTGTATTGTTTTTCCGCGCCAATGGTCGATGGTTCCGCATGTCCGGGGTAAACGATCGTATTGTCGGGGAGATTAAAGAGTTTTGTTTTTATGGATTGTACCAGCGTTTCATGATTACCTTCCCACAAATCCGTCCGTCCAATGCTTGACCGGAAAAGGGCGTCGCCGGTGAAAACACAGGCGTCTTTTTCGGAATAAAACGAAAGGCTGCCGGGGGAATGTCCGGGCGTTAACAGGGCTTCCAAGCGGGAGGCGCCGAAAGCGACCGTTTCCTTATCGTCAATATATCGTTCGGCAAAAACCGGTTCGTATTTGAAAATGGTGCGACCGAATTTGACAACGCCCTCTTTCAAACCGGGCATCGCTTCGTCCGCCCGATTATATTCGGGTTTTAAGCCGTAAGTTTCATAAAGGAAACCGTTTCCCAAAATATGGTCGAAATGCAGGTGGGTATTCAAAACATGCGTCAAGGCAAGTCCCTTTTCGCGGATAAAATCCGACAGTTGTTTCTTCTCGTCGTGGCTGTCGGCGCCGCAATCAATGATAACCGCTTCTTTTGTTTCGTCATACAAAAGGTAAGTGTTTTCCCTGACAGGATTGAAGACAAAAACTTTTATTTGCAACATAATTATTTGTTTTACAATGATTTTCTTAGCGAAAATTACAATTGAGCTGCAAAGGTAACGACTATTTGTTAATTCAAGTTGCTATTTATGATATAAATTATGCGATTTCGGGATGCTAAGTAAATGGTCATCATTATTTTTTTTACCGCTTAGCAAAATTGTACGCAAAGGCGCTAAGCCGCGAAGATTATTTTGCGTCTTCGCGGCTTAGCGTACAAACAAACGCTTTAGCGTACATTAAAATATTTTCCATATATTTGCAGCCGCTAATTTCAATTCAAATGAACTATTACAGCACCAACAAACAATCTCCGGCAGTCGGCTTGCAAGAAGCGATCATCAAAGGGCTGGCGGGCGACGGGGGGCTTTATATGCCGGAACGGATTCCGGCGTTGCCGCTTTCGTTTTTCGAGAAAATACAGGAAATGAATTTCGGGGAAATGTCCTGCGAAGTGGCGGCGGCGTTTTTCGGGGAAGACCTCGAAGCCGACGTTTTGAAAGAAATCGTTCGGGATACGCTCAGTTTCGATACTCCGCTCGTGCAAGTGGAGGACGCCGTTTACAGCCTCGAACTTTTTCACGGTCCAACGTTGGCTTTCAAGGATGTAGGCGCACGGTTTATGGCGCGTTTGCTCGGTTATTTTATCCGCTGGCAAGGTTTGGAACAGGTTAAGGTGCTGGTCGCCACTTCGGGCGATACGGGGAGCGCGGTTGCCAACGGATTTCTCGACGTGGCGGGCATTCATGTTTATGTGCTGTATCCGAAGGGAAAAGTCAGCGCAATTCAGGAATGCCAGTTTACGACTTTGGGGCGGAATATTACCGCGCTCGAAATCGACGGTACTTTCGACGATTGTCAGGCGCTGGTCAAAACGGCGTTTATGGACGCGGATTTGAACGGCAAAATGCGGCTCACTTCGGCTAATTCAATCAATGTGGCGCGTTTTCTTCCGCAGGCTTTTTATTATTTCAATGCTTATGCGCAGTTGCGGCGGCGGGGCGCGGGAGAAAATATGGTCGTTTGCGTGCCGAGCGGGAATTTCGGAAACCTCACCGCCGGGCTGATTGCACGAAAAATGGGGCTGCCCGTCAAACGCTTTATCGCCGCAAACAACCGGAACGATATTTTCCTGCAATATCTGCAAACCGGCGTGTACAGCCCAAAACCGTCCGTGCAGACGTTAGCCAACGCGATGGATGTGGGCAATCCGAGCAATTTTGCGCGTATTCTGGATTTGTATGGACATTCCCATCAAACCGTTACGGAAATTATTTCGGGATTTGCCTGCTCCGACGAAATGATTCGAGACACAACGGCAAGCTGTTACCGCGAAACGGGTTATCTGCTCGACCCTCACGGGGCTTGCGGATACCGTGCATTGAAGAACCTTCGGCAGGCGGGCGAAACCGGCGTGTTTCTGGAAACGGCGCATCCGGCGAAATTCAAAGACACGATTGAAAGTATTATCGGGAAAGCCGTCGAAATTCCCCCGAAATTACAGGCGTTTATGAAAGGGAAAAAACAAAGCGTAGCGCTTGGCAAGGACTTTTCGGAATTCAAACAATGGCTGGCGGCTAATGGGTAACGCTACATGTTTTCAATCATATTCAGCATCTTCATCGTCGCCTTAATTGCCGCTACGGTTTGGTCAACATCCAGCCCTCTGGTTTTGAAATCCTTACCGTTGAAATTCCATGCAATTATTGTCTGCACCAAAGCATCGGTGCGACCACCCGCAGGGATGGTAACGTCGTAATCCGTGAGCGTCGGTTTGGGCTTGTTCAGGCGCGTGTAGATGCGCCACAGGGCTTTTGAGAAGGCGTGATACTGACCGTCGCCCGGCATGGTTTCCTCATATTCCCGTCCGCCGATTTCAATCCGCACCGTCGCCGTCGGACGCAAGCCGCGCGCCAGCGAGAGGGAAAAGTTGACCATCCGTATCGTATCCGCCGCTTCCGTGTGCAGGACGTCCGAAATAATGTAAGGTAAATCGTTCTGGGTAACGATTTCTTTTTGGTCGCCCAGCTCGATAATCCGTTCGGTTACTTTTTTCATACCCTCCTCGTCCAGGACAATGCCCATGGTTTCCAAGTTTTTCAGGATATTGGATTTTCCCGATGTTTTCCCCAAAGCATATTCCCTTTCGCGTCCGAAACGTTCGGGCAACAAATCATTGTAATACAGTTTGTTTTTGTTATCGCCGTCGGCATGAATACCGGCGCACTGGGTGAAAACATTGTCGCCGATTACCGGCTTGTTGTTTGGGATACGGACGCCCGAATAGGACTCCACGACGCGGCTGACGCGGTTTACTTTGTTTTCCGTAACATTCGTTTTTATTTTCAACTGGTCGTGAAGCATGGCAATCACGCTTGTCAAGGGCGCGTTTCCGGCGCGTTCGCCCAGTCCGTTGACCGTCGTGTGAAGTCCGTCTATGCCAGCCGATGCGGCGGCAAAGGCATTGCCGACGGCTAAATCGTAGTCGTTGTGAGCGTGAAAATCGAAGTGTTGATGCGGGTATTTTGTTTTCATTTCCTCGCAGAACCTGGCGGTATTGACGGGATTCAGGATGCCCAGCGTGTCGGGAAGCATGAAGCGTTTGATGGTCGTATCTTTCAGATTATCCATCAGGAAGAAGACATAATCGGGCGAGTGCAGCATGCCGTTCGACCAGTCTTCGAGGTAAATATTGACGGCTATTCCGCAGGTTTTCGCATCGTTCAACACGGCGAGGACGTCGGACAAATGCTGTTCGGGCGTTTTCCGCAGTTGCTCCCGACAATGCTTTAATGAGCCTTTACACAGGAGGTTCATCACGCGGCATCCGGCGCTGTTTATCCAGTCAATGGATTGCCTGCCGTCAACAAAGCCGAGTATTTCTATTTTATCAAGGTATTGCTTGGATGCTGCCCATCGGGCTACTTTTTTGACGTTTTCAAACTCCCCTTCGGAGACTTTTGCCGACGCGAGTTCTACCCTATCCACGTGCAGGTCTTCAATCAAAAGCCGCGTGATATGCAGTTTTTCGGTAGCTGAAAAAGAGACGCACGAGGTTTGTTCGCCGTCGCGCAGCGTTGTATCTAATATTTCCATTCCGACATTTTTTCATAATTAACAATGAGTTCCTTTTTGCTCAACAAATAATCAATGTCGTCGAACCCGCTTAGGAAACATTCCTTTTTATAAGCGTTAATGGCAAACGTTTCGGATTTACCGGTTGCATGATTGGTAATCAGCTGGCTTTTCAAATCAACGGTCAAAGTCATTTTCGGGTCTTTGGCTGCACAGTCGAAGATTTCCGCAAGAAAAGGCTCCGACACGACAACCGGCAAAACGAAGTTGTTCATAGCATTGTTTTTGAAAATATCGGCAAAGAAACTCGAAACGACCGCCTGAAATCCGTAGCCGGCAATCGCCCACGCGGCGTGTTCGCGGCTCGAACCGCTTCCGAAGTTCTTCCCGGCTACCAGTATGTTGCCCTGATAAAGGGGGTTGTTTAAGACGAAATCTTTTTTTTGCGTTCCGTCTTTTTCGTACCGCCAGTCGGCAAAAAGATTGTCGCCGAAACCTTCGCGCGTGGTTGTTTTCAGGAAACGCGCGGGGATTATCTGGTCGGTGTCGACGTTCTCTATGGGTAGCGGGACGATTGTGCTTGTTATTTTTTCCATTTGTTTGTTGTTTAAAAGTGTATGTGACTGAGGTATTAAATCCCACTGCGTCTTTTGCAGGTTTCAAAACCCGTCATTGCTGGTAGAGCGGAAACCCGCAACGCACTGCGCTTTTCAGGGAATCCAGCGTCAAGCGCGGGAGACGCCCCGCTACGTCACCAGCGAAACAAAAAAACATCGCAGCCGCCCCCGACGAAAGCGAAGCTCCAAGCAACTCCCATACTCGGACTTGCTCCACCACTTCGCAGTTCGTCGGCGACGGCTGCAATAATTTGATATAAAGTTCGATGCAGTCTAAGCCACACACTAACCATACGAATTGAAAATTATCCCCGCTCCTCAATTGCAATTATCCCGACAGGTTTGAACCTGTCGGGATAGATTGCGGTACAAGGCTTTAACCCCATACCAACCCAACAAAATAATTGGGACAATTGAAAGGAAAATAACTTTTAATTCTTATTTTTTAAGTTCTTATTCTTAACGAACGATTTTCTTCGCCCAGCCGGAACTTCCTCTTACAACCAACACTTGTTTCGATCCTGTCGAAGCAACGGCAAAAGATACTTTTCCCGCCGATTTTTCCAAACGGTTAAGCAAAGTTCCTGCTGCAGAATAAACAGTTACCTGTTCAGCATCCGGCGAATCAACACTCAAATCCTGCCCGTTGAGGGAAACTCGTACATCCTGTGCGGCAGTTTGTGCAATACCCGTACCAAACGGATATTGTACCATTATAATGTAATCCTTTTCCGTCTTACGGTTTTCGGCAAGAACGTTAATTGTATAGGTAACGGTGGAACCGCGTGATACCGGAACGGTTATTATGTTGTTGTTTCCGTCCTTGTTAATTTGCCCTTGCCCTGCATTGTTTTTTAAGCTAACAATGGCATTTTCATGAGATTGTTCCGCTGTAATTGTTATAGATTGTACATCCTTATCATATACCGTAATCGAATAAGTAACATGATCCGGATTAAATATAGTAGGACTAAGGAATGCATTATTATCTACGGAAAGATTGCTTAAATAGGCGTTAGTACTTCCTATTCCCTGTATGTAACATGTCACGTGCATCGGTCTATCAACGCCATTAATCGTGTATTCGTTGAGAGAAGAAGTATAAGACGTAGGTAAACCCGAGTAACTCCATCTATATTCGGCTTGTTGCTGGGCGCCAAGAACTTCTAAATGGAGGTTCCCGCCAATTAAAACCCACTCTCCGTTCAAAATTGGTTGATTGTCATAATTAGCGTTCATAGTTAATCCAGTAGCTGCGCCGCCGTCTACCTCGAAAGTTATCCGGCTTTTTACGTTACACATCACTTCTATCGACCCGTTGGTTCTGACTTTGGAAGAGGGAATAATCAACTTATTGCCTTCTTGGCGATAGTCGTCGCCAACGCCCTCTACGTTCCATTCGTATCTAACTCCTTCTTCGTTGCTACCGCTAACGGTTAAGACGAGGTCGCCTTTATCAATAACTTCTCCGTTCGCCAATGCATCGCTTTCGGGGAAAAAGCTTATTTCGCTCTCGTACCACTCGTCGGCGCCAAGTGTAGCGCGAATATTACGGGTTTTCCGAGCGCCTTCGTTAATCGCAATATTTAACCGATTACCGAAAGATACGGAGCATTTAATGTCCATATCATCCGTGACGGGGATACGTATCGGATTGGTGTTTGTAGCAATACGATCACGTCCAAAAGGAAGCCCCGTTCCTTCCAAAATGAATTGATGCTGTTTTGATCCGTCAACGCCGTCAATTGTTAATGTGAGCTCTCCGCCACTCATAACAAGAGATCCGTTTCCGAACTCGCCTTCATAGACCGGATTGCTATAAGAAGCGCTCATCGTATATCCCTCAGAACCTTCGGCAAGTCTGTAATTTACAGTAGAAAAAGCTTTTTCCAATGCAATTCCGAGATCATCCCACTTGGAATCTTCCGAAATCACTACGTCTTCCTTAGCCTTATTCGCAAAACCAACTCCGTTTACGCCTACGATTATTTTCCCTTGGGCATAAGTTCCCTCAGGCATCCAAAAAACATCGTCGGTTGTCATATTCGCCGTACCATAAGTCATATCGTTGAAAAGGGTACGTCCAGAGAGGGGCGTACCAAATGCTACGCCAACGAAATCAAGAGTGACCCTGTGAACCGGTATATCTGCAGAGTTCACGGGTTGCGGGAACATGGTTCCTACTACAACTCCGCCGCTGATTTCAATTCTATCGGGGGCACCACCGTTTTCGGAGGCGCCGATGTCTGTGTTGTTGCTCAGCGCGCCTTTCTGAGCTGTAACCCTACCGCCCCTGATGATGACGTTAGCGCTCTGACCGGCCAATATATCTTCCTCTCCAGGACGAAAGACGCTCATACCACCGATGCCCGGACAATAGGCTTCGCCAATTGCAGTAACCGTGCCGCTTTCGACGATGATAGTGCTTTTCTTTTTATCTTTATCGTGAAATCCGCCAATACCGGGACCCTCGCCGCCTCTGGCGACAAGAGAGCCATTTCCACGTATTGTAAGGGTGGATCCATTCCCTAATTCAATGCCGGGTTGTCGGCTACGCATTGTTATAGTACCACCTTTAATCGGCAGTTCATAATCGAACGCTTTGGCTTCAAGGACGTTGTCTCCTTCAAGAATAAGAGTAGGATTCATTCCGTGGGACATTGACAAAGGACAAACAGAAGCGTTAATATGTACATCCTTCAAGATAACGGTGCAAGATTCCCCAATATTACCGTACAAGTAAATAACTGGTTCGCGATCAGCAGACGGCTCCGCTGTCAAGCTACCGGTAATCTCTATAATTGGGTTACCCGAGACGAGGTAGGCAAGGCGTCCATTACTAAGATCGTGTACTAAATCACGCGGGGTGTCATCCCTTTCTTCCGGCGCCCCAATCGGAGTTGCCGAAACAGAAATAGATAACAAAGATAACAATATCATAAAGGGTATTGTTTTTGTTAAGTAAAAATTTTTTGCTTTCATAATTCTTTTATTCATTTTACATTTAAATTGCTAATTATTAATTTTTTTATCCATCAAAATCATTGTTTTTATTTTCGGCAGCCATGCGACTGTTTACAAATCAGGTGCAAATGTAACAAATAATTATTGTATATACCAAATTTTATTCAATCTTTTTTAGGTAGTTAATTAAAAAAAACGCTTTTATTTTCATATTTTAATAAAGCCCGTCATCCCAGTATTTGCTCCGTTAAGTTCAAAAACAGTAAATTTGCAGAAAAATAAGAGAACGGTAAATTAAAAGTTTAATTTAAATTAAGGAGATGTTGAGAAAACCGGAATGGTTAAAAATAAAATTAGGAAACAATCCGCAGTTTTCGGTTATGGGAAACCTTGTAAAATCTCAAGGATTGCACACCATTTGCCAAAGCGGAAGATGCCCAAATTTAGGCGAATGTTGGAATCACGGAACGGCAACTTTTATGATCGGCGGGGACATTTGCACCCGTTCCTGTAAATTTTGCAACACAAAATCAGGGCGACCTTTACCGCTCAACCCCGACGAGCCGGCAAAAATCGCCCGTTCCATCCATGCAATGGGTTTGAAACATGCGGTAATCACTTCCGTCGACCGCGACGACTTGCCCGATTATGGGGCAGGGCATTGGGCGGAAACCATCCGGCAGGTTAAAACCCTGAACCCGCAAACCGCGCTCGAAGCGCTTATTCCCGATTTCAACGGAAATGCGGATTGTTTGAATATTGTCGTTGCGACCCGTCCCGAAATAATTTCCCACAACATGGAAACCGTCAGGCGTTTGACGCCCAAAGTGCGGAGCGCCGCCGGATACGAACGGAGCCTTGCGGTTTTGCAACAAATCGCAAATGCACAAATTGCAGCCAAATCAGGATTGATGGTCGGTTTGGGCGAAACGGAAAATGAAATTTACGAACTGATGGACGATTTATTGAGCGCTGGATGCAAACTTTTGTCTATCGGGCAATATCTGCAACCGTCCCGCAAGCACATTCCGGTTGAGCGTTACGTGCATCCCGAAGTTTTTAACAAATACAAAAAATTTGCGTATAATAAAGGGTTTCAACATGTGGAGAGCGGGGCGTTGGTTCGCTCGTCTTATCGTTCTGTAAATTATATACGCTGTGATGCGGAATAAATGGGTTGCTGTCAATAGACTTGTTGCGAAGCGCATAGCGGAAGCAATCTAGAAATATTATGTCTATTATTATGTGTATATATAATTATGGTGTATTCCGGATTGTTTCAGGCTGCGCTTTCGCAATCACAGTGGGGTGTTTAACTTCGCTGTGTCCACAATGACGGACTATTTACCGGTACAATCTGCGGACAAGAATACTCAACAACACCCAACAATCAATTTCCCCGCTAAAAATATGTTAAAACCCTATTTTTTTAAAAAGAGGTTGAGAAAAAACAAATTTTTTTATACCTTTGCAGCGCAAAACCGAGATATAGCGCAGTTGGTAGCGCGCCACGTTCGGGACGTGGAGGCCGGGCGTTCGAGTCGCCCTATCTCGACCGATACTCGCCTTGAGAAACCGCCAACCGGCGTTAAGCGTTGCGCAGCAGCGAAGTAACATACGTTTCCATATCTTTATCCCCTCTGCCTGAAATACAAACCACCACAATGTCGTCGGGTTTGAACGGTCTTTTATCGAAAATGCCCAAAGCGTGCGCCGACTCAAGCGCCGGAATGATGCCCTCCATCCGCGTCAAATCAAAGGCGGCTTTCAATGCTTCGTCGTCGTTAATCGCCAAGACTTCCGCGCGGTTGGTTTTTGCCAGATTGGCGAGCATGGGCCCTATGCCGGGATAATCCAGCCCCGCCGAAATGGAGTACGGCTCTTGAATTTGCCCGTCTTCGGTTTGTATCAGCAAAGTTTTTGCGCCGTGGATAACCCCTACCCTACCCAACCGGATGGTTGCCGCCGATTTTCCCGAATCAATGCCTTTTCCGCCGGCTTCTGCCAGAATAATTTTTACTTTCAGGTCGTTCAGGTATTCGTAAATCGTGCCGGCGGCGTTACTGCCTCCGCCTACGCAAGCGACGAGGTAATCGGGATAATCCCTGCCTTCTTTTTCCGCTAATTGTTGTTTTATTTCTTTGCCGATAACCGATTGTATCCGCGCAACCATGTCCGGGTAAGGATGGGGTCCCACCGTCGAACCGATAACATAATACGTATTTGAGGAATTGCCGCACCAATCGCGGATTGCTTCATTGGTGGCGTCTTTCAAAGTCATATTTCCGGCGGTTACCGGCACCACTTTTGCGCCCAACATATTCATTTTTCGGACGTTCAATTGCTGCCGTTCCACATCGGTTTTACCCATGTAAATCACACATTCCATGTTCATCCGTGCGCAGACGGTTGCCGCCGCTACGCCGTGCTGTCCGGCGCCTGTTTCCGCAATGATGCGGGTTTTGCCCATTCGTCGCGCCAGCAGGATTTGCCCGATAGCGTTGTTGATTTTGTGAGAACCGGTGTGATTCAGGTCTTCCCGTTTCAGGTAAATTTTGCAAGCGTATTTCTCCGACAGCCGTTCAGCCAAAGAAAGCGCGGAAGGTCGCCCGGCATAATCGCACAACAATGCGTGGAACTCCCTCTGAAAATCCGGGTCATTCAGGATTTCCGAATAGGCTTTCCTCAGGTTTTCTACCGGTGGAAAAAGGATTTCCGGGATATAAGCGCCACCGAATTCGCCGTAGTAGCCGGTTTCCGAAATGTTGAAATCATTCATTATATATTGAATTTTAATTAAGGACAAACTATGGAAAATCGGATACGTTGGCATTGGGGTGAAATTACCTGTGTGGTTTGGCTTGCCCGCTATCTCCGTCATCCCGCGCTTCGCTATGCCCGCAATGACGGGCTATTTTACCGGCGAACCGTGGCAAAACAAAAACCGTACACGTCATTGCGAACTGCACAACAGTGAAGCAATCCAGAGAAAAACCACTACGTAATTCTCTGGATTGCTTCAGGCTACGCTTTCACAATGACGTGTGCCGATATTTCGCCTTCACCTGATAATGTGTGCGGCGTTTGGCTGCGCCTACGCCCGCAATGACGGGCTATTCGCAACCGCCATTATTAATAATTAATCACTAATCATTAACAATTATTTTCCTCGCCCATCCGGAACTTCCCCGCACAATCAATACCTGCGTTGAAGACGTCGAAGCAACGGCAAAAGACGCTTTCCCCGCCGATTTTTCCAATCGGTGAAGCAACGTCCCGGCAACGGAATAAACGGTTACCCGCTCCGCAACCGGCGAATCAATGCTCAAATCCGATCCATCAAGAGAAACTCGGACATCCTGTGCGGCTGTCGCTGCAATACCAGTAGGATACGAGCGTATCGTACATTTCACCTCTATCGGTCCATTGATGTAGGAATTGAAAATAGTCAACTTGTTGAGCTCACTGCTATATCCATTGTAGGGAACTCCCGTTACCGTCCATGCGTATTGATACCCTTGTTTACCGTTAACGATTAAGACAAGGTCGTTCTTGTTGTAACCTATTTCGCTTTCGGGAAAAACGAATGCTCTTTCGCCCTCTTTCCAAGTATACCGATCATGAGTAGCCTGCATATCGTGAATTTCCTGCGTGAGGTCATCAATCCAAAAAGTCAGTCGATAACCGAAAAATATGGAACATGTTATATCTACCGGTTCTGCGACGGGCAAAATCAGTGTATTGCTTTCTCTAACAATACGTTCCATTCCAGAAAGTCCCGTTCCTTCCCAAATGTATTGACGATCTCTTTGTTCGTCGTCGGTATTTTTTACAACTTCCAACCTGAGCATTTTGTCGAGTGGAACCTTGTATCCGCTCACGACCGGATCATTCCCGTAAGTAGCGTTAATCTTAAATTCTTCTGCGACCTCTTCGGCAAGCTTGAATTCTAACGAAACATAATCCTCGGGATAGCCGTCGGATAATAGGATGGTTTGACCGTCGGTCGAAATTCGTACAGTGTCCTTATTCACATAAGGAATTCCTCTTACGGCGATATTAATTTCTTCCGGTAGGTAGGTTCCCCCCGGCATCCAGAAACCATCACCGGTTTCCAGACTCGCTACACCATAGTTAAGCCGTTTGAAACGGGCGGATGTGAATGGGAATGACATACTTCTTTCCAAGTCTGTAAACCAAACGACGATAGGATAAAGCCGAACTCCTGCTTCGTTCACGGGATACGGGCGTATATCGGAGTTTGAACTTCTTTTAATGGTTCCGCCGGTGATTTTGACTGTACCGGTGAGTCCGGTAGTGACAATGTCGCCTTGTTCGCAATTTTTACCCTTTATAGCTGTAACCCTGCCGCCATTGATGATGATGCTGCCGCCTTTCGTGGTGAAAGGCACGTCAGTAGCCAGCATAGGGTACTCATCATTGGATCCTCCCTGATTGCCTTGTATTCTGACCTTACCATTCACTATTTCGACCTGATTCATGCCCGATCCGTCGCCGATGCCTGCAAATATGCCGCCGCCGGTTGCCGTAATCGTACCGCTATTGACAACAAGGGAACCGCAGTATTCGTGATAATTCATAGGTATAGTCTTTTTTCCCTCAAACGGCGCCGACATAAGGGGATAGTCAACCTTACTATCAACTCGGCGGCATAAGAGTTCGCCGGCATAGTCCAGCAAAATGCCGGCGCTCCCGTTATTTTTGGATGCGCTTTCAACAGTAAGCGTTCCATCTCCCTCTATAATAAGGGTGGCGCCGGGAGATACTCTAATACCGGGATCTTTTTCTCCTTTGGTTCTCAAGACATTGTCTCCTTTAAGGATAAGGGTAACAACCGCACTGCCTTTTACGTTTAAGTGGTCTACATAACCACTTCCCGCCATGTATTCAACGGTACGTCCATTGTCAAACTTACCAATTGTGAGCGGACAACCATCTGCCAAATCTATGGTTACATTGTCCAGAATAATCTCGTGAGTACCCTCAAGAACATCAACAATCTTGTTCTGTGCTGTCGAACCGAAAACCTCATATTTCCGGATTACTTCACTTCTTAATGACTTCGCTTCAAGACGGTCGTAGATACTAAGGTTGGAGACACTAATGTCATGCTTCGACAACTCCTCTTGCGCCGAAACCGCAATAGAAAAAAAAGATGACAACAACATCACTAAGAATATTGTTTTTGCAGCGTACAATTTCTTTGTTTTCATAATATTTATTTAATATATTTTTTATTTATTGTAAATTATCGCACTCGTCATTGCTAACCGCGTAGCGGTGAAGTAATCCAGAGATACGCTATGGTTTATTCCGGATTGCTTCAGGCTTCGCCCTCGCTGGTGACGAACTAATTCGCAACCACCATTATTAATCATTAACAATTATTTTCCTCGCCCATCCGGAACTCCCCCGCACAATCAATACCTGCGCCGAAGCCGTCGAAGCAACGGCAAAAGACGCTTCCCCCGCCGGTTTTTCCA
>JAIRKO010000029.1 GCA_031260045.1 Dysgonamonadaceae bacterium | reverse complement strand
TTTCACGGTAATGGTATTCCAAGAACGTTTGTAATTGTGGTTCAAAGGGGTCGGGAGATACATTTAACTGTCTGTCTAAAAATTCAAAATGCCAATAAGTTAAATTTTCTGTTTCTACTCTGCGAGCATGGCATTGTTCCGTATTGTCTTTTGATAATAACCTGTATTCTACAAGTATTTTTGATTGTTTGTCAATGTGAATTTCCGCACGGAACACATTCCATCCAAATTTATTATCTTTTGGATGATAGTTTTTATTTCCTTTAATTCCCAAAAAATCTTTACTGTAATCCGGCGCAACGGTATAAAATTTAGGGTTATTAAGGTCTATTATCTGTTTGTCCATATTCATTATAAGAAATCATTATTTGTTCCGCAATATCTTCCGGCGATAAATTGTCCGTATCAATAACTAAATTATACTTACTTTCGTCGGTAAAATCAACTTTATATTTACCTATAAATCGTTGCCGCATGTCTTGATTGCGTTTTTCGATACTGTCAGGAGTAACATTTTCTTTTTCCCGATTATCATTTTGTATTCTCGAAGCCGCGATATTGTCCGATACTTTCAAAAAAACATGAAAAGCATCTTTAACGAAAAGAAATCCTAACCTGTAATCCGCTACGATATTATCCGTTCCATTACATAATTGGCTAAACTGTTCATCAATCAAATCATCAAGTTCAGGTTCTTTTTTGCATTTTTCCTGAAACTCATTAATTGTCAGTCCATATTCTTTTTGAGCAAATTCTCTCGAAAAATTACCAACCGAAATAAATTCATAATCCAATTTTTCTTTCAAAATTTTGCCAACTGTGGATTTCCCGGATCCTGCGAAACCGCTTAATGTTATTTTATTCATATTCTTATTTCTTACAGTAGAAATGGTTCATGCACAATATCCACATTTTAATTAATTTTTTCATGCAAAGGTACAACATTACTCCAAATAAAAATAAGGAGGCTCTCTTTTTTAGGTGCAATTGACTATGCCGAACTTCATTTCAAACTGTTGTGACATCTTCGGCAAAGCCTGAAGCAATCCAGATTACGCCGTGGTTTGCAAAGATTGCAGGTCTTCGCTACGCCCGCAATGACGTGAAAATTAGGTTGCGGTCAATGGTATTTCCCCGCTGTTTTTTCATATATTTGCACCCGCAAATAATTAAGAATTATGAAAAACGAATCATTAGAAAACACAATAAATTTGGACAGAGCAATTTATGTTATGTCGCAAAATCTTGATAATCAGGATTCGCCCCGCGTCGGGATTTTTTGGTATGACGCGAGGAACGACGATTTATTCGGCGTCGTGTCTTCCCATGCCTCCGAAGCGCGGGTTTCCAAAGGTTTCGCAACTGTAAATACTTTACACAGGGATTATTGGAAAAAGCAGTATAATAAGTTCAAATTCAAAAGCAACGGCGGAGAAGTTTATCCCTATATCGGCGATTATAAGGATACTCCCAGAGGCAGGGTTTTTTACGACGTCAATGCGAACCGTTATATAGTGAACGTGGGTTCATGGATAAACGAATATCCTCAGGCAAAGGCACTTATAATAGACGAGTTTAATTTGGAAGGAGAAAATTATTTATTTGAAACAGCAATCCATTGGGAAATCGGTCATGGATGGGAAGGATAAAAAAATATGGCATTAAATTATATTTGGATAGTTTTTTTTGTAATTGCTTTCGTTGTCGGATTATGTAAACTGGTGTTTACAGGCGATTTGGGCATTTTTACCGAGATGATGAACGCTACGTTCGATTCGGCTAAAACCGGATTTGAGGTTTCCATCGGATTGACGGGCGTTTTGTCTTTGTGGCTGGGTTTCATGAAAATAGGAGAAAAAGGAGGTGCAGTGAATGCGTTGGCGCGTTGGGGTGCGCCTGTTTTTTCCCGCCTGTTTCCTGAAATTCCGAAAGGGCATCCGGCAACCGGTTCAATATTTATGAACATTGCCGCCAATATGCTGAATTTGGATAATGCCGCAACGCCTGCGGGATTGAAGGCTATGCAGGAGTTGCAGGAGTTGAACGGCGACAAAAATTCGGCGAGCAATTCGATGATTATGTTCATTGTGCTGAACGCTTCGGGATTGACGATTATCCCCGTTACCATCATGGTTTACCGTGCGCAGATGGGCGCCGCCAATCCCGCCGATATATTCGTTCCGCTGATGATTGCCACTACGGTTGCCACGCTAATCGGTATGCTGTATGTCTGTTTTCGGCAGAAAATCAGTTTGCGTGACGGGGTTTTGCTGGGATTTACAGGCGTTTTGATTGCGTTGATTGTTTTGACGCTTTGGGCTGTGAAATCACTGCCGCAGGAAAAAGTGTCGGTCTATTCGACTTTAGCGGCTAATTTTTTCCTGTTTTTTATTATCGTTGCTTTTATTGTTTCGGGTGTCCGCAAAAGGGTAAATGTTTACAATGCCTTTATTGAAGGGGCGAAAGACGGTTTCAAAACAGCTGTGATGATTATTCCCTATTTGATTGCGATATTGGTGGGCGTGGCGCTTTTCCGCACTTCGGGAGCAATGGGTTTCTTGACCGACGGGATTGCTTACGTGGTGTCGTTATGCGGGTTACCGACCGACTGGATAGACGCTTTTCCCACTGCGCTGATGAAGCCTCTGAGCGGAAGTGGTGCACGCGGACTGATGATTGATACCATGAAAACTTTCGGAGCGGATTCTTTTGCCGGACGGCTGTCAAGTATTTTTCAAGGGTCGACGGATACAACTTTCTATCTAATTGCCGTTTACTACGGGGCAGTGAATGTGAAGAATACCCGTTATACGGTTCCCGCCGCTTTGCTGGCTGATTTGGCGGGAGTTTTGGCGGCTATTTTTGTTTGTTATCTGTTTTTCAGCTGATTTCGCGGTTTACAATGACGGCTACAATATATTCACCAAATATTGAACCCCAGTTTAATCCCCGCCGCCGGATATATTCCATTGTGTCCAAACCCGAAAGGCGCATCGTCATACGCCCGCTTGTTTTTATTGTAAAAACTCCGGGCATACCCTATCCCGAAATAATATTCTATGAACAGCGAATGTTGAAAATCCGAACGGGCGCCTAAGGAAAAATTGCCCGCGAACTTATTGAATATTTGCGTAAAATCCTGATAGCGATATTCATAGAAAGTCAAATCATCTTCCCGATACTTGTTAAATTCGAAATCCGTATACCAAACACGGTAACAAGTGTATGAAACGCCGAGGCTCATAAAAAACGACCGCGAAAGAAAATGCTTGTATGTGCCGCCGATACTCGCCCCACCTAATCCCGCAAACCGTTCAAAATTGGAATTGGAGGTAAAATAGCTACCCGATTTATCTTCACGGGTTTCGATTTTCTCGTGGGGCAGCCAATAGCCGGCGATATTCAATTCCAGCCAGTTGTTCGACTCTATTCGTTTTTCAGCGTTTACCCTCAGTGCGCCGTTGTACAAATACAGTGGTTCAACGGAAAAGGCGTAGCGTGGAGGCGTCACTTCGGTAATCGATTGAACCGACTGGGCTTGCAACTGCGCGGTTGCGGAAAACAACATTCCGCATAATCCTGTAATAAATATATTGTTTCGATTCATCGTTCTATTCTTTTATCGTTATTTTACTCACATACTTTAGCTTTTCTCCCGTATAATCAAACTGATACAGCCCTTTGTCGGTAACGGCAAGCAGCAGTCCGTCAACGGGGATTACGTCGTGGGGAGTTACCCCGTCGACTTCTCGTATGTTAGCTAAATCGTCTATCCAAACGGGTTTAACGGGATCGGTTACATCATATACCTTGATGCCCAACTTGGCGTCGCAAACAAACAGTTTATTACCGTCGATACCCAGCCCTTTCGGATAATTCAGTGTTTCCTTAAACTTTAATTTCGGATTTTTAAGGTCGGAAATATCATATATGTTTAAAGCGTTTTCCCATCCTCCGCACCATGCGTTTTCGGAATTTAAGGTTACGTAGGCATAATTTCCCGCCGCCACAACCGGATCGCAATTGCGCAAGTGAGACGTAAACGACAGTCGTTCAGGAAAATCGGGACGAGCAACCGAGTAGATATATACACCGTCCTGCGATCCGATAAAGAGTAGCGTATCTTTATTAAAAACGGTTTCTATGCCGAAACCGAGTGACTGATCCTTGCGCTTCAAATGTTCCGGTTCTGCCGGATTCGACAGGTCGATTATTCTTAAAGTACTGTTATCCACCGCATACAGATAATCGCCGACAACGGTAAACCGCGCTGTGGAACCTCCCTTGCCGGTAGCGGCGATTCCGTCGAACATACCGTTTTCGCTCTCTCCACATGCGTTTATGAGAGTAATAGAAAATGTAATAAGGGTAAAATTACGGATTGTTTTCATAATAATTATTAATCGGTTGTTTTTTTCCAGGCAACAAGAATATATTCTTCCCGGTTTGGTTTGTAAAACGTTTCATTATCGGGCGACAACGGTTCGGGAAATACCTCCCTGATCCGCTTCGTTACCTGCTTCGTTATCAGGTTGAAAGCAACCAAGTCGACGGCATTGTCCAAATACATTATATCGCCTTTTACAGCCATATCCAAACAGCCCGGCGCCATGATAAATCCCGTCCGCTTTGGGTCGAAAGGGTCAGAATTGTCGATTACATGCACCCCTTTATATTTTTCGTTTACATATATATAAGGAGTTTTGTAATAAATTTTACCCGGATTTTCCATTTCTCTTACAGCAGACTGGTAAAACACCGATTCATCAAGATCCGCCCGCTTCATAAACACCGGAATATACGTATTATTTCCATAGTACGGGTCGGAATAAGAGGTTGTTAAAACAAATATCCCCATCATGATGAGAGGGAGTAGAAACGTTGTGCGCAAAGTCTTTAGTGTTCGCATAAAAATGAAATTTAGATGTTAAAGCGGGGCAAAGGTAAAAAATATTTATTATTGTTGCCAAATTTTGCGCAATGACAATGTGGTAACCTCGACAATTTGAAACCATGTTAATAACTATTCACATAATGAAAGGTTATCAACCGACAAAACCAAAATTCAGTTTTCAAATGGAAAAACCAATCTTTTTCCTCCCTTTTTGAAGAAGATATTAACAATAAATTTGAAAGAAATAGAAAAAAAGTTATCGACACCCTACCTTATCAATAAAGGTTAATAAAAAAAATATAATCGCTTTTACACTGCTAAATTAAAGGCAAAAATGGGTGTTAATAAGCTGTGATAATCAACATCTCTATGTTTGATAAGTTAAAAAACAAATTTTTGATGGAAAAGTTTTCAAATGTTTCAACAGTGCATAAATTATATTTATTTCTTTTTTAAAATTTAAAATAAAATATAATAATATAAGCACAAGTTAAAATGAAAAAGGTGCATTAAAATAATCGCATTTGCAATGACGGATGCGGTATTTTTATTTAAATGTAGTTATTTATTACCGTACCGTTTCAGCGCAGAATTATAATACCGCGCATCCCCAGTTACTTCCCTGCCCAGCCACGAGGGCTTTTCAAACGCTTCATCTTCCGAAACCAGTTCAATTTCAGCAATAATCAAACCTTCGTTTTTTCCGTGAAATTCATCGACTTCAAAACTATGTTTCCCTGCAGGAACGAGGTAGCGGGTTTTTTCAATAACGCCCGGCTCGCAGATTTCCAAGAGTTCCCGCGCTTCGGACAGGGGAATTTCTTTTTCCCACTCAAAACGCCCGATTCCGCCGTTGCTTGTCGTGCCTTTAACGGTGATGTAGCCTTTGTCGCCTTTCACCCGAATGCGAACCGTGCGTTCCGGAACGATTGACAAATAACCCTGCGTGATGCGGATACTTTGCGTAACAAAGGGTCTAAAATTTCCCGAAACTGTGAATTTGCGTTCTATTTCTTGCGGCATAATGTTTTATAGCGTAATTTATACGCGCCGCGAAAATAGAGAGAATATTTTGAACAGACAACAGCCGATAAGTATTTCCAAAAAAACGGCGAAAAAGGAACGGATAATCAAAAATACATTACCTTTGCGCGGCAATAATTTATTAACATTATAACAGATGGCTGTTACAATCAAAGAAGTTAAGAACAGATTGGCGTTAAAGCAATTTGTTAAATTCAACATCCGGTTGTATAAGGATAATCCCTATCACGTTCCCAGTTTGGTCGGCGACGAGATAATGACTTTGAGCAGAAAGAAAAACCCCGCTTTCGATTTTTGCGAATCAATTTATTTTTTGGCATACAGGGACGGGAAAATTGTGGGGCGGATTGCCGGAATCATCAATCACAAGGCTAACGAAACATGGCGTCAGCAGTACGCGCGTTTTGGGTTTGTTGATTTCATCGACGACGGGGAGGTTTCATCCGCCCTCTTCAAAGCCGTTGAGAGTTGGGCGATTGCCAAAGGCATGAATGGCGTGCAAGGTCCGTTGGGTTTTACCGATCTCGACCACGAAGGTCTTTTGGTGTGGGGCTTCGACCGCTTGGCTACGATGGCTACTTCTTACAGTTATCCGTATTATATGGAGCATATCGAAAAATTGGGTTACGTAAAAGATCAAGACTGGCAAGAGTTTTTAATCACTGTTCCGAAAGAAATCCCTGAAAAATACCTGCGCATTGCCGATATTGTCCGGCAAAAATACGGACTCAGGACAAAAAAATTCAAAAAAAGGAAGGAAATATGGCGCTACGCCACGCGGATATTTGAACTCTGGAATGAAGCCTACAAACCTTTATACGGCTATTCCGAACTGTCGCCCCGGCAAATTGAGTATTATATAAAAATGTACATCCCGATGCTCCGTTTGGATTTGATAACGCTCATACTGGACGCCGACGACAATGTGGTGGGTGTGGGCATTACTATGCCAAGCCTTTCAAAAGCCCTGAAAAAAGCCGGCGGATACCTGCTACCTTTCGGATGGGTTCATTTGCTGAAAGCGCTGTATGGAAAAAACAAAACGGTGGATTTATATATTATCGGTATCCTGCCTGAATACCAGAGTAAAGGAGTAAATTCGTTAATTTTTAACGATTTGATACCGAATTGCAACAAAATCGGCTATTTATACGCAGAAAGCAATCCCGAACTGGAAACCAACCTCAAAGTGCAATCCCAATGGGAAGTTTTTGAACGGGAACATCATAAAACCAGACGAGCATACATCAAACGCTTATGAATGAAATAAATCCAAACGCTCCGGCGGGCAAAGAGGCGGAATACAGCGAGGGAAATATCCGAACGCTGGATTGGTGGGAACACATCCGTGTTCGCCCCGGTATGTACATCGGTAAAACGGGCGACGGCTCGTATGCCGACGACGGTATTTATGTCCTTCTGAAAGAAACGCTTGACAATGCCATCGACGAATATATGATGGGTTACGGGAAATCCATCGACGTTGCCATCGACGAGGAAGGCGCTGTTACTGTCCGCGATTACGGACGCGGCATTCCGCTCGGAAAAGTGCGCGACGTTTCTTCCAAAATGAACACTGGCGGCAAATACGATTCCAAAGCGTTTAAGAAATCGGTGGGGCTTAATGGCGTCGGCATTAAAGCGGTTAACGCGCTTTCTTCCAGTATGTTGGTGCAGAGTTTCCGCGACGGGAAAACGAAGGCTGTGGAATACACGCGCGGACATGTGGTGACGGACGAACCGGAGCAGGTTTCCGACCAAACCAACGGTACGTTGGTCAAATTTATTCCCGACGAGGAAATTTTTAAGGATTTTAAATACAGGAAAGAATTTATCGAACCGCTGTTGAAAAACTACGTATTTCTAAATTCCGGTCTGGTAATCAATTACAACGATAAGAATTTTTATTCAAAAAACGGGCTGGCTGATTTGCTGAATGAATACATGACTTCCGAGCCGCTGTATCCGGTAATTCACTTGCAGGGGGAAGACATAGAAATCGCGATTACCCATGCCAATCAATACGGAGAAGAATACTATTCATTTGTAAACGGGCAGTTTACGACGCAGGGCGGCACGCATCTTTCGGCTTTCAAGGAAACCGTTTCGCGGGTAATTAAGGAATATTATTCCAAAAATTTTGAATATTCCGACATCCGTTCGGGCATTATTGCCGCCGTAGCCATCAAGGTTGAAGAGCCTGTTTTTGAGTCGCAAACAAAGACCAAATTAGGTTCCAAAGACATGAGTCCAGAAGGTATCACCGTTGCCAAATTCATCGGCGATTTCGTCAAAAAAGAGTTGGACAATTACCTGCATAAAACGCCCGATACCGCCGATGCGCTCTTGAAAAAAATCCTCGACTCGGAACGCGAACGCAAAGCAATCGCTGGCGTAACCAAACTGGCTAAGGAACGGGCAAAAAAAGCCGGTTTGCACAACAAAAAACTGCGAGACTGCCGCCTGCATTATAACGACGCCAAAGGTGAAAAATTGGCTGAAACCTGCATCTTCATCACCGAAGGCGATTCGGCAAGCGGTTCGATTACCCAGAGTCGAGACCCGAATTATCAGGCGGTTTTCAGTCTGCGCGGCAAGCCCCTGAACACTTTCGGCGAAACCAAGCAGATTGTTTACAAAAACGAAGAATTCAACCTCCTGCAGGCCGCGCTGAATATCGAAGAAGGGCTGGAAGGGCTGAGATACAACAAGGTAATCATCTCAACGGACGCCGATGTGGACGGGATGCACATCCGCCTGTTGATTATCACGTTCTTTTTGCAGTTTTTCCCCGATTTGATTAAAAACAATCATGTTTTCATCCTGCAAACGCCGCTTTTCCGTGTCAGGAACAAAAAGGAAACGCAATATTGCTATACGGAAGAGGAACGGGTGAGCGCGATTGAGCGTTTAGGTCCCAATCCGGAAATTACCCGTTTCAAAGGTTTGGGCGAAATTTCGCCGTCGGAATTTAAGCATTTTATCGGCAAAGACTTGCGTTTAGATCCCGTTTCGATGCGGCGGCAGGATTCGGTGAAAGAAATGCTGGAGTTTTACATGGGAAAAAACACGATGGAAAGGCAGAATTTCATCATTAACAATCTGGTAGTGGAAGAAGATGTCTAAAATCGCCATATTTCCCGGTACGTTCGACCCTTTTACTTTGGGGCATTTATCTTTGGTTGAAAGGGGCTTGCAACTGTTTGATGAACTCATTATAGCCATCGGCGTTAACACGGGCAAAAAGGCTATTTTCACAACGCAGCAGCGGTTGGAAATGATTGTCCGGCTTTTCAAGGATCATCCGAGAGTGAGGGTTGAGACTTACGCCGGCATGACTACCGATTTTGCTAAAGCCCAAGCAGCCGGATTTATTTTGCGGGGCGTCCGGTCGGTCGGCGATTTTGAATACGAAAAAAGCATTGCCAACGTTAATAGGGAAATAGCGGGGCTGGAAACGGTTGTTTTGTTTACCGATGCGGAATATTCGTACATCAGTTCGTCCGTCGTCAGGGAGTTGTGGATACACGGGAAATCCATTGACGGCTTTGTTCCCGAAAATTTGCATATCAATGACTATAAAAAATAAATACACGAAAATGAAACAATCAGTTTTTGCATGTGTGTTGATTCTAACGCTACATGCCTGTTCTTACGGACAAAACAAAATTACATTCGGACACGCGCATTCTTCTGCGGCGGTGCAAAAAGTGGGCATGGCTATAACCGCTGTCGAAAATTTATATGTCGATGAACTCAACGGCAATAAATTAGCCGAAGACGCCATCATCGGGCTTCTCGAAAAGTTGGATCCTCATTCCAACTACATGACGCCCGAAGAAGTGAAGGAAATGAACGAACCCTTGCAGGGCAATTTCGACGGGATAGGCATTCAGTTTAACATGCTGACCGATACGCTTTACGTGATTCAGGTTATTCCCGGCGGACCTTCCGAAAAAGTGGGCATTTTGACCGGCGACCGCATTATCAAAGTAAACGACACCCTGATTGCCGGCGTTAAAATGAAAAATACGGATATTATGTCGCGCCTTCGCGGACCGAAAGGCACTGAGGTAAACGTGAAAGTGATGCGAAACCGAAACCCGAAACTCTTGAATTTCAAAATCGTCCGGGATAAAATACCCATTTACAGCTTGGATGCTTCTTATATGGTAGATGCCGTAACCGGTTACATCAAACTGAACCGTTTTTCGGCAACTACCCACGACGAATTCAAAACGGCGCTTGACAAACTGATGCGGCAAGGTATGCAAAACCTGATTCTCGATTTGCAAAACAACGGCGGCGGTTATTTGGGCGCAGCCATCGCGATAGCCAACGAATTTCTAAAACAGGGTTCATTGATTGTATACACCGAAGGCGCTCACCAGAAACGGGAAGACGCGGTTGCAAGCAACAAGGGCGCCATGCAAAACGGACGGCTGGTGGTGATTGTGGACGAGTCGTCGGCTTCGGCAAGCGAAATTGTTTCGGGTGCCATACAGGACTGGGACAGGGGTGTGATTGTGGGGCGGCGAACTTTCGGAAAAGGCTTGGTGCAACGGGCAATTCCGCTGCTCGACGGCTCGATGATACGCCTCACCATTGCACGCTATTATACGCCCACGGGACGTTCAATTCAAAAACCCTATGAAAACGGCAATCAGGAACGTTACAATCAGGATTTGATTGACCGCTACAATCGCGGCGAAATGATTTCCGCCGATAGTATTCATTTTCCGGATTCTTTGAAATACAGCACATTGGTTGATAAACGCACCGTGTATGGCGGCGGCGGAATCATGCCCGACTATTTTGTGCCGGTTGATACGGCGCGCGCTTCCACGCTCCTGAGGGAACTGAATTCCAACGGGATTACTTACAAATATGCTACGCAACTCAATGATACAAAGCGCAAGACATATAAAAAACAATATCGTACGTTTGAAGATTTCAATAAAAATTTTACGGTAATGGATCAAATGCTGAACGAGGTGGTGGATTCCTATCGGAAAGATACGACTTTGCATAAAGACGACAGTTTGTCGGGCGACCGTCTTGCCAAAGATTTGCTTAAATCCGCTTCAATCATCAAAATGCAGATTAAGGCGCTGGTAGCCCGCGATATTTTTGGCGAAAACGAATATTATCAGGTGATAAATAAAATCCTCGACCCGTATAACAAAGCGATTGAGATTATTGCGGACGAGAAGATTTATAATAAATTGCTGTCGGGGAAGAGTGAGCGGTAGGCGGGAATAATTGCAGCCGTCATTGCGAACCGCGTGAGTGGTGAAGCAATCCAGAAATAATATAAACTAATTATGAACATTTACGTATCTTTGCAGAGCAATTAAAAAAATATGCTTGATTTTAACAAAACAGGCGGTTTAATTCCCGCCATCATACAAGACAATCAAACGGGTAAAGTGTTAATGCTCGGCTATATGAACGAAGAATCCCTGTCGAAAACGCGGGAAACCGGCAAGGTAACTTTTTTCAGCCGTTCCCGGCAACGCCTCTGGACAAAAGGCGAAGAGAGCGGGAATTTTCTTGCCGTTGTTTCCATTGCCGAAGATTGCGACGGCGATACCTTGTTGGTCAAGGTCAATCCCGCCGGCGCGGTTTGCCACACGGGAAACGATACCTGTTTCAACGAAACCAACGAGGAGGATATCATGTTCCTGAAATATTTGCAGGATTTTATTTTTCAACGCCGACAGGAAATGCCGGACGATTCCTACACCACTTCCCTATTCAAAAAAGGCGTTGGGCGGATGGCGCAAAAAGTCGGCGAGGAAGCCGTCGAAACCGTTATCGAAGCCATGACCGGCGACGACAACCGCTTGTTGTATGAAAGTTCCGACCTGCTTTATCATTTAATTGTCCTCTTGACTTATAAAGGGTTTCGCATCGAAGATTTGGCTAAAGAATTGAAAAAAAGGCATCAACAATAGGATTGTACGCAAATAAATATCAAATAAACATATGATTTTAGTAGATTACGAAAACGTAGAAATCCGCAAGGAAGAAAACCTCATCCTGCGGGAAGTGTCGTTCCAGCAAGAAGCCGGCGAATTTTTGTACATTATCGGGTCGGTCGGTTCCGGCAAAAGTTCGCTGTTGAAAACCATTTATTGCGAAATACCGATCGAAATGGGTTCGGCGCACGTCCTTAATTTCGATATATTGAATATCAAACGGCAGCAAATTCCTTTTCTCCGGCGAAAAGTGGGCATTGTGTTTCAGGATTTTCAGTTATTGACCGACCGTTCCGTGCAAAAAAACCTGCAATTTGTGCTGAAAGCCACCGGCTGGAAAGATAACAGCAGCATCGAAGCCCGCATTGAAGAGGTTTTGGAGAATGTGGGCATGGGAAATAAGGGCTACAAATTCCCGCACGAACTCTCTGGGGGCGAACAGCAAAGAATCGTCATTGCCCGCGCCCTGCTCAATTCCCCGCAGTTGATTTTGGCTGATGAGCCGACCGGAAACTTAGACCCCGAAACGGGCGGGCAAATCGTAAAACTCCTGCACGAAATCGGCGAAAGCGGCACTGCGGTCATCATGACTACCCATAATTACCATTGGGTACAGGATTTTCCGGCAAAAGTGATGAAATGCGAAGAAAATAGGTTGATTGATAGTTGAATTTATTGCGGGCGGCGTTGCAAATAAGGCAATTGCGGTTGTCGAAATCGCCGGTTTTTTGCTTTTTTCGGCAAATTCCTTGCTCGAAGTGAGGACGTCCTTGCTCCGAGAAATCCTCACTCTGAGTAAAGAAATTTTCGCTCGGAGCTAAAAATTCCTCCCTAAAAGCGTGGAGTTTCTTGCTCGGAACAACAAAACAGCAGTTCGGAAAGCCTTTGTCCGGGCTACATAATAGAGCATCGTAAAAATAAAACGGAAATAATGAGTTAAATAAAGGAAAGTCATGAAAAAATTAATTGTAATACCGATTATTTTGCTGAATATATTCGTTTCTAATAGTTCCATTTATGAATTATTAAAAGGTTATTGGGTGCAAGATAGCGTGCCGAGTTATTTTATTGAATTTAAGAGGTATTTGTTTATAGATCGAAGAATTCACGAACACGACGTGGTTTATAACGATAACGGTTTTTATGCTGCGGAATTCAAGTATCTTGTGAAAGGTTCCGGTAACAAAATATCTATCAAATACCCGGACGACATTTGGTTAAATTTCACCAGAACTACTTTTGCCGAAATAAGTAAAAAATTGGATGATATTAGAGAGAAAAAGGAGGACGGAGAAGCGTTTCATCAAAAAGAATTAGACCAAAAGACTAAATACGAAGAATTTACGGAAAAACTTCCGGCGCTTATAAAAGACAACGTATACCATACTTTGAAATTGCCGAAAACGGTTGACGATGATTATATTCGCGCTTTCACAAGATTTTTTAGTGAAGAAATAAAGAATCATGTTCATTGCGTATCGCTTAAAACGGTTGAAGTATCCGGGAATCATTTGAAATTCGGAACACGTAAATTGCCTGATGAAAAGGGAAAGGAAATAATTGTGCCTGTTACGCCTGAATTATTGAAATCGTTGAAAATAGAATTAGGTAAATCGGAAGTTGTTGTAACTTATAAAGATGAGAAGTATAAAATATATAATGAATTAAAATGAGAAGCGGTTGCTATTCCCGTCATCCCGCGCTTGACGCGGGATCCTTGAAAAAACGAGCTGCGGTTTTCGGGGGATGCGGGTCTTCGCTTTGCCCGCAATGACGGGCTTATCACCCTAAAAAAATACGTATGAAAATTTTCAAACAACTTTCTGAGTCGTTTCCAATTATTCTCTTGATTTTCGGCTCATTCCCCGTTTTTTCCCAAAACAACCTTTCCTTGTCGGGATTGTTGACAGACAATCACAACGAACCCGTTGAAGCGGCAAGCGTGGAACTGTTGAGGCAAAAAGACAGCGTCTATGTTTCGGGAACCGTGAGCGATAAAAACGGAATGTTTGTACTCAAAGACTTACATCCGGATAAATATATTTTAAAAGCTACTTTTATTGGTTATTTGCCGGTGAACAGGAATGTTACGCTGACGAGCGACCGGCTTTCCACCGATTTGGGTCGCATCGGAATGACCGCCAACGACGTCCTTTTGGCGGAAACCGTTGTCGAAGGCAAAAAACCAGCCGTTATTGTCAAAAACGATACCCTGGAATTTGACGCCGCTTCGTTCAAAACGCCGGAAAATGCGATATTGGAAGACTTGCTGAAAAGAATTCCCGGCGTGGAGGTCGATAAGGACGGCAAAGTTACCGTGAACGGACTTGAAATCAAGAAAATCAAGGTCGACGGCAAGGATTTCTTTTCTGACGACCCGCAGGTAACGTCCAAAAATCTGCCTGCGGAAATCATCGACAAACTGCAAGTAATTAACGAAAAGTCGGATATGGCGCGGGTGACCGGGTTCGACGACGGCGAGGAATCGGCCATCATTAACCTTACCATCCGTCAGGGCATGAAAAAAGGTCTGATGGGCAACGCCTTGGCGGGGCTTGGCGCGGATATCAACATCGACGATGACCTGCGTTATCAAGGCACCGCTTTCCTCAATTCCATGCAGAATGAAACGCGCTACACGCTCATTCTCGGCAGAAATAACAACAACAATATGGGCGCCGCCGATTTGGGCGCCGCCCGTTTCGGCGGAATGCGCATGAGGCGCGGCGGGGGCGGGGGCGTCGCTACTTCCAACATGTTGATGGCGAGCATGAACAAGGAGTTTTCGCCGGTTTTCAATTTCAATGGCGATTTTCGAATTATGAGCGCCGACCGCCTTTCAATCGGCAAAAGCGAAAGCGTTACCAACAGAACCGGAAATGATAGGCAAAAAGATGATTTCGAGTTGCAAAATGAGTATGTGTCAAACAATTTTGCGGCAAATTTTACGCTCGAATGGAATCCCGATACATTGAATACCCTGACTTTCCGTCCGAGCTTCGGTTATAACAACAGCCGTAGCGTCGAGCGGGGAACTTCCACCCGTTACAACCTGCTGGATAACGACGATTTGAGCGATACGATTTTCAACTCCCAATCAAACGCCGATTCCAAAGGGTATGGTTATGACCTCAATGCGAGCCTTGATTATGCACGCCGTTTCAGCAAGCCGGGACGGGTTTTCAGCGTCAATTTGCAGGGCGGTTACAACGCGAGCGTTTCTACGGAATATTCGACCACCGATTACGACAATCCGACGTTTTTATACCGCGATCTTCGCAGGCAGGACGAAAACAACGACCGTTCGGCAAACTACCGTGTTGCCATTTCCTACGTCGAACCGCTGTGGAAAAATACGTTCCTGCAAGCTTCATACCGCATTGCATACAACGATACGAAAGGCATTAACAGTACATTTGACATAAACGCCGATCGGGCAAGCCAGGTGGATAGTCTCAGCCGTTCCACCGCCCGCAATTCCGTTATGCAGCGCATTGGGTTGAGTTTGCAGTTTGTCCGCCCGAAATATAGTTATACCATAGGGTTTAACGTCGATCCTTCCCATTCGGAAAACAAAACTTATCAGCCCTATAAATGGCAAACGCTTCTTGATTTGCCTTATATGAAGGGTGAACATTTGACCAACGTGATGGGCGATTCGCTGTTTTCGAATATTCCTCAGACGATTACCAACTTTTCGCCGACGTTAAGCTTCAACTATAACTTCGGGCAACGTTCCAACCTGCACATCAATTACGACGGCGAAACCAACCAGCCGACGGCAAGGCAGTTGCGCGACTATACCGATATGAGCAGCCCGACAAGCTGGGAAAAAGGGAATCCCCACTTGAAACCCGGTTATTCCAATAACTTGCACATGAGGTTTCAAAAATATGTTCCCGAAACGCAATTGATGTACAATGCAGATTTTAGAGGCGGTTTTTCCATCAACGACATTGCCGCAACGACGGAATGGCAGGGCGACACGATTCGCATTACTGCCTACGACAATATCAACGGAAACTGGAATCTCAGCCTGCGGGGCATGCTCAATGTTCCGTTGAAAAATAAAAAGTTTTCGGTCGGGAACTTTGCCAATTTCAGGCTGGCAAACCAAAACAGTTATATTGCGGACAGAGAAACCAAAGTTCGGAACGCGATGAAAACCCTGACTATCAACGATAGGGCGAGCGTCAATTACCGTTCCGACCTGTTTGATTTGGGAACGGAACTGTCGGTGAGTTATACGCACATTGCCTCGTCTATCCGCAAAACCGACGACAAGAAAACCCTGAATTTGAGCGTCGGCGCAAACACAACCTGGTATTTGCCTTACAATATTACAATCGACAGCGACATCAACCACACGCGGAGAAGCGGGTCGTTTGCCGAGTATAACATTCCCGAAACGATATGGAATGCGTCCGTTACCAAGCAACTGTTTAACAAAAACTACGGCGCCGGCTCGCTGAAATTGCAGGTTTACGATATTCTGCAAAACCGGAGCAATATCACCGCTTCGGCGACGACCAACGGCTACCGTATTTCGGAAACCAACGTTATTCCAAGTTATTTCATCGGCAGTTTTATTTATAAATTTTCGGTTTTCCCGAAATCAAGTTCGGCTACCGAAAGCGACGTACGCGGCGAGCGACGCTGGATGGGCGGCGGTAGAGGTCAGGGATCCGGCGGCAGACCTCCGTTCTAAACTTGATTTTCATGCGGATTAAAATGCGGAAAAGTTTTGAAAACAGGGAAAAAAGCGTTTTCTTTGCACCGCTTTTTCAAGAAAAGGAGAGATGGCAGAGTGGTCTATTGCGGCGGTCTTGAAAACCGTTGAACCGAGAGGTTCCGGGGGTTCGAATCCCTCTTTCTCCGCGTATAAACGTATTACCAACTGTAAATTAATGAGTACGCGAAAGCATTCGGGAACGGATGCTTTTTTTTGTGAAATGAAAGAATGGTATTATTTTTACACCGAACAAATATCGGATATGAAAGTAATGGATATGGCAACAAAAAAACGCATGTGTGCAAATGATTTACAACCGTTTCGCCCTGTGCATCCGGGCGAACTTTTGAAAGATGAATTGGCATACCGTCATTTATCACAAAAAGCGTTTGCAAAACAAATCGGGCTGCCTTACACGGCATTCAACAAAATATTGAACGGCAAACGTTCCGTTACAATTGATTTTTCCATGATTATGGAAGGCCGCATTAGGCACAAATTCGGATTTATTACTGCAAATGCAAACCGATTACAATATGCAAGTGGCGCAATCGGACGGCAAGTTGAGTAAACGCCTTGCTGAAATCCGAAAAACAGCTGCAATGCTTTGATAGCAGCTTAATTTCAATAGTTTGTGAAAAATCGGCGAAGCCAAATGGCGCTCGTCCAACGGTTAATAATTGTTCAGGAAAAACCGCGCCAAGCGTTTCCAAGAAAAAAAGCGCTTCGAGAAAGTTCGGTTATCTATTTGTTTGTTCGGCAAAAGGTACTTCGGATGTTTGAGCGGAAACGGAATCGGTTTGAACGGAACGTATGACCGGGCAGATTTTTTAGAAACAGTATGCGTTGCATCTTTTGAAAACAACCCGATATTAGTGACTAAATTGACTGCCGGATAAATTGATAATTGATTATACAGACGTAACATATAAAGATACTGTACGTCCCATACACTAAAACCTTTATTCTTTTTGAGGGTATCGGAAATAAACGTAGAAAAATAAATTTCCTCATGCCGACCGGTAAACAGGTTCTTTTTCTTGTTTTTATCCTTTTGAGCTTCCGCCCAGTAAGAGAAATTAATGTCAAAATTTTGCCACACCCGCCGCCAGGTAGCCCATCCCCAAATATGTGCAATGCAAGAAAAATTGTAACTGTAATTTTTATCTATCAATTCCGGCAAAAAACAGTTTCCGCTGATATGCCCGATGCGCGTATCGTCTTTGTAGCGGTTCAGCAATTCTTCGCAAAAAGGGAAAAACGACGGGTCGGGCAAACAGTCGTCCTCAAAGATAATGCCCTGTTCGACTTGCTCGAAGAACCACGTAATAGCCGTACTTACAGCCATTTGACAGCCGATATTTTCCTCCCTGAAAAGCGTTTTCAGTTCACAATCCCAGTCAATTTGCGTAACAATGTCTTTCACTCTCCGGCAAACTTCCGCTTCGCCGGGCTTGTTTTTTCTTGCACCGTCGGCGGCAATAAAAAGATATTTCGGTTTACGGCGACGGATGGCTTCAAAAACCTGTCGTGCCGCGTCTTCGCGATTGAAGACCATTGGTATTATTATAATTGTTTTTTAATAATTGTTTTTACTTTTAATTTGAAAACTTTTCTGTAATAATCGAATGTTGTAATATGTCTTTTTTCGTAATGTAAAATATGCGCTATATCGGCTTCTTTATTTTGGACAATTTTATCCGGATGTTTAAGTGGAAGTATAAAATCTCCCTTGTACTCGGTTATACGGAGATTTGTTTTCTTTGTATGTGTAGCATTCGCATCAAACCCGATGTTTTGTACCAGATTAGTATTGGGAATGATACTCAACGCTTTGTTGAGCCACAATGAGATCGTTAATTGATAATCCCATGTGTCGATCATTCTGTATTTCATCTTTTTGAACATTATCTTCCAAAAACGGATTTCATTCATATCGTCAAAATAATAATGAAGATTTTTTTCAAAATCTTTTTCATTTTTATTTTGCAGGGTGAAATCATATATTTCCCATGTCTTTCTCCAGCCTGCCCAGCCCCAGACGTGGTTAAATGCAGAAAAATAATA
>JAIRKO010000048.1 GCA_031260045.1 Dysgonamonadaceae bacterium | reverse complement strand
AATTTTTAGACAGACAGTTAAATGTATCTCCCGACCCCTTTGAACCACAATTACAAACGTTCTTGGAATACCATTACCGTGAAAATACAGAAGAACTATTGGATAAAGAGCTTTCTTTTTCGGTTGTGAGTTATGCAATATCGAACAAACAGAAATTATTGCGAGTTAGATATGCTTTATCTGCGAATCAGATGTATTCTAAACCGTTATTTCATATTTTAGTTTTAGATGAATATTTAACTGCAATTACAGATTGGCAAAATCCTAATAAAATGAAAAATATTCTAATACCCATAGAGAACGCAAATGGAATTCAAGAAAAATCTATCGTTTTCCATGGTTTCAATGATTATCAGGTAAAATATAGAATGGATTCGCAATTAGAAACAAAATTAAAAAAACAGGACTTTTTCGCTCTTAAAAAGATAATCAATGATGCGGTAATATTGCTCACATATATTCCAACCATAAATTATCATTTGATAAAACCTTGTAATATGAAATGCAGGCACTGTTTTTCAGATTTTGACGAGATAAAAATAGGTAAATTACCGTTTGAAGAAGCAAAAAAGATAATCAAAGAAGTAGCGAAAATCAAATCATTTAAAAAATTAAATTTTTCGGGAGGCGAACCAACCCTATTTACAAAAATAGAGCAACTAATTGATTTTGCCAAAGAACAAGGGTTAAAAACTTCAATGGTTACCAATGGCTATAATTTAATAAAGAACCCTGATAATATACTTGGCAAATTAAAAGGCTGTCTTGATTTGTTGACTTTGAGTATTGATAGTTTCGACTGCGAGTTAAATATAAAAATTGGCAGATATGTCGGTAAAGGACAAAAAACTATTTCTTATGACGATTTTTTGCAACTTACGCAGAAATGTAGTGAATATGACATAAAAATCAAAGTCAATACGGTAGTTACAAAATTGAATTGCAATGAAATTTTGGCAGATAAAATTGTTACATTCCGCCCTGTTCGGTGGAAAATTTTGAGAATGTTACCTGTTAAATCTCAAAATGATGAAGCAAAAGAATATTTTCCAACGGAAGAAGAGTATCAAATTTTTGTTGAGAATAATAAGAAAATTGCTGAAAATGCGGGAATAAAAGTTGTTTCGGAAGATAATGAAGATATGACTGGTAGTTATTTAATGATTAGTCCCGACGGTAAATTTTTCCATAATATAGAAAGTTGTCATAAGTATTCGGAACCGATATTGGAAGTGGGTATGGAAAAAGCATTGCAACAAACGCCGCTTTGCAGAGAAAAATTTTACAAAAGAGGCGGAGATTATTCTTGTGAGTAAAAAACACAATTTATGGCTGTATTTTATAACGCTGTCAATGTCTTGTTTCCTAAGATAAAGCGAAGAATAACAACAAAATGGATTCATCTTATGATTGAAAAACATCATAAGAAAGCCGGCGCCGTTACCTGCATTTTCTGTTCGGACGCGGAAATCCTGAGAATCAACCGCCAATATTTGAATCACGATTATTACACGGATATTATCACTTTTGATTATACCGAAAACGGGCGTGTTTCCGGCGATTTGTTTATTTCCACAGATACCGTTCGCTCCAATGCGGAGAAATTCGGTACAATCTATGAAGAAGAACTCCTTCGGGTAATCATTCACGGCGTTTTGCATCTTTGCGGATTTAAGGATAAAACGCCGGAGGATAAAAAGATAATGCGTGAGAAAGAAAATGAAGCGCTGGAAAAAGTAAACGAGTTAACGAGTAAACAAGTTAACGAAAAACGTGCAATACCTGTTAACCCGTCAACTCGTCAACTCGTCAACTCAACAACAACTCAACAGCAACCCGTCAGCAACTCAACAGCAACTCGTCAATTTCCCTACGACATCATTGTTGTCGGCGCAGGACATGCCGGATGCGAAGCCGCCGCCGCCGCCGCCAATCTCGGCTCAAAAACCCTGCTGATAACGATGGATATGAATAAAATTGCCCAAATGAGCTGTAATCCCGCTGTCGGCGGCATCGCTAAAGGGCAGATTGTCCGCGAGATAGATGCTTTGGGTGGACAAATGGGTATTGTCGCCGATATGACTGCCATTCAATTCCGGATGCTTAACCGTTCCAAGGGACCCGCCATGTGGAGTCCGCGCGCCCAGAGCGACAGAATGCGTTATACGCAGAAATGGCGGGAAACGCTGGATGCGATTCCAAATCTGTTTATCTGGCAGGATTCTGTCACGCAGCTACTTGTGGAAAACAATGCGATTGTTGGCGTTCAAACCGCTTTGGACACCGTTTTCCGGGCAAAAGCAGTGATTCTCACGGCAGGCACTTTCCTGAATGGGCTTATCCATGTCGGGAAAACGCAAATGAGCGGCGGACGGATTTCGGAACCGGCATCGCCCGGCATTACCGAACAGTTGATCGGTTTGGGATTTAAAGCCGGACGGATGAAAACGGGAACGCCCGTCCGCATTGACGGACGTAGCGTGGATTTTTCCTTAACCGGCGAACAGGCGGGGGAGAACGGTTTCCACAAATTTTCCTACTTGGATTTTTCCCCGCGCCCGCTGAAACAATTGAGCTGTTGGATATTGTATACCAACGAAGCAGTACATGAAGTTTTGCGGAAAGGCTTGCCGGATTCTCCATTATATAATGGACAGATAAAAAGCGTCGGACCCCGTTACTGTCCGAGTATAGAGACCAAAATTGTAACCTTTGCCGACAAAATGCAGCACCAATTGTTTCTCGAACCCGAAGGTGAAAACACGCAGGAATATTACCTGAACGGATTTTCATCTTCGCTACCACTGCAAATCCAGCTGGAAGCCTTGAGGCAAATACCCGCTTTGCGCGACGTGCAGATTTACCGTCCGGGTTATGCTATCGAATACGATTTTTTTCCACCCGACCAGTTGCATCCGACGCTTGAAACGAAGCGCATCGGGAATTTGTTTTTTGCGGGGCAGATCAACGGGACGACCGGCTATGAGGAAGCGGCGGCGCAAGGATTGATGGCGGGCGTCAATGCGCATATCAACGTACACGGGGGAAGCCCGTTTACGCTTGCTCGCGACGAAGCCTATATCGGCGTGCTGATCGACGATTTGGTAACGAAGGGCGTTGACGAGCCGTATCGGATGTTTACCTCGCGTGCGGAATACCGTATCCTTTTGCGTCAGGACGATGCGGATGTGCGGCTCACCGAAAAGTCCCACCGTCTGGGCTTGGCTGGTTCAAACCGGCTTGAGTTGTTGAGAGAAAAAAAGGAAGAAATTGAGCGGATTGTTTCTTTTGTGCGCAACTGTTCGGTAAAACCGGAACCCGTAAATCCGGCGCTGGAGGCTTTTGGCGCCACTCCCTTGCGGCACAGTGTCAAACTGGTTGATTTGATTCTTCGCCCTCAGTTAAATATGGAAAAACTTGCCGCTGTCGTTCCCGCCCTCAGGGAATACTTGGAACTTATTCCCAATCGAAAGGAAGAAATTATCGAAGCGGCGGAAATTTTGATTAAATACGAAGGCTATATAGCAAGGGAAAAAATCATTGCAGAGAAGATTAATCGGCTGGAAAACATAAAGATACGGGGAAAGTTTGATTACAATGCCATTCAATCCCTTTCAACGGAAGCAAAACAGAAATTGACACGCACCAATCCCGAAACGATAGCACAAGCATCCCGAATCCCAGGGGTTTCCCCGAGCGACATTAATGTTTTGTTGGTTTTGTTGGGAAGATGAATTGTTCCACGTGGAACAATGATTTTTCATGAAGATAAAAAAATAAATTAAGACAAGGCGTTTCGCCGAAAGGTTTATTTATCTTTGCGGAAAAAAGATTTATATGTTTATCAAAATTATTATAGAAAAATATTAAAGAAAATTATATGATGACACAGAAAACGATGTATGTATGGGAAGGTATAGAAAATTTCGGAGATGTATTGAATAAAACGTTGTTTGAAAAATTATATGGAATCACATTTAATTTTACTCAAAAGCATTATGAAGCTGAAATCATTGCTATAGGATCAATTCTTGAGGCTTTTATGTATCACGGACATATAATAAGGAAAATGAAGCAGTTTTATAATGTTGCCTCAAAAAGAATCAAAGAAATTGATGTGCTTGGATCGGGCTTTCACTATGAACCGAAAGCTTGTAATTTTCATAGAAAAATGAATTTCAAGATTGTACGGGGAAAGTTGACGGAACAGATATTGAGGGAATACGGATATATCCAAAAAGAGAGGAGTATCGTTCTGGGAGATTTGGGCATACTGTCTCCATATGTATACGCCAAAAGCAAGCCGGACTACCTGTTGGGAATAGTTCCTCATCTCAACGATTTGGCTTCTCCTATATTTTATGAAATATATAAAAAATATGGAAAAGAAAGTATATTGATTAATGTGCGAGACGAACCTGAAAAAGTAATAACGGAAATATCAAAGTGCAAGAACATAATTTCATCGTCATTGCATGGATTGATAGTTGCAGACAGTTTTGAAATCCCAAATCGGTGGATAGAGAACAGGTATAAGGCAGTGCGGGAAGAAAGCAGGTTCAAATATTTAGATTATTACAGTTCGATAGGAATAGAAAATATTTCACCGATGCAGACGATAGATTTTATTGGGAACGATATTAAGATAGTTGATAATAACTATCATAAAAGATATAACGAGATAGCAAAGAAACAAAAGGAACTGTATCATACATGTGAAGAATATTTTGCCGAACGCCATTTTCTCCGACACAAAAGATTTTGATTATTTATGCTACCTTTGCGTTCATAAAAGACTCAAAATAAAGGAACGGAAGTAACTGTTAAGCATGTGTGAAGAATATGAACTAATTGCGAACATTTATTTATACAAATAGCATTGCCTAAAATGAACATCGAACCCCTAAAAAACGCAGTCCGAAACATCCCCGATTTCCCAATTCCGGGGATTCAGTTCAAAGACGTAACGACTTTATTCAAAGACGCACGGATTTTACACGAGTTGACCGACATTCTCTACGAAATGTACCGGGACAAAGGGATAACCAAAGTCGTAGGCATCGAATCAAGGGGATTTATTATGGGTCCGCTTCTTGCCGTCCGCCTCAACGCCGGATTTATTCCCATTCGCAAACCGGGTAAGTTGCCGGCTGCCGTTTATGAAGAAACATACAGCAAAGAGTATGGCAAGGATGCTGTTCAAGTTCATCAGGATGCGATTGAGCGGGGAGAAACCGTTTTGTTGCACGACGATTTGCTGGCTACGGGCGGTACGATGGCTGCCGCCGTGAATTTAATTCGTAAATTCAGTCCGCAGAAAATTTATGTGAATTTTATCATCGAACTGGAAGAATTGAAGGGTAGGGGAGTGTTTGACGCCGATGTGCAAATAGATTCCATTATAAAATATGCCGTTTGAGGGGGATTTGTCGGCGGTTTTGTCGTCCATTCCGGAGAAACCGGGATGCTATATGTATTTGGACGAAACGGATACGATTATTTATATCGGTAAAGCCAAAAATCTCAAAAAACGAGTTTCTTCCTATTTTAACAGGACGATAGACAGTCCCAAAACCCAAATAATGGTTCGGAAAATCCAAAAAATCCGTTATCTGGTGGTGGAATCGGAAGAAGATGCTTTCCTTTTGGAAAATAGTCTGATTAAAGAACATAAGCCACGTTACAATATCCTGTTGAAAGACGACAAAACCTATCCTTGGGTGGTGATCAAAAACGAACCTTTTCCCCGTATTTTCCTGACCCGCCGGAAATTAAACGACAAATCGCGATATTACGGTCCTTATCCTTCGGTCAAGGCTATAAAATATCTTTTGAGTTTGCTGACGACCATTTATCCGATTCGGAACTGCAAATATGCGCTTTCGGGCGAAAATATTGCCGGTAAAAAATTCCGCGTTTGTCTGCAATATCACATTAAACGCTGTTTGGCGCCTTGCATTGCCTTGCAAACGGAAGAGGATTATGACAACAGCATCCGCGCGATCGAAGAGATCTTGAAGGGGAATATCCGCGCCGTAAGCCGGCAAATTTACGATGAAATGCTGCGTCATTCCGAAAACTTGCAGTTTGAAGAGGCAGACCGGTCGAAAGGACGATATTTGGCGCTTGAAAATTATTCTTCCAAATCGCTTGTTGTCCACCCTAGTTTGAACAATATTGATGTGTTTTCCTACGATGAATTTGAACGGTTTGTTTATATTAATTACCTGCATATCGCTTCGGGTGCGATTGTGCAGGGCTATACGATTGAATATAAAGTGCAGTTGGACGAGCCGAAGGAGCAAATTCTCGGCATGGGAATTGTCGAACTGAGGAATCGTTTCGGTAGCCGGTCGGCTGAAATAATCGTCCCTTTCGTTCCCGACATTGCAATTCGTTCGGTTGTTTTTACCGTTCCGCAGCGCGGCGACAAGAAAAAGTTGCTGCAACTTTCGGAAAAAAATGCGCAACAGTATAAGATTGACCATCTTAAACAGGTGGAAAAACTAAACCCGGCGCAACGGGCAACGCGCATCTTAAAGACCCTGCAAAACGACCTGCATTTGAAAGAATTGCCCGTACACATCGAATGTTTTGACAATTCAAATATTCAGGGAACAAATCCCGTTTCGGCATGCGTGGTTTTCAAAACGGGAAAGCCGGCGAAAAAAGATTACCGGCATTTCAATATTAAGACCGTTACCGGTCCCGATGACTTTCAATCCATGCATGAAACGGTTTTTCGCCGTTATAAGAGACTTTTGGACGAGGAGGCATCCCTTCCCCAACTGATTGTGATTGATGGCGGGAAAGGGCAATTACACGCGGCTGTCGACGCTTTGAAAGAACTGGGTTTATATGGAAAAATTTCCGTTATCGGGATTGCCAAGCGTTTAGAAGAAATCTATTTTCCGGAAGATTCGATTCCCCTGTATCTGGATAAAAATTCGGAAAGCCTGAAATTAATCCAGCGTTTGCGGGATGAAGCCCATCGCTTCGGGATAACCTTTCACCGGAACAAAAGAAGCAAACAGCAGATTGTGTCGGAACTGGACGAGATAAACGGCGTCGGGAAGGTGATGAAAGAAAAACTGTTGCAGAAATACAAAAGCGTGAAGCGCATCAGGGAAACGCCCAAGGAAGAAATTGCCGGATTGATTGGGGAAAAACGGGCGGAGGCGCTAATGGCGGGATTGATGAAGAACGAACGACAATAAACGACGTCGCGCTCCTATTCCCCATCCCCTGAATTAATATACTCCCCGATCTTTTTCGCCAAAAGGCTTTTTGCACGCGCCAACTGCGACCGCGAAGAAGCCTCGTTAATATGCAAAAGCCGCGCAATTTCCCGATGCGGCATTTCTTCAAAAACATACAGGTTGAATACGGTGCGGTAACCGGTTGGGAGTTCGGTAATAAAACGCATCAAAACGTCTGTTGGAACGGTTTCGAGTTCTTCCTCCCGAAAGGCTTCCGAACTCGTCCATTCTTCCAGCGGCGCCGTTGGTTTTTGAGCGTTCGCCCTGAGATATTCCAGCGAAACATTGACAAAAATCTTGCTTATCCATGCCTTTAACGACCCTTTGCCCCGATACTCAAATGCGCCGATGGACTCAAATACCCGAATAAACCCGTCGTGCAGAAGATCTTCCGAAACCTGCCTGTTGTCGGTATAACGATAACAAACGCCCAACATCGGACGGGCATAAAATTCGTAAAGATAACGCCTCGCAGCATTATCTTTACGAATACAACCGGCTATCAGCTCCCGCTCGTCCATGCGGTTTACCGGATATGCCAAGACAGGGGATTACTTAAAAATTCGCGGTAAACATCCCGGTCGTTTTCCGTTTCAATGTAGTATTTGAGATTGAATTGCAGCGTGTTTTCTGCGGGGAAATGCACCTTGTAATACCGTATAAAATCCGCCATATCGAAAGCAAAAATGCGCTTGCCGCGATGAATACCGGCAGCCGCCTTTGCGCGAATATAAAGCGTCGGATAGCCGTTTGAACGCTCAATTTCCGGATTCAAAACCAATTCATATTCAATATTTGCATCGGATGCGGTATGCTCAAACCCGAAGAACAGCAAGCTGTCGACATATGTTCTGTACAGAACGGCGCGGTTGATTTTTTCCCTGTAAGCGTCTCTTAAATAAGACGCAAATTCCGCCGTATCCGACGGGATAATGACTTTTGCGCCGCCGATTTTCTCATACCGGAATTCGGTTGCCCTGTAATAAAACAGGTTATCGGGCATTTGGACTTTGTTTTCATCCGTCTTTTCAACGACAAACGACGACCATAAAATATCGTTTGTTTGCAAATCCGTATCTTTCAACGACAGGACGCAAAACTTTCCGTAAGCGGTTCTCACAATCGAACTGTCGCTCAAGGATTCGACAATCGCCGGCTCGTCGTAAAAGAAATAGTGCGAATCGCTGTTGTTGTTATCCAAACAGCTTGCGAAGCCGGAAACAATAAAAAGGAGCGTAAATAACTTGATAAAACGGTTCATGATATTGATGTTATATGATGAATTTTATTATTAAATGACAAAAACGGGGAAACGTTGCGCAAAAGTCGGGAAAAATATTGGTTTTTGCAATGATGGTTTGTACGCAAAGGCACGAAGGCGCGGAATGACGGGTTTTGAAACGCAACGGGAACAATTGAAGTTCAGCATAGTCAATTGCATTCCATCAATTTATTCCATAAATATACCATAAATAGGGTATTGCAGCGACTATTCAATCGTTTTACCTTTGCGGGCGCAAAAATACTGATTAAGAAATGAGATTGTCTATCGCAAAAGCAAGTCGACTGCTGTGTTTCCTTGCCGTCGGCAATTCCCTGTCGGCGCAAATAACCGGTCGCGTGAGCGAAGCGGCAACCGACAACCCGCTACCCGGCGCAACCGTCGTTCGGAAAGGGACGCAGGGCTATGCCATAACCGGCGCAGAGGGTTATTACCAAATCGAAGCGAAAGAAGGCGATACGCTGGCGTTTTCGTTCGTCGGACTGCAAACCGTTGAAAAGCGGGTCGGCGCGGCGCGTGAAATAAATGTTTCGCTGCGGGAAGACGATGCGCTGCGGCTGAACGAAGTGGTTGTCGTTGGCTACGGAACGCAGCGGCGGCGCGAACTTACGGGCGCAGTTGCCGGCGTTGCGAAACAGTATCTGGAAAACAGTTCGGCGCTGTCGATCGACGGACTTTTAGGCGGCGCAGTATCGGGCGTGAACGTTACGCAAACTTCGGGGCAGCCGGGTGCAGGCTCGGAAATCCGCATTCGCGGGGGCAATTCGGTATATGCAAGCAACGAGCCGCTTTACGTCATCGACGGCTTTATTTACTTCAGCGAAAAGAATGTAACGCAAGCCGGCGTCGGCGGTATCGACGGAAGCCTCAATCCGCTGGCTTCCATCAATCCTTCGGATATTGAGTCGATAGAGATATTGAAAGACGTATCGGCAAAAGCCATTTACGGCTCGCGCGGCGCCAACGGGGTCGTGCTGGTTACCACGAAAAAGGGCGTGCGCGGCGGAAATACCGTTCACTATCAATACACTTTCGGCATTGAGCGGTCAGCCAAAAAACTTGCTCTGCTGAACGCCGAACAGTTTGAAAAGGTCAACCGGGAAGGTCTTTTAAACACCGTTCCCTGGTCGGAACTGGCGTATTCCGCCTATCCGAAAACGGATACCGATTGGCAGGATGCCGTACTGCAAACGGGCGTCAGGCAAGCCCACGAAATTTCCCTCAGCGGCGGCGACAACAAAACGCGCTACCTGCTTTCGGGCAATTATATCAACCAAAAAGGCATTATCCTCAACAGCGGCTATGAGAACTACAGCGGACGCATCAACTTGGACAGGGATTTGCACGGCGGTTTCTTTGCGGGCGTGAACGCCAGCGCTGTCCGCGCCGTCCAAGACGCTCTGACCACGCTGTCTGCGGGTGATTATAAGGGCAGCAGTAGCCCTTTCAAGGACGGCATCACCAATTCGCTGGTTTATGCGCTGTTTATGCCGCCCGTTTTGTCGGTTTACGACCGGAACTCCGACGACGGCTACAATCACTATAATCCGTTTGAGCTCACGGAACTTAACTATTACGGCACGGCGGCAAACCCTGTGGCAGACCTCAAGATGAGCATCGGGCAAACCGTCAACACTTCGCTGCTCGGCAATTTTTACGTAAAATACTCGGCGGCATGGGCGGAAGGGCTGACGGCAAAATTCAGCGCCGGAACAAACGTAAACTATATTACGCAAAACTTTTTCGCGCCGCCGCAAACCGTACTCGGCATCAATCAGGACATACAGGGGCGCGGCTCTGTGGGCAACCGCCGCACCGACGTTTCGCAAGCGGAATATTTGCTTACCTACACGCGGCAAATCACCCCGCAACATTTCGTCGACATACTCGGCGGATACACTTCCCAAAAGACCGCCACAAACATCGTTATTTCCAAAGTTACCCATTTGGACAGTTTCGACAACTTGGGTTTCGGGCAGGAACTGCCGAATTTTTCGCGCAGCGAAGCGGGGAGTTTGCATTCCCTGATAAGCCGCGTCAACTACACATTGCTGAGGAAATACAACTTTACGGCAACTTTCCGCGCCGATCAATCTTCGCGTTTCGCGGCGGGGCGCAGGTGGGGCTATTTCCCGTCGCTGGGGGTTTCGTGGAACGTGAGCAGCGAGCCTTTCTTTGCCGCGCTGACGGAGGCGTTGCCCGCGCTGAAATTCCGCGCAACTTACGGCTCTGCCGGAAATCAGGAAATCGGGTTTAACGAGTTTTCGGCTGTTTTCGACGCCGTCAGATACGGTAACGAGCCTGCCGCCCTGCTGTCCAATCCCGGCAATAAGAACCTGAAATGGGAAACTACGGAAGAATATAATGTGGGCGTTGATGCAGGGTTTTTCAGCGGTCGGTTCACGCTTACCGCCGATGTATATTACAAGAAAACATCCGATTTGCTGACAAAACAATACCTCTGGCTGGAAGGCAAGGAACAGACTTTTAACGTGGGCGACCTCGCCAACAAAGGGTTTGAGGCGTCGGCAAACGTTGATATAATCCGCCGTAGCGGGTTTACGTGGTCGGCAGCCGCCAACTTCGCCCGAAACATCAATACGATTACGCGGCTGGGGCAAAACGATTACCATATCGGCGACGCGCAGGAGCAAATCTTGCGCGAGGGCGAACCGGCGGGGTCGTTCTACGGCTTTATATTCGACGGCGTGGCGCAGAACGGCGACATCAAACTGCGCGATTTGAACGGCGACAACATCATCGACGACGTTGACGACCGCACGACGCTCGGCAGCATACAGCCCGATTTCACCTACGGTTTTTCGACTTCGTTTGTTCTCCGCCGCTGGGATTTCTTCGCATCCCTGCAAGGTTCGCAAGGCAACAAGGTATATAATAAACTGCGTCGGCATTTGTCGGAAAACAACCGGATGCGCAACCTTTCTGCCGATGTGCTGGATGCGTGGACGGCGGAAAAACCCTCTGCCGAAACGCCGCGCTTGGACGCATCCGTCAGTCCAAGTTTTCTTTACAGCCGCTACGTGGAAGATGGCTCGTTCCTGAAACTGCGCAGCGTTACGCTCGGCTATACGCTGCCGGTGAAAACGGGCGTGGCGCAGGCAAAACTCCGCCTTTTCCTGTCGGGGCAAAACCTGCTGACATTTACCCGTTACAGGGGTTACGACCCGGAAGTGGCGGGCGGGATCGACGCCGGCGTGTATCCGGCGGCTCGCAGCTTGCTGTTTGGCGCAAAAATAACATTTTAATAATTATTAATATGAACACAATTAAGCAATTAAAAGACGTGATACACCGCGTCGCAGTATGGTTTGTAGCAAACACTTTGCCCGAAGCAAAGAAGAAGTATGTAGCCCGACCGGAAACGCTTCCGTATCTGGGTATCAGCGAAGTGGCGGCGAAAGCCGAAATTTATGGGGAAAGCGTCGACCCGGACGAAATGATCCGCTACGTCGAACGTTATTTTAACATTTGCGCCTATCTCGTTGCCGACGGCTACGGGATAGAAAACCAGCTGTTCCGCACCCGGATACGCATTCCGGGCGAATACGACGGGTACGAAACGAGTCTGCAACCCGGCTTGCATCCGGAAGTGCGGATAAACGTTTCGTTGGGGTTCAGGGCGTATATCCGCGAGCATGTAAACCTTGAATTCAAGGGTATTGACGAAACGCAGGGGCATATGTTCACCTTCCTCGACGAAGCCACCAACCTGTACGACCAGATAACGCCGGGCGGACTGCTCCGCATCACCGGAACGGGTATCAAGATTGCCGACGACGGGCAGCCGGAACATCAGGCGGTGGTCGGTCTTTGGCTCGTCGACGCCGCTTCCGACGCTCGCACGCGCGTTTCGTCGGTCGCCGTCAACGAGCCGCGCACGATTGTTGCGCTTATTCCGCAGGATGCGCATTCCGCAAGCGGGTTTTATCTTGAGGTGGTTACGCAGACCAGTGCAAAAAACAGCGGGCAACTACTCAAAAACCCACGCACTATACGTTCCGAACATGCTTTACCGCTCGTTTGATTATGTCGCATGATATAGCCTATATATGCCGTATGATATAGTACTATATATGTTGCATGACATGGTCTATATATGCTGCATGATATAGTCTATATATGTCGCATGATATGGGTTATATCCCTGTTCGGCGCCCCCATAATTCGTAATTATTATCATAATTTTTATAAATATTTATTAACAAACAAACATGTACAAAATGAAAAAGATGTATTTATTCGCGCTTTTAGCGCTCATTTCACTGACATTCTCCTGCGGAGAAAATGACGACAATGGCGGCGGTAGCGGCAACGTTACGGAAACGCCCAAAATCCCCGAAACGCCGACGCAGGCAACTGCCCTCGTCAATGCGATTTACGGTCCGCTGCAAACGCTCAGCAGCTCCTACTCGTTTTTCCTTGAAAATGCTACCGAAACAACCGTCTGCTTTGAAACCCCGGATACGGACGGACCCCAAATCAGCCGGTTTTCAACAAACGACCGGAACGGTTATGTGGTCAAGATTTTCAACCGGCTTTACAGTAGCATCAACGCCGCAAACACCGCGATATACCTGATCGAACAAGCCGATGCAACAAAGGTAAGCACGCCGGACAATCCCGCCTACGGCACAAAGGGCGTTTCGGCGGCGGAACTGATTGCCCGCGCACGGTTTATACGCGGATACGATTATTTCCAATTGGTGCAGTTTTTCGGTGAAGTTCCTATTATCACTACGTACCCCACGCCTTCTGCGGTTGAAAAAACGACCCGCAAAAGCATCGACGAGGTGTATACGCAAGCAATTGCCGACCTCACGGACGCCATCGCGGATTTGCCGGAATACAGCGCCAGCAAATACGTTCCCACTCAGCTTGCCGCCAAAACGATTCTGGCGAAAGCCCTCCTCACTTGGGGTTCCAAACCGCTTACGGCTTCCGAAATTAACCCCGCCGCTACAACAGACCCCGCAAAACCGGCGGTAGACGCGGCGAAATTCGAGCAAGCCCTTGCCTATGCCAACGAGGTAATCAATAGCGGGAACTATAATCTGCGTCCCGATTTCAACACCATTTGGGGCGTGGGCAATGAAAACAACCCGGAAGTTATTTTCTCCATTCAGCACTATGGCGACGGGGTAGATGCGCAGGGCAATCACCAAACGCATTGCGGATACACTTGGCCCAAAGACGAACGCGAGGATCCGCACATCCAGTGGGCTGATATTTCGTATGAAAACGCTTTGGCAGACAAAGACGCCCGCAAATTGTATTCCTACGCTACGTATGTGAGTTTTGCGGACGGGAACATCGACACCCTCACGTGGCCCCTCTCGGTGGTTCGCCCCGGCAAATGGATTCACAGGGATGGCACCGGTACGACCAACACGCTGGACAACCAGCCGAACGACATCGACCATATTGATTTCCGTTTGGCGGAAGTGTACCTGATTAAAGCCGAAGCGCAGTTCTATCTCAACAGCGGCGATAGGGGGCTGGCTGCCATAAACGCGCTCCGCACAAGGGCGAAAATACCGACGTTGAGCGTCATCAGCGAAGATGCCCTCCGGCAGGAATGGCAAAACGAACTTGCCTTTGAACAAAAACACTGGCTCAACCTTGTGCGCTGGAGAACATTGATTTCGACCGTGAAAACCAAAGTTCCTACCTACGAATACTACAAGGACGAGTACAAAACTCAGGAGCAGTTCAACAGCATTGTATATAACGACATTCCGGCAGACCCCGCCCGTTTCAGTTTTTACACTCGGATCAACGAGCATCTGCATGACAAAGTAAACAATGTAAGCTTGAAATTCTACCGTTTCCCCATTCCGGCTACGGCGGATGATAAAACGACGAGTTTGAATATCAAACCCCAGAATCCGGGTTTCTAAAGCGCACGGACTTTGATTAAATGGGGCGGATGCGCTCATTGCAATAAAGGGCAGGGCTGGAAAGCCTTGCCTTTGTTGTGTCGTTTTGAAAGGATGAAGCGCGCCAACAAGTCTATTGCGATATTCAACCTCCGTCGTACCCCACAAAATAATATTTTTCAAAAATATAACACTTCATATAGTAAAATTGCGTATCTTCGCGCGCAGTTTTCGGAAACTAAATTAAAAACCAACAATACATTATCAATGGCTACATTAGAAAAAATCAGGAATAGAGCCGGCTTGCTCGTAGGCGCTGTGGGGCTTGCTTTATTGGCTTTCATTATCGGCGACTTTCTTAAATCGGGGTCTACTTTTTTTCAGCAGGGGAAGGATAAAATCGTGGTAGTTGACGGGCAATCTGTCGGTTATCAGGATTTTATGAAGCGCGTGGACGAAATGAGCAGCGCTTATAAAAACAATTCCGGCAGAACGCTTTCGGAAGACCTGCAAGACCAAATCCGCGAGGCGGTATATAACGAAATGATCGGTAAAATCCTATTGGACAACGCATCGAAAAGAACCGGCTTAACCGTCGGTGCGGAGGAACTTACCGATATGATTATGGGGAAAAACGTTTCCCCGATGATTCAGCAATATTTTAGAAACCCGCAAACCGGCGTTTTCGACCGCAACGCGCTGATGCAATTCATACAAATCATGGAGTCGGAAGACCTGTGGCTGAATTATTCCGAAGCCGATCAACAACAGATTGCCGCCCAAAAATTGCAGTGGGACGGTATGAAAAAAACGATTGTGGAGCAGAAAAAAACCGACAAATTCACCGCATTCCTTGCTTCGGCTGTGGCTTCCAATGTGATAGACGCCAAAGCCGCTTTTGAAGAAAACGATGCGAATGTGGATTTTAGTTATGCCGCCAAACCCTATACTTCCGTTCCGGATGAGGCGGTTACCGTGTCTGACGATGAAATTAAATCCCTGTACAATAAACGAAAAGAAGCGTTTAAACAGGAAGAAGCGCGGTTGATCGACTATATTTCCGTCGCCATTACCCCCAGCGACAAAGACATTCGGGAAGCCCTCGCCCGCTTGGACGACGTGAGAAGCGAGTTTGAAAAAACCGACGAGGTTGCGGACATTGTCAACGACAATTCCGACATTAAATATATGGACGTTTACCGTTCTACGAACGCTTTGAACGAAAGCGAACGGGCTTTCGCGGACAATGCGGAAATAGGCGATGTGAAAGGTCCGGCATCGGAAGGCGGCAATCTTTATTTTGTCCACAAATTGACGGGCAAAAAAGAGGCGTCCGATTCCGTCAAACTCCATTTGTTGGTGCTGCCTAATTTTACGGACGACGCGAAACTGGCAACTTATGCCGACAGTTTAAAAGGGATAGTCGCGGGTGGCAAATCGTTTTCGGACATGGTGTCGGAATTGACCAAAGGACAGGGCAACGGCGACGCCGGCTGGCAAACCGAACTTTCGTTGTTGCAAAACGGCTTGGACGCCAAATTTATCGACATGATATTCAAATCAAACACCGGCGAAGTGTTTTTCCACAAGGCTGCGGTGCGGAATTACTTGGTGCAGGTGTCTGAAAAAACCAAGCCCGTTACCAAATACAAGTTCGCTACCGTGCAATATCAAATAACGGCAAGCCCGGAAACGATGAACAAACTCTACAATGATTTAAGCGCATATATTACAACCAATAACAACCCGGAAGCGTTTAGAAATTCCGGTGAAAAAGCCGGTTACGCCGTTCAAAAGGAAACGCCGGTTTACGCCAATCAGCCTCGTTTGGCTTCCATCGAAAGTTCGCGCCCCATTATTCGTTGGGCTTTCAACGGTAAGAAAGGCAGTTTTTCGGAAATTATGCAGTGCGGCGATTATTATGTAGTGGGCGTTGTAACGGGAAAATTGAAAGAGGGATACCGCCCGTTGAAAGACGTGTCGGATATTTTGAAACGAGAATTGCTGGATAAAAAGAAGGGCGAAAAAATCGTCAAAGACTTGGAAGCAAAAAACCTGACTTCTTTATACGGCTACGCCAGAGAGATGAATACGGAGCCGCAGGAAGTGAAATTCGTAACGTTCTCCACGCAACGGATTTCCGGTATCGGCGCAGAACCGGCGGTGAACGTAGCCGCCCTCGCAACCGAAAAAGGAAAAATCAGCAAACCTTTTGCAGGGAGAACCGCCGCATACGTTTTACAGGTAACGGATAGAAGAAGCAGCGGGCAGCCGTTTGACGAAAAAATGCAGATGCAACGCTTGAATATGCAGAGCGCTTACCGCGCAATGTCGTTTATGCGAGACAACGCGCTGCTGAAAGAAACCGTGAAAATAAAAGACAACCGGATTCGATTTTTTTAATTAATTAACGAGTTGATGAGTAGACGAGTTAACGAGAAGACAAGTTAATGTGCCTTCTCGTTAACTCGTTTACTTGTTAACTCATCCACTTCCAAATGAATATTCCATTGACGGGAAAAACGCAGGACGAACTCCACGCTTTGATGCGAGAACTGGATTTGCCTGCCTTTACAGCCCGACAGATTGCCGCTTGGCTATATAAAAAAAAGACGTCGTCCATTGACGAAATGACGGATATTTCTTTGGCAGGCAGGGAAAAACTGAAAACAAACCACACCGTAGCCCGCTTGTCGCCCCTGAGGCGGCAGCAATCAACCGACGGAACCTTAAAATACCTTTTCCCCGTTTCGGGAAACCGCTTCGTAGAAACGGTTTACATTCCGGAGAAAGAAAGGGCTACGCTTTGCGTTTCCACGCAAGTCGGATGCAAAATGAACTGCCGGTTTTGCATGACGGGAAAGCGGGGTTTTACCGCAAACCTTTCGCCGTCGGAAATCATGAACCAGATACTTTCCGTTCCGGAACGGGACACGCTGACAAACATTGTGTTTATGGGCATGGGAGAACCGCTGGACAATGCGGACGCGCTTTTTAAGACGCTGGAAATCCTCACTTCGGACTACGGTTTCGGATGGAGTCCCAAGCGGATTACGGTTTCGACCATCGGCTTGCTGCCCGAATTGAAACGTTTTTTGGACGAAAGTTTGTGCCATTTGGCGGTTAGCGTTCATTCGCCATTTCCCGCAGAGAGGCTTTCGCTTGTGCCGGCAGAAAAGGCGTATCCCATTGAGAAAACGGTGGAATTAATCAGGCAATATGATTTTTCGCATCAGCGGAGGGCGTCGTTTGAGTATATCCTTTTCGGTGGCGTCAACGACGATTTGAAACATGCGCGCGCCTTAGCCGAACTCTTGCAGGGCATTCCCTGCCGGGTGAATTTGATTAAATATCACGCCGTTCCCGATGCGGATTTGCCGGGAACGCAGATTGAAAAAGCAGTAACGTTCAGGGATTACCTGTCTGCGAGGGGGATTATTTCCACCATCCGGGCGTCGCGGGGCGAAGACATAAAGGCGGCGTGCGGGATGCTGTCGGTCGATGACCAAATATACCCCAAATGAGGTATTGCTCGTTCAAAAAATTTCCCCCATCTTTGCGCCCGAAAATAAAACAATAAAAATATGAGCGAAGAAAAGCAATCAAAAAAACTCTCCATCATCGCTTTCAGCGGCGATTTTGATAAATTGACGGCGGTATTTACCCTCGCCACTGGGGCGGCTGCCGTAGGATACGAAGTCAACCTGTTTTTCACTTTTTGGGGATTAGATGCGATTAAAATCAAACAGGGACGTTCGCCGGTGGGCAAAGGTTTCCTGCCGAAAGTGTTTGGTATTTTTATGGGCGGACTGAAAGCCGCGCCGGTCAGCCGGTTGAACTTTCTGGGCGCCAGCCCGAAAATTTTCCGCTACATGATGCGGAAAAAGAATGTCGCCACCCTCGAAGAGTTGGTGAGCGCCGCCAAAGCATTAAAAGTGAATTTCTACGCCTGCGAAATGGCGATGCACATACTTGGGCTGCAAAAAAGCGATTTTATTCCCGAAGTAAAGGACGTGTTGGGGGTGGCTACTTTTTTGAACCTTTCGGAAGGGGGGCAAACCCTGTTTATTTAACTATTAATCATTAAAAGTATGACATATAGTTTAGACATAACAAAAGAACACTGCCCGATGACATTTGTAAAAACAAAAATAGAATTGGGCAAACTCCAGTCGGGCGACGTATTGAACGTGCGGCTCAGCGAAGGAGAACCTTTGGAGAACGTTCCGAAAAGCGCTGCCGAACAAGGTTTCAAGGTACTTTCCGTAACACCGGCGGAAATCAAGGGCATTTACAATGTAGAGATAGAAAAATGATATATATTCCGCAACAAATCATCGACGGCATCATTGCCCAAGCCCGGAATGAACTCCCCGACGAAGCCTGCGGTTTGTTGGCGGGAAACGCCGACAGAGTGGAAAAACAATTCCCGCTCACCAACGTCGACCACAGCCCCGAACATTTTTCTTTCGATCCGAAAGAACAATTTGCTGCTTTACGCGAAGCGCGCAAACTGGGTATGCAAATCGTCGCCAATTACCATAGTCATCCTTCCTCGCCGGCGCGCCCTTCGGAAGAAGACATTCGGCTGGCTTTCGACCCGAACATCATTTATCTCATCCTTTCTTTACAAGACGCCGCTAATCCCTCCCTCAAAGCTTTTTCAATCAGGGAAGGTAAAGTGGAAATCATAGAAATTATTATCAGTTAAAAAATACATTTACTTTATGGCACCAAATGACTTACAGCGAAGTATCGCTACCGCAACAGCCAAAAAACTGGCTACTACAACAAAAACCCCGCCCCAGATGGGGTCAATCACCCCCCGTTTGTTATTGAAACTCCTGCCTTGGGTGCAGGTCGATTCGGGGACTTATCGCGTAAACCGCACCAAAGTGGAACTGAAGAAATCGGAACGCATTGAGGTGGACTTTTTTGAAGGCGAACCCGCGTTTCGCGAAGAATCTTTCCGCCGCATCCCTTTGTTTGCGTATATTGATGATGCGATTGTCGTTCGACTGGCAAAGAAGTTCAAGGTGGAACATATTGCCTTGGGCGGTAGCCTGATAAAGGAAGGCAAAGACAAACAAAAGTTCTTTATCGTGGCGCAAGGGCAGGTGGAAATTTCAAGCAAAGGGACGCACGGCGAAGACCTGCGCATCGGCATCCTTTCCAAAGGTGAATATTTCGGAGAAGCCAATCTCCTCGCCGACCATCCCTCGTCGGTAACGGTGAAAGCGATTACGCCCGCCGTATTTTTCACTTTGAACAGCGTCGAACTGGAGCAAATCATCAAGGATATTCCAACCTTCCGCGAACAGTTCCAGAAAGCCGTCGACGAACACCTCCGCCTCAAAGCGACGGTGAATACGCACGGCGAAAAACACATCGACTTGGCGTCGGGACACGAGGAAGACAACATTATCCCCGAAACTTATATCGACTACGAAGAGTATCCCCGCGAATATTCGCTCAACACGCTGCAAACGGTGGTGCGCGTGCATACCCGCGTAACCGATTTATATAATGATCCTTACAACCAGCTCGAACAACAAATGCGCCTCAGCATCGAAAGCATCAAGGAACGGCAGGAATGGGAGTTGATTAATAACGACCGCTTCGGGCTGCTGGCGAGCGTCGAGCCGGGCTACCGGATAAGCGCCCGCTACGGAGCGCCCACGCCCGACGACTTCGACGAACTGCTGTCGCTGGTGTGGAAAAAACCCTCCTTTTTCCTCGCGCATCCCCGCGCTGTTGCGGCTTTCGAGCGCGAATGTACGTGGCGCGGCGTGCCGCCCGTTACGACCGTGATACATGGCGTGCCGGTTATCACTTGGCGCGGCGTGCCGGTTATCCCAAGCGATAAGTTGGAAATACAGGGGCAATACCTCACCAATCGCGGCGTGGGGACGACAAGCGTTGTCCTTGTCCGCACCGGCGAGCAGGAACAGGGCGTTGTCGGGCTGCATCAAGCCGGTATTCCCGGCGAAATTGCGCCGAGCCTTTCCGCCCGTTTGATGGGATTGGATAAATTTGCCGTCGCAAGTTATCTGCTTACCAAATATTTCTCGCTCGCATCTCTCACCGACGACGCAATTGCCGTACTCGAAAACGTGGAAGTTGGCTATTATCACGATTATAATAACCGGAAAGCGGTGCTTAAATAGAACTAATGAGGGTGCATTTAGCTTCGCCGAACTGCGTTTCAAATTGTTGCTGCGTCATTGCAATGACGATTGCGATAATTTAGCCTCGCGACAATTAAATTAAAAATTGGCTTAGTCAATTATACCTTTATTTTTATAAGTAGTTATGTTAAAAGACTTAGATATAAATATCGCCGTTTTGCGCGAAATCGCACGGAAAATAGAAGCCGAAGAAGGACGCACGGAGACGGCAGGCGAAACAGCCGCATTGCACGACGGCGCCCTGCACGAGTTTGCCGACACGCAATACTCGCCCTATTCTTTCCTGCGCGACCAGCCGATTACTTACAGCGGCAGGGAAACGTTCGACGTGGAAGCCATACGCAAGGATTTCCCCATCCTGCGTGAAAAGGTGCATGGCAAAGATTTGGTGTGGTTCGACAATGCCGCCACGACCCAGAAGCCGCAACAGGTGATTGACGCCGTTTCGCACTACTACGAACACGATAATTCCAATATTCATCGCGCTTCGCATACCTTAGCCGCACGCGCTACGGACGGTTACGAGGGAGCGCGCGAAAAAGTGCGGCGGTTTATCAACGCCTCTTCGGAAGAGGAAATCGTTTTCGTGCGCGGAACAACGGAGGGCATCAATTTGGTAACGCAAACCTACGGGCGGAAATTCATCAATCCAGGCGACGAAATCATCCTTTCGACGCTTGATCACCACGCTAACATTGTTCCTTGGCAACAGTTGGCAAGAGAGCGGGATGCGCGCCTGCGCGTCATTCCCGTCAACGATCGCGGCGATATAATCGTGGAAGAATACGAGCGTTTGCTTAGTCCCCGCACCAAAATTGTTTCTTTTGCGCAGGTAAACAATACGTTCGGCACGATTTCGCCCGCAAAACTCATGATTGACCGCGCGAAACACTACGGCGCGCGGGTGTTGATTGATGGGGCGCAGTCGATTGCCCACACTACGGTTGATGTGCAGGATTTGGATGTGGATTTTTTTGTCTTTTCCGGGCATAAGATTTACGCGCCGAACGGAATAGGCGTGTTGTATGCCAAAAAAGAGTTGCTCGATTTGCTTCCCCCTTGGCAGGGCGGCGGCAACATGATAAAGGACGTAACTTTCGAGGAAACCGTGTTTAATACCCCGCCGGCGAAGTTTGAAGCCGGTACGCCCAATGTGGGCGACGCTGTGGGTTTGGGCGCGGCTTTGGACTACGTGAGTCGCGTGGGCATCCACAACATCGAAAAATACGAACATTACCTCACCGAATATGCTCGCGAAGCGTTGGGACATGTTGATGGACTCAAATTAATCGGCAACCCCCGCGAACGGATAAGCGTGGTTTCGTTTGTGATGGACGGCGTTCCCGCAACGGAAGTCGGGAAACGGTTAGACGAAGAGGGTATCGCCCTGCGCGCCGGACATCATTGCGCGCAACCGGCTTTGCGCCGCTTTGGGTTGGAGGCAACCGTGCGTCCTTCCTTTGCGTTTTATAATACGCCGGCGGAAATTGACCGCTTGGTCGCTGCCGTAGAGAAAATTAAGCGGTGATAAGCCGCTGCTTGCAAGTTCCTTTCGGCAGGTTACAAATTATTTATTGTCCGCAGATTGCGCGGATTTTCACAGATGGATAAATCTGCGAGAATCCGCGTAATTTGCGGACAATTTTTGTGTTATTGCCTAAGGCGATGTAATCTAAGGTGTATTTATTTTGACGTTCCGACTTACATCCACACATTAAAAATTTTACGTACATTTGCCGAAAAATTATCATTAATCATCATGAAAAAAACAATCCCATTCCTCGCCATCCTGTTGATTTGCGCCCCCGTCAAGAGTGACAACTACTTGTACGGTCACGGCAGGCACATGATTGTAAACGAGTGGTACCCCAACGGCACCACCTATACGGTTACCGCCAATAATGGCATAGTAAATATTCAACTGGAAAATACTTA
>JAIRKO010000051.1 GCA_031260045.1 Dysgonamonadaceae bacterium | reverse complement strand
CCGGCGGACCGGAACCGGGTGTTGGATGCGCCGGGCGCGGCGTTATCACGGCGATCGACCTGATGGAAACGCATGGCGCCTATACCGAGGACTTGAATTATGTGTTTTACGACGTGCTGGGCGATGTTGTGTGCGGAGGATTTGCCATGCCGATACGCGACGGGAAGGCGCAGGAGGTTTACATCATTTGTTCGGGCGAAATGATGGCGGTTTATGCCGCCAACAATATCTGCAAAGGGCTTGTTAAATACGCCCGTCAAAGCGGCGTTCGGTTGGGCGGGCTGGTCTGCAACAGTCGGAAAGTCGACAAGGAATGGGAATTTATCGAAGAGTTTGCGGCGGCTATCGGCACGCAGATGATTCATTTTGTTCCCCGCGACAACATTGTACAGAAAGCCGAGTTTAACAAAAAGACGGTGATTGAATACGATGCGGAATCGAATCAGGCGAAAGAATACAGCGAATTGGCGCGGAAAATTATCGAAAACCAGATGTTTGTGATTCCGGAGCCGCTTTCTATGGATCAATTAGAGGCGATGGTGGTGAAGTATGGGATTTCGGATTAAGAACTAAAAGTTAAGAACATGAAAATGATAAGAGCGATTGTCCGCCCGGAAATGGCGGACGCAGTGAGCGACGGTCTGGCGGAAGCCGGCTTCTGCTCCATGACGAAAATGTCGGTATTCGGGCGCGGCAAACAAAAAGGTCTCACCGTCGGAAACCTGCATTACGACGAACTTCCCAAAACGCTAATCATCATCGTTACGGAAGACGAGGCGGCGGACGAAGTGGTGAAAATCATCCAATTCAAAGCGTATACGGGGAACGAGGGAGACGGTAAAATATTTATCTCGCCGGTCGAAAAAGTATTTACGGTGCGCACAGGGTCGAATGAACTTTAAAAAACAGGTACAAAATGAAAGAAATCATCGCATTTATCCGCCCCAGCAAGATGGCGGCAACAAAAAAAGCGCTCGACAGGCTTGAAGTGCCGTCCGTAACGGCGATTCCCGTATTGGGCAGGGGCAATCAGCGCGGCTTGAATACCGTTTTGAGCGGCATCGACGTTTCCCCGCGACTGCTGGCGCAGGGAAAGGTGCAGGGCATGAAATACGTTCCAAAACGAATGTTGGTTATCGTCGCAAAAGACAGCGATGTGGAGAAAATTATCGACAGCATCATTCAGGAAAACCGGACGGGGTATATCGGCGATGGGAAAATTTTTGTTTGTCCGGCTGATGAGGCTTTGCGGATACGGACTCAAGAGCGCGGAAACGATGCGCTGTAACAATTAAGAATTAAGAATTTAAGAGTTACGGCGATTGTTCTTTCTCTTAATTCTTAATTCATAACTCTTAATTTAAAAATTATGCCATATCATCAATTCAAATGCAGCGAATGTATCCCCGAACGGCTGAAACACGCCGTAGACAAGGGTGCGGGCGAAGAACTCACCGACGCCCTGCCGTTGGGATACCTAAACACGATTCCGGGAACCATCTCGGAACGCGGGTGCGCCTATTGCGGCGCAAAACACGTAATCGGCACGCCGATGAAAGACGCAATACACCTCAGCCACGGTCCGGTGGGATGCACCTACGACACGTGGCAAACCAAGCGTTACATCAGCGACACCGGTTGTTTTCAGCTCAAATACACTTTCGCCTCCGACATGAAGGAAGCGCATGTCGTTTTCGGCGCCGAAAAAATGCTGAAAAAGAATATCGTCGAAGCCTTCAAAGCCTTCCCGAATATCAAACGGATGACGATTTACCAAACTTGCGCCTCCGCCCTTATCGGCGACGATATTAACGCCATCGCCGAAGAAGTGATGAGCGAACTGCCCGACGTGAAAATATTTGTCTGCAACTCGCCCGGATTTGCCGGCCCGAGCCAGTCGGGCGGGCATCATAAAATAAACCTCGCGTGGCTCACCCAGATGGTTGGAACCGTTGAGCCGAAGATTTACAGCAAATACGTCATCAATTACGTGGGCGAATACAACATTCAGGGCGATCAGGAAATCATGAAGGATTATTTCCACCGCATGGGCATACAAATCCTTTCAAGTTTCACCGGCAACGGGCGTTTCGACGACCTTTGCGGGATGCACCGCGCACAGTTGAACGTATTGGAATGCGCCCGTTCGGCGGAATACATTTGCGACGAACTCCGCGCCCGTTACGGCATTCCACGCATGGACATCGACGGTTTCGGCTTTGAAGCCCTCTCGGATTCGCTGCTGAAAATCGGCTATTTCTTCGGCATCGAAGACCGCGCAAGGGCGATTATCGCCGAAGAAACCGCGCGTTGGAAACCGGAACTCGACTGGTATGCGGCGCGACTGAAAGGGATAAAAGTGTGCCTCTGGCCCGGCGGTTCCAAGCTTTGGCACTGGGCGCATTCCATCCACAAGGAAATGGGCGTCGAGGTGGTTTCGGTGTATACCAAATTCGGTCATCAGGGCGACATGGAGAAAGGCATTTCGCGTTGCGAATCCGGCGCGCTCGCCATCGACGACCCCAACGAACTGGAAGCCCTCGAAGCCATGTATTCGCTTAAACCCGACATTATTTTTACCGGAAAACGACCGGGCGAAGTGGCGAAGAAAATCCGCATCCCCTACCTCAACGCGCATGCCTACCACAACGGTCCGTACAAGGGCTATGAAGGCTGGGTGCGTTTTGCGCGGGACATTTACAACGCGGTCTATTCGCCTATTCACAAGCTGTCGTTTATTGACATCAGCAAGGATGAAATTCCCGCCGACAAAGGTTTTGCAACGCAACAGACCTATTCCGACGCCGGTCTTCCCGACGCGGTGAAAAACGACGAAAACCTGCGTAAATGCACCAGTAAATATGACCCGATTCCCGACCTGCGCGAGAAAACCTACAGTTTTCCCGACCCGGATACCGAAAAATGGCGGGTGATTCCTAATGAGGAGTTGTCGCGGAAAAATAGCGGAACGGAATAATGATTAATTACGAATGTTTCATAGTTAGTTCGTATTATTTTACATATAGTATAACGAGTAAATGCGGTTTGCAATGACGCTGTGAGGTTTCACACCGCAGCTGTCATTGCGGCGGTTTTATTAATCATTAATAATTAATCACTAATCATTATTTTAGACTTATGGACAAAAATACAGCAACAGAAAAAATGAAGCAGTTGGAATGGTACATCACCAAACACTGCCTCTGGCAATACAATTCGCGCGGATGGGACAGGGAAATTCAAAACGAACGCATCCTCAAAAAAACAAAGCAAATCCTCTGCGGCGAAAATGCCCGCGACGACGATAGCTACGCCGACCGGTACTATTGGAGCGAAGCCATCACGCTGGTCGAAGCTTTCAAAAAATATTTCCCTTGGGTCGAAGAGATGACGAAGGAGGAAATCGCTGCCGTCATGCACCTTTTGAAGGAAAAAATGGACTATACTATGATTAAGGGGTCGTTGAATTTGGAACTGACGAAAGAAAAATATTAAGGAGTTAAGAACTAAGAATGGTGCGGCGTTCACTTGGTTGGTGCGAGGCGCTGCCAAGCGTTTGTTATCCCGATAAATTCGACCTGTCATAAATAAACGGTGCGGCGTTTCGTCTAAAATACTTGTCATCCGGACTTCCTGGCATGCGCCGACGACTGCTAAAGATGTTCCGATGGCTGCTAAAGGTTCGACGATGACTGCTAAAGATGCGACGACGATTGCTAAAGGTTCGCCGATAACTGCTAAAGATGTTCCGACGACTGCTAAAGGTTCGACAATGATTACTAAAGATGTTTCGACGACTTCCGGAAAAGTAAAACAGACTATAAAAATTACTAAATCATTAAAAATATGAATTGTGAAATAAAAGCAAAAGACCGTATCGGGGTTATTAACCCCATATTTACCTGCCAGCCTGCCGGAGCGCAGTATGCGAGCATCGGCATTAAGGATTGCATCGGCATCGTTCACGGCGGGCAGGGTTGCGTGATGTTTGTTCGCCTGCTGTTTTCTCAGCATTTCAAGGAAAGTTTTGAATTGGCGTCTTCTTCTCTGCATGAAGACGCGGCGGTTTTCGGCGCGCTTAATCGCGTGGAGCAAGGCGTAGACGTATTGCTGATGCGCTATCCGCACGTTAAGGTAATACCGATTATCACCACCTGTTCGACCGAAGTAATCGGCGACGACATCGACGGTCTGGTGTTGAAACTGAACAACGGTTTACTCAAGGAAAAGTATGCCGGGCGCGAGGTTCACCTCATTCCCATTCACACGCCGAGCTTCGTGGGCAGCATGATTAGCGGCTACGATGTGGCGGTGAAAGATTTTGTCAGCTATTTTGCGCGGCGGGAAGGGGAAACGAGCGGGAAAATCAACCTCATTACCGGCTGGGTCAATCCGGGCGACGTGACGGAACTGAAATCCCTACTCGCGGAAATGGACGTGGAAGCGACCGTCCTTTTTGAAATCGAAGCCTTCGATTCGCCGCTGATGCCCGACGGAAACCACGTGTCGCACGGCGAAACGACCATCGACGACCTGCGCGGCACCGCCAACGCTCGCGGGACAATCGCCCTCAACCGCTACGAAGGCGGCAAGGCGGCACAGTTTTTGGAAAGCGAATTTGACGTGCCGGCGGTGATTGGACCTACACCGATTGGCATCCGCAATACCGATATTTTTCTTCAAAATGTAAAAAATATGACCGGCAAAGCCATTCCCGAATCGCTCGTCCGCAAACGCGGCATCGCCATTGACGCGATTGCCGACGTGTCGCATATGTTTCTTACCGGCAAGCGCGTGGCGATATACGGAAATCCCGATATGGTGATTGGTCTCGCGCAGTTTTGTCTTGATTTGGAAATGTTGCCCGTGCTGCTACTGCTCGGCGACGACAATGTTAATTATGCCAACGATCCCCGCGTCAAAGAAATGACGGAAAACGTCGATTTCGACATGGAAATCGTTACCAACGCCGACCTTTGGGAACTGGAAAACCGCATTAAGAATCAGGGACTTGCGCTTGACCTTATTTTGGGTCATTCCAAAGGGCGGTTCGTTTCCATTGATTGCAATGTTCCGATGCTTCGGGTCGGTTTTCCGGTTTACGACCGGGCGGGGCATTACCGGCATCCGATTGTCGGTTACGCCGGCGCGATTTGGCTGGCGGAAGGGATGGCGAACGCTATTTTTTCGGACATGGAATATAAACATAACAAAGAATGGGTACTGGGCGTATGGTAAACGACGATTACGGCGCAACGGCGGATTTGAAAACCATGTCCGAGCAGGACTACCGCGATGCGAAAGCCTATCACCGGCGGGCGATTCAGTTCTTAAATGCGGGTTATGCGGGCAGTTTGGTGTTTAATGTGGCTTCCGTAGCGTTGGAACGTTATCTGGTGGCGATATGCGAATGGCATGGCGTGGAGCCGATGAGCCATAATTTTATCGGACTGATGCACGAGGTGGATAAATTGATGGATGTTCCGCACGAAACAAGCCGCGATGTGCGTTCGCTCGATCACATTTTCGGCATTTGTTTTCTCGATAATTATCATCATGGGGAGCCGCAGGATGACGACCGGGATAAGGTTTTGCGCTTGTGCAATGAGGTATGTAGATTGTGCGAAGAAAAAGGATTGACTTATGAAAATGTTCCTAATTAATTCTGATTATTTTATAATTTGTATTTTTATCTCTGCGTAACGCTGTGTTATAAATAAATTACACGGAGAAAACACAGAGAAGCGGTAAAACAATTTGAAAAACATAGTTTATGAACAATATGCAACACAAAGCGGAACATCCGCACGGCATAATGCGCCGCAAAGAACGGGAAATTACCGACCGCAGGGAAATAGACGAAATCGTTTATTCTGCGCGGGTGATGCGCCTTGCGCTTGCGGACAACAACATGCCGTTTCTCGTTCCCCTGTTTTATGCCTACGACGGCACATCGCTTTATTTCCATTCCGCCCGCGCAGGAACGAAAATCGACATCCTGAAACGCAACAACCAAGTGTGTTTTGAAATATCCGTCGACCACGGCGTAGTGGAAAGCGACAGCGCCTGCGATTTTGAAGCCCGCCACCGCACGGTTATCGGCTTCGGTAAGGCGGTGTTCGTCGAAGACGAAGCGGAAAGAACAGCCGCGCTGACGAGGATTGTAAAACAATTTACCGACAAAACCTTCGAGTTTCCGAAAGCGAACCTCCATGCGACGGCAATCGTCCGCATTGACATTGATTTAATCAAGGGCAAAAAGCACGGAGTTTAGATAAATGATTTTCTTTTTCATGTTCTTTCTCGATGGGCTGGAGACGGGGTGCGCCCCGTCTTTGCTGTGATGAAGCGCTGCCGTCATTGCGGGCGGAGTATTGTACGCAAAGGCGCGAAGACGCGAAATTGAATTAAGAATTAACGTTCGACGTTAGCCAATTATCAGTTCTTCACTTTTACTTAGCGTTTTCGCGTCTGTGCGTACAAAAATATTTGTTATTTCCAACAAATACTTATACATTTGTATAAAAATAACGAAAAATGGAAAGAAAAATACAATGTCCGGTGTGTGGTGAAACCCTTAATGCACCTATGTTTCACTGCAAAGATTTCAGAATTAGCGGCGAGATGTTCGGGATATGCAAATGTCCGGCGTGTTTGTTTGGCATGACGCTTCCCCAGCCCTCGCCGGATGAAATCGGCAAATATTACCAAACGCCCGATTATGTTTCTCATTCGGAAACGAAACGCGGGATTGTCAATAAACTGTATCACCTCGTACAGAAAACGAACACGAAGAATAAAATACGGTTGGTGGAACGTTTTTTGCCAAAAGGCGGAAAGTTATTGGACGTTGGATGCGGGGCGGGCTATTTTTTGTCCGTATGCAAAGAAGGCGGGATGGAAACGGAAGGCGTGGAAGTGGACGCCGGGGCGCGTTCAAAGGCGGAAAGCCGCGTCGGTCGGGCGATTTATCCTTCGCTCAAGGCGGCGGAGGCAAGCGGCAAGCAGTTTGACGTTATTACTTTGTGGCATGTTTTCGAGCATCTGCATGACGTCCGTTCTTCTTTCGCTCAACTGAAAAGCCTGCTCAAGCCTTCGGGGTTGTTGATTTTGGCGCTTCCTAATCCGCTCTCTGCCGATGCCGTTCATTACGGGAAACATTGGGCTGCGTATGATGTTCCTCGTCATTTATCCCATTTTTCGCCGCAATCAATCAACACGTTGGCGGGTAATCATTCTATGAAATTGAAAACGTATGCGCCGATGAAATTCGACGCATATTATGTGAGCATCCTCAGCGAAGAACTGAAAGGACGGGGAAAGATGTGCGCTTTGCCGCTCGGCCTTTGGCAGGGATACCGTTCCAACAGGCAGGCTCGGACGACAAAAAATTATTCGAGCGTGATTTATGTATACGGCGATAAAGGTTAAAAAATAAGTAATTGTTTATATTTATATTATTTTTCCGGATTGCTTCAGGCTTCGCTTTCGCAATGACACGGTGAGGCTGCAATATCGTACACATCATTGCGAACCGCGTAGCGGTGAAGCAATCCAGAATAAAAAAATCAAAAATATAATCTAATTTTTTATCCGTACTTGCTTCGCAAACGTTTCCCGCCAAATCACAAACCCAATTCCGATAATCAGCAACACCAACAGCGCGAAAGAACCGAAAGTTGAAATGTAAGCCGCCGCCACATAGCCTTCCGAACGAAAATCAAACTCAATTTTATGCTCGCCGGCAGGCACTCGCATTGCTCGCAAAGTCCAATCCGCTCTGAAATGGGGCGCGGGCTTGCCGTCGATAGTCGCTTTCCAGCCCGGCTGGTAGTAAATTTCCGAAAATACCGCCAACTGCTCGGAATTTGTTTTGGAGGTATAAATCAAATGATTGGGGCGGTAATTGTCTAATGTAATGCTTGCTGTGGAATCGGGTTGTGCTTCGGTGAAGCCGTTCAGTTCGTCGGCAAAACGTTTGTCCACGACAGCCGTTTGCAACGGGTCGATTACGTTCAGGGCGGCAATTTCGGCGTCGGCGTTTTCTACGATTTTCGCTTTGCGAACAAACCACGCATTTCCGAAAGCGCGCGGGTTTACAATGGGCGGGTATTCGGGATTGTAAATAATGTAGCGCGTGTTCAGCATGTTCAACGAGGGGGTGAAAGCGAACGACTGCTGTATGTCTTCCAACGTAATCTGCGGTTTGCGGAACGATTCGATAATTGTATTGATTTCCCTCGATATCCGATGGTCTATCAATTCCTGATAACGCCGCAGTTTTACGGCATGATATCCGCCGATGGAGTGATGGTAATACGAAACGGTTGTTTCCTGAAACGGATTGTTGAGCGTTAACACGCGATACGATACGGACTTGTCTTTCAATATTTCCTTATCGGCGACGGATTCCGTATAAGTCTCGTCCAACGTTTTATTTACAAAATGTTTGTCGTTCAGGAAACGTTTATCAACCGCCCACAAATCGACCAGCGTAAGAACGGTAAAGCCTATCCCAAGCATTAAAACGCCTTGCTTCTTATTCTTTAACTGCATGAATATAAAAACCAAAGCGGCGCTCAATAAAACAAAAACCAGCGAACGGAACGCATCGGCGGAAGCCAAATGGACGCGGTCGTGGATTAAAGCGTCGTACCAAGGCTGTTGCTCGAATTGCGCATCATAGTTGGATTGAAAACTGAAGAAAAGCGTGGGAAACCACCACACCGCCAAACAAATGCCGCCGCAGGCGGAAAGCGACCATACAAGTCCTTTCTTCAACAACTGCGCGTCAACTTTTCCGTCGGCAATTTCCTTTATCCCCCAGAAAGCAATAATCGGAGCTACCAAGCCCGGAATTACCAACGCCATTTCCGGCGCGCGGAATTTATTGTACATCGGCAAATGATAGAAAAAGAAGGTATTAAACCAGTCCAAGTGTCGACCTAAAGCCAAAAGCGTGAGAAAAACGGCGCCGGCAAAAAGAGACCATTTCATCCGGCTTTTTACAACAAACATGCCTAACACAAACAGAAAACAGACGACCGCGCCGAAATAAACAGGTCCGGAAGTGAACGTCTTATCGCCCCAGTAGGTCGGCGCTTGTACTTCTTTGCCCAAGCGTTGACCGGCGCGGCGCAAGGTTTGGTAAAACTCGGAGGAGCGGTCTAACGTTCCGCCCGAAGCGCCGCCGTAAAGATTTGGTATCAGGAATGTCAGCAACTCCGCTCTCCCTTGACTCCAGTGGAAAGCATACTCCTTATCCAAGCCGGAGGATACTTTTCCCTCGTCGGAAGAAGACGCGCCCGAAGTTAACTCCGTAGGTCCCCGGAGCGAAGTTTTCCCCAATTCCCATTGGGTATATAGCGATCCCACGTTGGGCAACATGGCGAGCAGTACGCAACCGGTCATAATCGCAGTGGTTATACCCCATTCTTTCCATTTCTTTTCCCTGATTTTTTCGATAACGTAACCAATATAAAAAAACAGGCACAGAAGAACCAGATAATAGGTAATCTGAATATGGTAACCGGCGACGGACAAGGCGACCCCCAACAAAAACAGGAGGCTTCCCAACAGACGCTTTCGCTTGAAAAGCAGGAACATCCCTGCTATGGTAAGCGGCATGTAAGCCATGACATAGGCTTTGGTAATATGACCGACTTGAATGATAATGATATTATAGGACGCGAACGCAAATGCGATGGCGCCGGCAATTGCCAGCCACCGGTTTACTCCCATGACGCACATTAAAATGTAGAAACAGATTAGTCCCATCAAAACCATTCCTGCGTTCAAGGAGCCGATACGTTGAATCGGCCAGCCTATTAATCCGAAGCCGGGCAAACTCGGCGTAGGGCGTCCATAGCCCGCATTATACGGCATTCCGCCAAACATAGCGTCCGACCAAGTACTGAATTCTCCCGGTTTTGCCGTTTCCTCATATTGTTTTGTCTGGCTTCCGCCCATTCCCGCAGCATGCGCCATATCGGCTTGATAAATGGTTTTTCCTTCAAATACTGCGGGTGCGAAATAGATGCACACGAGCAGTAAAAAGATAGCGATTGCTATAACGTGCGGTACGAATTTTTTTGCGATTGTATTCATATTTTTATTTGACGTTTACTGGTGAGTATTATTTTTGCGCTTGCTGCCTTTTCAGTTCGGCAATTCTTTTCTTTTGTTCTTTAATAGCTTTGTCTTGCTGAGCGATTAGCCGTTCTTTTTCTTGAATTTCTAAAAAATAATCGTCTTTCATCATGAATTTGAAGACTGCGTCGTAGATGGGATTTGCGATGTGCATCGTTTTATTTTTTTCTTACAAATACTACATAATTTCCTGTAAACTCATACCTGTCAAACGAATTAACGTCAAACCAACGGTTGGTGTTTTCAAAAACAATTTCCGAACTGGGAAAAATGGCGATTACTTTGATATCTTCTTTATTTTCAATGATATTTATATCCTTTTGGCGATAAAAATCTTTCAGTCCGGAAATAAATTTTTCTTCCTGAGGATTGTTCGTTATCGGGCAAATAAAAAGATTGTTCCTTTCCCGTTTTCTCAGCCATGTGGAAATACCGGTCGCTACGCCTTCCATATCCACATAAGGATTACCGGCAATCAAAATGGCGTCGCCGGCATGGGAATTATCAATAATCGTTTGCAGAAAGTTTTCTATGGCAAAACCCCTCATTGCATATCTTTTGCACGAGGCAAATGCTAAGCCGCCATTCATAAACAAGACAAGCAACAGCCCAATCAGATAGAGTTGCGAGAGTTTATGAATAGAATATTTTTTTCTTATCAAACCATATATCACCAAAATAACGCCGATTATCAAACCGAAAATGCCGATGATGGACAAACTGCTCAATAAATATTGCAAGCTGGAAACGGAAGTCATCGTTTGAATCACTTCGCCTTGTAACTGTACGGCAATCCGTATGATTCCTTCTTGAAGCGGTTTACAAAAAACAACAAGACTGCAAAAAATCGACAGCCCTATTCCTAAAACCAGACCGACATTTTTCCATAAAACCCTGTTGACGGATGTGTCTTGTTGTTTTAGTTCACGATAAACAAAAATGGAAAAATAGGCGCAAGCCATTACAGCCGGTATCAAATAACGATCAATAATATTGGATTTTCCGTAAATAATAATTTGAGAAAGAGTGATTGCCAAAAATAATAAAGTGGGAAATAACCAGTTTTTGAAATTGATTTTGCCGTTTCGGAATAAATACGCTACGATGAAAAATGCCAATAAACAACCGCTTATGCCATACAAATAAATTGTGCTTTTTACATATGGGAAAAGACTGTGAATACCTCCTACGCCGGCATAACCAAAATCATTACCGGCAAATGTCAAAATCGCCCATAAGCAGCCTGCGGTTAAGAGCAATAACCATAAACCCGTTTTCCATGTATGTAATACGGTTTTCCAAAATCCAATCCGGTATTTTTCGTTATACTGCATGCAATAAAACAAATAACTTGCAGGTAAAACCAGAGTAAAATTCTCTTTCATCAAAGCCATCAGTACGGAAAGGATGACGAATCCGGCGTAAGAGAGAATCCCCCCCCCCCCCCTTAAAATATGTTAAAATCAGATGCCAAGACAAAAGCAAAACGACGAACGCGGTTGTTTCGATAGCCAAAGTTTGATAAAATATCGCCGACTGCGTTCCAATCAGACAGATTCCCGCGAACAATAAACTTTCCCCATGCGTCCATTTAATTTTACGTCCCAATAAATAGGCAAGAAATGCCGCACAAATCACTAAAAACAGTTGACAAAAACCCTGCAAAAGCATATTATCTCCCAAAAGCCATGTTCTGAGCAACGAGTTGAAGTGCCACGCCGGCCGGAAACGTCCGCCCATTTCCTGTTCAATATTGTTTTTCAGACATTCAAAAAAAGACGTATTGGATAAATTTTCTTTCCAAAGAATAAAACCGGAACAATCCATAAAATGATAACCGGAAAACACGGAGCCGCTAAGCGTTACCAATAACAATCCCGTAAGCGTAATAATGAAGAGCGCAATACTATATTCCTTTTTCATACGTATATAATTTGTTTTTTTATCAAGGGCATGCGGAAATTTCATTTTCCCGAACACTCGGCAAATGTACATAAAAGCTCTCACATATGCTACACGCCGGCTCATAAAATTTCGCAATTTCGGTTGTTTCAAACAAGATTCCGACTAATTTGTAATTAGTTACGATTACAGAAATATAAAAAAGGCATTCCTTTTTTTTGAGGAACGCCTTTTTCATGTCGCGAAAGCAAAAAATCAATTATGAACAAATACTTTGTAAACTGTCCCGCCGACAGTTACTATATAGAAACCTTGCGGGATGCCGAACTGCACCGCGCGGGCGGCAATTTGTTTCTTCACCAATCCTCCGGAAAGAGTGTATACCACCACTTCCTGCGTTCCGTCAAATTCGGCGTAAATGATGCCATTTTTGCTATAGATGCGGTTCGTGTCTGTAGTTACTTTTTTACTGCGGTAGCTAAACTTCTGTGAGAGAAAATTTTCCCATGTTTCGGACGAATCCGCAGTATCGTAGTCGTCACTTACATTGAGTTTTCCTCCCAACTTCACGTCCAAATCCGTAAACTTCCAGACTGCCAGTGGAAGTGATTTGTATGTTACCGGGCGCATAGTAATCGCCGGCGTTGATGACCAGCGGATAGCCGATTACGGCGTTGTCTTGCGCCATAACTACCACTGCCGCAGGCAACAGAAGCATAGATGCAAATAATAGAATCTTTTTCATCGAATTATTTATTAAATTGTTTTTCATTATTTAAATTCTTCAAAAAATTAATAAACATACTTATGTATTTATAAATCCGCAAGTACAGTGTTATTTTTATAATTCTACTTTTTAAGGTGAAAATGTAATTTCAAGTGCAGGATTTCTTAAAAAATAAAAGCATTAAAAAAACCAAACTCGGCGGCTGTATCATTCCAGCCAAAACACCTCCGAAGGCGTCAATCGCGTCAAAACATTCAAATTAACATCTTTACCGATGCGGATTCCGCGCGCGCACATCGCCGTTTCCACTGTTTTGTAAGCCAGTTCGGGAAGATTGTTTTCTTTGCTCAGGTGGCAAAGCCAGATGTTTTTCAGGTGTAAACCGAAGTTGGCGGCTAAAAATTCGGCGGTTTCGGAGTTGCATAAATGTCCGTTTCCGTCGGAAATCCGCATTTTCAAATATTCGGGATACTTGCCGCAACGCAACATTTCCCGGTCGTAATTAGCCTCAACAACCAAATGATTAGCCTTTCGGATGTATTCGCCGACCGTGTTAGTAATATGCCCGACGTCGGTTGCCAAAACCCATTTATTCCGCTTGTAATCAACCAAATATCCCACGCAATCGCTGGCGTCGTGCGGAACTTCAAAAGCCGTAATCTTAAAATCCCTGATGCAAACCGGCTCCCCTTTTTCGATAATCCGGCGGGAGAGGTCAAGTTTTTTGTTTTCCAATCCCGCATGAACTCTTTGCGTGGCATAGACGGGGATACCGTATTTCCCTGCAAGATTTCCGACCGATCTAATATGGTCGGTATGATCGTGGGTGATAAACACCGCCATAATCCGCTCCATTTTAATCTGATTGGCGCTAAGTATTTTTTTTACGCTGCGTATTCCGATACCTGCATCCATAAGAATACCATATTCGTCCGTACCCAGATAATAACAATTTCCGCTGCTTCCGCTCGCTAAACTCAGGAATTTTAATCCCATTCGATTCAATGAAGTATAAATTTGCCGTTTATGAATAAAATTATCGAAAACGCGACAAAGGTAGGAAATTATTGTTACTTTTGCGGCGTAATTTGCTCTGGATTGCAAAAGCCCGTCATCCTGCGGTTTGCAGGGGATTGCGGACGGAGCGGAGACCCGCAATGACAAGCTTTGAAGCCCGCAACTGACAACGATTTCTTAAATTAAATATAAACACAATAAAAAATGTACGATTTAAAAAAATTACGTCCGATACTTGTAAAAGATCTGATACGTGTCGGCAGAAAATCCGACGGCGGCTATGTGCTTTCAGCCAGCCAAATTGAAAAAACCGAAATTTTGCTGAGTTTCGGAATCTGCGACGACTGGTCTTTTGAAGCCGATTTCTGCAAAAAGGCACAAAAGCAAAGAAACAACTCAAATTCTTTGAAAGCGATACAATTACATGCTTTTGATTACTCGTCCGAACCTTTAAATTTCCTGCAATCAAGTTTGAAACATTTTGCCCTAACACAATTAAACATATTGACATGCAATATTCCAAGAACGAAAAAATATGCGTGGCGAGCGATACATTTTTTATGGGTATTCATAACTTTCAAACGATTTTTTAAAAGCAAATTACACCGTTTCTATTATCCAAAATTTCTCGGACAAAAAGACGATAAAATATATACCCGCTTGGATACGGTTTTTAAAAATTTACAGGAAGAACCTGAAAATCTTTCCGTTTTCATCAAAATGGACATTGAAAGTTGGGAGTACAGAACGCTTCCACAACTTGTGCCGTTTTTCGATAAAATAAACGGTTTGACCGTTGAGTTTCACGAATTGGATATTGCCGAGAAAAAGTTTGAGGAAATAATGGAACTGTTTTCCACTCATTTTGATATTGCCCACGTACACGGAAACTGTTACGGAGGGCTGATTCACGGTACAAAATTGCCGATGGTTTTGGAAATTACTTTCATCAACAAAGCGTTGGGCGTTGATTCAACGGTTTTGTCACCGCATCAATACCCGATTAAAGGGCTTGATTTCCCGAATAACAAAAAAGAAGATATACCGTTAATCTTTAATTGAAAATTGACGAAGTAAATGCATCCTTTTATCGACGGCAAATTAAATAGTTGCTATCTTTGCCGACCGATTAATGCGTTATTTGCTCATGGATACATTTCTTCAACAACTAAACGACAGCCAGCGCGAAGCCGTCCTCTACAACGAGGGACCGTGTTTGGTCATTGCCGGCGCCGGTTCGGGGAAAACCCGCGTATTGACATACAAAATCGCTTACTTGCTAAAACAGGGCATATTACCCTACCACATCCTCGCACTCACTTTCACCAACAAAGCCGCACGGGAAATGAAATCCCGCATCGCGGCGATTGTTGACGAATATGCCGCGCGTAATTTGTGGATGGGTACTTTTCACTCCGTTTTTGCGAGAATACTGAGGAGGGAAGCCGACAGATTCGGCTACCAATCCGATTTTACCATTTACGACGCGCAGGATTCGCAAAACCTTATCAAGTCGATAATCAAGGGAAAAGCGCTGGACGACAAAGTTTATAAACCATCTATCGTGCAGTCGCGAATTTCTCAAGTGAAAAACGCCCTGATCACGCCTGATATTTACGCCAAAGACGCGGAATTAATCGACAGCGACAGATATTACAAGCGCGATAAAATCTGCGAAATTTATGCTGCGTATTGGCAGCGTTGCCGCGCTTCGGGCGTTCTTGATTTCGATGATTTGCTGTTATATACTTACTTACTTTTTAATGAAAATCCCGATATATTAAGTCGTTACAGGAATTTATTCCATTTCGTTCTCGTAGATGAATATCAGGACACCAATTCGGTTCAGCACGAAATTGTCGGCTTGCTTGCCGCCGAACACCATCGCGTTTGTGTAGTCGGCGACGATGCGCAGAGCATTTACTCGTTCAGGGGCGCAAACATCGGAAATATTTTGAACTTCCAAAAAACCTATCCAGAAAGCAAACTTTTCAAACTGGAACAAAATTACCGCTCTACGCAAAACATTGTCAACGCCGCTAATTCCCTGATTAAAAATAATAAAGAGCAAATATCCAAAACGGTTTTTTCCGAAAACGAAACGGGGGAAAAAATACGGGTCGTCGGCGCATACTCCGATTATGAGGAAGGTTACAATGTGGCGGGACTGATTGCCGAAATGCGGATGCACCGGCAATATGACTACCGGGATTTTGCCGTTTTATATAGAATTAACGCCCAAAGCCGGATTTTTGAAGAGGCTTTGCGCAAACAAAATATTCCTTACCGGATTTACGGCGGGCTGTCGTTTTATCAGCGGAAGGAAGTGAAAGACGTGATCGCTTACATGCGGCTTGTCGTCAACCCCAGCGACGAAGAGGCTTTTAAACGAATCGTCAACTGCCCCGCACGCGGAATCGGCGATACGACTGTGGGCAAAATCATTTCCGCAGCCGGTTTGCACGGCGTAAGCCTTTGGACGGTTATCGCCCGACCTTTGGAATATCAGTTGGATATACGTGCGGGAACGGCGGCGAAGCTGGAAAATTTCCGGCTCATGATAGAAGAATTTATCAGCGATAATGCAACGCAAAACGCGCATGAACTCGGCGTGGAAATTATCCGCAGAACCGGTTTGTCCGGCGAACTTTACAACGATCAAACGCCGGAAGGAGTGAGCCGCGTTCAAAATATTGAGGAGTTGGTAAATAGCCTGTATTTATTTGTTACTTCGCGGCTTGAAGAAGGGCGGACGGATTATAAAACGGGCGATTTTCTGGCGGAAGTTTCTCTCCTGACAGATCAGGATATGGACAAGGAGGAAGAAACCGGTCGCGTAAGTATGATGACGGTTCATGCCGCTAAAGGCTTGGAATTTAAGAATGTATTTGTGGTCGGGTTGGAAGAAGACCTGTTCCCGACCGAAAGAAGTAAACATTCGCCGCAGGCAGTTGAAGAGGAGCGGCGCCTGTTTTACGTTGCCATTACCCGCGCGAAGGAAAACGTAACGCTGTCGTATGCTAAAAACCGTTTCCTTCATGGGCGGTCGACAGTTTGCACGCCCAGCCGTTTCATCAAGGACATTGACGAAAATTTTCTTCGTTTGCCCGGCGACGCCGTTTCCGAATCGAATTTATACCTGAATCCCCGTAAATTATCCCTCCTTGAGGAAGAAAAAACCGTATCGGTTCATCAAAGCATCGGTAATTTATCGATCGGAAACGCCGTTCTTCACGAACGTTTCGGAAAGGGAATCATCACGGAATTGACGGGCGAGAAAGAAAATGCGAAGGCAACCGTTGATTTTGAGCGGTTTGGGAAAAAGCAGATGCTTTTGAAGTTTGCGCGGTTTGAGGTGATAAAGTAATTTATAAAGCGGTAATCTCCCTTTTCAGCATCTCATAAATTTCCTGCCACGACTTTTTGTAAAGTTTTGTGTTTTCGTCGGCAAGCCGAGAAAAAAATTTTGAGTTGTAAAACAAATCTGTGGCTTGCAATTCATCCATTTCATTATCTATCATAAGTTTTGCTACCAGCGACTCGCCGATTTTGGCTATTTCCGAAGAAATATCTTTGGAATTTTCCACATGGTCAAGCATTTGAAGAGAACGTGCGGTACAGAAACAAATTTGGTGCGTTTCCCTGACAAATTTCAGTTCATCAAGAAAATCCCGTTTCAACAGTTTTCCCGACAGGTAATCGCTGATGCGGGTTGCAATTTTATCGTCCGCAACAGGACCCTCTACAATATCGTAATCATGAGTAGGTTGTTCGGCTTTAGGGTTCCTGTTCATCGCTACAAAGTCGAGCCATCCTTCATGATAACTATCAAATTGCAATACTTTCAATCGAAAATATTGAAAAGCATTTTCGTTGAAATCAAATTCCGTAACAAACCCTGTTGTTTTGTGGGAAAATCCCTTTCGCTCCGCCCAAAACTCCGCCTGTTCTCTGATTTTTGTTACGTAAAACCCTCTCCCAAAATCTTTGCCTATTTCACATTTTTCGAGATCAATAATATCAATTTTCGCGTAACTTCCGTGATAAACTTTCACCGCATTCCTCCGTTGTTTCTGCAAATTTCAAACATATCCCTTACAACCCAAAACGGATTATCGGTGTGCAATGCCCACCAACATTTATCCAGATAGTCGATTCCGCCGTATTTCTTCAAATAGCGGTAAGCATCCTGAATATTCATTTTGTATGACCGGGCAAATTCGGGAATAATAAAAGTAATAAAACTTACTTTGTCGCCGACATCCTTATCCAACATTTTCATTGCGTAGTCAATTTTATATCCTATCCAAAACCTTCCGTATCAACCCATCAAACGAGCCTTTATAATCGGTATTCATCCCGCTGGAATACCTGCCCGCAATCACCAAACAGGCAGTCATTGCCCGATGCCTCATCAAAGCAGCCAATCCCGACAAAGCGGCGCTTTCCATCTCGTAATTGCAAATTTTCAGTCCTTGATACTCAAACGATTCTATCAATTTATTCCGTCCCGGACTGCTCAAACCCAAACGGACGCTCCGCCCCTGAGGTCCATAAAACCCGCACGCCGAGATGGTGATGCCTTTCACCATATCATATCCGATTTGATTGACCAAAGTCTTGTCGGCATGTACAAAATAGGGCGTCGCCAATAATGGCTCCCAGCCGGTATGTTCGGAGAATTTCTTCGAGAGTTCGGCGTCGGAAATCCGTTCGCCCCCTTCGTAAAAGAAAATCAGTCCGTCCATGCCCATCGAAATTTCGGAAACAATATACGACCCAATCGGGGCGAAAGCCTGTAACCCGCCGCAAGTGCCGATTCTGACCAAAGTCAAAGGACGGAAATCAGGTTTCACTTCCCGCGTTTTCAGGTCAATATTGGCTAAAGCGTCCAGTTCGGTCATGACAATATCCAGGTTATCGCAACCAATTCCATGCGACAAAGCCATGATACGTTTGCCTTTATACGTTCCGGTGATGGTTCGGAATTCGCGGCTGTGCCGGTCAAACTCAATGGTATCAAAAAAAGCTGCCACCAGAGGAACCCGTTCCGGGTCGCCCATCATGACCACTTTATCCGCTAATTGTTCCGGCTTCAGATGCAGGTGGAAAACGGAGCCGTCGGTATTGATGGGAAGTTGATCGGGGGAAATTTTCATAATTATTTATTTTCTTTTTCCGCCTCTTCACGTTTTCTTCTTCGAGAATCGGCATTTTTATCTATCCATGTCGCATAAATGCTGCCGAATATGGCTATAAATAAAATAACCCCGTACATGAAATAAATTTTTTCTCTCATAAACTTATACAAATTACGGGCGCCATGTGTCATTTCCGCAAAAGCGGAAACGACACGCAACACTCACATTATTGTTTATCAGCCGGTTTCACCGGTCGCGCAATGCTTTCCCGCATATCGGTATCAGCCTGCACGTTTTTCATTTTGTAATAATCCATAATACCCAGATTACCCGACCGGAAAGCTTCAGCCATCGCCTTCGGCACTTCCGCTTCCGCTTCAATCACTTTGGCGCGTGCTTCCTGCGCTTTGGCTTTCATTTCCTGTTCGAGGGCGACAGCCATTGCGCGGCGTTCTTCCGCTTTGGCTTGGGCAATGTTTTTATCGGCTTGCGCCTGATCCATCTGCAATTCGGCGCCGATATTTTTCCCTATATCAATATCCGCAATGTCGATGGACAGGATTTCAAAAGCCGTACCTGCGTCCAAACCTTTTTTCAAAACCACTTTGGAAATGCTGTCCGGATTTTCCAACACTTCCTTGTGCGTTTCCGCCATACCAATCGAGGAAATAATCCCCTCGCCTACCCTTGCGATAACGGTTTCTTCGCCCGCGCCGCCAACTAATTGCTTGATATTGGCGCGAACCGTGATACGCGCCTTGACCAACAGCTGAATACCATTTTTCGCCACAGCGGCAATAGCCGGAGTATCAATCACTTTCGGGTTTACGGACATTTGAACAGCCTGAAATACATCGCGTCCCGCCAAGTCAATAGCCGTTGCCATCTGGAAAGACAAATCAATGTTCGCTTTTTCTGCCGAAACCAAAGCGTGTACGACCCTTTCGACATGTCCTCCCGCCAAATAATGCGCTTCCAACTGGTCGCGGGTAATGTTTTTCAAACCGGCTTTGTGCGCTTCAATCATCGCGTTAACAATCACTGGGGGCGGCACTTTCCGCAACCGCATCAGAAAGAGTTGCAACAAAGAAATACTTACTCCCGAAGCTTTTGCGTTGATCCACAATACGAAAGGCACATAATAAAAAAATATAGACAGCAAAACAATTGCCGCTATAATCAAAACAATCCAAAGAAATACTGCTGCTTCAATCATCATTTAATTCATTTTTTAAGTAATTGTTTATATTATTTTTTCTGGATTGCTTCACCGCCTCGCCCGCAATGACGTGTGCGATAATACTTAACCCCCACTGCGTCATTGCGAAGGCGAAGCCTGAAGCAATCCAGCATAAAAATTTTATTTGCTCACCTATTTTATTTGGGTTTTACTATTAATTGTGTCGGCGACACCTTCAAAACTACAATTTCCGTGTCTTCATCGACAAATTCACTCATCGCTTTCGCTTCCATCGTGATGTCGTTTACGCGAACTTTTCCTATCGGATTCAGGCGCGAAATACTGACGCCCACATCCCCTGCGGAAATATTCAGCGCCTCCCCCGAAGCCACCGTCGAATCACTGTCGGTTTTCAGCGAAATCGTGTCCAAAGCATTAGATTTCACAAAATAAACAAACGCGGCGGCTATAATCGCCAGCGTAGAAACGAGCGCAATGCTTCCGCCCAAAGCCCCTAAATTGCAGAACGCATAATAAACGCCGACGAGTGAAAACGCAGCACCCATCACAGCCGTAACCGTCAATCCCGGTATTAGGAATATCTCGACCAAAATCAGGAGAATCCCGATTAGACACAATACAAAAACGATTATAATATCCATGTTTCTAATTCATTAATGAAAAGCCCGTCATCCCGCGTTTGACGCGGGATCCCCTGCAAAACGGACTACAGGTTTGCGGGTCTTCGCTACGCCCGCAATGACGGGGTTATTTACCGGCGAAGCATAGCAACTCAAATTAATTTTCATTCTTCATTCCTAATTTTCAACCTCCTAATCTCCCTATTCCGAGCATCCACCGCCGCTTTCTTATATTCGTCATACAAGTTTTCCAACCGGACTTCATTTTCAAGAATAGGCAGTGTGAGTGCCTGTTTCCGGTCGGCGTCGCTTCCGGCATAAGTTTTCCGCTGCTCGTCCAATTGATTTTCCGTGTCGGAAATTTGCGCCCGCAATTCCTGCGAACGCAGGTAGGATTGCTTGGCGCCGTCGTCTTGAAAATCCTGCAAATCATAATAAACGACCTCATCGTTAATCACAAAAACAAAGTCTTTTGTTTCTTCCTGTTGCCGGTTTTTTTCCGCATCGTCTTTGATTTTTTTCAAAAGCGCCCCGTAATCTGCGTCCTGCCGTCGGGTATCTTTGATAGAACTGATTTTCGCCCTGCCGGATAAAACCGCAAAGTCTTTATTTTCAACAAATAAAGGCTCATCATTGGGAATAAAAGTGTAGATAACGACCTTGTCTTCCGGTTGGAAACGGTCGGTAGCGAAATAGCCGACGCCGGCAAACTCGTCAATAGCCATCATATAATCGTTAAACGTTGAATTAAAAGGCATTCCGAGTTGTTTTGGCGACAAATACGCATCGTTGTCCATATTATAACGGCTGACAAACAGGTCGTAGCCGCCAATGGAACCGTTGCCGGTAGAAGCATAGTAAATCGTTAATCCATCGGACATTACGAAAGGATAATTGTCGTTCGTCAACGAGTCGAACGGAATGTTCAACGGTTTTTCTTCCGACCATTCCGTTTGCGTTTTCACCCGCGTATATAAACGGGAAAAGTTATTTTTGCCGCTTTTCCCGTAAAACCGCCGATTTTTCACTTGATTTTCGTGGATAATCGAATTTTCTGTTTGTTCGAGCGTACCGGCTTCTTCGCTTAAAAGGTAGGCGTTTAGAAAATTCGCTTTATCAAGAACGACGCTGTCGATAATTTGAACGTCTTCGCACCGGCTGACCATTCTCGCTAAATTTTCGGTTCTCTTTAACGACAATTTCAGGGCGTCAATATTTGCAATCGCCTGTTTTTTGTTTTTTTTAGTTGTTTTTATCGTTTTTTCGAGCGTGGCAATTTGCATTTTACGGGATTCGACCGCTTTATCGAACCGGTAAAGTTGCTCGTACATTTTCGTCGCCGCTATGTATTTTTTGCCGGCATATAATTTATCGGCTTCTGCAAGTGTTTGTGATTGAATAACAAACGGAACAAAAAAGAATATAAAAAATTTTACGTAACGCATATTTCGGATGATTTTATAACGCCAAAGTTACGCAAAAGTTCTTATATATGCGAATTATTATGCGATTGCTGTGAGCTAAAACATGATGTTATTTTTGTGAGACAATGGAGACTTCGGCAGGCAAGGTATAAAAACCGCAATCGTCATTAAATATACGCAAAAGCGCGAAGTAATTATTTTAATAAAAACTTCGCGCCCTTGCGTCTTCGCGTACAAATCTAATTTACCACGCAACCTTTTTAACCGCCCCCGAAGAATTGCGCACAATAAACGCGCCCTTCGGCAGTTTTATTTCATTCCCTTTTCCTTTATAAATCAAAGCCCCCGACAAGGTATAAACTGATATGTCTTCGGCATTGTCATTATATAAGTAATCCCCCGAACGATAAATTTCTTTTAATCCCGTAGGGAAAGGAAAGGTTTCATTAAATGTTAAATCAATTTCTTGCGTGCCGGGCATGGTAAATCTTTCCGTATTGATAAAATATTGATCCAACGAAATATCCCCTATTTCATACTTGCCTCCGGGCAAATATACATGAAGTTTTTTGCTTGCATCAAATTGTACGCCGGTCAAATTGTATTGTTTACCTCTAATAAAGCAACTATAATTATCGGGTAAACCTTTACTAAAAGATAAAGTGAGCGGATACAGCGGCGTTGAATATTTATCCGTAACGTTATCAATACGTTCGTAAATATTTCCGCCGTTTATTATTACAGGATTCCCGCTGTTAATCGCCGCATGAACGATACCCGATTCGATGGTAACATTTCCGTTTATTCCTTCGGTTACTTCAATATCTACTTCTTCTATGATTACAATTCCTCCGCCTTCTATAGAGCCGTTGACCAATAAATCACCGCTTCCTTTAATCCTTAGAACAGATGTTTCAGGCACATAGATGGCAATATCGTTATCCATCGAGTTTATCGTAGTATTTCCGTCAATGATTAAATCTATTATGGAATAAGGACTAAGATGTAATGCTCCGTGTTGGGGACGGCGCGCTTCTATATCACCATCCAAATTAATCTCGGCTATAACGGATTCGTCAACGTTAATACTTTTGTTCAATTCACTAAAGCCATATTTACCGTTCTTTTTTATCGCTACTACATCGCCAAATTCGTCATCTTCTTCAATCTCATTCATTTTATTGAGATAAACATAAGTAAATTTGTTAGTCGTAGTTCTGCTGGCTTCTTCCAAGAATAAGAACCCGTCTTTATAAATTTTTACTTTACCGAAATTATTTGGTTGAGCTGTACCTAAATCATCTAATTCGGTAAATAAAGTATAATTATACCCAGGCGTAAAAATCGGTGCGGCGCCGCTTAGCGGTTCTCTATATTCTCTTTCGCCTAAGAATACTTTAAAGTTGTCGGAGTTATCCGTTAATAAATTCTCTAAAATTAAAGAGCCGCCGGCTACAATATCCCCCCGGTTCTGTTCCGGAGGGGCTTTAAACACCGCATAAGTGCTTAGCGATGCATTACTGACTCCTCCTGACATTTCATAAACCAATTCGGTTTCCGGAGTTCCATTAAATTGAGGTAAATGATAAGTATTGACATAGTCCGCTAGGCTAATCTTGTAGTACGGACTCCTCTTAATGTTCAGAAAAAGAGGATCACCCTTATAATAATAATCAAAAGTCCGACCATGATAAAGACCGGATGTTCCTATGCCGCCAAACAAGTTTATAAAACGGTCTCCGCCAATCGTAAGTTTACCGATTACTACACTTTTAACCTTACCGACATTACCGATACCGTTTTTTGCAAGTATCTTGCTATTCGTCAATGAAATATCATCAACTTGCGATGCGTCTAAACCGCCTAACGCAGGATATTGATTAGCGCTTTCGGCAACTACATCAGAACCGTCTATAGATAGACGATTCAGCTTACTGTTTTCACCTACGCCTATAGCTATATGTCCTTCTGCACGAACGTTAGCGTCGGAAATCCTAATCTCTTCAATATAACTCGTAGACCCCCCGCCTATTCCCGGAGCCCCTACTCCTCCTCCTACTGAGGTTACGTTAGCGCCGCCGCTTATTTCTATTTTAGGTATGTAACCAACGTTCGTACAACCAATACCCGGCGCACCAGTACTTCCTTGAGCGTAAACGGTAGCGCCGTGCTGGATAACAATTTCACCTCCTTTGGTATGGAAACCCGAAGGACCTATTCCCGGAGCCTCCAGACCTCCTCCATATGCGTTGACGGTACCTCCGTTAATATGAATTTTTCCACATGCTCCATAACTTTGAGACACCCAAGTATATTTAGTGGGGATAGATTTAGAGGAGCGTAGCATATCATCGTATGGCAGGGCATGCCAAAACTGGGTGCTTATACAGTACTCAGGTAAGTCCTCTATGGAACTCGGATCTTCATTTACAGGTTCAAAATTCCATAGATAATCCATTTCCCAATAATCGGGAACGCTCGCTCCGTAATAATAAAGCCAGCCGCCGCCTATTCCGGATCCTCCCGGAGCGCCGCCGCCCCCACGCGCTTCTAATCTTCCGGGACCGTGAATAAATACTTCCGATGCCGGATGAACCCTAATAGCAGGTAAGCCCCCATGGTTAGGAATCAAGAACGGAAGAACAACCAGCTGCTCGTGCACGAAATACTCGGTGAAAAAGGTTATTTCTTTCTCATTAGCGCCTCCTGCTTTTAAGACATTATTACCATAAAGATTGATGGTAACTTGATTGCCGGCTTCTATATCAATACACGAGTAATCCACATCATCGCCATCATCAGCGTTCCATACGCGAAAATCCCTTAAATTTAAAGTAACTCGACCCGCACCCTTCTGTACGACAAAGTGTCCTCCGTCGTAGGAACCTGTTAAATTGTAAGTACCGCTCCCTAAGACGCGCTCATACGATTGACTGTGCACATTGCAACAAAGTGCAATTACTGAAAATAATAATACAACCTTTTTCATAACATGTATTTTTTATATTTTTAATTATTTTATTTATAGCTATATGACTTTTTTTAGCTTGTATGCGTTTTCAAAATGTCAATAAACGTATATTTGAAAACAATGCAAAGGTAAAAGAAAGTACTGATATGGGTAATAAAAAATATATGTTATTCAACATATTTTAAAGTAAAAACCTGATATGTCGAAGGGCAATCCAAAGCAAACCGCTGCGCGGTTCGCTGGTGACGGGTGCGTTTTTTTATAATTTTTTATTTTTTGATTACATTTGCACCATGCCTATATGCCGATGGGAATTAAAAAGCCCCAATCATCCCGCGCTCGACGCGGGATCCCCTGAAAAGCGAGCTACGGTTTGCGGAAGAGTGCGGGTCGCCGCTTCGCCGGCAATGACAGCAATTTTGAATTAACTTAAAATAATATGAATAACGATTTCAAATCCCAAATTACCCAATACAACTGGAACGATTTCCAAGCCCGAATTAATGCAAAAACCCCGTCGGACGTAGAAAAAGCCTTAGGCAAAGATAAACGCGACATCGACGATTTCATGTCGCTGGTATCGCCCGCCGCCGCGCCCTACCTCGAACCGATGGCTACTCTGAGCCGGAAATATACCCAACAGCGGTTCGGAAACACCATCCAGTTTTACATCCCGCTCTATCTAACCAATTCATGCACAAACCACTGCGTTTATTGCGGATTTAATCGCAACAACCCCATCCGCCGCATCATCCTTTCCGACAGCCAAATCATGCAGGAAGTGGAAGCCATCAAAAAAATCGGCGATTTCCAGCATATTCTCTTGGTTTCCGGCGAAAATCCACGCGATGCCGGCGTCGATTACATCGAAAACGCCATTCGACTGGTGAAACCCTATTTTTCCTCTATTTCCATTGAAGTACAACCCTTGCACGAACCGGAATACCGGCAACTGGCGGATGCGGGAATGAACGCAGTTTACTGTTACCAAGAGACTTACCGAAAAGAATGCTACAAAGCCTACCACCCCAAAGGCATGAAATCGAAATTCGACCGGCGGCTTGACGCTTTCGACCGCATGGGAAAAGCCGGCGTGCATAAAATCGGGCTGGGCGTCCTAATCGGCTTGGAAGACTGGCGCACGGATGTTACGATGATGGCGCTGCATCTTCGCTACCTGCAAAAAACTTACTGGCAAACGCGATATTCGGTTTCTTTCCCGCGCATACGTCCGCACGAGGGTTTGTTCCAACCCAATGTAACGATAAGCGATAAAGAATTGGCGCAATTGATTTTCGCATACCGGATTTTCGACCGAGACATTGAGATTGCTTTGTCCACGCGGGAAAACGAAAATTTCCGCACAAACATGGCAGGGTTGGGGATTACTTCGCTCAGCGCCGGTTCGCGAACTGACCCCGGAGGTTATGCCGTTTATGCCGACGAATTGGAACAGTTTGCGATTAATGACAATCGCAGTCCGGACGAGGTGTATGCCGCCGTAAAACGACAAGGCTGTGAAGTGGTGTGGAAAGATTGGTTGCCGGTTGAAAACAACGGTAATGAGCTGTAAATTAAGGATAAGTGAAAATTTTATTCTGGATTGCTTCAGGCTTCACCCTCGCTAATGACGTGTGCGATAATTCAGCCCCGCAACAATTGCACCCATTCAAACAAAGTTCGGTTTATATCTAAAAAATCACTATTTTTGCCCCAAAATGAAATTTAATATAAAACAAAATGAAACTTTATCAGAACACGCTAACCGGCTATCGCTACAAACGATGGACGCTAAAAGAAACAATCAATTATTTCCTGAAAGGTGTTGCGCGGGAATTGAAACTGCATTTTTTTCATAATTATTTCGTAAAAAAAGAAGCCGAACTTTTCAAACACAGATGGTTAAAACGAAACGGGAAAAATTCCCTCTTTGATTTCAACGGGGTTAAACTCCCCGACATATCAGGCAACAAAGAAAAATTGCGGACATTGAAACTGGTGTTTGAAGACAGTTTTCTGTTTCACTGTTTTTACAACGACCGTTACGACAAGCGCACCGTTGAATATTTAGACCGTTTGATGATGGAGGGACCATACGGTTATACGGATGGCGCTTTCGATGTAACCATCAAACAAAACGACATTGTAATCGACGTCGGCGCTTGGATTGGGGATTTCAGTGCATATGCGGTTGCGAAAGGCGCTGTGTGCTATGCTTTTGAACCGACGGCGGAAACATTCGGTCTTCTGTGCGAAACGGCAAAATTAAACAACCCCGATGACGTAGAAAAAGGGCAAATTTATCCCGTCCGAAAAGGATTGGGCAGCGCGGAATGTGAGATGAATATTTCAATTTCCGAAAACAATAGCGGGGCAAACAAAGTTACCGCCGAAAGTAGCGACGGTACCGAAAAAATATCAATCACCACGCTCGACCGGTTCGTTGAAGAAAACAACTTAAAGCGCGTAGATTTTATCAAGGCGGATATAGAAGGATTCGAGCGGGAAATGTTGCGCGGGGCAACGAATGTATTGAAAAAATTTGCCCCAAAATTGGCGATATGCACCTATCATTTGCCTGATGATCCGGTTGTTTTGGAAAATATTATTAAAGAAGCCAATAATAGTTATATAATAATACGTCTCAGAAACAAATTATTAGCCGCAGTGATAAAGGGATGAAATGCATTGCCATTATATATTTTCAAGCGATATTATTTCAAATATGGTTGGGCGCGGCTTTTTCCGTCGCAACAAGGAATTGACGGGAAAACCTCCTCCCCCCACCCTATTCCAAAAATAAAGCAACTTCAATGGCGGGCTTTTGACTTCACTGCGTCATTAGATTTGTTGCGAAAGTGAAGCCTGAAGCAATCGATAAACCCTCTCACAGGCACAGTTTCCGAAAATCTACTTTTCTTATTCATAAACACTTTAGATTTCAATTCCCAAATCCTTCAAAAATTCAGGAATAGTTTGCTCAAAATTAACGCCGAAACGGATATCGGTACCGGCAGCCGCCGTTTTTCGGATAGCAGAAGTGGTGAAACGAACCGCGATTCCGGTCGCTTCGCCCAGCGAAAAACCGTTCATCACAGCCGCCAGAAGCGCGGAACCGAAAACGTCGCCCGTCCCGTGGTAATAACCCGGCACGCGGTTCTCAAATGAAAAGGCGATTTCCCCCGTTGCGGCGTCATAAGCGGCGGCGCCCAGTTCTTTTTCGTTGAAGCATACGCCCGTCAACACTACCTGTTTGGCTCCCAGCGCACATAATCTTTTGAGCAGTTCGGAAATATATTTTTCGTCGTGTGGTCCGGGATTGTAAGGTTCGCCCAGCAGCAAAGCCGCTTCCGTAAGGTTAGGCACGATGATATCCGCTTTCCTGCACAGCCGGCTCATTCCGGCGGCAAATTCCGGCGTGAAAATTTTGTACAGTTCGCCGTTATCCGCCATGACCGGGTCAACCAGAATGAGGTTGTTGGGCGTTTTGAAAGCATCGAAAAAACGGCTTATCAAGTCCAATTGTTCAAACGAGCCTAAAAAACCCGTATAAATGGCGTCAAATCCGATACCCAGCGATTTCCAGTGGTCGGTAATGGGTTGAATGTCTTCCGTCAGGTCGCGGTAAGTAAAACCGGTGAAACCGCCCGTATGCGTGGATAAAACAGCCGTGGGCAATACGGAAGTTTCAATCCCTGCGGCTGAAATAATCGGCAGGGCAACGGTCAGCGAACATTTTCCGAACCCCGAAATGTCATGGATTGCCGCGACTCTCTTTAATTCTTTCATTTTCATTTTATTGAATTGAGTGCAAATGTACCGGAAATTCTTTAATTCGAGAAAAAAAACAGTAACTTTGTGTTTCAAATTAATTGTATTGGCAATGAATAACTCCCATATTGACAGAAAAATGGAAAAACAAGTTGCTTGACTTGGGTAAAAGAAACCGCTTGTTATATTACAGGGAAACGAAACGGTCGAGTTTGCAAATCCTAACGCCGGACTGCGCTTCGCTCTGGAAGTCGTTTGTCCAGAACGAAAAACCGCTGGTGTTTCCATATTACGACGAATTGGCAGACTATGACGAGTTTTCGGAAAACTTGCCGGAAAAAACCGTATATAGCGTGGAAACCAACCAGAATATCACGGATATGCAAAAAACCTTGAGGTATTTGAGGGACAGAACAAGAACCGCCAACGAAGAACAAGGCACCAATATCCTATATTTGTCGTTCGGCTTTTTGAAATGGAAGGAATCGGTAAATTCCGATATTTATTTCAATTCTCCAATTATTCTTGTACCTGTAACTTTGACGGTCGAATCCATTGCCGCGCCCTATATTCTCTCGCTTCACGAAGATGAAATCGTTATCAATCCAACGCTTTGCCACAAATTGGAAAACAATTTCGGACTCTCGCTTCCCTCGTTCGACGATGATGTTGCCGATGTCAGACCTTACCTCAAAAGCATCAGGGAACTTGTTGCTCACACCCAGTGGGAAGTGAATTTCAACGTTGGTTTGAGTTTATTGTCCTTCCTTAAAATCAATATGTACAAGGATTTAATCCGACATAAAGACAAAGTAAAACAAAATTCCATTATCAGGGCAATAAGCGGCGATGCTACGGCTTGCGGGAAAATATCGGAAGAACTTGTTAATTTCGATTTCGACAGGCATTTGAAACCGGGCGACGTGTTTCAGGTCGTCGACGCCGATTCAAGCCAGATGGACGCAATACTCTGTGCAAAAAAAGTTCAGTTGAATGACGAAGTTTACCGAAAACTTGATGCTCTGCAATCCGACAAGGAAAAACTGAACGATTACGCCGACCAGCTCGTTGCCAAAATCGCGCCTTTAGACAAGTCTATTTTTGAGGTAAACGGCATCCTTGCACATCTGGACGCTTGCGACGAGATTGTTTTCCCGGTGCGAACAGCGGCAAACACATTTTTTTCAAAAACAAAACGAACTTCATGCGCAATATCAAATTATATCGGCAAACGACGATGCAATAACGGATTTGGATGCGCAAACGCTCGTTGATTCCGCCGGCATACGAGAAGAAATTGCCGAAGCAATGATAAAAATTCTCTCCCGCTGTTTCGGCGCAGGCAGGGAAGGTTTGCTGTCCGAAACGAGGAAAGTTTACGGCTTTGGCGCGGCGAGTTCCAACATTACCGTTGCATGAATGCCGCCTGCGATTTGCTGATAGAGCAGGGCAGGGCTAAAATTGTTGATGGAAAAATTACGGTTAACCGGTCGGTAAATTATACTTTACAAAATGCAAATAAAAGACAGTAAATTATAGACAATGGCTGGGCGAATTGAAGCAACGTATTCGCCAAAGTCAGATTAAGGCTGCGATAAAAGTAAACAGCGAATTGTTGCGCCTGTATTGGGATTTGGGACGCGATATTGTTGTTCGGCAGATGGATGCGGATTTTTTGAGCAGTTGAGTAAAGAGTTGCGATCTGATTTTCCGGATATGAGCAGATTTTCCGAACGAAATTTACAAGTTGCTGACGAATTAGAAAACCATCCGATTTTTCAAATCCCTTTAACTACAAATCGGCGCTGCCAAGCATTGAAGAAATTGAAGCGGGATTGAAAAAATGGAAATCCCTAAGTAATCCTCCGCAACAACCGCGCCCTCTTCTCCTCTGTTTTCCTCAAAAACTCCCTGTACTCAGCCGATTCCGGATAAAACGGCTCATGCCGCAACGCCCGCTCAACAGATTCAAATTCCTGTGCAATCCGCAACGTCGCCTTATCGAAATACGCTTCGGAAAATTTTTCCCAAACATAATCAATCGCCTGTTCGGAAGGATGAATCAGGTCGTCGGCATAAAAACGGTAATCCCGCAAATCATCCGTTACGGCTTCGTAGGCAGGGAAATAATATGTATCGCGGTTGTTGCGGATTATTTTTTCTATCGCCAGCAAAAGCGTTGCTTTGCTTAACTGGTTTTCGTGAAATCCGTATTTCAGGTAGCGTAACGGACTGACTGTAAACAGGATTTTGATTTCGGGCGCATACCCTTTCAAACGTTCGACAAGGCTGTTCCATTCCACTGCAATATCTTCCAGCCCCGTCCGTTCATGAATAAAACGAGAAGACGGCAGTTTATGGCAGTTGGAAACAACCGCCCCCGTCACCCGCAAACGGTAGACGAATGCCGTCCCGAATGTAACGATGAGCATACCTGCTTTCCGAAGAAAAGCCGATGAATACGCCAAACGCGAGTTGATTTTTTCCAAAGTTTCCGAAATATCCGTACCCGAAAAACGGCTGTGGTGGGCAAAACTGTGAAACAGCCCATTGTCCTCGAAAAGTTCATTTTTGGCATACGGTTTCCCATCTATCAAGCGATTGAGATTCAAAGACAGGGACAAAGGATTGTAAATCGCACCAAAGGGATTGGCGTCGATATTGAAACCGGCGTCCGACATTTTTACGGCGATATTTTCCGTAAAACAGGAACCCGCCATCGCAATCGCGTCGGAATGTGAAATCTTAAAATCTCCGGTTGAAACGGACAGCTCTGTTCTGAATTTCATACGTTCACTGATTTTTTTCGTGTCAATTTGTGCATAAGCGACATCAATTAACCGCGCAAAATTACAAAAATATGTGCCTGTTTACGTAACTTTGCAGGCTCGAAATTAACTATATTCTGAAAAAACGACAATGAACTTACTAAAACAAATCAATTCCCCCGCCGATTTACGTTTACTGAAGCCCGAAGAATTGGCGGCGGTCTGCAAGGAATTAAGGCAATACATCATCGAAGTGCTTGCCGAAAATCCCGGACATTTTGCTTCCAGTCTCGGCGTCGTTGAATTGACGGTTGCCCTGCACTACGCTTTCAACACGCCGCACGACCGCATCGTTTGGGATGTGGGGCATCAAGCCTACGGTCACAAAATCCTGACCGGGCGCCGCGACCTCTTTCCAACCCTTCGCAAATTCGGTGGAATAGGCGGATTCCCGAATCCCGCAGAAAGCGAATACGATGCTTTTATTGCCGGACACGCTTCCAATTCGATTTCCGCCGCTTTGGGAATGGCTGTCGCCATGAAACTGAAAAATGAAACCGACCGGAAAATTGTAGCCGTCATCGGCGACGGCGCCATGACCGGCGGACTGGCTTTTGAGGGCTTGAATAACGCTTCTTCAACGCCGAATAATCTGCTTATTATCTTAAATGACAACAATATGTCGATTGACAAACCAGTCGGCGGAATGAGCGAATACTTGGTGAACATCACAGCGTCGCGAACTTACAACGCAATCCGGTATAAACTATATAATTCATTGAAAGAAAAAGGCTTTTTCCGCGAAGGCAAAAAAGAAGCCATCCTGCGCTTCAACAATAGTTTGAAAGCCCTGCTGACCCATCAGCACAACATATTCGAGGGTTTCAATATCCGCTATTTCGGACCGGTGGACGGTCACGATGTGAACGGACTGGTGCGGATTATCAACAACATCAAAAACATGTCGGGTCCCAAACTGCTTCACATCAGGACAGTCAAGGGCAAAGGTTTTGAACCTGCCGAGCGGGAAGCCACTGTTTGGCACGCTCCCGGAAAATTTAACAAGGAAACGGGCGAGCGAACCGTTCGGGAGTCAAAAGACGAACCGCAACTCTATCAGGATATTTTCGGTTATACGCTGGTCGAACTGGCGAAGGAAAACGCGCGAATTGTCGGCATTACGCCGGCTATGCCCACAGGCTGCTCCATGATTTACCTGATGAAAGAAATGCCCGAACGCGCTTTCGACGTCGGCATTGCCGAAGGTCATGCCGTAACCTATGCCGCAGGACTGGCAAAGGAGGGCATATTGCCGTTCTGCAACATTTATTCTGCGTTTATGCAACGCGCCTACGATCAGGTTATTCACGACGCCGCCCTGCAAAAACTCAATATGGTGCTTTGCCTCGACCGGGCGGGACTGGTCGGCGAAGACGGCGCAACGCATCACGGCGTTTTCGATTTGTCGTACCTGCGCTGCATTCCGAACCTCACCATTGCCTCCCCGCTGAACGAAATCGCGCTCCGCAACCTGATGTTCACCGCAAGCCGTCCGAGAATGGGCGTTTTTGTCATTCGCTACCCGCGCGGGAAAGGGGAGTTGAGAAACTGGGAAAAACCGTTTGAAATACTACCCGTCGGCAAGGGGCGCAAGCTGAAAGACGGGACGGGAACGGCAGTGCTAACCATCGGCACGATAGGAAACATCGCCGCCGAAGCCATCGAAAAGGCGAAAGAATCAGGAGTGGACGCGGCGCATTACGATATGATTTACTTAAAACCCCTCGACACGGAATTGCTGCACGAGGTTGGGAAAAATTTCCGGCGAATCGTTACGGTCGAAAACGGAACCATTCAGGGCGGCTTGGGTACTGCCGTCATGGAATTTATGACGGAAAACGGCTACACGCCGACGATTAAGCGAATTGGGACGCCCGACCGTTTTATTGAACATGGAACGATTCCCGAACTCTACCGTTTGTGTGGCATGGATGCGGATGGGATTGCTGAAACGATTCTATCCTCGTCTTTGCGAACCACGTAGCCTGAAGCAATCCGGAATAAAAATTAAAAAATATAATTTACTTGTTCACACATACTTATTTCAAATGAAAAAAGCAGTTGTACTATCAACAATCGGAGAAACAAATCCCGACTATTGCAAGTAACGAAATAAGAAATACCGTTCGCACAACTCCGACAAATAAAAAGAAGAACTCGTACTGGAACCGATTAATATACGGAAATATAGACCGGACATTTGAGCAAAAACTGGACATGAGTTTTGTAGCAATGCCCTCCTATACCCGCGAAGCAGGCTTTGGAATCGGGGGAATGGCGTCGGAGCTGTATCGCATCGACCGTACCGACTCAACACTACGCCCGTCCAATGTAACCATCACGTTCAATGCCTCGTTGCTGGGGTTCTACTTGCTTTCCGCCGAAGGGAACTGCTACTTCAAAGGCGGCAAATCGGTTTTATCCTACGACGTGGCTTTTACCACAAAGCCGTTGAACTTTTGGGGCATCAGCTACGACGCCTGTAAAACGAATCCCGTCATCAATTACACGCGCAAAAAAATCCTGATTGACGCAAACTATCAATACCGGTTGTCGGGAAATTTGTATGTCGGCGGAAAGCTGGATTTCACCTATACCTATATTTCCAAAATAGACGACTTTTCCTACATAGAAGGGCATCGATATATATATAAAAGAGCAAAATTCTATACATGTTATATTTATATATATAGAATTTTCGTATTTAGAATATATATTTAAGTGTTATAAACAGTATTTATGTTAGTGAGTATTTAAGGTTAATTTAATTTTTAGGAGGGAAGAGAGAGATGAACTATTTTATAAGCAAATTATTGTGTGCTGTGATAATGTTAATTGGAGGAGTGTTTTTCACTATGATTTTAGTTAGCAGTAACTGGTCTCCGTTTTTTGAGGCGGAGGATGGGTACAGGAATGGAGTGGTAATAACAATAGTTTTAGTGATATTACCGTTTGTTTTTGGGGAGATAATATATAAGATATATTGGTTTCTCATCATAGCAGGCATATTAACGTGGACAGGTTGGGTTGTTTATCAGGTAGCGCTAAGAATGTAAACAGATAACAGACAAAGAGCATGGCAATTAATCCGAGAGATTTAAGTAAGGGAGGAAATTTCAGAGAACATTTGAAAGCACAGCGGAGTGCAGCATTTCAAGGGGGAGGTGATTTTGCGAACCAAGTAAGGGAGGACATGCGTTCGTCAGGGATAAGAGGGGGTTCAAGATGAAAAACATGCTCGTTACCTACGGTATCGGCTTGCGGTGGGAGTTCAAGCACAATGTAAACCTCCGCATCGACTACGGATTCGGAAAACAAACAGGCGGATTTGTCTTTAACATCGGCGAAGCGTTTTGGCGGGATGATCCGGTCGTCCCTTTTTTGTTTACTTTTGCAAAAAAATATAAACGCTAATATGGTAAAATGAATGATCTGTGCATAAAAATATTGGAAAAACGCGGCATAAAACCCACTTCCATCCGCATCCTGATTTTAAGAACAATGTTCGGATTCGACAGGGCTTTCAGTATGACCGATTTGGAATACACGCTGGAAACGGTCGACAAGTCGACGGTTTCGCGTACCATTCATTTATTTCTTGAACACAAGCTCATTCACAGCATTGACGACGGTTCAGGGTCGATTAAATACGCTGTTTGCAATGACGGCTGCGATTGCGAGCTGGACAATTTACACGTACATTTCCACTGTCGCAAATGCGGAAAAACTTTTTGTCTGGAAAACATCGCCATTCCGGGAATTAAAGCGCCTGAAGGTTTATTTTTTGAAAGCGTAAATCTCGTTATTAAAGGGATTTGCAGCGAGTGTTTGAAGTTTGCAACTTAGTTGCGCGGCTGTGCATATTACCTTTGCACCGTATTTTAAACATGAAATTATATGAAACATAAACACATTTACGATGCACAGGGTAGGCAACTCTGCTGCACACAGGAAGAAAAAATTTATCAGAAGGCAAACCACAGCCACGACCATTCGAGGCATAACCACGACCATTCGGGCGAGAATGGAAGCGTTTTTACCCTGTTTTTGCCGGCGATTATTTCCTTTTTGCTGTTAATTACCGGCATTGTGCTGGATAATTTTATCACGTCAAGCTGGTTTGCGGGCTGGATACGAATCCTCTGGTACGTTGCCGCATACGCGCCGGTCGGCTTGCCGGTGGTGAAAGAAGCTTTTGAGAGCATTGCCAAAGGCGAGGTCTTTTCCGAATTTCTGCTGATGACGATTGCCACCATCGGGGCGTTTGCCATCGGCGAATACCCCGAAGGCGTTGCGGTCATGCTGTTTTATGCGGTGGGCGAAGTATTCCAGACGCTTGCCGTCAAGCGGGCGAAAAGCAATATCAGCGCATTGCTTGACCAGCGTCCCGACGAAGTTACCGTCATGAACGGCGGGCAACCGCAAACGGTAAAAGCCGAAAACGTGAAAATCGGCGATATCATCCGCCTCAAACCGGGCGAAAAACTCGGACTTGACGGCGAATTATTGTCCGAAACCGCCTCGTTCAATACCGCCGCCCTCACCGGCGAAAGCAAGCCCGACACCAAACGCAGAGGCGAAACCGTGCTGGCGGGCATGATAAACCTGAATACCGTTGTGCAGGTGAAAGTTACCGCCGCCTATCAGGACAGCAAGTTGAGCCGTATTTTGGAACTCGTGCAAAACGCCGCTTCGCAAAAAGCCCCCACCGAGCTGTTTATCCGTAAATTTGCACGAATTTATACGCCGATTGTCGTTGCTCTTGCGGCTGCAATTACCGTCGTGCCGTACTTTTTTGTCGATGGCTACCGATTTGCCGAATGGCTTTATCGCGCCCTGATATTTTTAGTTATTTCCTGCCCCTGCGCATTAGTAATCTCTATTCCGCTCGGATATTTCGGCGGAATCGGGGCGGCGAGTCGCAACGGTATTTTGGTGAAGGGCAGCAATTTTTTGGATATGCTGGCTAATGTTCAAAATGTGGTGATGGACAAGACCGGCACGATGACCGAAGGCGTTTTCAAGGTACAGGAAACGGTTTTCAGCCCGGATGTTGACGAAAACAAAATCCTGCAAATGGTTAATGCGCTCGAAAGCAACAGCACGCACCCTGTGGCAACGGCAATTCATCACTTTGTCGGGGAAATAAATCGCGATATCCGCTTGGAAAACGTCGAAGAACTCGCCGGATACGGACTTCGGGCAACTGTGAACGGCAAAGAACTGTTGGTCGGCAATTTCAGGATGATGGACAAATTCGGTATCGTTTACGATGTGGATACGAACAACATTGTTTATACGGTTGTCGCCGTTGCGTATGACCGCCGGTTTGCGGGCTACCTGACCATTGCCGACAGCACCAAGCCCGACGCAAAAGTAACCATCAACCGCCTGAAAGCATTAGGAGTAAAACCCACCATGTTGAGCGGCGACAAATCGGCGGTCGTGAAATTCGTTGCCGAAAAATTGGGAATTGCACACGCTTTCGGCGACCTGTTGCCCGAAGATAAAGTGAACAAGGTAAAAGAAATAAAAGCGCGGAACGAAACCGTCGCTTTCGTGGGCGATGGCGTAAACGATGCGCCGGTAGTGGCTTTGAGCGACGTCGGCATAGCGATGGGCGGACTGGGCAGCGATGCCACCATCGAAACCGCCGACGTGGTGATACAGGACGATATGCCGAGCAAAATCCCCTTGGCAATCGCCATCGGAAAACAGACAAAGCGCACTGTCTGGCAAAACATCACGCTTGCATTTTCGGTAAAAGCCGCCGTGCTACTGCTCGGCGTAGGCGGATTGGCAACGATGTGGGAAGCCGTTTTTGCCGACGTAGGCGTGGCGTTGCTGGCTATCCTGAATGCGGTGCGGATACAAAGAAACAGAAATAAATAATATAAATTTCAAAAAATTTCTGATTACAAACATGTCAAAGATATAAATTATAACTTAATTCTTAATTAATAATGGAAATCTCATCATTAGGCGAATTCGGTCTAATCAAGCATTTGACCGAAAAAACAACAATCAAAAACAGCAGTACGCTCAAAGGTATCGGCGATGACGCCGCCGTTTTGTCGTACAAAGACAAAGAGGCGCTGGTAACGACCGACATTTTGCTGGAAGGCATTCATTTCGATTTGACGTATGTGCCGCTCAAACATCTCGGTTATAAATCGGCGGTTGTAAATTTTTCGGATATATACGCCATGAACGGTCAACCCCGGCAGATTACCGTTGCGTTGGGCATCTCCAAACGGTTTTCGGTAGAGGATTTGGAGGATTTTTACGCCGGTTTGCAATTGGCTTGCGAGATTTACGGGGTGGATTTGGTGGGCGGGGATACTTCCGCGTCGCTCACCGGGCTTTGCATCGGTATTACTTGCATCGGCGAAGCTTCCGGCGACCGGATTGTTTACCGAAATAAAGCCAAAAACACCGATTTGATTTACGTTTCCGGTGATTTAGGCGCCGCCTACATGGGTTTGCAATTGTTGGAACGGGAAAAAGCCGTTTTTGCCGGTGAAAAAGATTTCACGCCCGATTTTGCGGGAAAAGAATATCTGCTGGAACGGCAGTTAAAACCCGAAGCGCGGAAAGACGTCGTCCACATTTTGGAGGAAAACGGTATTTTGCCCACTTCGATGATTGACGTTTCAGACGGGCTTTCGTCGGAACTGCTGCACATCTGCACGGAAAGCGGCGTCGGTTGCCGGATATACGAAGAACGCATCCCGATTGATTACCAAACCGCCCTGATGGCGGAACAATTCAACATGAACCTGACGACTGCCGCTTTGAACGGCGGGGAAGATTACGAATTGCTGTTCACCGTTCCCCTGAGTCTGCACGAGAAAATGGAGCGTATCGACGCCGTTAAACTCATCGGGAACATTTGCGACGCCGCAGAGGGAACCAACCTGATAGCCCGCGACGGCACGGAAATAGCTTTGGTTGCACAAGGTTGGAACTCTTTGGAAAGAACTAATAGTTAACAGTTAAGAACCAAGAGTTATCATTATTCTTAGTTCTCTTGCGGGACATATAATTTTAAAAAATTACATGTAATATTCCGAAATTACATCTAAATATTTCAAGATTACATGTAATATTCCGAAATTAGATGTAATATTCCAAGATTACATGTAATATTTCAGAATTACATGTAAATATTTTATGATTAGATGTAATATCCCAGAATTACATGTAATTTTCCGAGATTACATGTAATATTCCGGAATTAGATGTAATTTTCCAAGATTAGATGTAATTTTTCGGGATTGGATGTGCAGATTGTTTGTACGCTAAGACGTGGAGGCGCGAAGTAAAGAACATAAGAGTTATCATTATTTTTAGTTTTTAGTTCTTAACTCTTAGTTCTTATTTTAAAATTTAAGTCGTATTTTTGCAGTGCAAAAACAAATTTTGTATACTTATGAAAAACAATTATTGTGTAATCATGGGCGGCGGAATCGGCAGCCGCTTCTGGCCTTTTAGCCGTGAAAACAGACCGAAACAGTTTTTAGATTTCTTCGGAACCGGACGCTCTTTGATACGGCAAACTTTCGACCGCTTCGCCCAAATCGTCCCTGCGGAAAATATTTATATCGCAACCAACCGGATGTATGCCGATTTGGTGAAACAGCAACTGCCGGAAATCGCCGACAGTCAAATGCTTTTGGAACCGACCCGCCGGAACACCGCGCCGTGTATCGCCTACGCCGCCTACCGGATACGCTCCATCAATCCCAATGCCAATATCGTGATTACTCCTGCCGATCACCTTATTTTACAGGAACAAAATTTTCTTAAAAACATACAAACAGGCTTGAATTTCGTAAATAAATTCCCGTCTTTGCTGACTTTGGGCGTAAAACCCAATCGTCCAGAAACCGGCTACGGCTACATCCAAACCGAAGAGGGCGGAAGCGATAACATCCAAAAAGTAAAGGCTTTTACCGAAAAACCCAACTACGAACTGGCAAAGGTTTTTTACGAAAGCGGCGAATTTTTCTGGAACTCAGGGATATTTATCTGGAATGTTCAAACGATATTAAATTCGTTCCACAGGCATTTGCCCGATATAACCACACGTTTCGATCGGGGGCTGGATAAATTCAATACGCCTGCCGAAGTTGCGTTTATCGAAGAACAATACCCTATGTGCCAGAACATTTCAATCGACTACGGCATCATGGAAAAAGACGATAACGTGTATATGTTAATGGCTGATTTCGGATGGTCGGATTTGGGGACGTGGGGGTCGCTTTATGATTTGGCGGGCAAAGACGAGGAAGCGAACGCCATCTTGAAAGGGGATGCGCTTTTTATCGAAAGCGCCGATAACCTTGTTACCTTGCCGGCGGAAAAATTAGCCGTAATACAGGGACTTAACGATTATATCATCGCCGAATCGGACGGTATTCTTTTGATTTGCAAAAAATCGGACGAACAGCGGATTAAACAGTTTGTTGCGGATGTGAATATGGTTTTTGGGGAGAAATATATGTAGTCGCCGTTATTTAAGGAAGATTTTGGATGGATGACCCGCAAGCAAAAGGCGTACAACAGGCATATTTCAAGCCTGCGAATGAAAGTAGAACAACATCATCGGCAGAACAAAAAGGTTTGGCACCGCACGAGAGCGATATCGTAACAGGCGAAAAAGATTTGGGTAATTAAGATATAGCTTGATTTGTGGAATAAGGAACTATGAAAATAGGGGGTTAAATGGGTTTTCGCAACAAGTCATAAGTGATAGCGAAACCGATTGCACCCCATTTTCTTGTTAACTCACAACACCCATTTAAGAAATAAAATGATGCGATACAAATAAGAAATCAAACAAAATAATGTGAAAATTTGTGCAATCAAAATAAAATGATTTACTTTGCGGCGTGAAAATACCCAACATCGTATTTAATTAGTGTATTGTTAATTGACAAGGTGAAAAGATTGTAAGGGTTATTTATTTTTTGAACTATCTATTTATTAATTTATTAAAACAGTATTAAAATGAAGAAGTTAATTTTATTATTAGGAATTTTGGCATGTATATGCAACAACATTAAAGCGCAAAAGAGCGATTTGAATTTTTCGATAGGAACAGACGTAGTTAGTACGTATGTATGGCGCGGCACTTATCAAGCGGGAGCCTCTTTTCAACCCACAATGAGCTTTAGCTTAGGCAATTTTTCATTGTCGGCATGGGGGAGTACGGCTATGTTCAACGACCATAAAGAAGTTGATTTAATTCTGGGATACAGCAATGACAACTTGGCGGTGGCAATCACCGATTATTGGTGGACAGGAGAAGATGGTAATCCTATGAAGTATTTCCACTATGACGACCTTACGCCACACCTTTGGGAAGCAAGCGTGGGTTATAATCTGGAGACGGTATCTTTTCCGTTGAGCCTTAGCTTAGGCGTTATATTTGCCGGAAACGATAATAAGAAAGAAGACGGCAAAAATTGCTATTCCACTTACATTGAAGCTACCGTACCGTTTTCCATTAACAATTTCGATATGAATGCAAGTGTCGGCTTCACGCCGGGGCAAGGGCTTTACTCAGCAACGCGGGCGGCGGTGTGTAATATCAGCCTGAGAGTAAATAGAGAAATTAAAATTACGGACAGTTTTTCCTTGCCGGTTTTCGGGCAGCTAATCCTCAATCCTCAGAAGCAAGATCCGTTCTTTGTGTTTGGATTTACTCTGTAAATCAAGTTATTTATTTCCTGTTGCGACAAGGTTTCGCTTTGTCGTAACGGGTTGTAAAAAATAAAAATCATTAAAAAATAACGTAAGAAAAAAGTGTAAAAATGTCGAAATTAAGATTTAAAGCTGTAGAAGAAGCTTATAAAAAGAAAGCGGTTGCCGTATCGGCGCCCGAACAGTTGACTTCCGATTATTACGGAAAATATGTTTTTAACAAGGATCAAATGGCTAAGTATTTATCTAAGGAAACTTTGGATAAACTTATCAATGTGATTGAAAAAGGAGAAACTTTAGACCGCGAGTTGGCTAACCACGTAGCGGCAGGCATGAAAATGTGGGCGATGGAAAGAGGCGCAACGCATTATACCCACTGGTTTCAGCCGCTTACCGAAAGCACTGCCGAAAAGCACGATTCGTTTATCGAATATTCCGGCTGTCCGGGAAGCGCCATCATTGAGGAATTTTCGGGAAAACTCCTTGCACAGCAGGAACCCGACGCATCGTCGTTCCCAAGCGGCGGCATTCGCAACACCTTTGAAGCGCGCGGCTACACGGCTTGGGATCCATCATCCCCCGCTTTTATTGTTGACGATACGCTTTGCATCCCCACCGTTTTCATTTCTTACACCGGCGAAGCGTTGGACTATAAAACGCCTTTGCTAAAGTCTTTGAATGCAGTGGATAAAGCGGCGACGGATGTTTGCCGTTATTTTGACCCCGCCGTGAAGAAAGTCTATTCATATTTGGGATGGGAACAGGAATATTTCCTTGTCGACGACGGTTTGTATGCTACCCGTCCTGATTTGATGCTCACCGGACGCACTTTGTTGGGACACGAATCGGCGAAAAACCAACAGTTGGAAGACCATTATTTCGGTTCAATTCCCACGCGCGTGCAGGCTTATATGAAAGATATAGAATTTGAAGGATATAAATATGGTATTCCTGTAAAAACCCGCCACAACGAAGTGGCGCCCAACCAGTTTGAATTAGCACCGATTTTCGGGGAAACCAATTTGTCGGTCGACCAGAACTTGCTGATTATGTCGATTATGAAGAAAGTTGCGCGTCGTCATGGTTTCCGTTTGCTGTTGCACGAAAAACCGTTTGCCGGTGTTAACGGTTCAGGAAAACACAACAACTGGTCGCTGGGAACAGATACGGGCGTAGGTCTTCTGACGCCGGGCAAAACGCCGGAAGAAAACCTGCAATTCATTACTTTTGTGGTGAATATCCTCATGGCTGTTTACCAATACAACGCTTTGCTGAAAGCATCCATTATGACGGCTCAAAACGCTCACCGCTTGGGCGCGAATGAAGCTCCGCCTGCCATTATTTCCGCATTCTTGGGGACGCAAGTTTCTGCCGTACTGGATAAATTGGAAAAAAGTCGCAGCGAAGAAGCGATTGTGATTGATTCCAAACAAAAAATGAAACTTGGCGTTACCAAAATTCCCGAAGTGCTTTTGGATAATACCGACCGCAACCGTACATCGCCGTTTGCTTTTACCGGCAACCGCTTTGAATTCCGTGCGGTAGGTTCTTCTGCCAACTGCGCTTCCGGTATGATTACGTTGAATGCAATTGTTGCCGCTCAACTAATTGAATTTAAGAAAACCGTAGATAAAAAAATCAAATCGGGATCGGCTAAAGAAAAAGCGATTTTCGATGTGTTGAAAGAATACATCAAAGTCTCGAAACCCATTCGCTTCGACGGCAACGGCTATAGCGAAGAATGGAAAAAAGAAGCCGCCAAACGCGGTTTGGACGGAGAAACGAGCGTTCCCGTTATCATTGACGCCAACACAACTTCCACCGTAGTAAAGATGTTTGAAAGCGTCGGCGTTTTCAGCAAAAGGGAATTGCACGCGCGTAACGAGGTGAAATGGGAAACTTATACGAAGAAAATACAGATTGAAGCGCGTGTTTTGGGCGATTTGGTTATGAATCATATCATTCCGACCGCAACCAAATATCAATCTGCCCTGCTGGACAACGTTTATAAAATCAACAAGGTTTTCGACAAATCGAAAGCAAGCAAATTGTCGGCGCATGATTTGGGAATCATTGAAGAAATTTCGCAACGGATATCAACCATCAAGTCGAAAGTAGAAGCGATGATTAAGGCAAGGAAAGTAGCGAATAAGATTGAAAGCGAAAGGGGAAAAGCCATTGCTTATCACGACAAGGTTTTGCCTTATTTTGATGAAATCCGCTACAATGTCGATAAATTGGAACTGATTGTTGACGACGAATTATGGCCATTGCCGAAGTATCGAGAATTGCTGTTTATCAGGTAATAAAATTTTTCTCGGACTGCCGTTCCTACGCAAGTGGGAACGGCAGTCTTTTTATTTTAAACGCATCGCGGATTGGGTGCATTAATTTGTCGCAACGTCATTGCGAACCACGAAGCGGTGAAGCAATCCAGCATAAAAATAAAAAAATATAATTTATTTTTCACACATACTTAATATATTAATTTATAGCATACAAGTGCACTTGTACTTACAAAAATAATCAGATTATATGAACGAACTACCGGAAAATAAAAAATACAAATTAGGCTTGGCGCTAAGCGGCGGCGGCGCGCGAGGTTTTGCCCACCCCGGCGCGCTGAAAGCCATTGAAGACTTCGGTTTGAAACCCGACATCATTTCCGGCACAAGCGCGGGCGCACTGGCAGGCGCGCTGTATGCCGACGGATATGCTCCGGAGGAAATAGTCAAACTGTTTGCCGGAAAGGATTTCAGGGAATTTGCCGACATTCAGATGCCGGTAGCCGCTATTTTCGGGATGACCGGCTTCAGGCGCTTCCTAAAAAAACATTTGCACGCCAAAAACTTTGAAGACCTCTCAATCCAGCTCAAGGTCGTCGCAACCAACCTGGACGAGGGGAAAAGCACAGTTTTCGATTCCGGACCGCTTATCAACGCCATCGTTGCCTCGTGTAGCATTCCCATCCTGTTTAATCCGGTGGTTATCGACGGCGTCAATTATGTGGACGGCGGTATTTTCAAGAACTTTCCGGTATCTGTCATTCGCGGCGTTTGCGATAAAATAATCGGCGTCAACGTAAGCCCGCTTATTTCCAAAAAATATAACAAAACGATTATGCAAATTGCCGAACGTTCCTATCATTACATGTCGCGAACCAACACTTTGCTCGACCGCACCCTGTGCGACGTCCTCATAGAAATGACGGAGGTTGCCTATTTCAAAACTTTCGATTTGGTTAATTCCGAAAAGATTTTTAAAATCGGTTACGGTTATTCTCAAAAAGCCTTGTCGGATTCATTTGTTAAAGAGTTGATTAGTAAACAAGTAAACGAGTAAACGAGATCGGTTTTGCCACCCTCTCTCGTCAACTTGTTTACTTGTCAACTCGTTTACTCATCAACTCCTCATGAAAAAAATCATCATTTATCAACTGTTTACAAGGCTGTTCGGCAACACGGCAACAGCCAATATCCCCAACGGTAGCCTGCAAGAAAACGGTTGCGGGAAAATGTCGGCGTTTACCCCGAAAGTGTTGGATGAAATTAGTAAAATGGGGTTCACGCATGTTTGGTACACCGGTTTACTGGAACACGCTTCCCAAACCGGCTATCCCGAATACGGCATCAACGGCAATCACCCTGCGACGGTGAAAGGAAAAGCCGGTTCGCTCTATGCCATCCGCGATTATTACGACGTCGACCCCGATTTAGCCGACGATATTCCCAACCGGATGGCGGAATTTGAGGCGCTGGTCGAACGAACCCACCGGGCTGGGCTGAAGATGATTATTGATTTCGTCCCCAATCACACGGCGCGCCGATACGGTTCGGACGCCAAACCCGCCGATACCGTTGATTTGGGCGCAAACGACGACGTCGGAACAACTTTTTCGCCCGCCAATAATTTCTACTACATTCCGGGACAAATCCTCACTCCGCCTGCTTTTGACTTGGATGCCGACGGAAAAACCTATCACGAATTTCCGGCGAAAGCGACGGGAAACGACTGTTTTTCCGCCCAACCCGGTCAAAACGACTGGTATGAAACGGTTAAACTGAATTACGGAGTCGATTATTTAAACGATAAACAAACGTATTTTGACCCTGTCCCCGATACATGGTACAAAATGCGCGACATCCTGCTGTTCTGGGCTTCCAAAAACGTCGACGGTTTCCGTTGCGACATGGCTGAAATGGTTCCTGTGGAGTTTTGGGGATGGGCAATCTGTGCGGTCAAGCAGGTTTGCCCCGACATGCTGTTTATCGCCGAAATTTACAACCCCGACCAATACCGCAATTATTTATGGAACGGTAAATTTGATTACCTCTACGATAAAACAGGGCTGTACGATACCCTGCGCAACATCGTGTGCGGCAGACAAACAGCCCAAGCAATCACCGGATGTTGGCTGTCTGTCGGAGATATTCAGGAACGGATGCTGTATTTCCTCGAAAACCATGATGAACAGCGGATTGCCTCCCCTTTTTTCGCTGACAGTCCGACGAAAGCGTTACCGGCTGTGGTTGTTATGGCTGCGATGCACAAAAATCCGATCATGATATATTTCGGGCAGGAACTGGGCGAAAAAGGCATGGATGCGGAAGGTTTCAGCGGACAGGACGGGCGCACCACCATTTTTGACTACTGGAGCGTCGAATCCCTGCGGAACTGGTACAACGGCGGCAAAATCAACACCGCCCTTTTGACCGCTGAACAAAAAACGTTGCGCGATTTTTACATCCGGCTACTCAACCTGTGCAACACGTCGGAAGCCATTCGCGAGGGGAAATTTTTCGATTTGATGTACGTCAATCCGCACAGCCGGTTTTTCAATCCCGACAAGCAATACGCTTTCCTGCGCCACGCTGGAAACGAACTCCTGCTGATTGCCGCTAATTTTGACGAATCAGACGCCGACGTCGAAATTTTCCTACCGGCAGCCGCTTTTAACTATTTTAAAACGGACGAAACAGCAATCACTTCCGCAAAAAACCTTTTGACGGGGGAGGAAATGCCCGCCGCACTTGCGCGGGATTCGCGCTATTCCGTTCATTTGGAGAAAACGGGCGCTTGTATTATTCAATTTTCCTGAACTCACCGCGTCGTCAGCGAACCATGCAGGGACGAGGCACGCGATTGCTTCAGGCTTCGCTTTCGCTGGCGATGCCGCAAGAAACCCCACCCTTTGCATATAACCGCCATTTTTACTACTTTTGCTTCGCTAAACGCTCAACCGAATGATTCCCGAAGAAGAAATAAAAAACGCAATAGCCGCCAACTATTTCCAAAAATTCGACTGCACGAAGATTTTGGGTAAAATTGATTTTGCCGTCAAAATCAAACGTCCGAAAAATGCCGTTGACTTCAATGACGAATATTTGCTGTGGGCAGAAGCAAAACAAAAACCCGCCAACATTCCCGCCATGCTTGCCCAACTCGTTTTGACTATCGGCAAGGCGCGGACTTTCGACAAAATACTGCCACCCTCGTTTCTCGGCTGTTACGACAGCGAAAAAATCGCTTTCGTGCCATATTCCGAAATTCAGGATATTTTTTATCAAAACGATTTCAACTGGAATGTAGCGCCGTCGAATCACGACACAAAAGAGTTTCGGCAGGTGCATGGGCAAATAAAAAAGATTGTCGAAAACAATCTGCAGCAAACCTATCTCTTTTATTTTGAACGCGACGACAGCGAACTGCGCCGCTTTATCAACAACAATTTCATCGCCGGAAAAACCGGAACGACGGCGATAAAAATCGACAAAAACAATTTCCTGCACGTTTACAACAAATGGTGCGCAACGGTAAAACCGACCATTCAGGTTAATGATTGGAGCGCTGCCAAAAAGCACGGCATCATCGACGGCGACTTCTACCTTGCCGACCTGCTTTCAGACGAAAATAAAACCTTGAAAGAAAAACTTTTTGTGTTGCTGCGAACCAACCATTACGAATTAGACAGGAAAATAAACGAGACCGGAATGGAAAGTTTGTTAACCACCGGTTTTTCCGACAACCAAAAGGCTCACGCTCTGTTTTGGGCGAAATACGACCGCCCGCCACACGAAGATTACTGGGATTTTATGGTGGAACGCCGCGATTTGCTTGTGCCGCAGGATGTGCGCGAGCGAAAAGGCTCATTTTTCACCCCGCAAATCTGGGTCGAACTCTCCCAACGCTACCTTGCCGACCTGCTGGGCGACGACTGGCAAGACGAATATTACGTCTGGGACTGCGCCGCCGGAACCGGAAACCTGCTCGCTGGACTGACCAATAAATACCATATTTGGGCTTCAACGCTCGACAAACAGGACGTGGACGTGATGCGCGACCGCATCAAAAACGGCGCAAATCTTCTCGAAGAACACGTTTTCCAATTCGATTTCCTGAACGACGATTTTTCAAAACTCCCCGAAAGCCTGCAAAAAATCATCAACCACCCGCAACTGCGCAAACGGCTGATTATTTACATCAATCCGCCGTATGCGGAAACAGCAAAAAAAGAAACACAAAATAAAAACAGAATAAACAAGCGCGGAGTTTCTTTTACAAAAACACGGGTGGAATATGCAGATAAAATCGGTATTGCCACAAAAGAACTTTCCGCACAGTTTTCAACAAGAATATATGACAAATGTCATACGGCAATGCTTGCGCAATTTTCAAAGTTGAAAGTTGTGCAGGGTCCCAATTTTTTGAAATTCCGCAACTTTTTCAAAGTCGATTTTCAAAAAGGATTTGTTGTCCCTGCGAATACTTTCGATAATGTTACGGGCGATTTCCCGATTGGGTTTATGATTTGGAAATTAGACGGTAAAAAGGAGATTGACAAAATAAAGCTGGATATTTTTGATGAAACGGCAAATCACATCGGAAACAAAACTTTTTACGCTTACGACGAAAATATTTTTATTACGGACTGGTTCAGAAAATACCATACAAGAACGGAAGGCAGAAACAACATCGGTGCAATCGGCTTATACGGAAGCGATTTTCAACACAATAATTTTATAAGAATTACAAACTGCGAAAACCATCCGAACAGATGGACGTATATTACGGCGAACAACCTAATCGAAGCCTGCATTTACTTCACCGTCCGAAAAGTCATCCCAGCCGACTGGCTCAACGACCGCGACCAGTTCCTTTTCCCGAACAAAAAATGGGAAACGGACTTTGAATTTCAAAACAATTGCCTCGCCTATACGCTATTTAACACGAACGTATCCGCAAAAGAAGGCGTCAATCACTGGATTCCGTTTACGGAAAGCGAGGTCGGCGCGCCGACGGGATTTGACAGCCATTTTATGGCGAGTTTCCTGAGCGGAAAAATCATCCGAAATGCCTATGCCGATTTGTTTGAGCAATTGGAAACGGAAGAAAAGAATGCAAAAACCGGCTGGAAGAAAGGGAAAAAATGTGAATTTTCAAAAGAAGCCCAAGCCGTCCTTGCCGCCGGACGCGAACTCTGGAAATACTACCATTCACAAAAAAACAGCAACATCAACGCCGCCCTGTACGACATAAAGGAACATTTTCAGGGACGCAACGGCACGGGAAAAATGAACCCCCGTTCGACAAACGAAAAGTACAACGAACTGATCGGCAACCTACGCGAAGCCTTGCGTATTCTGACCGCGAAAATCACGCCGAAAGTATATGAATATGAATTTTTGAAAAAATAAGGCAGCCGCCGCGTTTTCACAACGTACCGACTGCCTTTCGCCGAACCAAGTTTACGTTATCAAATAATCCTCCACTGCTTTTCCGTCTTCCAAAGCGTCAAGTATTTCATCTACTTTGTCTTTGTCAATGCCGCCATACCAGTAATTGTTGGGCTGCACAACCACGATGGGACCTTGGCTGCACACGCTCAAGCAAGCGGTGGTGGTTACAACGGCGTCAATGCCTCTGTCGGCGCACTCTTCCGTGATGTACTGCACCAGCGAGGCGGCGCCCTGTTTGTTACACGCTCCCTGAGCATCGCCAGCAACCCGATAGGAGTTGCAGACCAAAATCATAAAATCAGGCTTTTTCATTTTCTCAAAATTTAGTTGTTAAGAAGTAATCAAAATTAAATTATATTAATGAGTAAACGCATCAATCACCTTTACTTGTAACTCGTTCACTCGTAACTTGTTTATTTATTAGCCGCACCCCGCGCCCGTTCCGCGACAAGCGTCCCCGCAACGGGTATAATCGCTACGGCAAAGTGTTTTCAGGGGTTGGTTCAGGTAAACGGCATCCAATCCGGCGTCGATTAACCCGCTCATTTGTATGACTTTTATCCCGTTGGCATGCAGTATTCGCATCGGCGTTTCGCCGATACCCCCCACGAGGGCAGCCCGACAATCGACGAGCGTCGTTTCGGCTAAGGATTTCCATCGTTCCTCCCCGCCGCCCGGAAGCGGTGTATTGCGCGTTTCAACGAAGTGATAGCCGTTGCGCGACTGCTCGAAAATGTACATTTTACGGGCTTCGCCGAGATGCAAATTCACCAGCAGTCCTTCGTTGCTTGCCACCGCAACCCTCGTGCGTCCTTCGCCTTTGTTTACGACCAGCGTAGAAAATTGCCCAATCATTTGCATGGCTTCCGCGCTGTCGCAACCGAGCAGTCCGGCAGCGTCGGCGCGGCAACGGGCACAGTGGGTCATGGGCGTAATATGGGCGGCAATGCGCGATTTGAGGGTTTTCATCAACGCCTTCGACGGTTCTTTCAGTAGCGCAAATTCCGTATTTTCCACCGGATAGAGCGGCAGGCAATTCATCGTATCGGCGCCCAGCGCAGCCGTTTTCACGGCAATTTCCTCCACGTCGCCGTCGTTGATACCCTCGCAAACCACCGTATTTATTTTCACCGTTATCCCTTTCGCCTTGAGGAGTTCGATAGATTTTAATTGCTGTTCAAGCAAAATCCGCCCCGCCTGTTCGCCGCGATACACCCGACGGTTGTAACGAACCCAGCGGTACATTTTTGCCAAAGTGTCGGGGTTCAGCGAATTAATGGTCAGCGTTACATGCGAAACGCCCGCTTCGGCAAGGGCGTCGATATGCGGAAACAGGTCAAGCCCGTTTGTCGACAGGCAAAGGAGCATGCCGGGAAATTCCTTTTTGAGCAGATTCACGGTCATTATCGTTTCCTCGGGATTGGCAAAAGGGTCGCCGGGACCGGCTATCCCCACCGTGCTGATATTGAGCGCCTTTTCGTTCAGGGCTTTCAGGTAATGAACGGCTTGAAGGGGCGACAGCACCGTACTGCTCACGCCCGGTCGGCTTTCGTTGCAGCAATCGTATTTGCGGTTGCAATAATTGCACTGGATATTGCATTTCGGCGCGACGGGCAAATGCACCCGTGCGTATTTTTGCTTTGCTTCCGCGTTGAAACAGGGATGTACAGATAAATCTTTCATATGAACTAAGCGTTAAGAACTGTTTTTATTCTTAGTTCTTAACGCTTGTTTTTTAATTCAAAAGCTATGCCGCAATGAGAGGAAAGTAGTAAGGTATATATAAATTGCTGTATATATTACGAATAGGAATAATTTTCGTTGTCAGATACATTCTTATAATGGGTCGCTGACGGCTACAAAAATGTAGAAAAATCGGGCGTTACCGACAAAAATGTAGTATATTTCGCTTGCTTTTAACACGACGTAGTCAGAGACTTCGCCGAGCGGGGGGGGGGCGTTCATAAAAAAAACCGTGAAATTTCACGGTTTTTTTACTTTATAATTAATTATCTAACTTGATTAATCTTCTCTGGGCAATCTTCTCCATTCCTCCTCCCATGCCTCATAGCACTGAGATACCAACTCATTCCGCAACCGGTCTGCAGTCGCTATATCCAGAATCTCCCAATATTCGGGGACGAGGACGCCAGTCCCATTATCACGAGGTACGCCAGCGATTATTACCATGTTCTCAGATCTGAAGTACGCAAAAGTGTAATCAATATTAGGAAAACCTATTATGTGAGTCTCCCCGTGTACGGCAATTTCCTCCGGCGCAAATTCCCGCTCCCCTATCTGCTCCGCCTGAGCAAAAAAACCGAATGCCGCAAAAACAAGTAATAAAATATTCTTTTTCATAAGACAAAAATTTAATTCATTAAAAATTTCGAGAACAAATGTAAGCATTACGCAACAACTAACCAAAAAATTAAGATTTATTAACTTTTAACTCTTCCCAATATATTTCTTCGTCGGATGCCCGCTAACATACTGCATATCCCACCTTGCCGGATTATATAAATTCTCCGCCGTCGCCGGTTCGGGAAACAAATTTTTCGCCAAATCCCGCCGCACAAAAAACGCATTCACCCCGTTTTTATTCGTTCCCACCAGCCTATAGCCCTTTTCCACGCCCAACAATTCGAGCGATTTTAACGACGCGCCTTGTTGGTCGTCGCCCTGCCAAGCGTGTTTGCCATTGTATTCCATGACCCATTCAAACGACGGGGGAAACTTGGCGTTGTACTCAATCACAACCACGCGCGGATTGATGCAGTCAACGGATTTCCATATCCAATAGTCGTTTCCATCAATATCAATGCTCAATAAATCAATTTCACCCCGACAATTTCCGGCTGTGCCAATCAGTTGATTGATATTCTCCATCGTAATAAACGCATTCATCGCCAACAGCCGCCCGCTTTCGATCGGCTTCCTGAAAAGCAACCGCAACTGGTCGACCGCTTTTTTATCGCCGTCAATCCATATCCCGCTCCACCCACCGTGAATCAGAAAATGCGCGTTGCTTTCGAGTCCGTTTTGAACGCCGAACTCCACAAACCGCTTATCGGTAACGCCGATTCGGTTAAAAATTTCCGCAATCATCCCATCTTCATCGTTTTGGGAATACACCTTGTATCCGTAACGCTCCAAAAAAATTGGATTTTGCAAGCGTTCCGCCAAAACCAACTCCGAGTCGTTCCTGTGACATCTTTTGTTTGGGATGGAAACCACCTTGACTTTTCTTAAATTCACTAAAAATTTTCTAATTAACTGTTTCATATTTTATAATTTTAGTTACAAGTTGAATTACGAGTAAACGCATCAATTACCTTTACTTGTAACTCACCTACTTAATTTAGTAAACATACTAAATTATCGCGGACAAAAGTAACACTATTTTCCGAAAAACAAACCATCGGCAGAACAAAAAGGTTTAGCATAGCACGAGAACAATATCGTAATAGGCGAAAAAGACAACTTGATTTGCGGAATATTTAACTATAAAATAGAGAGTTAAATGGGTTTTCACAACAAGTCTAACGACGGCTTCAATCTTACTTTTGCAAAAACAAAAATAAATTATACCTTTGCAGCCGCAAATGCGAAAATAGCTCAGTTGGTAGAGCATAACCTTGCCAAGGTTAGGGTCGCGGGTTCGAGTCCCGTTTTTCGCTCTTGATCGTTTTTGTATGTAAATTTATGGTCTGCTCGGATGGTGGAATGGTAGACACGCAAGACTTAAAATCTTGTGACCATTACGGTTGTGCGGGTTCAAGTCCCGCTCCGAGTACATAAAGGGATTTTCCTAACTTTTCATTAGGAAATCCCTTTTTCTTTATGTACACGAACATTATTGGAACAGTAAAAATCATTCAAAATTGCTGCTGATTTGTGAAAGCAATTACTTTGATAAAGCGGACTATCAGCCCTTTTTATAAAAAACACCCTCAATTTCGCTTAATTCAGGGTAATTTTCACGATTTCATTTCTTTTCCCAAAAACTTTTTATACTGCCCAAACATGAAACTGTAAAAATGTTGTAAATTCCCGGTTTCTCTCGCTTTTTCCAAAGCCTGAATGTAGGAAATGCGGTTGCTTTTATACACATGGAAAATCGGTAAATCAAAGCAAGTCAAAATGTAATTCATAATCAGGCGTGCCGTACGTCCGTTGCCGTCTGCAAAAGGGTGTATGCTCACAAATTGATGGTGTGCATAAAAAGCCGCCTCACATTTTTGCCGAAAAGTTTTTGCTTCCGATATTCGTTTATTCAACTCAGTAATAAAAGATTTCATAAGGTCGGGGACTTTGATGTGGTTTGGGAAAGTTCTCGCCCCTGCGTGAACATTAACAAGTCGGTAGTCGCCGCGTGTGCCGTCGAATGTTCCCAATGCCGTGCTGTAAATACCGCCCGTGTTCTTTACGACCATACCGCCGATTTCCTTAACGAATTGCTCCGTAAGCGGCTTTTTTCCTGTTGCCGTATTCAGCGTATAAACAAGGGCCTTTTGATGGTCAATCACCATTTGTTGTTCCGAAAAAGATTTGTTTTTGGCGGGCATATCCTGGTCGAGTAAATTATAAACCTGCCCCTCCGTTAATGTGCTGCCCTCAATAGCCGTTGAATGGTAAGTTATTGCATAACAGGTGAATTTCTTCATATCTACCTGCCCGTGCATTGCTCGCTGATAGTCGGCAACCAATTTTTCAAGTTTATTTATATTTTCTGGATTCATTCCAATACTTTTACAAGTTCGTTTTTTGTAATATTGCCTGCATTCCTATTTGCCCAAAATCAGCCCCGAAAGCACGGCGGCAAATCCGGCGACAATACTTAACAGGATGTAAAAGGCAAGCGAAAAATAATTCCCCGACTGATACAAATGAACATTCTCCGCCGAAAACGCCGAAAAAGTAGTGAACCCGCCGCAAAAGCCTGTAACAAGCAAAAGTTTCATATCCGCATTCAAAATTTGATGCCTGACAGACAGCCCAATCAATATTCCGATAAGGAAGCTGCCGACAATGTTAACGGCAAACGTTGCCCATGGAAATGAACCCTGCGCAAAAGGAATTTTGGAAACAAGAAACCGCATCATACTTCCGACGCCTCCTCCCAATCCAACCAAAATCAACTGTTTAATCATCTTTTTTATTCGTCAAAATCAAACTCCATGTTCGGTGCAAAAGCCGGCGCCGAAAACTCGTCCAAGTCGCGGCGTTCTTTTTTTGTCGGGCGTCCCGTTCCTTTTGCGCGGTCGATAAATCCGCTTATTTTCTGCAAGTTGAGTATCTCATACTGTTCGGGTGACGTAACATTTTCCATGTATTCCGGAACCAATTTAGCGCCGATGCGGTTGGCAGTCAGTCCCAATACTTTGAAAGAATAGGTAACCGGCGGTTTATGTACCGAAATGACGTCGTCGATGCGAATCATCCTTGAGGGTTTGGCGGGCGCGTTATTCACCGTGATGCGGTTTTTTTTGCATGCTTCTATCGCAACGGTTCGCGTTTTGAAAATCCTTACCGCCCACAGCCATTTGTCAATCCTTACTTCCATAGAACTCATTTTTTCAATTTCATGTGCATCATAGCGATTACCTGCTTTAGGCGATGCCAATGCCAATGGTAAGCATGGATACAAAGGTAAAAAATTTCCAAAATACTTATTATAAATAATGCGTTTTTTTGTTCCTTTGCATAATGAATATCCTGTTATCCAAGCATAAAAAATTGATGTTCACCGTTTTGCATATAGCGGTATGGGCGCTTTTCATCCGGCTTACTATTCCGCGTATTATGGTGGAAAGGTCTGTCAATGATATTTTCTTTCCTTTGATTATTGCGATGGAATACTCGTTGCTGATTGTTTATTTTTATCTCAACGGGTCTGTTTTTGTACCCCGTCTTCTGTCGAAGAAAAAAACAGCGCTCTTTTTGGCGATTACGATTGCGGCGTTCATACTTTTTGGCTTTGCTGTTCCCTGGCTCGTCAGGCAATATTTCGTACATTTTATGTCGGAACCGCCTTTCAGACCGGATATGCCGCCACGGCGACCACATTTTCCACCGCCCGACGGCGACCGGTTTTCTCCCCACATTATTGTTGAGCGCATCGGCATATATGCCCGTTCAATACGGTTTCTGATTGTTTTTGTCGTAAGCACGGGGCTGAAGACTGTTTCTTTGTGGTATGCCGAGAAACAACGTTTGCAGGAGCTGGAAAATTCGATGGTGCAGGCAGAACTTTCTTTTTTGAAATCGCAAATTCATCCGCATTTCCTATTTAACAGCCTGAACAGCATTTACTGTCTGGCTTTGAGCAAAGACGACAAGGCGCCGGAAGCCATCCTGTCGCTTTCCGATTTCCTGCGTTTCGTAACCGTTGAAAGCAATCACAGCCGTATTCCGCTGGGGCGGGAAATGAAAATGCTGAAAGAATATATCCGGCTACAGAGTTTTCGGGCGTCTGAAAAGTTTAATTTGCAGTTTCAAGCAAATGGCGATTTCGGCAAATGGGAGATTATGCCGCTCACATTTATCCCGTTTGTGGAAAACGCTTTTAAATACGGCATAAGCGCCCATATCGAATGTTTCATCCATATCGGCGTGGAGGTGAAAAACGGCGTTTTGCAATTTACCTGCGACAATTCTGTTGTTTTGGAGATAAACAAACGAAACCTTTCGGAAGGCGTAGGGCTGGAAAATATTCGGAAGCGGCTGTGTCTGGCTTATCCGGAGCAGCATTCGTTGAATATTGACTCCGACAGTTCGGCTTTTCATGTGGAACTTCAAATTTCTCTTGTGTAAAACATGAATAAATAATATTGAAAATGAAATGCATCGCAATTGACGACGAACCGCTGGCGCTGAAACTGCTGACTTATTATTGCAGCCAGTTGCCCTCCATTCAACTGCTCGGCGCTTATACCGATCCGGTGGAAGGGATTTCGTATATCCGTTCCATGCAACCCGATTTGATTTTCTTAGACGTTTGTATGCCTGATATTTCGGGTGTCAACATCGCTCAAATCCTGCAAAAGGGTACGATGGTTATTTTCACGACCGCACATAGGGAATATGCCGTCGACGGCTTTGAATTAGACGTGGTCGATTATCTGCTTAAGCCGTTTGATTTCGAGCGTTTTCTGAAAGCCTGCGGCAAGGCGGAGGAGCGTTTCCTTGCGGCGCAGCAAAAGAACAGTCCGCAACAAATATCCGAAGGCAAAATCATTTCTTTTAAATATAATTACCAAAACATGCAATTGCCGCTCCACGCTATCCTGTACGTCGAAGCCGCCAACAATTATATCAAAATCGTAACGGCAGAGAAAACTTATATGCCGGTCATGACGATGAAAGCGGTTGAAGCGTTGCTGCCTGCGTCTGATTTTGTGCGCATACACAAGTCGTTTATTGTTGCTGCGGGAAAAATCAAATCGTTCAATAGCACGCAGGTTGTTATTGAGGGGCAGAAACTACCTGTCGGCAGGCGTTACCTTCGGGAATTTATGGGGAGAATGGAGCGTTTTAAGAATGGGTAACGGTTTGTTCTGCAATTGTTCGCCATAAACCTTTACTGAATTGCCGTTCACACCAACAATCCAACCGTTTACACAAATTGTTTGTTTCTTCTTTATTATTTGCTTTATCTTTGCCTTCCCTAAAATATTAAATCATTATGAACAAATCAATTTTATTTCCTCTTTTTATTTATTGCTTTCTCTTTCAATCCTGCAAATCGGACGATATAACGGAAGAAACGCCTCAAATATACAGCATTAGCGGAACAGCAACCAAATCAGACGGCGGCGCGGCAAGCGGCGCATCGGTCATGCTTGTGAACGCTTCCGACGGCAGCGAGGCGGGACAGTCGCCCGTCAATGCGGCAGGCGAATATATCATTACGGGAGTGAGCGCCGGAACTTACCAAATCGTGGTAACGCTTGGCGGATATGAAACGGGCATCGTTTCCGGCATTACGACAGTTGATGCCGACGTTACGGTTCCGAATATTATTTTACAAGCCGTTACGGTAAACGAAAGCGCCGTCAGCATTATATATACAAACGATGAGGCAACCGTCGAAAACCTTCCTTCCGACAACAGCATAACCGTAACAAAAAACGGCGCGGATGTAACCCTTGCATCTTCCGCTTCCGGAACAGTCGAGTTTTTTGTTTCGGGCGTTACCGCCAACGGATCGCTGAAAATACAGAACAATGCAGCCGCTCCGAACACGATACGCCTGACGCTGAACAGCGCAGAAATTAACTCTGCATCGAAACTTCCGCCCATCCAAATTACGAAAAACGAAGGCGTAACGATTGTTGAACTGAAAGGAAATAATATATTGACCGACAACGCCGACAACGAGGAAAACGCCACGCTCATCAGCAAGAGCGGCTCTCTCGAATTTGAAGGCTACGGACGGCTCAACGTCAGCGGCGCGGCAAAACACGCCATTGCAAGCAGTAAGAAAAGCATTGTTATACGTAGCGGCGACATAACCGTTACGGCGGCAGCGTCCGACGGATTTCATGCCGAAGACGGATTCACGCAGTCGGGCGGCTCGCTGAACATTAGCGCTTCGGGCGACGGAATAGATGCGGGCGGCGGCGCGGCTGCCATCAACGGAGGAAGTCTCCGTATCGCGTCCTCTGCCGACGATATAAAAGCGATCAAAGCCGACGCGGGAATAACCGTCAACAGCGGCGCGATAAACATAAACGTTTCCGGCGCACAGTCGAAAGGTATCGGCAGCAAAGAGAATATTGCCATCAACGGCGGCGACATATCCATTGTTACATCGGGCGTTGCGACGCTTGAACCCATAGGCGGCGGCTACGACCCGTCGTATTGCACGGCTATCAAAAGCGATAAAAATATAACCGTTACGGGCGGAAATATTCTTATTGAAAGCAAAAACTCTTCCGACGGCGGCAAAGGAATATCCGCCGACGGCAATATAGAAATCAGCGGCGGAACAATTAACATCACAACCGCAGGCAATGGAAAAGTTTATACTACCGAAACAGGCTTGCCCGATTCCTATACGGCAGCCTGCATAAAAAGCGACCAAAATATTTCCTTGCTCGGCGGAAATATCACTTGCAGCAGTTCGGGAACAGGAGGAAAATGTATCAATGCCGCAGGAACAATCACCGTTGGCATTGTCGGCGACAACAATGCCAACCTCACGCTGAACGCCGCAACGTCGGGCGAACGTTTCTTCGTTTCGGGGAGTTCGAGCGGCGGACAAGGCGGCGGCGGTGGACCCGGCGGACGTCCGGGCGGCGGCGGTTTTGGCGACAATGGCACAGACTATGCCAATCCGAAAGCCATCAAATGCGAAGGCAATATGACAATCAACAGCGGTACGATTTATATTAATTGCACGCAAAAAACCGAAGGCGGAGAAGGACTTGAAAGCAAAGGGTTGCTGACCATCAACGGCGGAAATATCGACATCCGCACTTACGATGACTGCATCAATGCCGGAACGGGAATCGTCATCAACGGCGGAAATATCTTCTGCGCCGCATCGGGACAGGACGCGATAGACAGCAACGGCGCCCTCGTAATTAACGGCGGGCTAACTATTGCCAATGGCGTTCGCGGCGATGGCGAGGCTTTCGACGCTGAACGCAACTTTCAGGTCAACGGAGGAATTATTGTTGGTACGCACGGGGGGAGTATGTCGATGACTGCTCCGGCGGGAACGCAGCGTTCCGTACGAATTCAGGCGACGGCAGGTAGCGCCATCGCCATCAAAAATGCCACCGGTGAAACGCTGCTGCTGTTCAATATCCCCGTGATTGCAGGCGCAACGGTCGGCACAATGGTAACCGTTACTTTTTCCGATCCGCGCCTTGTTTCCGGCTCTTATACGCTGTTTTCCGGCGGGAGCATTAGCGGCGGAAACACCGTAAACGGCTATAACACGGGAGGAAACTATTCCGGAGGAAGCTCGAAATCAATCACAATTTAAATTATCCGGCTTGGGTAATGCCTCTACCCAAAATTATTATGAGTATGAAACATTTTCTTCTCCTGTTTTTTGTATCGTTTTTATTTCATGGCTGCAATAAAAACGAAGGCTTAGGCGGTTCGTCCGCTCTGGAAGGTTATGTGTATCAAATTGAACATTCCGATGATAATTTTTCTTTTCAGACCGATACTTTTCCGGCGGCAAAGAAAGACGTTTATTTGATTTTCGGAAACAATGACGCTGATTATTTCGGCGATGATGTTGAAACAGATAACAAAGGTCTGTATCGCTTCAATTATTTAAGGGACGGAAATTACATTGTCTATTCCTATTCGGAATATCCCGACGGGCGCAAAGCGGCAGTTTCCCAAAATGTGAATGTCAAAGACCGCGTCAATAAAGCCGATACGCTTTTTATTCATACGGGGAAAGCGTATGGAACGTCCATGATTAAAGGCTCCGTTTGGGCGCTGTTTTACGATGGAACGAAAAAAGCGGACGAAGGGTGGGCGATTGACGCGGATGTTTACATCAACCGTTATGGCGAAGAGATGTTTTTTGAACGCATCAGGGTGGGCGATCAGGGTATTTTTATATTTCAAAAAATACCGCCGGGAAAATATGAAATATGGGTAACGAGCGAAGACCCCGAAACCCGGAAACTGACGCCTGTCAAGCAGGAAATTGAAATAACAAAGCCGGAAAGTTTATATGAATTGCCGGAAAAATTTACCGTTATTGTAAGAGCATAATTTATGAAAAGAAGATATATTATTGGCTTAATGCTATTCGCTTTAAGCGGCGGCATCGCCCAATATCAAACGCCGTTTCTGACTCCGGAAGAGAAACGGGCGATGAAGAAAAACTTAGTCGTCAAAGAAATGAATGCCGATGCCAAAGGTAGACGACAATGGATGGATCATTTAACCGTCTGGGACGAAAACGGCTACAAACTGGAAGAAATCGAGTATGCCGTTTACGGTCAGCGAGAAAGGGTTACGTTCGAGTATGATTATTCCACAGGAAGATGTATTCGCGAGAATGTTTACAACGACAAAAACAAACTTTACCGCATACGCAAATATGAATATAACGACAATGGAAGGAAAAAAATCCAATACAACTACAATCCCGACGGGAAATTATACTCTACCAAAGTGTATGAATATTCCTATAAATAGCGTTCTGGGAAAAATGCAGGCAATCACATTGGATGAAATGGAAAATATCCGCCTGATGGACAGGATTGATTCCAAGTATGCCGCGCCGGTTTCCCTGTTGCCCCAACTCTTGCAAGAGATGTTGCCGTCTTTCCGCGTGCAGGTAAACAACGGCGCACGGATTACTCCCTATTGCACGCAATATTTGGATACGCCCGATTTGAAGATGTTTCTGATGCATCAGAACGGGAAATTGAACCGGCAGAAAATACGTATTCGCTCTTATGTGGATGCTAATCTGTCCTTTCTGGAAGTGAAAAATAAAAACAACAAAGGCAGAACAAACAAAAGGCGTGTGCCTGTGGGCATGTCCCATCTTGCTTCCATTGAGGATTTGAAGGAAGAAATGCAGTTTCTGGAAGAAAATGCGCTGTTTGATACGGATATTTTAACGCCTTCGCTGGTTAATGATTTTTACCGGATTACTCTTGTGAACGATAAAGCGACCGAACGGATTACGATTGATACGCATCTGTCTTTCCGAAATTATCATACCAACAATACGCTATCGCTGAATAACCTGATGATTATCGAATTAAAACAGAACGCTTGTCAACATTCCGATTTCAAAGAGATATTGAATCGTTTCCGGATTAAAAAAATCTCTTTCAGCAAATATTGCATGGGAATTGTGCTGACTGATTCCAATATTAAATACAACCGTTTCAAAAGTAAATGGGCGATTATTAATAAATTAATACAATAAAATATCATGATTCAAACCGATTACGATTCTCAAATTGCTGCCGAACATGCCGCCGAATTAGCGGAAAAAGGACTGACTTTCATGGAAGTTGCCGTATTTGACGCCGCTAATTTCTGGATGCTGTTAATGCGATTTGCATTTAATCTCCTTATTTGCTGGGTAATTATTCAGTTTTTCTATTACAGGAAAAGCCGGAGAAAGGATTATTATTTCACGTTCATACTTTTCAGCGTAACCGTCTTTTTTCTGTTATTTCTTTTACAAAGTATTCCGATGCAAATCGGTTTCGCACTGGGGCTTTTCGCCATCTTCGGAATGATTCGTTACCGAACGGAAACGGTACAAATCCGGGAAATGACATATCTGTTCGTAGTTATCGGCATTTCAGTCGTAAACGGGCTGTCAATGGAAGTTCCACACGCTTCCGTGATTACGGCGAATCTGCTTTTTATTTTCATCGTCTGGCTGTTGGAAAGCAACCGATTTTTGAAACATACGTCTCACAAGATTGTTCTTTACGAAAAGATTGATTTTATCAAGCCGGACAGATATGATGATTTGCTGACCGACCTGAAAAACAGAACCGGACTGAATATTACGAAAGTAGAAATAGGACATATTGATTTTCTGCGCGACTGCGCTTTCATTAAGGTTTATTACAAAAGCGATTCCGACGAAATTAACACGATTGATAATGTTATGCGGTTTTAATCGGTGGGAGGTGTTCTTATTATTACTATTTTCCCTGTCTTCTTTCTCCCAAACCCCGCCCCATTGGGGCGTTTCTCTGTCGATAGAAGCAGAAAAAGAAATTAACCGTTTTTTCAGTGTGACGGGAAAAGAGGAGGTGCGCCTGCTTAATAACAGCGCTGGTTTCGACCGCAACGCCGCTTCTTTGGGCATTGATTATACGTTTCTCGACCGGAAAGCGAAGATAGGAGTTTACTATGCCTTTTTGTATCTATATAATAACGACTGCCTTTTTGAATCGCGGCATCGCTGCTACATCAATCTCTCCTGCAAAGAAACTTTCGAGCCGTTTATTCTATCGTGGCGCGGACGGTTGCAGGAAACTTACAGAGATGCAAGTCGCGGCAAATATAAAATTAATCCCAAATATGCGATGAAAAATAAACTGGAAGCGGCTTATATGATATGGGGTTCTCCATGGAAACCCTATTTATCCTGCGACTTTTCAACGCGCCTGAACGATCCGGTCAGAGGTTGTGAGCTGACAAAATTGCGATTGCAGGGCGGGGCAACTTGGCGTTTAGACCGCACAACGTATTTGGATTTCTTCCTTCGTTGCGATGAATATTTGGCGGGCGATGAGCCTCGCGTTTTTTCGTTGGGGGCGGCTTATAAAATGAAATTTTAATTTATGGTCGCTATGCATTTAAACCTAATATGAACTTTTACTTATTGTTAAACAAGTTCATAGTCGTTTCTACGCCCGCCAAACAGAAACTTTTAATCATTTCGCAAGCGATTGCTATTCTCTCCGGCAAACGCTGCTGTTCGTCTTCGGTGAAAGGATTCAGCACAAAATTGATTTGTTCACCCGGCGGGAAATCGTTCCCAATTCCGAACCGCAACCGGCTGTATTGGGTTGTGCCTAAAGTTTCCTGAATATGTTTCAGTCCGTTGTGTCCGGCGTCGCTTCCTTTGGGTTTCAAGCGTATAGCGCCGAAAGGAAGCGCCAAATCGTCGACCACAACCAGCAAATTGGACGTTTCGATTTTTTCTTTTTGCAAGTGGTAACGAACGGCATTCCCGCTTAAATTCATATACGTGGAAGGTTTTAACAAAACCAAATGCCTGTTTTTCAACTTCATTTCCGCAATGGCTCCATACCTTTTGTTAACGTCAAACACAACATTGGACGCCCCGACTAAGGCGTCCAATATCATAAAACCTATGTTGTGGCGGGTATTTTCGTATTCGCTGCCGATATTACCCAGCCCGACAATCAAGTATTTCATTTTTCCGCAACACTACTGGTATCGCTACCGCTGCTACTACTATCACTGCTACTGCTGCTACCACGCGCAGCCCGCGTTGTTTTAACGGTAGCCACAACGTTATTTTTAGCGTTTAACAGTTCGAGGTTATCAAAATGTATATCGCCTACCTGAATGGATTTTCCCAGACTCAAATTTTCGACATTAACCGTTAATTTTTCAGGGAAATCTTTGTAAAGCCCTTTCACTTTCAGTTTTCTCGTTTGCAGGGAAAGTTTACCGCCGGCTCTTACCCCTTCGGCTAAGCCAGTTAATTCGACGGGAATTTTGATTGCAACCGGTTTGTCTTCAAATATTTGAAGGAAATCGGCATGTAACAGTTCATCGCTTACCGGATGGAATTGGGTTTCCTTCAGGATGGCTTTGTAATTTGTTTTTCCGATGGTCAAATCTACAATTTGGACTTCCGGCGTGTAAATCAATTTTCTGACGCTGTCTTTTGTTACTGAGAAGTGAACCACCTCTTCCCCCCCGTATAAAATACAAGGGATATTCAATTCTTTCCGATAAGCCTTTGCGGCTTTTTTACCTGTTTGCTCTCTCTTAGAGCCTTTTAATTCAAATGATTTCATTTTCTTTTGTGTTACTCAAAATTAGACAAATGCTTCCTAATCTCCCATCACACGGAATTTTTAAAAAAGCGGTGCAAAGATAATGATTATTTCTTAATAAAATTGTACGAATGTATTCCGAAAAAAATCACTAAATTTGCAACCCCAATTTTAACGACGAACAAACAATGACAGAAAAGGATATTTTTGAATTGTACCGCCATACGGCGCATCAGCGGGAACGGTGGAACAAACGAAACCGGTATTATCACCGATTGCTAGAAAAATATTATTCGTTTGTCATCCCGCAAGGTAAGCGAGTGCTGGAAATAGGATGCGGTTCCGGTGATTTGCTGAACGCCGTCAAGCCGTCTTATGGCGTGGGCATTGATTTTGTGCCGGAGTTGATTGAAATAGCCAAATCTAAATATGTATACTATGAGTTTTACACGGAAAACGCAGAAAATATGCAGTTGAAAGAAACCTTCGATTACATCATTATAAGCGATACAATGGGATGCCTCTGGGACGCGCAGGCGGTTATCCGGAACGTTCGCAAACTGTGTCATGCGCAGACGCGGATTGTTATTTCCCAATACAGTTTCTTGTGGGAACCGGTGATTAAAATCATTGAGTGTCTGGGATTAAAACAAAAATTGCCTATTTCCAACTGGTTTTCCAACAAGGATGTCGCCAATCTGTTAGAGTTGGAAGATTTTCAGGTAATTAAAACGGAACGGAAAATTCTTTTCCCGCTCAACTTTCCGCTTCTGAATGTATTTTTCAACAGCTTTATCGGTAATTTACCCCTGCTAAACAGCCTTTGCTTAGTGAGTCTGATTGTAGCGCGGCTGTTGCCGAAAGAAAACACCCAAGCAAGCGTGTCCATTATCATCCCTGCCCGCAACGAACAGGGCAATATCGAAAATGCCGTTAAACGGACGCCGGTGTTTGGAACGTCGCAGGAATTTATCTTTATCGAAGGACATTCGTCCGACAATACCTACGGGGAGATGGAGCGCGTGAAAGCCGCTTATCCCGAAAAAAACATTCGGTTGATGCGGCAAACGGGCAAGGGAAAAGGCAATGCCGTCCGCGAAGCTTTCGACGCCGCTACGGGAGATATACTGATGATTCTCGACGCCGACCTGACCGTGCCGCCCGAAGAATTACCCAAATTCTACGATGCGCTGTGCCGCAACAAGGGTGAATTTATCAACGGTTGCCGCCTCGTTTATCCGATGGACAAGAATGCCATGCGTTTCCTGAACCTGCTCGGCAACAAGTTTTTCGGATGGTTCTTTTCATACCTTCTGAGCCAACCGCTGAAGGATACGCTTTGCGGGACAAAAGTCCTGTTTCGTAAAGATTATGAAACCATCAAAGCGAACCGCGCCTATTTCGGCGATTTCGACCCGTTCGGCGATTTCGATTTACTGTTTGGAGCGGCGAAACTGAATTTGAAAATCACGGAGGTGATTATCCGCTACAGGGATCGTGAATATGGAAGTACGCAAATCAGCCGGTTCAAACACGGGTTGCTGCTTTTCAGGATGAGTTTTTTTGCTGCTTGGAAAATAAAATTTATCTGAGATATGAACATTTTGCATATAACATCAACGGATTTGCGAGGCGCAGGTAGCGCAGTTGTCGCTATTAATGCACTGCTCAATGCCATTATGCCTGTTGCAAAAGGATTAAGCGACAGGGGAATGTACGTTGGTAATGCAATAAGTGAAAATAAAAGCAGGTCAAAACCTATCATTTATCGGACGACCCGCAAGTTTTGGAACAGATCATCAAGGACGCAAACCCGTTATATAAAGTGATACATACGCGCCACAAGTTGTTTGCATCTGTCGTAAAATAATATGAATATTTACTTATATTTTATGAGAAAAAATACAAAAATCAAGAAACTAAAAGAACAGCCCCTCTCCCTCTTTGAACGGGCAGAAAAACATTTGCAGCAAAACGACGCTGTTTATTTTTGGGTCATATTTGCAGTAACAGCCATCGTTGCCATCCTGCTTTACGACCCGCGGGTAAGCCTCACCGGCGACGATTCGGGTTATATATTAGGGGCAAACGGTTTCATAAAAGATTTTCGTTTCCCCAGTTCGCAAGCGGCATTGTATATGGTTGCGCTATCGCCGGTAACGTATTTTTTCGGCATCGCCCTATTCCCGTTGAAAATGTTTTCCATGCTGTCGATGATCGGATTTATGTATTTCACCTACATTGCGTTTCGGCGAAAAATTCCCGCCTGCATATTATTTCCTGCACTGGCGCTTGTATCCGTCAATTCGTATGTGCTTTATTATGCAAGCCAGACCTACTCCGAAGCGTTTTATATGTTCATGCAGTCGCTTTTCATATACGTGTTTTTCCGGTTTGCCGTGAAAAACAAACCGGAAAATGCAGGGAGGGGAACGGAAATCAAAGAATACCTGTTGGTAGCATTGGCGGCATTGGGCGTTGCATTGACTCGTCCGATCGGTATTTCGGTAATCGTTGCTACTGCCGGATATTTTTTATTCTACAAAGAATGGAAAAACATGGGGCTTTTTCTATTAAGTTTTGTCGTCCTATATTTCATATATTCTCTGGTACAAAACCGGGTGTGGGGAGGAGGAGGCGATTTGGCTCCCCAGATGAACAATTTCCTGAACAAAAATCCATACCCGAAGAAGGAACCGAAGACTTATCAGGCGTGTTAGTTCGCTTGTGGCAAAACTCCGAACAATACCTGTCCAACGGATAGCAGGCTTTAATTACCCGACAGGAGACAACGGGTTTTTCCGCACAATACTTGTATATGCCGTTGCGCTTGGCGGTTTATATCTATCTTTCAAACGCAATAGGCATTTGTTTTACACAATCGCTCTTACGGGCGTTTTTCTTATCGCAACATTTATTATCTTGGCAGTATTCTGGAATCAGGAACGTTTGCTCATCCCCGTCTATCCGTTTATCCTGATGAGTATTTTCGCCTGTTTGTATTATCTGCTTTCGCATAATAAAGCCCGCCGATTTCAGTTTTTATATCCCGTTTTCATCGGAATACTGTTTATACTTGGATTGAACGGCACAATGAAAGCGATTCCCGAAGCCCGGAAACTGACCAGCCAATACAGCGGACTTACTCCCGACTGGGTCAACTATCTGAAAGCAAGCGAATGGGCAAGCAAAAACCTGAAAGAAGAGGATTTGGTCGCCTGCCGGAAACCGTCGATGTCCACTATTTACGGTAAGGGCAAAAGATTTTCCGGCATCTACTCCGTTCCGACGAGCAACGCCGCCGCTTTTATGCAGGAATGGACTGCCGCCCCCGAACGCTACGTCGCCGTTCCGATAAACGATCACAGTTACAAACAATTTGGCGCATTGCGCAACTTCTACCGCGCCCGCGTAGAAATGGACAGGCAGGTGTTCTGGATACTGAACCGTTCGGACAATCTGAACATCATCCTGAACCAGATAGGCATACAGGCTTTGGCTTTGCCGGAAATGCAGAAATTAAGCGCTCAGGCGGATAACCATTTCGGAATATTTTATGCCGATTCCCTGCTTCATCAACTAAAAGAAAGCGGAGTTACGCACATTCTGACGGCTAACCTGCGCATCAATCCCGCACAAAAAACGGAGCAAACAGTCAGTACCGTAGAACGTTACGTTTTCTACATTTGGGAAAAATATCCAAACTTCTGCCGGTTTATCTATCAGGAAGGCGCCGACGAGGATGAACCGGCGCGGATATATAAGATTGAATAACAGGGAACAACAGGTTGGCGACAAATTGAATTATCATTAAAATAATTCATTCGGAATACATTTTGTCAATAATTTCGCGATATTTTTCCAAAATATAATTTCGTTTCATTTTAAGCGTGTTCGTCAACTCTCCAGAGTCGATTGTAAACGCATAAGGCAGCAGGGTAAAACGTTTAATTTGCTCGTATCCGGCAAATTCATCCTGCATATCCGTTATCCGCAATTCGTAGAGCTTGATGATTTGCGGATTATTGCATAAATCTTCTTCGTTTTCAAATAAAATATTTTCCTCTGTGGCGTATTTTTGCAACTCTTTGTAATCCGGTATAATCAGTGCACTTGCATATTTCCGCCGATCGCCGATAACGAAAGCGCTTTCGATAAATTTATCTTTAATCAGCCGATTTTCCAATTGTTGCGGCGCAATATATTTCCCGTTGGAAGTTTTATATAAATCTTTAATTCGCTCAGTCATAACGATACCGTCGTTTTCGGTCAACCTGCCGGCGTCGCCCGTCCGAAACCAGCCGTCGGCGGTAAAAGCATCGGCTGTTGCTTCCGGTTTTTTGTAATAACCGCTTGTAACGGATTTCCCTTTGACCTGTATTTCACTGTCTTCGCCGATCCTGACTTCTATCGCCGGCATTACTTTTCCTACCGTATCCAATTCGTATCCGGTCGGGGGGAAACAACTGACGGTTGCCGTCGTTTCGGTCAGCCCGTAACCATATACCAAAGGAATATTTACCGAACGCAAAAAACGGATAATTTCTTCCGAAAGCATGGCGCCGGCACAGGGGAAAATCAAGCCCCGTTCAATTCCGACCGCTTTTTTCAATTGCGAATAGACCAGTATTTTGTACCCGTAAAATTTGCATTTCAAAAAGAAAGGCGGCTTTTTGCCTTTATTCATATAATCAAGGCAATAACTTTCGCCGGTGGCAATGGCGTCCGAAAAGATGCGGCGCAGGATGAAATTGGCGTTTTCGATTTTTTCCCAAACAGCGGCATATACCTTTTCCCAAAAACGGGGAACGCTACACATAGCCTGCGGTTTCACCTCTTTTACAGCGGTTTGTATTTCCTTCGGATCCCGATTTACAGCCAAAGTGCATCCCCGATAGAGGCAATAAAGCGACCACGCTTTTTCAAAAATATGCGCCAAAGGCAGAAAACTGAGTGATAGAAATCTTTGCGGCAGATAGTTCAGGCGAATATCGTGTATCTTAAAGACTTCCAGATAATTATCGTGCGTGAGGACAACGCCTTTGGGTTCGCCGGTAGTTCCCGATGTGTAGATAATGTGTGCAATATCTTCTTTTTGAGCGGCTTTAAGTCTTTTTTCCACAGAGATAATGTCCTGCGAATTGCGTTTTTTCGGCGAACTGAAATAATCGAAATAGATGGAAGTTTTGTCGTCCAGCGCACGGACTACGGTGTTGTCGAAAATGACGATTTGTTTCAGGAATTCGCTGTCTTGAAGCGCTTGCCACGCATTGTTGTATTGCGCCTGTTCGCTCACAAACAGCAGTTTTATTTCCGCCTCGTCAATAATATACCGGATTTGGGGAATGGATGCCGTTGCATACATCGGCGCCGTTGCCGCGCGGTTGGCAAAAGCGCCGAAATCGACGTACAAGCACTCCGCCATGTTTTGGGAATATATGCCGATATTGGCGTGCGGTTCGATGCCTGCATGGCAGATTGCATAAGCCGTTGCCATTATTTTCTTGAAAAAGTCGTTCCACGAAATGGATTGCCATTCGCCTGTTTCTTTGTTTTTTTGTCTTAACGCTTCTCTGTCGCCGAACTTGGCGGCACGTTCCTGAATGATGTATGATAGATGAGAATATTCCATAGTTTGCTTTTAAAAGTGGGGCAAAGTTAAGATTTTTTTTGCTTTGTGCAAACTCTTGAATAGGGGGAAAACCTGTATCTGATTGATTTTAGGTGGGTTTAATATGAAATACTCGGTTAATGGTTATATACTACTCGTGGGGTTTTGATAGTTTCGTGTGCAAATTTTCACTAAAATATTTTTCAATGAATATCCGCAAAGCGACTAATCAAAAAATTCTGATAACTTTTCATGCGTCTTTTTCTATTTGTTATTTTACTCATAAACTTTTTATTGCTTCAACGAATAAATTCCCATCACAATCAATTCCCTTTGATATTTTCGGATTATATATTGACATAAACACGCTTGGATTAGCGGTTTTCGTGCCGACAAACAAGGCTGATTTGTTCATTATTTCAATCGAAGCAAACAACGCCAATATTCTTTTTCTTTTCTCTTCGGCGTTGTTTCTTCCAAAATTAGAATGCTCGTAACCCCTATCAGACTTATTGCACAGTGTATAAATATTCCATTCCGGTTTCTCTTCTTGCAAGGTTTCATAGACAGTATAATCGTCGGTCAAAATGTAAATATCCGAAATTTTATATTGCTCAATATACGCAATGTACTTTTCTAACGGAATATAATCCCATTCCGTAATTTTATCGCCTCTGCGAATATGACAACTCACGTATTTGTCTGGCAATGGACATCGTTTCATTATCTTTTCAATCTCCGCTTTCGTTGAAGCATTGTAGCGCCATGTCAATTCAACCAATCGGATGCAAGCATGAAGAAAATTGCCTTTTATTCCCAATTCGGGAATATCATATTCCTGTTCAAGCATATTCCGATTGACAAAATTATGCCATAAATCCTGTGTAAAATAGCGGGATGGAGGAATGAACAGTTTTATAAATTTTGTAAAAATTTGCATAAATGTTCCTTTCGGTCTCCATTGATTTTGTCCGGTTCGTGTTGTAAACCACCTTACATTAAATCGGTGATGAATAAAGCAAGTTGTTGACTCGCAAAACGATTCAAAAAAATCATTCCATCCGTCTTTGTATCCAAAATTAGCATCTTTGGAATATAAAACGAAGCGGATTTTATTTTTCAAACAGTATAACATCGCTAATATCATACAGTTATATTCAGAGAAGAAACCTGCGCTCGCGCCGACATGAAACACCAACGCAGGTTTAAACGAATTATTTAGTGTATTATACCGTGTAACAAAATCATTCATAATCGATAAAAAAATGAAGCATCATTGATCCCTCCGAAACCCGTTATTTTTTCGTTCTCGCCAATAATTTAAATTCTTTATTAAAAAATGAAATTCTCATTATTTTTTCATTAAATAATTGCCCCATCGTTTCCTGTTTCCGCCGGTAAGTGCGGACATAACCGTAATCGGTGGTTCTTTTCGCCTCGCTTAATTTCCTCTCAAAAATATTTTTCAAAAACGACAACAATTTCAATTGTCGCTCTGCATAGGATTCTCCTGTATGCCATGATTTTGACAATTTTTCAAGATATGCCTCATCGTCTTTGTCCAAACGAATTACTTCTTCGATAGCAGCATCCAAAGTATCATAATCATTTACAAAAACAAAGGATTCTTTGTTGAAATCTAAGCATACATCAGGGTTTCCCCAATAGATGGGCATTGAATTTACAATCATCGGCTCTATTATTTTTTCGGTTGTATAGCCGGATAACGAACTGTTTTCAAAAGCAATAGTAAATTTGTAATCTTTGATAAAATCTATTTTGTTGGCAACAATCCCGCCGATGTTGTTCAAACAGCGTCCGCCGGAATCCACTTTTTTGTATTTAGAAAGTTTTCTGAAAAAAGTTTCCCTAACCGGATCCGCCCATTTCCAATCTGAATATACATAATTACAAAATTTTCTATTTAGTGCTCTCTCCGGATCAATTTGTTTATTTTCAATTTTTTCCAATCCAGACTCAATAAAAAGCGGACGACGAAGATAACGGTCGCCGGCATCCAAATGTTGAAAAGCGATGGCATAATCACAGAGGTTGAAATCCGGCTCAATATTTTCGTGGGAATGAAATATTTTAATGCAATTCCTGTATTTCAAATGATTATAGCCAAAAACGGAAAAAATAGGTAATCGGGATTTTTGTCAATTACCAATTCATATTCTTGCCGGAGAAGTTGTGTAAAGCAATTGTTTTCAATATCAAAACTTGGCCAAAAATCCTCAAAATATATTTTTATTTGTTTCATGTATTTTTATATAATATTATATATTGGTGCTATCCGATAAAAAAGTTAGTTTACGTAATCGAATGACATTTTACCTCCTGAGAAGGAATGACTAATTGTAATCTTGCCATCTACTCCGGATGTGAAGTAATCCGTATTTTTATGTTCATAATATGAACTAATTATGAGCATTTACTTTCAAGTTCTTTTTAAAATATATAACTCGCTCCAATTGTCAATGCTTTACGACCGTACCACAAATAACCTTGTAAGTTATTTATTTTCAATTTTCCAAAATCGTAAGTAGTTCCAATCGATAAATCAACTCCATCATTGAATAAGAACCCTGCGTAAGGAATAAAACCCGACAAGTCCGAATAATTAACATATAACCAATGGTCTGATTCTAAACCAGAATCAATTAATCCTTTGTAATTATAAACGTAACCAAAACCGTTGGTTATTTTACCGTTGACATAAATATCGGTAGCAAAATAAGAGAAGTCAAAAATAATAACTTCCGCACCTAAATTGAAATGCTCCGATTTAAAGAAATTACTTCTTAGCCCTAATCCCAAATCAAAATAATCCGCGTTGTATTTTCCATCCAACAGAATGGCTAAAGACGGATTAAACCCTTCTGTATCTTTATTAAATAAAGTATACTGAACGTCAAAAACTCCGTTAAAAGAATTTCCAAAAGAGAATTCTTTGTAAGCATAAAAAGGTTTATCCTTTGTATTAATTGTTCCAAATAAAGGAACCTGACTGAAAGAATTGACACAAGATAACGTAATTGTTATCAATAAAAACAACTTTTTAATTTTTCTCATTTTTAAATAATTAAGATTGTAACTAAATTCTATTACTTATTACATGATGAGCGCTGCAAATGTAGTGATTTTTTCAATATATAGTGCTTTTTCCGAAATTTTTCAATTAATATAGTATGTGTCCGGTAAATTTACTATATAATTCAAGTTGCTATCTATAAATGTGTTATAATTCCATCGACTGCTTCAGGCTTTGCCTTCGCCGGTGCCGTCGCGACAATATTTAAATGCACCCCCGCGTTTGGTGAAGTTTTTATTTTACAACAGAAAAACACTAATTTTGTAAAAATTTTATTGACCGTAAATATATGAATACAACACCGGTAAAAACAAAGGATAACATTGATTTGGCGCAGGCAATCACAGATTTAAAAAAGAAAAAAAATGCCGTTATTTTAGCCCATTATTACCAAAATCCGGATATTCAGGATATTGCCGATTTCGTAGGCGACAGTTTGGCGCTGGCGCAATGGGCAGCCGAAACGGATGCGGATATTATCGTATTGTGCGGCGTCCATTTTATGGGGGAAACGGCTAAAATTCTTTCTCCGGAAAAAAAAGTGTTTATTCCCGATTTAAATGCAGGATGTTCATTAGCAGATAGTTGTCCTGCCGATGAGTTGGAAAAATTTATCAACCGGCATCCCGGACATACGGTGATTTCTTACGTGAACACAACGGCTGCCGTGAAAACTTTAACCGATGTAGTGGTTACTTCCACGAATGCTCGCCGGATTGTGGAGAGTTTTCCTCCTGAAACAAAGATAATTTTCGGACCAGACGAAAATCTTGGAAATTACATCAACAGTCTCACAGGCAGGAATATGGTTTTGTGGAAAGGCGCCTGCCACGTGCATGAGCAGTTTTCTCTGGAAAAAATGCTTGCCTTGAAAGGGGAACATCCCGATGCATTGATTTTGGCGCATCCCGAATGTAAAACCGTGATATTGAAAATTGCCGATTACGTAGGTTCTACGAGCGATTTGCTGAAATTTTCCACCCATTCGGCAAGTAAAAAATTTATTGTGGCAACCGAATCGGGTATTTTGCATAAAATGCAGCGGGGCAATCCCGACAAGGTTTTTATTCCGGCTCCGCCGAATGATGCTACATGCGCCTGCAACGAATGTAATTTTATGAAATTGAATACTTTGGAAAAACTGTACCATTGCCTGAAATACGAAACGCCGGAAATATTTGTTTCGGAAGAGATACAGCGGAAAGCGGTGAAACCTATTCGGCGGATGTTGAATATTTCGGAGAAACTGGGGTTGAAATAGTTCGCAGATTGCGCGGTAATTTTTCTTTGTGTTTCTGGATTGCTTCGTGGTTCGCAACAAGTCTAATGACGGGCTTATTTACCCGTTGCACCTTTTTCTCCAAAATTCTAAGTACCTTTGCACTCATTATCCCACAATTTTGAGAAAACATTTGCTTTGGATTTTGAATTAATATCGAATTATAAGCCAACCGGCGACCAACCGGAAGCGATTGCGGAATTAACCGCCGGCGTGAAACGGGGAATGCCTTATCAGACTTTGCTTGGCGTAACCGGTTCGGGAAAAACGTTCACCATTGCCAACGTTATCAGCCGATTGAATAAACCTACGCTGGTTTTGAGCCACAACAAAATCTTAGCCGCCCAGTTGTATTCCGAATTTAAAAATTTCTTCCCGAAAAATGTGGTGGAATATTTCGTTTCCTATTACGATTACTACCAGCCGGAAGCCTACATCCCATCCACAAACACTTATATCGAAAAGGATTTGTCCATCAATTCCGAAATAGAAAAACTCCGCCTTTCTGCTACTTCCGCCCTTTTGTCGGGACGGAAAGATGTGATTATCGTATCGTCCGTGTCCTGCCTGTACGGTATCGGTAATCCCGACGATTTCAAGGAAAACGCGGTTTTCGTAGAAAAAGGGCAGACGCTGCTGCGCAACGCCCTGCTGAGAAAATTAGTCGACGGTTTATATTCACGAAATCAGGAGGAGTTTACACGCGGAAAATTCAGGGTGCAGGGCGATACGGTCGACATTTATCCCGCTTACGACGATTTGGCTTTGCGCATCCTTTTTTGGGGCGATGAAATCGAAGAAATTTACACCTTCGACCCCCAGACCGGCGCCACCATTGAAGTTGTCGACCATTATTCCATATATCCGGCAAATATTTTTGTTACAACCCGCGAGCGCACCGGTCAAGCCATCGGGCAAATTAGCGCCGATTTGAACGAAAGGGTGCAATTTTTCAGAGATGGCGAGCAGATTGAGGAAGCCAAAAGGCTTCACGACCGGGTTACTTACGATTTGGAAATGATCCGCGAATTGGGATATTGTTCCGGCATTGAAAATTATTCCCGTTATTTTGACGGGCGTCCTGCCGGTAGCCGTTCGTTCTGTTTGATAGATTATTTCCCGAAAGATTTCCTGACGGTTATCGACGAAAGCCACGTTACCATTCCACAAATTCATGCCATGTACGGTGGCGACCATTCCCGGAAAATCAATCTGGTGGAATACGGCTTCCGGCTTCCGGCGGCAATGGATAACCGCCCGCTGACTTTTGACGAATTTGAATCCCTCACGCCGCAAAAAATTTTTGTGAGCGCAACGCCTGCCGATTTTGAACTGCAAATGAGCGAAGGGATTATTGTGGAGCAGGTTGTCCGCCCCACCGGATTGCTTGACCCGGAAATAGAAGTGCGTCCGAGCCTGAATCAAATTGACGATTTAATGGAAGAAATCAACCGGCGAACCGAACAGGGCGAAAGGACTTTGGTTACAACGCTTTCCAAAAGGATGGCGGAAGAATTGAACGCCTATTTTGTCCGTTTCGGCATCAATGCGGCTTATCTTCATTCGGATGTGGAGACTTTGAAGCGCATCGAAATCATGGAAAAACTGCGGCAAGGTTATTTTGATGTGCTTGTCGGAGTAAATCTTTTGCGGGAAGGGCTTGATTTGCCGGAAGTTTCGCTCGTAGCCATCCTCGACGCCGACAAAGAAGGATTTTTGCGTTCCCACCGCTCGCTGACCCAAACGGCGGGACGGGCGGCGCGAAACGTCAACGGGAAAGTAATTTTTTATGCCGACCAAATGACGGAAAGTATGCAAAAAACCATTGACGAAACGCTGCGACGACGGGAAAAACAGTTGCTGCACAACGAAAAACACGGCGTTACGCCTCAACAGATAATCAAAAATACCTCATCGTCCCTGCTTAAAGAAAAAATCGCCCCGCAAGCCGCTCTCAAACGGGAAGTTGTCAATATAACCGCCGATCCGGTTATTCAACGCATGACGAAAATTGATTTGGAAAAAACAATCGCCAAAACGAAAAAGGCGATGACGGATGCAGCCGGCAAACTTGAGTTTCTTGAGGCGGCGCAATATCGCGACGAATTAATGAAACTGGAAGAGATGCTGCAGAATTTGAACCGGACGTAGTATTCTCAGTAATTACAAATTTTTCTAACGAGCAATTTATAAAGATTTAAACCTTTTTCTTAAAATGTAGTCTAAAATATATATAATTATGAAACATTCAAAAAATATGTACAACACACCCATTTTATTCATCATTTTCGCCAATCCGGACACAACCGCAAAGGTATTTAAACGCATCCGGCAAATTCAACCGAAAAAACTGTATGTGGCAGCCGACGCCCCGCGTCCCAACAAGCCCGGCGAAGCGCAACGTAGCGCCGAAACGCGGGCTATTATCAGCCGTGTCGATTGGAATTGCGAGGTAAAAACGCTTTTCCACGACAGGAATTTAGGTCTTAAAATAGCCGTAACCACCGCTATTTCATGGTTTTTTGAACAGGAAGAAATGGGCGTGATTTTGGAAGATGACTGCCTGCCCGACCTTTCATTTTTCCCTTTTTGCGAAGAATTACTTATCAGGTACAAAGACGACGAACGGATAGGGCATATCAGCGGAAACAATTATCTGCAGGGCGTTATAGATGAGAGATTTAGTTATGATTTCAGTTCCGTTGTTCACATTTGGGGATGGGCGAGTTGGCGGCGAGTTTGGAAAAATTACGACGTTAATTTCACTTTTTGGGAAACGCATAAAGACAAGCGCAAAATGTTGTTTTACAACAAAATGGAGGAAATTTACTTTTCGTCTTTTATTCACGATACATTGAACAATAAAAACGGTATCAACGCTTGGAGTCCGCAATATTATTTCGGCTTGCGGCTGCAAAATCAACTGTCTGTTTATCCTGGGGTTAATATGGTGACCAACATCGGAATCGGCGATGTGAATGCAACGCATACGTCGAAAAAGAACAAAAAACTGTGCCGACCGGCTTTGCCCATAAGTTTTCCGTTAAAACATCCGAAATTTATTTCGCGAAATGAGGTATTGGATAATAAAACCGTCTTTTTTTCGTGGAAACGCTTGGCAAGGTATTTGCTGCGCGGGATAGTTGCAAAATAGCCCTGATTTTTTATCCCGATAGTTTGGTAAATCCATGCTTTTCATGTATGTTTGCAGCCATAAATTCAAATTTTATTATTAGTAAACATAATATATGACATGAAGACTTCGACACAAAACATTATCCCCGTGTTCTTTACTTTTAACAACAATTATGCGTTTCCGGCTCAAATTGCCGTATATTCTTTGTTAAAATATGCGGATAAACGGTATTTCTATAAACTCTATGTGTTGCATGACGGTCTAACGGGCGAAAATCAATCCAAAATATTAAAAACGGTAAGACCTTTCGCGGCAAATGCTTCTTTGGAATTTATTAATGTAGAAGAATTTCATCAAAATTCGGATTGGGAACAGATCAAAAATAAATGCCATTTTTCAAAGGAAATATTCAATAAATTGATTGCAGATGTGATTTTTCCTCAATATGACAGGATTATATGTTCCGATGTGGACGTCGTTTTTAAGGGGGATATTTCAAAGTCATTTTATGTGAACCAAGATGCGAACTATCTTGTAGAAGGCATAAGGAGCGTGTTTAGAAATACGGGAAAGGTATGGGAAAATGCAAATTATACGCCTGTGGAAAAAAACATCCTGTCTAAAGGGATTGGGGCAGGATATATTATATTAAATATTCGTAAATTACGAACGGGGGGCGGGGAGATGATGCGCGCTTATTATAAAAAACATTTGGAAAATCTCATATATCCGGAACAGGATGTAATTAATATCTGTTGTTATCCGAATATCGGTTATTTGCCCTGTTCTTGCATGGTTTGCGCCGGTTTTTACTCTATTAAAACGACGCCGGATATTTTTAACAGCGATTTGGAAAATGCCGAATCTTTGTTTATCGAATCTTTGAAAAATCCGGTTCAACTTCATTATGCCGGATACGATAAACCTTGGAACAGTTTGTTTTGCAAAAAATGGTTTGCATGGTTTCGGGAAGTAAATGACGCTGGTTTGACGGGCGAGTACCTCCGAAAACTTCCCTATTATTTGTTTCAAAGGCGGAAGCATTATAATTTGTTGAGGTTTATCGGTAAAATGAAGAAAAAAAAATCAAAAAGTAAGTAATTGTTCATAATTAGTTCAAATTATTTTTCCGGATTGCTTCACCGCTTGCGGTTCGCAATAACGGCTGCGGTATTTCCTCGCGACAATTTGAAACGCAGTTCTGCGAAACAAAACGCACTTTTCGTTATTAAATATTTCCCTAATAAAACACCACAACATCCCTTAACCAAGCATATAATATATTTTTTTTACCTTTGCACTTCAAATACGTTAAGGATGAGTACGTCTCACCGCCTAAATTTAAAAAATTATGCGTTCGCCTACATTGCAGTATTTTTATTTGGAAAAGCCGATGCTATTGCTGATAGTGATTACTTTTATCAGCGTCGTTTTGTGGATTGGCAAAGGAGAGTTCTACACCAAGGGAGAGCCGCGCGAGGCGTCGGTAGCCGTTTCCATGCTGGAAAAAAAACAGTGGATTTTGCCGGAAGCATACGCCGATGAAATTGCCTATAAACCGCCGTTAACTCATTGGTTGATGGCGGTTTTTTCTTTGCCGCGGGGCGAAGTTACGCCCTTTTCCGCCCGCCTCCCGTCGGCATTGGCTTTTGTGGGTTTAATCGCAACGGTGTTTCTTTTTTTCGGTAAAAACCTGAAAATGCAGAATGCTTTTTTTGCGACGTTGATTTTGGCGACGTCTTTTGAGTTGCACCGCGCGGCAATGACTTCCCGCGTGGATATGTTGCTCACTTTCCTAATCGTTTGGGCATTAACCCGTTTGTTCCGGTGGGAGGAACGGAAGCAACTGAAAGGGTTTCCGGTGTGGGCGGTTATTGCATTGGGATTGGCGGCATTGACCAAAGGACCGGTGGGGATTGTTTTACCCCTGCTTGTTTTCGGCATTTACCTTTTGTTCCTGAAATACAATGTATTGAAAATAGCGGGTAAATTGCTTCCGGCGGCATTGGCGGCGTTGGTTTTACCGCTGATTTGGTATTTGTCGGCTTACGGGGTGGGCGGTAAAGAATTTCTGGACATTGTGTGGGCGGAAAATTTCGGGCGTTTTTTAGGCGCCGAAAATTTGAACATTCGTTATGATTTGGGTCATCGGGAGGGGTGGTGGTATAATCTATGGACGCTTGCCGCAGGGTTTCTTCCTTGGACGGTTTTGCTGCTCATTTCCCTGTTTGGACTTTGTTATACAAATAAAATGCCGGATATAAAATCGTTGTGGTATTCTTTTGTGCATCAGGACAAAATCAAACTTTTTTCGGCGACGGCGACGATTGTTATTTTTGTTTTTTATTGCATACCGATGAGTAAGAGAAGCGTTTACCTGATGCCGGCTTATCCGTTTATTTCGATATTCATGGCGCAATATGTCCTGCATTTGCGGGAAAACAAACCTGGACTTTCTTTTGTTTTTGACGTTTTTATCAGTGTAATTGCCTGTATTGTAAGCCTGATTGTTTTGTTGACGGTGATTTTTCCGGTTTTGGATCCGGTATCGCTTGCCGCTTATTTCACGAAAAGTCAACGGAGTTTGGATGCAATTGCCTGTATGTGGCGGTCTTTTGAGGGTTTTTCGACGGCGCATGTTTTGCTGTTGCTAACTTTGCTGTATTCGCTGTTTGTCTTTTTCAGGCATTCGAGGAAGAAAAATTATTTAAAGGTTTTGTATGCTACGATTGGCGTTTATTTGGCATTGAACATGGTTTTGGACGGAATATTCCTTCCTGCGTATAAAAACGGCATCAGCGTAAAACCATATGCGGAAAGTTTGCGGAAAAAATATCCGATAGGAGAAGATAATTTATTTGTTACCAACAATTTATTGGAGTACGGCAATCTGTACGGCTTGAATTTTTATCTGCACAATCATTTCAGGAATTTTGAAAAGGAGCGTCCGTCGGACGGGTTTTTGTTGACGGGGAAAGAGAGTTTTGAAAAAATATCGCGGCGTTACGGCAAAAATTATCGGTTTACGTTGTTGGATGAATATCAGAATAAAACTCGTGATGGCGAGCGAGTTATATTTTTGTTGAAGTTTGGGTCTTCCACAGGTCAGTGATATGCGGTTTGCGCATCGCGCGGGGTGACGGGCTTAATTTTATTTTTTCACCTGCGCGTCATCACCGGATAAACCAACCCCAAAACCGATAAAACGATAATCACCGCCCCCACCGTTTTGTTTACCAGCCACAGCCCCCGTAAATTCATGATTTTCCTTAATTTTCCGACAAGGAAAGTAATCAAAAACCACCACAACAGGGCGCCCGTTAATATGCACAATAATCCCAACAGCATGGAAACCGTTTTTTCTTCAGGCAAAATGAAGTTAAATCGCGAAAATAACACGATGTAAACCAGCAGAATAAACGGATTAGACAGGGTGAGGAAAAAAGCGGTAATGAAGTCTTGAGAAAAGGAATTGATGTTTTCTTTCGGCATATGTACCCGTTTGAAAGGATTGGAACGGAAAGTATAAACGCCGAAAAACAGCAGGGAAACGCTGCCGAAAATTTGTAAAATGGTTTGATGCCCTTCGATGAAATCTATCACAAACCCCATACCAAGGCACACAAATACGGCATAGAACAGGTCGGAAAATGCAGCCCCCACGCCGGAGAAAAAACCGTGCCAAGGTCCTTTATTCAGCGTTCGCTGGACACAAAGCAAGCCAATTGGACCCATTGGCGCCGAAACCAAAATGCCGATTATGATTCCTTTGCGAATGACATCAACCATAAATTAAAGAGTTAAGAACTAAGAGTTAAGAACAATTTTTCTTGAGTTCTTAACTCTTAACTTTATAGGATTTTGTTTGTTGATCGAACAGCTTCCGCGCTTTTTTCAAACAAGGCTTTTTCTTCGCCGTTCAGTTTGAAATCAACGATTTTTTCAACGCCGTTGCGACCGATAACCGCCGGTACGCCGATACAAATGTCCTTTTGTCCGTATTCGCCGTCGAGGTAAACGCAACTGGGAATCAACCGTTTGTAGTCGTGTATAACGGCTGCTGCCACGTAAGCGCCGCAAGCGCCGGGCGCATACCAAGCCGACGTACCCAACAAACCGGTCAGGATGGCGCCGCCCGTCATCGTGTCGGCAACCACTTTGTCGAGGGTAGGCGCGTCCAGCAATTCGGATACGGGAATTCCGTTGTATGTGGCGAAACGTTTCAACGGAATCATGGTCGTATCGCCGTGTCCGCCGATGACAATTCCGTCCACCTGCGCGGGATTGACGTTCAACGCTCGACTCAAATAATATTTGAACCGCGAACTGTCGAGCGCGCCACCCATTCCGAGAACGCGGTTTTTGGGCAATCCCGAAACTTTCAGCGTCAAATAAGTCATCGTATCCATCGGGTTGGAGATAATGATAAACACTGCGTTGGGGGAATAGCGGAGGCAGTTTTCTATCACGGTTTTCACGATATTTGCATTCGTACCGATTAGTTCTTCGCGCGTCATTCCCGGTTTGCGGGGAATGCCCGACGTAACGACTATCACATCGGAAGAGGCGGTTGCGGAATAATCGCCGGTAACGCCAACGACGTTTGTTTCAAATCCCAATGTTTGCGCGCTTTGCAGCACGTCAATTGCTTTTCCTTCGGATACGCCTTCTTTTACGTCAAGCATTACTACCGTGCCTGCTACTTTGTTGAGTGCAAGAACATTTGCACATGTTGCGCCTACATTTCCGGCGCCGATAACTGTTACTTTTGCCATACAATAATTTATTTAAAATGTTACTCCATCAGTTTCCTGATTTCTTCCATAGATTTGCCTGCTTCATGTAATTTAAAAACTTCCCGACAATGCTTTCTGTCGCCCTTCGCGACGCGCATGATTAATGCCGCTGGTATAGTCCGAAGCGCCATTTCCCGCATTTGATAAGCACGCAACGCTTCTTTATTGAGCGAAACAAACACGATTTTTTCTTGTGCTTTTTTAATTGCCATATCCGTTATCTGTTTTATTGTCGCTTCATTAGTTTTTGGTTCTGTAAATTTAAGGTTCGTTTAGAGTATCCCGCGCGAGTCATGGAATATGACGGTCTTGGTTCTTCAGTTTTATTTTTCCAACAAAACAACCTCAATAGCACATAACACTACCCTCAACACCTTATTATCTTATTTGAATATCATCTATTTAATAATAAGAAACGAGGTGGCGTTTGTGTTATTTCCCTGCTTTGCTACTGAGGTTGTTGTTAGAAAAATAAGTTCGACGCAGTAGCAAAGCGCCCGTCCAGCACGTTGGTTTTTCACAACGCGGTACGGGAAAATCCAGCGCGTCGGATTCTATTTCACTTTCTTAAAACTCAAATAATTCGATTTACTTCCTTCGACGTCTCCGTCAACGAGGAAAAGTTTCAATGTATTTCCTCGCAACTCGAAAGAATAAACCTGACGTAATAATTTTACAAAAGAGTATTCTTCATTAAACATTTCATCCTCAGCTCCCCCCGAGACACCATAACCTACTACCTTAAACTCAGAAGTTTTAGAGTTTATCTCATAGAATCCCTCGAAAAAGTTTGTAGAAGTTTCCCCTTCAAAGTAGTTGTCGCTGTCTTTTAATGAAAATCCGATCCGATGGATCGACTGGGGTGTTCCCTCATTTCCGTCAACAACAAAACTTACCAATTCCCATTTAGTATTCTCCAGAGGATCTTTCAGCAAATCTTCGCAGGCAAACAGGAACGCGCACAATAAAAATAATAAATTCAATTTTGTTTTCATTTCTTTCTCCTTTTTTATTTAGTTAATATCATTTTTCTTATCGCTATATTCACTAAAAATCAAATGATTCTTTTTACCGAAATACAGTATCAGAGAACCTCCTTTAATCTCAAAAGCACCGGCAGACTTTAACGCATCCACAAAGAGTATTCCATCCTCCACGTCCTCCATATCGGGAGTTGTTGATTCAAGAGTTGTTATTTTGAGGGTGGAAGCGCTTATCGTATAGGTTCCGGAAAATGTACTTGCAGAAGCTGTCGCTTCTAATTTGTCCCAGCCTGTAAATTTGAGTATATAACAATTATCACAGTCCGGAACTGGTGGGTGCTTCTTTCCGTTGTGGAAAATCCCTGTCAGTTTCCAGCTGGTACGACTCAAGTCCGGCGCATCTTCGCAGGCAAACAGGACGAAGCATAATAAAAATAATAAGTTCAATTTTGTTTTCATTTCTTTATTCTTATTTTTTAGTTAATATCATCTTTTTCGTACCAATCAAGCGATTTCCCACATAAAGGGAATAATAATAAACCCCCGCAGGAAGTGCGCCGTCCGATATTGTAACGGCGTCCGTCCCCGATTGGAGCGGTATTTGCCGGACAATCGCGCCTGCGGTATTGCCGATTACCAACCGCGCCGGTTTTCCGCTTTGCGGCAAGGAATAACGAATAACCGCAGATTGACCGGACGGGCTGGGGCTGCTTTGAAACAACGCCGCCCCTGAAGCGGAAATATCAGCCGCAATTCCGGTAGAACCGTCAGCCGACGTCCCTGCAAGAAAAATAATCCATTTCCAATCGGCCGGATCTCCGACGCCTACGCTCGGCGTGTATAAAAACAGTTTTACCTGCTGCTGCGGATTTGTTCTCAGTATTTGCCGTACTTCCCATATACCTTGCACGGCAATCCATACCGGTTCGTAATCATCATCTTCGTTCCAAGCGCTGTGGATATTTTCAAATCCGTTTAACGGCCATATTAAATTTTTCTCCGTAACATGTTCAAATTCATCGGCATCTCGCCATTCGGCGGGATAAATAATATTTCCGCATCCCATCCAAAAGATATCGCCGTAAAACAGCAATGTGTCGATTTCCGAGAAATATACTTTTATCCATCCGAAATCGCCGGGTTGTTTATAGTCGATACGTGTCGTAAATGTTTCGGTCGATTGCGGGAATTGCAATTTTTGCCCGCCTTCAAACCGGTTGGTTGTGTAATCGACTTTCAATAGCAATATTTCCGTAATATTGGGCGGCGTTACCGGTTGCAATTGCGCCGAAACACTCGTTGCGAGCGCAAAAGAGATGATTGATAAAAAAATCTTTTTCATACGGAATGAATTTAACGAACCCGCTAATGGTTTTAATTTCAGGCGCAAATATAGGAAAAAAATAAACGCTACCAAAATATTGAATTTATTTTTTGTAATAATGGGCTTATTCACCGGCAAACCGTGTGGTCAAAATATCGCAGCCGTCGCCGCGAAGAAATGAGGCGCGCCTCATCTATACCCTACGTCCGCTGCTTCTTCTCCCTACCGATAACAAACGGCAAATACCTATTAACAAAATAAATCGGCGCCAACATGGCAAGCAAAACAATAACGCTCGTCAAAAACTTTGAAAGATACGGAAATTCGGCAACAAACGTATTAATAATATGAATATAACGACCCGCAAGCGTCAACAGGGATATCCCGTAAGTATGGCAGGCAAGCGTTATCACGGTATTTGCGCCGATATACCTTATTATTGCGGGGAGTTTCCTTTCGCCCATCAATTTTATCAGGATAAAAAACGGGACAATCACGGCAAAACCGCCGGCAAGCCGGAACGCCGATTTGAGCGTTTCATTTTCCACCCCCGAATAGGCAAAATTGCAGGCTACGTGCAACGCCAACATCACAGGGGCAACGGCAAACCGCCGCTTGTCGTCCATCAGGCGAATAATTTCTTTTTTGTAGAGCGACGCAAAACCGTAGAACGGAAGATAAAAACACACATTTTCAATCATCCACGGCGAACGGGACAAATCAATGAATGACGGCAAAAGTGAAACGGCAACCAAAATAAGCATTGTTACACAGCGGTTTTCGACCCGCCGGAACAGGTAAAACGACAACTGCAAAACAAACAGGCAGGCAAGAAACCAAAGCGGGACGCACACGAGTTCGGGACGACCGTAAAGGCACTCAAACAGCGGGCGGTAGAAAGGCGCAGCCTGTTCTTCCGGCGGCGACATGCTTTTCCCGATTAGCAGCCAGTAGGCGTAAAAAATGATAAAAAAGCAGAAATACGGCGTCAGCAACTGCTTGCCGCGATGGCGCAAAAATTCGGTAAACGACGGATGCCGTTCAAACCCAAACAGCAATCCCGCAACAAAAAAGAACGACGGCAACCTCAAATGAAACAGCATGACGCCTGCAAAACCGGTCAACGGCGGCGGGGAATGAAAGAATACGATTAGGAAAATGGAGGCGAATTTGGCGTAATCAATCCATTGATAGCGGGTTTCGGTTGATTTCATAATAAAAGAGGTTATTGCTAAACGGCATTTTTCATTCTTTCACCTATTTTAATGTTGTAAATGATAACGAACATTATCTTTGTATAGGCAGATACCAACACATTTTCAGAAAAATCATATCAATAAACGTTCCGTATTCCAAAATTTTTGGGATGAAATTTGTTTCGAATAGCCACAAGAAATTTATCGCAACGTCCTTGCGAAACACAAAACAGTGAAGCAATCCGGATATATATAGTTTTCCGGATGCTTCAGGTTTCGTCTCCGTGGGTGACGCCGCGAGGGCAAAAAAACCTAATCCCGCGCTTGACGCAGGATCTGAAAAACGAATTGCGGAGAATTGCAAACTTTCGCTATGCCCGCAATGGCACAAAGATTGGCTTTTTAAAATTTATCTTCTTTTTTTCTTTTTCTTAACTTGTTTTCCTCCCAATTCTAATCTGTACCTTTCATTCTCTTCCGCTAATCTTGCCAAATACAGAGACTTATTATGTCCGTATCTGTTCAGTAGATACTTTACATTTTGATCATGCTTCCTTTGTAAAGAAACTCTTCTCGTATTAGAATTGTACGTCCTAACAACGTCATCTTTAGATCTGACGGCGCCGGTGGCGGCGGCTCTTGGACTTTTCTTCGCTTCCTCCAATTCTAACTTAGTCTCTGCTAATTCGGTTTTAATGCTAACTAATTCATCTCTTGCTTCAGTTAATGCATTTAGGATCTCGTCTTTACTTTCTTGATTAGTAATGACTTCTCCGTCTTTTTTTAAATTGCAACTACTCAAACAAGTAACTACTGTTAATAATAAAAATAACTTTTTCATGACTTTATTTAATTAATAATTTTAATGAAAATGCCGATACCATGATCAGCAATGTGTATGTAATATATTTGGGGACACCTACATATGTTGTCCGGTATTTAGATTCACAATAAAGCGTTTTATTAATTTACCGATTCTTCTTCAATTTGTCTTCTAATTTATAGCTACTTCCATATCGTATTGTTTAGCACGGCAAAAATAGGCATTATTTCGTTAATATCATTTTTTTGTATTAAGTAACTGTAAAAATTAAATTATATTTTTAATTTTTAAACTCACAAAATCTTCTTCAATTTGTCTTCCAACAACGATTTCGACGCGGCGCCGACATGCCTATCAACCACTTCGCCGTTTTTGAAAAAAAGAACGGTAGGAACCGTGCGAACTTCAAATTCGCTCGTCAGTTCTTCTTCTTCGTCCACGTTGATTTTGCCTACAACCGCCCGACCGTCATATTCCTGTGCAAGATCCTCTACAATGGGACCTATCATCCGGCAGGGACCGCACCATTCCGCCCAAAAATCAACCACCAACGGTTTATCGCTTTTTACCAATTCTCTGAAATTATCGCTTGTAATTTGTTGTGCCATAATGTTTCTAATTGATACTGAATTTTATTTGATTATCTTCCAAAAAACGGATTGTATTTTTATCAATGGCGTATTTTTTGGCTTCAGCGCACAAAGATACTAATAATTGTTTTTCCACATCTTCAATTTTGAAATAAAAATCACAATTACCCGAATTATTTTTTATTCCCGACGACAATTCGGCAACCATTTTTTCGTTTATTTCATGCAAAGGCAGGGCAATTGTTATTTTATTGATTGCCGAATCTTTTATTTCCGACATCGGACGGATAGACGAAATTTTAAAATCCATAACCGTTTCCTTGTACGGACGCGGCTGGTATTTCCCCCTGATTAACAAATATGTATTCGGAACGCCGTATTTGCCGTATTCGATATAATCTTTTCCAAAGAGGGGAATTTCGCCGCTGCCCGTAAAATCTTCCAGTTTCAGAACGCCGTAGGGATTTCCGGTTTTCGTATTTCCTTGTTTGAAAGCGGTTACAATTCCCCCGATTATCAGTTCCTTGTTGGCAGAAGCCGAATCTTTTGCGGCTTCCAGTCCAGCCATTCCCGTATTGCAGATATAATTCAGTATCATGTAATAATCGTCCAACGGATGGGACGACAGGTAAATGCCCGCCAAATCTTTCTCCTTATTTAAACGGTCGATATTGCTCCAGGGTTCGGCTTGGGGGATTTCGGGACGGGCAATGTCCACCGCGCCGAAATCGCCAAACAGGGAAAGCGTTGCCGAATTTTTTTCCGCCTGATACCTGTTGCCGTAACGCATCAAAACGTCCAGAAACACTTCCCCCTTGCCGTTTGCGGCAAAAAACTGCTCCCGTCTGATTTCGTGAAAAGCGTCAAAAGCGCCCGAACAGCAAAGGGATTCCAAATTTTTGCGGGTGCAGGCGGCGAGGTTCACCCGTTCCACAAAATCGAAAATATTTTTGAAAGAGCCGTTTGCCTCCCTTTCCTTGATAATCGCTTCCACCGCCGAAATCCCAACGCCTTTCACACCACCCAGCCCGAAACGGATATTCCCTTCGCGATTGACGGTAAAATTCAATTCCGATTCGTTCACATCGGGACCTTTCACCACAATGCCCAAATTCCGACATTCATCCATAAACTTGGTGATTTCGCCAATGTCGTCCCTGTTGCGCGTTAAGTTGGCTGCCATAAATTCGGCGGGATAATTGGCTTTGAGGTAAGCCGTTTGGTAAGAAACCCACGAATAGCAAGTTGCATGAGATTTGTTAAAAGCATATTTGGCAAATTCCGCCCAATCAGACCATATTTTTTCCAGTTTTTCTTTGGAGCCAAACCCTTTAGCCAAAGCCCCGTCGATAAATTCCGTATGCAGGGCTTCCATTTTGTCGACGAGTTTTTTACCCATCGCTTTGCGCAATTCGTCGGACTGTCCGCGCGTGAACCCGGCAAGGTCGCGGCTCAAAAGCATCACCTGTTCCTGATAAACCGTGATGCCGTAAGTATCTCTCAGGCGCGGCTCCATTTCCGGAAAATCGTAGGTGATTTCCCTGCGTCCGTGTTTCCGTTCGATAAAATCGGGGATGTAAGCCATCGGACCCGGGCGGTAAAGGGCGTTCATCGCAATCAGGTCTTCAAACTTGGTCGGCTTCAGGTCTCGGAGGTATTTTTGCATCCCCGCCGATTCAAACTGGAATGTACCGACGGTTTGCCCCTTGCTGTAAAGTTCGTATGTTTTTTCGTCGTCGATAGGGATTTGGGAAATATCAATCTCAATGCCTTTGGATTTTTTAATATTGGCGATGGCTTCCTTAATGATAGAAAGGGTTTTCAATCCCAGAAAATCCATCTTTATCAAGCCGATGGATTCGATCACGGAGCCTTCGTATTGCGTTACCAGCACTTCCTCGTCGTTACCTTTTTCCTTTGCCGTGCTAAGCGGAACAAAATTCGTGAGGTCGTCGGCGCCGATAATCACCCCGCAGGCGTGAACGCCCACCTGACGGACGGTACCTTCCAACATTTCGGCATATTTGAGCGTGTCGGACAGGATTTTATCCTCCGAATTGCAGGCTTCTTTCAGTTCCGGAACGTAGCGGATGCAATTGGCGATATTTATTTTCACCGGATTGCCGTTTTCGTCCGCCAAGCGGTCGGGAATCAGTTTTGTCAGGCGGTCGGCTTCCGAAAGCGGCAAACCCTGTACACGCGCAACATCTCTGATAGCCAATTTTGCAGCCATCGTACCGTAAGTAATGATGTGGGCAACCCGTTCCTTGCCGTATTTTTCCGTTACGCGACGCAAAACGTCGGCGCGACCGTCGTCGTCGAAATCAATATCAATATCGGGCATGGAAATACGGTCGGGATTGAGGAAACGCTCAAACAGCAAATCGTATTTCAAAGGGTCAATGTCCGTAACGCCCAAGCAATAAGCCACCGCCGAACCGGCTGCCGAACCGCGTCCGGGACCTACGGCAACGCCCATCTCCCGCGCCGCTTGGATAAAATCCTGCACAATCAGGAAATAGCCCGGAAATCCCATTTTGCGAATGGTTTCCAATTCAAACATAATCCGTTCCATGATATTTTCCCCGGGCGAGTCGCCGTAGCGCCGCTTTGCGCCTTCGAGCGTAAGAAATTCCAGATACTTGTCGGCATTGTCAAATCCTTCCGGAAGCGGAAAATCGGGCATCAGCGGGTCGCTGTCGATAGAATAAAATTCCACTTTGTCGGCAAGTTCCACCGTGTTGGTCAACGCTTCGGGGAGGTCGGAGAAAACCGCCATCATCTCGTCCTGCGTTTTAAACCACTCCTGTTTGGTGTAGCGCATCCGTTTGGGGTCATTCAGGTCGCGCCCTGTGGAAAGGCAAATCAGGCGGTCGTGGGCGTCGCAATGTTCTTCTTCGACAAAATGGACGTCATTTGTACAGATATATTTTGTGCCGGTTTTCTTTGCCAGTTCCAGCATTGTCGGGATAATTGCCTCCTGTTTCACGTAAACTTCGGTATCGGCGCCGGGCTTGTCGGTGCGGTGGCGTTGCAGTTCGAGGTAAAAATCGTCGCCAAACACGCGCTTAAATCGGGCAATGGCTTCTTCCGCGTCTGCCGTTTGCCTGTCGGAGATGGCGGGAGCGGCAGGGGCGGCGGTAGCGGCAAACGGGTCGGTAGCGGGTTGTACGTCGTCGTCCACATGGTATTTCCCGCCCGTCAGTTTCTGCGGTATCTCGCCGCCCAGACAAGCCGAACAGGCGATAATTCCTTCGTGATATTTTTCGAGCAATTCATGGTCAATGCGCGGTTTGTTGTAAAAGCCGTCAATCCACGAAACGGACACCATTTTACAAAGGTTTTGATAACCTTTCTTGTTTTTCGCCAGCAGGATCAAGTGCCAGCCGCCGACGTCTTCCTTCGTCCTTTCGGGATGCGCATTGTTGTATTTCAGCGAACGGCGGGCAACGTAGGCTTCTACACCCAGTATCGGCTTGATTTTTTCATGCTCTCCCCTACCCTTGTTTTTTTTGTTTACATAATCGTAAAATTCTTTTGCTCCGAACATATTGCCATGATCGGTGAGCGCTAAAGCCTTCATCCCGTCTTGAATGGCTTTATCGACCAAGTCGGGAATCGACGACATGCCGTCGAGTAAAGAATAATGGGAATGTACGTGCAGATGAACGAAAGGGTGTGACATGGGCGTGTTGTTTTTATTTCATGGGTGCAAATATAGCGATAATTCGAGTATAAATAAAAAAGCGCTTTTGACTTCGTCGTTTTAATTATCGCACACGTCATTGCGAACCGCGGCGGGTTGAATTGAAAACCGGCGAAGCCAAACACCGCAACCATCATCGCGAGCATTATTTATCTTCTCCCTTAATCAATTCATAAATTGCTTTCTGGGCGCGTATTTCCGTCCCCGCTTCGGGACGGGGAAAAAACACATTGTTCAAATTTTCATCTATCAAACAAGCTTTTACATTATCGTTCAACTGAATGTTCAGAATGGAAAGCATTGTCGTTTTTATTTTTTTGTCCAATATGGGAAACGCGGTTTCGATGCGCCGATAAAGGTTTCGTTTCATCCAGTCGGCGGAAGACAGGTACAAATCTTCTTTGCCGCCGTTGTAGAAATACCAGATGCGGGAATGTTCCAGATACATGTCTACCAAACGGATTATGCGGATGTTCCGGCTGTAGGGACGGTTCGGTTGCAGGCAGCAAACGCCTCGTATTATCAGGTCGATTTTCACTCCGGATTCGGAGGCTTGATACAGTTCGTCGATCATTATCGTATCTTGCAGTCCGTTCATTTTAAGTATGATATGTGCTTTTTTACCGGCTTTTGCGGCTTCCGTTTCCTGCCGTATCATCCGTTTCAGGTTGGGAATCAGGTTGAACTGCGCTACCCAGAGTTTATCGAAGTTTACGTTTCGGTTTTGCGTTTCGAGGACTTCAAAAAGGCGGATGATTTCGCCGGTCAGCGTTTTGTTGGCAGTCAAAACAGCCATGTCGGAATACACCCGCGCGGTTTTTTCGTTGAAATTGCCGGTGCTCAAATAGGCGTAGGAACGTTTTTTTTCCGCGCCTTTTTCGATTACGAGGGCTACTTTGGCGTGTACTTTCAATCCGGGCAGGCTGTAAATAATCTTGATGCCGGCGTTTTTCATCATTTCGGAAGTAAAAAGGTTGTTTTCCTCGTCAAATCGCGCTTTCAATTCAACAAAAACGGTTACTTTTTTCCCGTTTTTCGCCGCGTTGATCAGGTTGGTAATAATTTCCGAATCTTGGGCGACCCTGTATTGCGTAACCATGATTTCATCCACGTTTGGACTGATGGAGGCTTCCATGAGAAAACGGATAAAATAATCGAAAGTATGGTAAGGATAATGCACAAAAATATCTTTTTTCCGAATCACGGGAAACAGCCATGCAGTCCTGTCCAATTGCCTGATTCTGAGTGGTGTTTGCGCAGGCGTTTCCGGTTCCTTTCCGGCGGGATTGGGCAATTTGACCAAATCTTCCATATTTAAATGGGCATAGTCGGGAATCAAATCTTCGGGGAGAATACCGAACATGTCGCTCAGATAGCGAAGACATTCCGGCGGCATTTGCCTGTCGTAAACAAACCGGCTGACGTCGCCCACCTTCCGTTTCTTGACTTTTTCCTTAATCGCCTGCACCAGATTTTTTTCGCCTTTCCGGTCGTCGATAAAAATATCGGCGTCGCGGGAAATTTTAATATTGTAACTTCCCTCCACCGTGTATCCGGTGAAAATTTCGGACAGATTGGCGGAAATCACATCCTCCGCAAACATGTAATAACGAATGTCGTCAATCGGCGGAAGTTCCACAAAACGAGGCACTTTCGCATAAGGAATTTTATTGAGCGCATAGAAAATCTCCCCCGTTCCTTTCTTCCGCAATTGGGCGACCTGATAAAGCCGGTTGTCGCGGATGAAAACCCGAATGTCTTCCTTTGAAAGCATCACCGGCTGGAGGAAAGGGAAAATTTCTTCCATGAAATAATTTTTGATAAACTCGCGGTGTTCCGGTTTAGCCTGCGGGGTCATGTAAAGGACGATTTTTTTCCTTGTCAGTTCGGGCAGGATTTCATCGCTGAAAATACGGAAAAATTCCCGCTGCTGTTGCGTAACTTCCTGTTTGATTTCTTCCAGAATCTGCTCGGCTTCCGCCGGATCTTCCTCCGAATGAACTTTTTGCATAATCGCGCTACGGTGTTCCGCAACCCTGACTTTATAAAACTCCTCAAGGTTGGAGGCATGGATGGAAAGGAATTTAATTCTTTCATAAACCGGCAAAGTCAAGTCGCCCGATTCGAGCAGAACCCGGTGGTTAAACGACAGCCAGCTAATATCTCTGTTAAAATAAGAATACATTTTTTTGTTTCGCAATTGATCGTAAAATTATTACTTTTGTTTCAAATAAATCACAATTTATGCAAAAAATCGGAATACTTTCGGATACTCACGCCTGTTGGGACGAAAAATTTGCAAAATATTTCGCGGAATGCGACGAAATTTGGCACGCGGGCGACATCGGCAGTGAAGAAGTTTTAAGGAATCTGGAAACCGTCAGTCCGGTGCGGGCGGTTTACGGGAATATTGACGGGCATATTATCCGCAGCCAATGTACCGAAACACTGCGGTTTAAGGTGGAAAGCGTCGAAGTTTTGCTGACGCATATCGGCGGTTACCCGGGTAAATACGATCCGCGCATCAGGTCGGCGATTTATGCCTCGCCTCCCCGTCTTTTTGTATGCGGTCATTCCCATATCCTGAAAGTCATGTATGATAAAAGCCTGCGGATGCTTTGCGTAAATCCGGGCGCTGCCGGGAAATATGGGATGCATCAAGTGCGAACGCTTATCCGCTTGGCGATTGATGGGGAGACGATTAAGGATGTGGAAGTGATTGAATTGGGGACGGGAAATTAAAGCCGGTCGGGAAATTTGTTTGCGCAGGATGACGGCTGCGATAATTTCAACATAGCCAATTGAAAATCAACGAGTCAATCGCACCCAATCCTAAAATTGCCCCGTATGCTCAAAATATTTCTGCAATACAAGTAAATTCAGCAAATCCTCCCTATCCTTATCTTTAAATTGCTCTACATACCGATGCGCATTAGTTATAATTGCCTGCGCCTCATCGAGATGCGCGGTGTAATAGTCCATCCGTTCTTCCAAGTCGGAATAGTCATCCCTAATCAGTACATAATGATAATTGGGAATTAACGTGCCTTCCATAAACCACGTTTCATACTTGGGTTTAGGCATCACGGCAAGCGAATTGGACGACATTACCCACTTCAAGTTACTGGCAACATCGTTGCCTTCGAGACTGAGAATGTATTTATAATCAAGGTGTTCCGCCAAAGTCAGCCTTTTTGCCGGATAGACCGCATCGGGAGTTATGTTCACTTGCCCTACGTCTATTCGCGGACTTTTGCCATAATACATTTCCATGAAACGTATCCGGTGTTCCTGTCGGACTTTGCCCCTGAATACAAGCATATCCTTCTTCTCCTCAAACGTCTTTTCATCTTTAAGGAAAAGGAAATGCCGTATCTTTTCTAATTTCATAATCACGGAATGGGTATTATCGCCCTCTATCGGACGGCTTTTTGTAATGGATGGATATTCAGGTACATGCGTAATATCCCCGAACAACGGGCATATTTTCAAATGCAAGGGAAAATAACGGGTATATTCAAACGCATCAAAAAAATAGACTTTTTTGTGATTTTTCAATTTAAAATCGGCGAGGCTTTCAGCCGTATTGGGTAAAGCAGATTGTTTAATCAATTTATTATAATAATTTAACCGGCAATTGATGTATTCTCTGTCGTAATCATTCAGGGCTGCCAATTTCGTATCTAATAATTTTCGGTGGGCGGAATAGCGCGGAAAGGCATACCTGATGTGATTTTTCAGATAATACCAAGGTTTGTTATTTTTGTGCTTGAAAGAAGATCGCTTGATGTTTTCGAACATGGGTTGTTATTTTAAGAGTTAAGAACCAAGAGTTTACATTATCCATCGTTTTTAGTTCTTAGTTTTTTCGTCCAGCAAAGAATCAACCAAAGCATTAAACTCCGCCTGAAATTCCCTGTAAAACAACCCGGTTGCCGGTCCGCTGAACCCCGCATGAATTTTACTCACCTTGCCCTGCCGGTTGATAAAAACCGTTGTCGGATAACTTGAAAAATGCGCTATTTCCGGCAAAACTTCGGCAATCGTAGCAGGCGCGGCTTTGCCCGCAAATAAAATTTCATACCGGATATCTTCCGCTTTTTTCAAACGGTTGATGGTTTCTTTCGCATAATTCAAATCGGCTTTACGTTCAAACGCCAGACCGAGAATTTCCACGCCGCGCTCATTATTTTCCTTGTACCAAGGGGCTAAAAACCTCGCCTCGTCCAAGCAGTTGGGACACCAACTTCCCAAAATGGAAACGATTACGACTTTCCCTTTATAGAGTTCATCATCAAGGGAAACCAATTTCCCGTCCATATTCGGCAACCGGAAATGAAGTCGGTCGAAGCCGGGTTTCATCGCGGTGCGGCTGTATGCTTCGTCCAATGCGGCTTTGTCATTGCGCGTTCCGGACAGTTTTGTTATGCCTTTTGCCGTATAAAATTCGCCCTGAAAGGTGTTTTCATCAAGGAAACGGATTTCAATTAAATACGGACTTAATCCGCTGAAAGCAGATAGTTTAACGCCGTCTTCGGTAACAATGCCTTCCAAGAAGCGCAAATCGCCCGAATGGGTCAAAACGGAACCGGTAACAATCAGGTTTTCTGTGGTAAAAATGCCGACATTGCGGCTTGTATCCGACGTTTCGATAAAGGAAATGTCCCATTTGCCGTCGATTGAGATGGAAGTAGTCTGCGCAACCGGTTCAAAACGAGTGGCTTCCCCTCTTTTGGCTCTGAAAAGAATGCCTTCATCGTTTTCGATGTAGTTTTTAAAAAACCACCCTTCCATCAAACCGTTCGATATTTTTGCTTCTATCCGCGCATCAAAGGATGCGATGGGAATAATCGCCGTATCGTCGGAATAAGTAATGCCCGTGAGCGGGACGCGTTCTTCCCCGTTTATCAGGATTATTGCGGCGGAATCGGTGTTTGCATTTTTCACTTCAAAAAGAAACGGCGCCTGTTTATTGTCCGCTACTGCCAGTTCGCCGCGCCAAATGCCGTCCTGCAACTTGCCGGAACGGGGGGTACATGCCGAAAGTATCATCAGAAAAAATAGATAGTATTTTGTTTTCATGCGTTTATAATTTTGCCGCTAACCCACCCGTTTTATTCCTGTCAATGGTGAATTAGCGGCAAATAAAAAATTAAATTTATGAATTAATAAAAAATTTGCGCCTAATCTTGTTCGGTCTTTTATTTTTCGACCTGCGTTACCTCATATTTATATTGTATTTTGTAGTCCACAGGCGTTTTAATGTTTCCTGTCACACCCGTAAACGTAACCGTACCTTCAAAAGCAAACGTCAAAGTTTTTGTTTCTATGGTATAAGTTGCAGACGATGGCGAAGGCAATATCTCAATGTTTATATCCTCTATGCCGTCGCTGAAAGCGACTCCGAACCATTGATGAATATAATTGTCTTTGTTTTTAGTATAAGCATACTCCACGTTAAATCCGCCTATATTAAAAGTATATGTTTTTTTGTCGCGCGATTGTTTAAAATCCTGAAGAAGAGACTTGTCAAAAATCAAGCCTGTTTCATCGGTATACAACGCTAACACAAACTTTTCATTTGTTTTGTCCAAACGCACGGTCGTTTCCCGTATTATGGTATCTTTATCTGCCAAATTAGGAATTAAAAGTTCACATGTTCCCACGTATGTGCCTTCCATCATGGTATTATCGAAGTGAGGAACGCCGTTTTCGGGAACAGGAGCGTCATCGCCGCACGACACCAAAAACGCTGCTATGAAAGCAGTCGCAAAAAAATTACCTAATCGTTTCATAATGTAATATCTTTAAAAATTGTCAATAGTTCAAAATCCGACGGAATTATTTAAAATAATTCTTTACGCTTTCGTTCGGCACCATTTCTTCTCTAAAGATATAAGCGCCTGTTTTCGGCGATTTCATTGTTTTGATCACTTTGGAATATGAACGTCCTTCTGACTTTTCGCGGTATCCCGCAACCGTTTTCTTTGCCATGGTTTAAAATATTTATTTGATTTCTTTGTGAAGCGTCATTTTTTTCAGGATTGGGTTGTATTTTTTAAGTTCCAACCTGCCCGTTGTATTTTTTCTGTTTTTCGTTGTAATATAACGGGATGTACCCGCCATACCGCTTTCTTTATGTTCGGTACATTCGAGAATTACCTGTACTCTGTTTCCTTTTGCTTTCTTTGCCATTTTGGTTTTCCTCCTATGAATTTATAAATTTAAATACCCTTTTTCCGCTGCGTTTTTGAGGGCGGCATTTAGTCCGATTTTGTTGATGGTACGTAACCCGTTAGCCGAAACTTTCAGGTCTACCCAACAATCCTGTTCTACCCAATAAAATTTCTTAACGAACAAGTTGACATCAAATTTTCTTTTCGTTTTGCGGTTCGAATGAGAAACATTGTTGCCTACCATTGCTTTCTTTCCGGTAATTTGACAAATCTTTGACATTTCTTAATATTCTTTTATTTGTTGATTGATTGTTTTTTAGCATACTTGTTCGGTAAGTACGCTTATAACGAGCAGGCAAAGTTATGTAAATTTTTTATTTTGTACAACTTTTTGTGCGGGGAAATGCAAAAAAACGAAAATGAACACAAATAAAAAAAGAGTGATTGCAAAGCCAAAACCCGCAATCACTCTCCACGATTATTAATTATGGACTACTACTTATTACTTATCAATTTTTTCACCCAACCGGAACTCCCTTTTACAATCAATGCTTGTGCAGAACCAGTTACCGAGTTGGTCGAAGCAAGGGCGAAAGATGCTTTACCCGCTTGCTTTTCCAATTTGGACAGTAACGTTCCGCTAAGGGAATAAACGGTTACCTGTTCTGCTTCAGGCGAATCTACAGACAAAAGTTGTTTGGCGAGACGAACCTGTACAGACGACGCATCAACCTGTCGAATATCCGTGCCATTATACGTCGCCGTGAAAGAGGCGTTATCGTCAGGCGAAACCCATACAACTTGCCCATTCATATAAGAATTCTGTTGTGTAGTCAACACGATTTGTTTAGCAGAATAATTTCCTTCCGGCAACCAGACATAAACCTTGCCGTTGTCGGTCATGCTGTTTATGGGATACGTGGAATTATTGATTTGAGCAAACTCAACGGGTATATTCAACGCAGGACTAAAATTAATTTCCGTACGGTAAACAGCCTGACCGTTTCCGTTTTGAGGTCTCAGATCATTCGGATATATCGGACCTGCTACGTTGCCACCTTTGATGATGAGTGAGTTGATCATTTCACTATGTCCGAATCCGGTACCGATAGTGCCTTTCACCATGCCGCTGTTAATAACGATAGTACCCGCAGGGGCCATTCCGCCACCGCCGATACCTACCGCCAGGATTCCTCCGGTCGCTGTGATTGTTCCACCGTTGATGATGATTGCACCAGAGGAGTAAGAATTGCAACTGCCGATACCCGCCGCTTCAAGTCCTCCGGTCGCTGTGATTGTTCCACCGTTGATGGTAATCGCACCGTTCCCGCTGAGGCGACCGCCGCCGATACCCGCGCCGTAGGTCGTAGCACCGACCGCAATAAGCGACCCGTTACCGTTTATATCAAGAGTAGCCCCCTCTGGTACTTGCAAGCCTGCACGATGCATGCCGCTTTTTAGCGTATTGTTTTCTTCAAGTATAAGATGAACTGTTGCATCGGGCATGATTTCGAAAGCACATTTACCGTCTGTCACGTCTAGAGGAGTACCACTGTCACTTATATCAATCGGATCACCACCTGTGTGACTAAGATTGATATTTACAGACTTCAACGTAATGGTGGCTGTAACAGAGGAAAGCACTTTAATGGAGTGGGTTGTCTCATTGCCGTTGCCGAAAATCGTGTGCTCTCCGCTCGTATGAATGGTGACATCCATATCCTGAATGTTGTATTGTTCAGCTGAGGCTACAAAGGAGCAAAAAAATAGCAAAAGCGATAAAAATATTGCTTTTGTCCAATGGGGAATGTTTGTTTTCATAAAATTTTGAATCATAAATAATTTGTTTATATTTTAACTAATTAACTAACCGCTTTGTTTACTGCGTTTTACCGCCTCGTTATTGTGAAAAATTGTACTTAAAACAATTCATACAAAACGATAAAATAGGCTACTTTCCTTAACGTTTAGACGGCTTTTAAGAGTAAAGGTTTAAAGAGAAAATTGATATTTAACACTTATTAACAACAAAATATCAATTTACTATACAAATTTATTTGATTTGCCGGAATACGAGCGCATTTCAAATCAAATTATCGCGCGGTTAATTTATCGTAGCCCGTTTTTGCGAAAAAATGCGCCGGCATTAGTTCGTTTTTCCATGAGATCCCGCGTCAAGCGCGGGATGACGGGCTTTTGCAATCTACGCCCCGTAAGCGACTGTGTAACATCAAAATTTATTTTTTAACATCCGGATAAGTAATCCGCAAATGATAAACCGACAAAAGCCGTTCCAGAAAAACCTGTTTAATTTCCTTGATATGCTTGAAAGTCAAGGGAGCGTCTTCCAACAAACCGTCGGCAATCTGGTTATTGACGATTTTATCAATCAAATTCCGGAGTGAATCTTCCGAATAATCCGTCAGGCTTCGCGAAGCAGCTTCTACCGAATCAGCCATCATAAGAATAGCTGTTTCTTTCGTATCGGGATTTTCACCCGAATAAGAGAAAGCCGCTTCGTCAACCGGTTCGTCGGGAAACTGGTTAATAAACGAATTATAAAAATATTTCGCTTTCCCTTTCCCGTGATGCGTTTTAATGAACCGGATAATGGTTTTGGGGATTGCATATTTTTCCGCAATTTTTACCCCGTCGGGAACATGTTTGGTGATAATCCGGGCGCTTTCAACCAAATCCAGTTCTTCGTGCGGATCCGGTCCCGCCAAACGGTTTTCGACAAAATAAAGCGGATTTTCTATTTTTCCAATATCGTGATACAGAGCGCCGGTGCGGATTAACTGCGGATTGGCGCCGACTTTTACCGCCGCCGCCGTTCCCAGCATGGAAACCTGCAGGGAATGTTGGAAAGTACCCGGAGCCTTTTCGGAAATCTGCCGCAAAAGCGGTAAATTAATGTCCGACAATTCGATCAAAGTAACATTGGAAATGTAACCAAAAATCCGTTCCAATATATTAATAAACGGATAAGCGCACATCACCAGTAGAAAATTTATCCCGAAATATATCGGCATATTCCAATTCCATTTCGAAAAATCCCCGTTTTGCAACAATAAAATGCCCGAATAAACCAATATATAAGTGAGAAGAATGTAAAACGAACAAACAATCAGTTGCCAGCGTTGCGTTAAATCTTTCAGGACATAAATCGTTACCATACAAGATAATACTTGCATCAGAACAAATTCCCAAGGCGACGGAATCATTAGCGAACAAACCAAAACGGTAATCAAATGCGTTGTCTGCGCCGTGCGCGAATCAAAAAAGTTCCGCACGACAATCGGGATAATGGCGTAGGGAACCATATAAACGCTGAAAAGGTTGTATGAAACGCCCGTTTCCGTTAGAACAATAAAAATCATCATCATCATCAAAGAAAAAAACAAATCTTTTTTCTTGAGGAAAATGTTTTTCCGCTGATAATAAAAATAGAAAAAGAAACAGGCGATTAAGCCGCCGACAAGCAGGAAAACTCCGCCAACAAGACCCAATTGCCAAATGGCTGCCCACAGTTCATTGCCTTCTATATAAGGAAAACCGCCTTCCATCGGGAAAAGGATAACAACAAGCAATACGCTTATAATAAAGCATATATATACGGGTACATGAATTGATTTTGACTTCATCATTCAATAAATTTGCGAAAGGTAATAAAAAAACAAGAAACACACACAGTTCAAAGCATAAATTTACGCGGGTGCGGGGATGCGAAACGCATATTGCCTTAAAACAACGGGGTTTATAGCGAGGCATTGTCTTTTTTATATTCGCCCAAAATTTTAAAATCTTTCATCAACGGACGGGTGGCGTCCAATCCCTGCTTGTAATTCAATATATCAGTGAAAGTTAAATCAATGTAAAACAAATATTCCCATTCGCGACCTAAAATCGGCAAAGATTGTATTTTCGTCAAATTTAAGTTGTAGAAGTAGAAAATAGTCAATATTTTAGATAAACTTCCTTCCGCGTGCGGAAGGGTGAAGACAAGCGATGCTTTGTTGATTTCATCGTTTTTAATCCAATCGTCCGACAACCAACGATTTGATATAATCAGGAAACGGGTGAAATTCCGTTTGTTCGTTTCTATGCCTTCTTCCAGAACTTGCAAACCGTAGAGCTCGGCGGCATATTTGCTGCATATTGCCGCATGTCCCGTCCGTTTATTTTCGGCGATTATTTTTGCGCTTAACGCCGTATCTTCCTCTTCCACAATCTTTATGCTGGGAAGCGTATTCAAATAATCGGCGCATTGCATCAAAGCAATCGGATGGGAATTCACTTCGGTAATCGTTTCGACGGATTCGCCCGGCAAGACGGCAAAACTATGGGTGATGTGGATTTTTTGTTCGCCGACAACTATCAAATCGCTTTCCCGAATAAGTTCGTGATTCTGCAACAAACTTCCTGCTATTGTGTTCTCTATAGCCATGATACCGATAATATTCGGATCTCTTTTCACGGCTGAAATCACATCTTTGAACTGATTACACGGGAGAATTTCAATATTTTCCTCCCCTCTTTCTTTGAAAAACCTGCGTGCGGCTATCTCATGATAAGCGCCCTTGATTCCCTGAATAGCAACTGTTTTCATCTTTACACAATTAAATTCAAATACATACAAAAAAATCCCGCCGGTTTCGACAGGATTTTATATTTGTTCTATAACATTTATTTTTTTTACCGTACAAAATCCTCTATTACTTTGTTAAAACGAAAGGAATATGTAAAATAAAAACGTTTCATTTTTGTTTGCTGTTATAAATTTAGGGTGCAAATGTAATTATTTTTTAGATAAGTATGTGTGAAAAATTAAATTATATTTTTAAATTTTATTCTGGATTGTTTCACCGCTTCGCTTTCGCAATAATGACTACAATATATTTTATATTTTAACCGATAAAAAAAGATTTTTTTTTCGTACCTTTGCATCCGTTATAAAATCGTATTCATATATTTAACTAAAAAACAAAGAAGATGGTAAATTACAAAGAATTAGGCTTAGTCAACAGCCGCGAACTTTTCAAAAAAGCAATTAAGGGTCAATATGCAATCCCGGCTTTCAATTTTAACGACATGGAACAGTTGCAGGCAATCATACAGGCTTGCGTGGAAGAGAGTTCGCCGGTAATCCTGCAGGTATCGAGCGGCGCGCGTAAATACGCCAACCAAACGCTTTTGCGTTATATGGCGCAGGGCGCGGTGGAATACGCCAAGGAACTGGGGAAAAATATCCCCGTCGTGTTGCACCTGGATCACGGCGATACGTTTGAACTCTGCAAAAGCTGCATCGAATACGGTTTTTCGTCCGTAATGATCGACGGCTCGCACCATTCGTATAACGAAAATGTGGAACTGACGCGGAAAGTGGTCGAATACGCCCACAAATATGACGTTACCGTTGAGGGCGAATTGGGCGTTTTAGCCGGTATCGAAGACGATGTGGTTGCCGAACACCATACTTATACGCAGCCGGAAGAAGTGGAAGATTTTGTTTCCAAAACGGGGGTGGATTCGCTCGCAATTTCCATCGGGACGTCGCACGGCGCAAACAAATTCAAGCCCGACCAATGTACTCGCGACGCCGGAGGCGCTTTGCTTCCACCGCCTCTGCGCTTCGACATTCTCGAAGAGGTGGAACGTCGCATTCCGGGATTTCCGATTGTTTTGCACGGCGCCTCCTCTGTGCCTGCAAAATATGTGGACATCATCAACCGCAACGGCGGGAAATTGAAAGACGCGATCGGGATTCCCGAAGAACAGTTGCGGCGTGCAGCCCAATCGGCGGTGTGCAAAATTAATATTGACTCCGACGGGCGTTTGGCGATGACTGCCGCTATCCGTCAAACTTTCGGCGAACATCCCGAATGGTTCGATCCCCGCCAATACTTGGGTCCTGCTCGCGAATGGCTGAAAGAACTTTATAAACATAAGGTTGTTGGCGTGTTGGGGTCGGCGGGGAAAGCTTGAGGCGGGCACGTCCGGATGATATTTCTTATTTATTAAAACATACAAAGCGAAATGTAAAATGATTTATCCATAGTCATTTTACATTTTTTTCTTGTATGGAAATACGCGCTCATTAACCGGCGAAGCGCAGTGAGGTTGCAATACCGCATTAGTAACATAAAAAATTAATAGTTGCCGCTAATGCACGAATTAACACAAATAAAAATTTCACACATACTATTTCATTATGGAAACCTACAAAAAATTTCAACAACACCTCAGCGAAGAACTGAACGCCATCCGCCGAGCGGGTCTATATAAGGAAGAGCGCATCATTTCATCGCCGCAATCCGTGTCCGTTAGGCTTGCTTCCGGAGAGGAAGTCCTCAACTTTTGCGCAAACAATTACTTGGGTCTCTCAGACAGCCCCGATTTGATTGCCGCCGCCGAAAAGGCAATGGCAAACAGGGGTTACGGCATGTCGTCGGTGCGGTTTATTTGCGGAACACAAGATTTGCACAAGCAACTGGAAGCATCCGTCGCCCGATTTTTCGGAACGGAAGACACGATTTTGTACGCCGCCTGTTTCGACGCAAACGGAGGCGTTTTTGAACCGCTGCTCGGCGAAAACGACGCCATCATTTCCGACGGCTTGAACCATGCGTCCATTATCGACGGCGTTCGTTTGTCCAAAGCCGTCCGCTACCGTTATGCCAACGCCGATTGGAACGATTTGGAAAAACAACTGACGGAAGCCCAAAAACACCGTTTTCGCCTGATTGTTACCGACGGCGTTTTTTCGATGGACGGGAATGTGGCGCCGATGGATAAAATTTACGAACTTGCGCAACAATACGACGCTATGATTATGGTCGATGAATCCCATTCGGCGGGAGTTGTCGGGAATACAGGGCATGGCGTAACCGAACTGTTCAATTTGCGGGGAAAAATTGACATTATAACCGGAACGTTGGGAAAAGCATTCGGGGGCGCTGTCGGCGGTTTCACGACCGGCAGAAAAGAGATTATTGACATGCTTCGCCAGCGTTCGCGACCTTATCTTTTTTCCAATTCGCTTCCGCCTTCGGTTGTTGCCGCCGGCATTTATACGTTCGATTTTCTAGAAAAAAACAACGAACTGCAAGACCGGTTGCACGAAAACGCCGCTTATTTTGTGAAAAAAATGACGTCCGCCGGATTTGATATAAAACCGACGCAATCAGCCATTTGCGCCGTGATGCTGTATGATGCGAAATTGTCGCAGGAAATGGCTCGGTTGTTGTTGGACGAAGGGGTTTATGTTACGGGATTTTATTATCCGGTGGTTCCGCAGGGGCAAGCGCGAATCAGGGTGCAGCTTTCGGCGGCGCACCGGCGCGAGCATTTGGACGGGTGCATTGACGCATTTGTTAGAACGGGGAAAGCGTTGGGCGTTTTGAAATAAACGCTGCATCGGAAAAATGTTTTATCTTTGCGGATGAATTAAGAAAAATCAAACAACAAATAATATGAATACCGCAACAAAAAAAACAAATTCTGGGAAACATCTTGTTTCCTTGAAAGAAGAAGCAACGGAAACTATGTTGAAACGAGCAGGGATAACCAAAAAAGACATTTACAAAGTGGCACTAACCAATTGGATTAATCAAAATCTGGATTTGCTTACTCCTTCCGAACAGGCAAAATATAAGGAAATTATCTTATGAGGCTTAATCCCTACAACATTTTTATTGATACTAATGTCTTAATCAGTGCGTTTTCCGGCAAACAACAAGACAAAAAATGTTTGGAATATTTGTACTCACTCAAAGGAAAATATTTGTTTGTCTCAACATTAAGCGTTGCTCAGTTAGTATCTGTTTTTCAGAAACGGGAAACCAATGAAGTTATAAAAGATATAGTACGCACACTGATTGCAAAATTCACAATTGTTGAATTTACGAAAACGGATATTGAAAATTCTTTGCATTTTGATTTTTCCGATATGGAAGACAATATTCAATACGTTATCAGTAAGAAAATGAAGTGCGCTTATTTTGTTACCAATAACCGGAAAGATTATATATCTTTCAATTTGAATGTATTGTTACCTAAGCAAATACGGAGTATAAATCAATAGAAATTAAGGTTTGTCCAGTTTCTTTGCTCCTATAAAAATATTTTAATTTACATAACCTTTTAATTTATACCATCATGAAGCAAATAACATTCCTATTAATTACCTGCCTGTTTGTAGCGGGCAACTTGTATGCCGAGCAACCGAAAGGGCAGGAGCGCGTGATAAAAACCCCCGTCCCCGCCCGTCCGCAAGGACAAACCAACGTATTGCAACTGACTGCCGACCCGCTGTCCACCGTCCGCGTGGCTTTCATTGGCTTGGGAATGCGCGGACCCGGCGCAGTAGAACGGATGACGCATATTGACGGCGTAGAAATTGTTGCCTTATGCGATGTAGAACAAAAAAATACGGAGCACGTCAACCAAATGATCGAAAAACGCGGCTTTCCCAAAGCCCTTGAATTTTACGGCGATACTTCCGTCTGGCGTAAAGTAACGGCTTTGCCCGATGTGGATTTGATTTATGTTGCCACCAATTGGCAATCCCATGTTACGATAGGCGTGCAGGCAATGCTGGACGGCAAGCACGTAGCCATTGAAGTGCCGGCGGCTATGAGCATGGATGAAATATGGGCTTTAATCAATACTTCGGAACAGACCCGCAAGCATTGTATACAACTTGAAAACTGCGTTTATGATTTCTTTGAACTGACTACCCTGAATATGGTGCAGCAAGGTTTGCTCGGCGAAATTATACACGGAGAAGGCGCTTACATTCACGGTCTTCAACCTTTCTGGGACGCTTATTGGGACGATTGGAGAATGAAATTCAACAAAGAGCACCGGGGCGACGTTTATCCCACGCACGGATTGGGTCCCGTCTGTCAGGCAATGAATATCCATCGCGGCGACAAATTGAACTACTTAGTTTCCGTTGATACACGGGCAATAGGCAATCCTGCTTTCCTAAAAGAAAAGCGGGGAGAAGAGGTGGCGGATTTCCGCAACGGCGACCATACCTCTACGCTTATCCGTACCGAAAAAGGAAAATCAATCCTGATAGAACACAATGTAACCTCCCCGCGTCCTTACAGCCGGATGTATCAATTGACCGGCACAAAAGGTTTTGCCAACAAATATCCTACACAAGGCTACGCCTTGGATAAAGGAGAAATTGACCCTGACATTGCGGCGGATCACGAAAACCTCAATGCCCACAGTTTTCTCCCCGCAGAGGTGAGGGAAGCGCTTATGGAAAAATACAAACACCCGATAACCAAAGACATTGAAGAAAAAGCCAAACAGGTGGGCGGTCATGGCGGCATGGATTTTATCATGGATTACCGCCTGATTTATTGCCTGCAAAAAGGCTTGCCGTTGGATATGGACGTTTATGATTTAGCAGAATGGTGTAGCCTGATTCTCCTCACCGAAATATCGCTGGATAATAACTCTGCGCCTGTGGAAATACCAGATTTCACGCGCGGCGGATGGGATAAATTGAACGGATTGAAGTTTGCGGAATAGATGAACTGTTTATGAAAAGGAAATATTCCCTGTTAGTCGTCTTTGCCGTGCTGTTGTGTCTGCCGCTTATCGCAGAAAAGCGCGTTTCCCTCCTCTCGCCTGACGGAAAATTGGAAACCGTAATCACAATCGGCAAGAAAATAGAATATTCCGTTTCTCACAACGGCGATGTTATGCTGTCCAATTCCGCCCTGTCGATGACTTTGGCGGGCGGCGATACCTACGGAATTAACCCGCAATTATCCGGTTCGGCGCGAGAAACCGTAAACAGAACTTTTCCCGCCGCCGTTTATAAGCGCAAGGCAGTTACGGATCATTACAATGAGCTTACGCTCCGTTTCAAAGGCGGTTATCACGTCATTTTCAGAGCATATAACGATGGGGTTGCCTACCGATTTGTATCCAACGCCCGAAAGCCGTTTATTGTGAAAAGCGAACAGGTTGAATTTAATTTTCCATCCGATTATAAGGCGTTCGTCAGTTATACAAACCGAAAAGAAGGTTCGTTTGAAAGCCAATATATGAATTCATTCGAGCAGCCTTATCATCATATTTCCTTGTCGGAATGGAACAAAAAGCGGCTTGGAATCTCTCCGCTTGTAGTCGAGGGCGCTAACGGTAAAAAGATTTGTATTGCCGAAGCCGATTTGCTGAACTATCCGGGTATGTTCCTGTTTCCAACGGATAAATCAAACGGATTGAAAGGCGTGTTTGCTCCATATCCAAAGGAAACGAAGCAAGGCGGACACAACATGTTGCAGGAATTGATACAGTCGCGGGAAACGTATATCGCAAAGTTTGACGGCGCAACGCAATTCCCCTGGCGCATCGTCATTGTGGCGGAAAAAGCGTCCGACCTTGCCGATAGCGACATGGTTTATAAACTTGCAACGCCGCATCAAGGCGACTATTCATGGATAAAGCCCGGAAAAGTGGCTTGGGAATGGTGGAACGACTGGAATCTCTACAACGTGGACTTCAAGACCGGCGTAAACAACGAAACGTATAAATATTATATCGACTTTGCCTCAAAATACGGCATCGAATATGTTATATTGGATGAAGGCTGGGCGGTGAACAACGAGGCGGATTTGTTTCAGGTTGTGCCGGAAATCGACTTGCAAGCATTGGTTGCTTATGCCGGAAAGAAAAATGTAGGCTTGATACTTTGGGCGGGCTATTACGCTTTCAACCGCGATATGGAAAAGGTGTGCAGACATTATAGCGAAATGGGAATCAAAGGTTTCAAAGTCGATTTCATGGACAGGGACGATCAGCCGATGGTGGATTTTCACCACCGCGCCGCACAAATGGGAGCAAAATATAAGTTGCTGATTGATTTTCACGGAACATACAAGCCGACAGGATTGCAACGCACCTATCCCAATGTAATCAACTTTGAAGCCGTCAACGGACTGGAACAGTTGAAATGGAGTTCGCGAGAACTTGATCAGATAACATACGACGTTACCTTCCCTTTTATCCGACAGGTCGCAGGTCCGGTGGATTACACGCAAGGCGCGATGCGCAATGCAAGCCGGTCAGCCTATTATCCCGCATATTCCGAGCCGATGAGTCAGGGGACGCGCTGCCGGCAGCTTGCGGAATATATTATCTTTGAATCTCCTTTGAATATGCTGTGCGACAGCCCATCCAACTATATGGATGAGGAAGAATGTACAGAGTTTATCGCTTCCGCGCCTACCGTTTGGGACAATACAATCGCCCTGAACGGCGAAATCGGCGAATATATAACCATTGCCCGCCAAAAAGGAAACGAATGGTATGTCGGTTCATTGACAAATTGGGATGCGCGGACGCTGGAATTGGATCTGACTTTCTTAGGCGACGGAAATTTCAAAGGCGAAGTTTTTAGGGACGGCGTCAATGCCGGCAGAGTTGCCCGCGACTATAAAAAAGAAGTAATCAATATTCCTACCGACCGGAAACTCACAGTTTCTATGGCTTCCGGAGGCGGGTTTGTGGTTCGGATTGTGGAATTTGGAAATGTTAATAAATAGCTTGTAAGTGTTTTTCTGGATTGCTTCACCGCTTCGCAATAGATTTGTTGCGAAAAACCATTTAATTCCCTATTTTCGTAGTTCACTATTTCACAAATCAAGTTTATATCTTAACCCGAATTCTTTTCCTCTGTTACGATACCGCTCTTTGACAAAGATAACTTTTTACTGTAAATGGTTATTTCGCAACAAATCTAATGACGCGGTAGGGTCAATTGCAAATCGCCGAAACCAATTACGCACAAAAACCATCACTTTTCCCGCATAAAAACATGAATCGGCGTCCCCGTCATCACCCAATGTTTCCGAATTTGGTTTTCAAGAAAGCGTTTATAAGGCTCTTTCACCCACTGTGGCAGGTTGCAGAAAAAAACAAAACTTGGTATCGCTGTCTTGGGTAATTGCGTGATATATTTGATTTTAACCACTTTCCCCTTGTGCATCGGCGGCGGCGTTTTTTCTATAATCGGAAGTAAAATTTCGTTTAGTTTATGGGTAGAAATTTTTGTATTTCTTGTTTGGTAAATCTGATTTGCGGTTTCCAATATCTTGAAAATCCGCTGTTTGGTGAGCGCGGAAGCGAAAATAACCGGCACATCGGTAAAAGGCGCCGTGCGTTCGCGGATGGCATCCTCAAAAGTTTGGATTGCCTGCCGGTCTTTGTTTTCCACCAAATCCCACTTGTTTACAACGATTACCAGACCTTTCCCGTTCTTTTGAATCAGCGAAAAAATATTCATGTCTTGCGATTCGATGCCGCGCGTGGCGTCGAGCATCAGGATACACACGTCGGCGTTTTCGATAGCCCTGATTGCCCGAATAACCGAGTAATATTCCAAATTTTCATCGACCTTCCCCTTTTTACGGATGCCTGCCGTATCGACTAAATAAAATTTTAAACCGAACTTATTATATAAGGTGTAGATGGAATCGCGGGTAGTACCGGCGATGTCGGTTACAATATTCCGCTCCTCGCCGATGAATGCGTTGATTAAGGACGATTTACCTGCGTTGGGACGACCTGTAACGGCTATTTTGGGAACATCCTCTTCGGTTTTTTCTTCTTTATCGTCGAACAGGGATACCAAAATGTCCAGCAATTCGCCGGTTCCCGAACCGTTGATTGCCGAAATCGCATAAGGTTCGCCCAACCCCATGGCATAAAATTCCGCCGCCTGCGGATGAAGATTGAACGTATCGGCTTTGTTTGAAACCACGATTACCGGCTTTTTGCTGCGGCGAAGCATCCCGGCAATCTGTTCGTCCAAGTCGGTAATTCCGGTTAAAATGTCCACGACGAACAGGATTACAGCGGCTTCTTCGATAGCAATTTGCACCTGTTTGTTGATTTCGCCCTCGAAAACGTCGTCGGAATGAAGCACCCACCCGCCGGTGTCAATGACGGAAAATTCTTTGCCCGCCCATTCCGCTTTGCCGTATTGGCGGTCGCGCGTGGTGCCGGATTCTTCATTCACGATGGCTTGCCGCGTCTGTGTCAGGCGGTTGAATAAAGTCGATTTTCCTACGTTGGGGCGACCTGTGATGGCTACTATATTACTCATTTTAATTTTTAAATTTAGGAAATATGTAAAATGTCGTTATTGCAGGCGAAGCGGAAACCAGCAAACCGCATCTTGTTTTTCAGAGGATCCCGCATCGAGCGCGGGATGACGGGTTTGTTAAAAATTATACCCAAATTTCCGCAAAAGCGCATCCCGATTCCGCCAGTCGTTTTCTACGCGGACAAACATTTCAAGAAAAATTTTCCTGTCAAAAAACCGTTCAAGGTTTTTGCGCGCCATCGAACCGACTTTTTTCAAGGCTTTTCCCCGCTCGCCGATGATGATGCCTTTTTGCGATTCCCGTTCAACGATCACCGTGGATTTGATATGAATCAAGTCCGGATTTTCCGTAAATTCTTCCACAACAACTTCCACCGAATAAGGAATTTCCTTTTGGTAGTACAACAAAATCTTCTCGCGGATGATTTCCGTAACAAAAAACCTTGCCGGTCTGTCCGTCAGAGCGTCTTTTTCAAAATAAGGCGGCGAATCGGGAATTAACGACTCAATCCGCTTTTTCAGGTAATCAATATTGAATTTATGGACTGCCGAAATCGGAATAATCTCCGCTTGTGGCAACAGCAACTGCCATTCGGCAACGCTTTTTTCCAGTTCTTTTTGTTGCGTCAAATCAATTTTATTGATAGCCAACAGGACAGGCGAAGTTGCATTTTTTACCTGTTCCAAGAAAAAATCATTTTTGTCAATTTTTTCCACCGTATCGGTTACATACACCAACACATCGGCATCGTTCAAAGCCGATTGGGAAAAATTTAACATGCTTTCCTGCAATTTGTAATTCGGTCGCAGAACGCCCGGCGTATCGGAATAAACGATTTGCATTTCCTCAGTATTGACAATGCCCACAATCCGGTGGCGGGTAGTTTGCGCTTTCGATGTGATGATTGAAACGCGCTCGCCCACAAGCAAATTCATCAAGGTTGATTTCCCGACATTCGGATTTCCTACGATGTTGACAAATCCCGATTTATGCATCGTATCCCCATTTCAGGTAAACGGCGCCCCAAGTATAGCCTGCCCCGAAAGCGGTGAGAATCACTTTGTCGCCTTTCCGCATCCGCTTTTCCCAGTCCCACAAACAAAGCGGAATGGTGGCTGCGCTCGAATTGCCATATTTATCAATGTTGACCATCACTTTGTCGATTGGAATTTCCAACCGGCGGGCGACGGCTTCGATAATCCGAAGGTTGGCTTGATGGGGAACTACCCAGCGGACGTCGTCTTTTGACAAATTATTCCGCTGCATGATTTCTTCGCAAACATTCACCATAGCGGTTACGGCACGTTTGAAAACCACTTTCCCGTCCTGATGGATGAAATGCAAATGCCGGTCGACCGATTCGTGGCTCGCCGGATGAACCGAGCCGCCGCCATACATGTGGAGGTGTTCCAAACTGTCGCCGTCCATATGCAAAATGGAATCGACAATGCCCTCTTCCTCTTCGGTCGCTTCAAGCAGGGCGACGCCGCAACCGTCCGAAAAAATCGGGCAAGTATTCCTATCCTTCGTGTCGGTTACCGTCGACAGGACATCCCCCGCTATGACCATCACTTTTTTATATTTCCCCGAAACAATAAACGACTGGGCAACTTCCAACGCGAAAATATAACCGCTACAGGCAGCGGACAAATCAAAGCCGAAAGCCCGCGTCATTCCCGTCCGGTAAGCAATCAGCGACGCGGAATTGGGAAGAATATAATCGGGAGTGGAGGTTGCAAAAACAATCGCTTCGATTTCCAGAGGGTCAAAATCTTTTTTACTTCTCAGATTTTCGATTGCCTTTTCGGCTAAACAGGTTATTCCGACGCCTTCCTCCGGTTTCAGGATGCGCCGCTCCCTGATACCTATTCTTTGGAGAATCCATTCGTCGGAAGTATCTACATAAGTAGAAATTTCGTCATTTGTGAGGACATATTCGGGGATACACCCGCCAACAGCTGTTATTACGGCATGAATTTTACTCATAATTAATTAAAACAACAATTATTTATAAAAATACCCTAAAAAGAGATTCCGCATCATCTGTTTAGGGTTTTTTAAGATTTGTATATCACTGACTAAACGGTCTCGTTGTCAATGATTACTTTTCCTTTATAATACAATTTTCCTTCGTACCAATGCGCTCTGTGGTAGAGGTGATATTCGCCCGTTGTCGGGTCGATAGCTAACTGTGGGATAACCGCATGGTGATGCGATCTTCTTTTGTCTCTTCTGGTTTTACCAACTCTTCGTTTAGGATGTGCCATTTTATTTTAATATTTAATTATTGTTTTTTTGTATACATCAAACTTTTCCGATTCTTTCGATTTTGAAAAGTTCCGCAAAGGTAGGAAAAAATCTTTAATAAATAAAAACGTTTAACGTTTAAGTGCAGCGGTGAGGTTAAAAAAGCCCGTCATCCCGCTTTCCGCACGGGATACTCTGAAATAAAGAGCGGGGAATTGCAGGTTTTCGCTTCGCCCGCAATAGACTTGGTGCGAACCGCAAAGCGGTGAAGCAACCCAGAAAAAAATATAATTCAGTTTTTCACACATACCTACATTTAAAACAATAGGGACAAGGTGCGCACCCTGTCCCTACGTTGTTAGTGATTTGTACTTAATAATCCCTGACGGGATAATTCGTTTTACTTAACAACCACCGGTTTTCGGAATTTCTGTACATCGCCATCCATATTATAAACTTCTATATAAACAATATAAATCCCGGCAACAAGCGGCTGACCGGAACTTCCTTTCCCGTTCCAAAGCAGTCGTCCTTCCGTTCCCGACAGTTCAGTGTCGGCAATGGTGTTCACGGTTTTTCCCGTAACGTCGTAAATCAGCGCCCGGCAGTGATATCCGGATTTATCCAGTTGATAGCGAATAGAATAATTGTCGGCGCTGAACTGGGGATAAACAATACTTATCTTTTCAATTCCCGTTTGATCCGTCTTTTGAGAATTTTGATAGCCGGGCGTTCCGAAACCGCTTTCTGCTGAAGCCGAATACCAGTTATCCGCACTGTTCGCAGGACGGTTAAAATCGGAACGTTCTAAGGAAATGCCCTTTTTGTTTCCGCTCCCTATCGTGTGCATACCCGCATTATACGCGAATTCGTCGATCACCGCGCCGGTTTTGTTATCCCGAATGACGGCGCAACCGGATGCGTTTGCCAAAGCAGGCATTATGCTTAACTCGGCGAAAAGGGAACCCGGACGGCAATTGAAAAACGGACACACCAAATCCCTGCTTTTGGTAATTACAAGGTAGTCGCCGGGATGGAATAAGGTTTCGCTTCCGGACAGGGGATAAGAGGTGTTCAATGAGCCGTCGGAAGGTTTGCGGGTGGTGAAACTCAAAAACCGCAAATCGAATATTTTGTCGGAATTGTTGTAAATTTCAACATATTCGGCGCATCCGGCAGGCGGATCGTACAGGATTTCGTTAATAACTATGTCGCCCGGTTCGGGGTCGGTTTCCGGTTCGGGGTTCGGCGCCGAATTGTCGCTTTCCGGCTCTCTTACCAAAAAATCGTCGAAATAAAAATCTTTGCCGCGAGTGGAACTGAAATAGCAAACAACACCGAATATCGAACTTTCGTATGTTTCCGAAATATTGCAACTTCCTTCGAGAACGTATTCGTTTTCATCGTCCAACTTTGAATACAAATTGAAATTTCCATCGTTGTCCAAAACGGCTTTTAACCGAAGCGCAACCGTTTTTTTATCCAACCGTTTTTCCGCGCCTTTAATCAGCGTTTTATTGTTTTTTTCTTTTTGCGCCTGCATCAAACAGATATTTTTGTTGGTATAACCGATGCGGACAAAAAGCCCGTTCGGTTTGCCGGTCAGGTTGTTTTCGTCGCAACACAAAAAGACTTTGGCATAGTTGGCTGCCGTGGGGCTAAAATCCATTTTCATCCACCATTCCCACTGCCTGTTTGGCGAAAAATCCAACGCGGTTTTTAGTTGCGCAGGCGAACCGTCGCCCGGAGCGTTTAACTGCAATTGCAAAGCGTTGTTTACAGCGAATTTGCTGATGTCGCCCGTCCATTCGACGGAACGGTTTTTGCCTTGAAACAGCCCATCGCTGAAATCTTCCACTAAACTTGAGTTGGGCGTAAGATTGGGTTTTGGTTCGGGGTTCGGCGCCGGTTCATCTTCCGGCTCTCCAACCCAAAAATCGTCGAAATAAAAATCTTTTCCGTGCGTGGAACTAAAATAGCAAACAATTCCAAATACCGAACTCTCGTATGTTTCCGAAATATTGCAACTTCCCTCGAAAACATATTCGTTTTCACCGTCCAATTTTGAATACAAATTGAAGTTTCCGTCATTGTCCAAAACGGCTTTTAACCGAAGCGCGACCATTGAGTTATTCAAACGGTTTTCTGCGCCCTTAATCAGCGTTTTGTTGTTTTTCCCTTTTTGCGCCTGCATCAAACAGACATTTTTGCCGGTATAACCGATGCGAACAAAAAGCCCGTTCGATTTGCCGGTCAAACTGTCTTCGTCGCTACATAAAAAGACATTGGCGTAATTGGCTGCCGTGGGGTTAAGATTCATTTTCATCCACCATTCCCATTGCCTGTTTGGCGAAAAATCCAACGCGGTTTTTAGTTGCGCAGGCGAGCCGTCGCCCGGAGCGTCCAACTGCAATTGAAAATTGCCGTTTACAGTGAATTTGCTTGTGTCGCCCGTCCATTCTACGGAACGATTGTCTCCATAAAATAGTTCGTCGCTGAAATCTTCCACTAAACTTGAATTGGGCGTAGGATTGGATTCGGGTTCCGGCTCTGGTTCGGGTTCCGGCTCATCTTCCGGCTCTCCTGCCAGAAAGTCGTCGAAATAAAAATCGTCGTTGCGAGAGGGAATAAAATAGCAGACAATACCGAATACCGCGCTCTCGTATGTTTCCGAAATATTGCAACTTCCTTCGAGAATGTATTCGTTTTCATCGTCCAATTTTGAATACAAATTGAAGTTTCCGTCATTGTCCAAAACGGCTTTTAACCGAAGTGCGACCATTGGTTTATCCAACCGTTTTACAGCGCCTTTAATCAGCGTTTTGTTGTTTTTTCCTTTTTGCGCCTGCATCAAACAGACATTTTTGTCGGTATGACCGATACGGACAAAAAGCCCGTTCAGGTCGCCGATTAGACTGTTTGTGTCGCTACACAAAAAGACTTTGACATAATTGTCAGCCGTAGGGCTAAAATCCATTTTCATCCACCATTCCCATTGCCTGTTTTGCGAAAAATCCAACGCGGTTTTTAGTTGCGCAGGCGAGCCGTCGCCCGGAGCGTCCAACTGCAATTGAAAATCGCCGTTTACGGTGAATTTGCTTGTGTCGCCCGTCCATTCTACGGAACGGTCGATACCATAAAATAAGCCGTCGCCGAAATCTTCCACTAAACTTGAATTGGGCGTAGGAATGGGTTCCGGGTCAAGTTCTTCTACCAGAAAGTTGTCGAAATAAAACCCATTACTGTGACCGGGACTAAAATAGCAAGCAATTCCGAATACGATACTTTCGTATGTTTCCGAAATATTGCAGCTTCCTTCGAGAACGTATTCGCTTTCATCGTCCAATTTGGAATACAAACTGAAATTCCCCTCATTGTCCAAAACGGCTTTTAGCCGAAGCGCGACCGTTGAGTTACTCAAACGATTTTCCGCGCCTTTAATCAGCGTGTCGTTTGCGTGTTCTTTTTCCGCCCGCATTAAACAGACATTTTTGTCGGCAGAGCCGATGCGGACAAAAAGCCCGTTCGGGTCGCCGGTCAAACTGTCTTCGTCGCAACACAAAAAGACGTTGACATAATCGGTTTCCGAGGGGCTATAATCCATTTTCATCCACCACTCCCACTGCATATTCCGCGAAAAATCCAATGCGGTTGTCAACTGCGCCAATGTGTCGGCATTCGAGGCGTTCAACTGCAATTGAAAATCGTCGTTTACAGTGAATTTGTTTGTGTCGCCCGTCCATTCTACGGGACGGTCAGCTCCATAAAACGAGCCGTCATTAAAATTTTCCGATAATTGAGAAAAGGATACGAACGGTATCAGGAAAAATGATACCAGAAAAATAATTTTTTTCATAGATAAATTTGTTTTGGTTAAAAATTTCGGTTAATTCGATATTCCCAATAGAAAGGCTATTTGGAATACGGAGCAAATGTAAACAATTATTTGCGAATACAAAAAATATGTGTGATTTTTTTTCTGGATTGCTTCACCGCTACAAAAAATAATTGTACGCAAAGGCGCAAAGACGCTAAAATTACCTTGCGCCTTTGCGTCTTAGCGTACAATTAATCACCACACTTTCCGCACCCAATCTGCGCCTCTCACAACCAAAAAATTCCGCAGCCGGTAATTGCCCAAGTCCACTTGTACCGTTCCGGCTTCTTTGTCCACTTTTTTAATTAAGATACCATTGAGGTCATAAATCGAAATGGTTTCTTTATTGGGCGTGTCGATTAGAATATTATTCGACAGCCGGCGGACGGTGATTTTTGAATCAACGGCGGCAATGCCGGTCGACTCGTATAAGCGCGTTACCAAAATTTTGTAAATCCGCCAGTTGCTATTTTCTTCCCTGTCAGTGAAAACAAGCTCAAATCTGTTGTGCCCGTAACGTAATCCGTGCGAGCCGACGCCTTTTACCGTTATATGTTGTTCATATGACGGGTATAATTCTGTCGAAAACCGGATTGCGTCGACAGAATGCGGCATGATGATTTCAGGCTCAAGATTGAAAACATCCATTTCAAAATAATCGCTTGCGG
>JAIRKO010000015.1 GCA_031260045.1 Dysgonamonadaceae bacterium | reverse complement strand
TTGTCGGTTCGGGCGTAAGTCTTGCGGGCGCAAAAGGGATGCTTGTCAAATTGGCGGAAGCGCTGCAAATACCGGTGGCTACTGCTTTCAACGGGCTTGATGTGATGTGGGAAGACCATTCTTTGTACTGTGGTCGTCCGGGAACCGTGGGCTTGCGCGGCGGAAACTTTGTGGTGCAAAATGCCGATTTGCTGCTGGTGCTTGGCTGTCGGCTGAACATACGTCAAATCAGCTACAACTATAAATCGTTTGCAGAAAATGCTTATAAAATCATTGTTGATATTGATAAAAACGAGTTGCAAAAGCCCACCGTTATGCCGGATTTGCCGGTATGGGCAAACGTAAAAGAGGTGATTACCGATTTGTTGCGTTATGACTTGTCGGCTGTTCACTCCGAAACGCATAGGCAATGGCTGCAATGGAGTAAAAATATTCACAATAAATATCCCGCCGTTTTACCGGCTTATTACGAAAAGAAAGACACATTAAATCCTTACGTTTTTATTCATGAATTTTTCAAAAAACTCCGCGATGACGAGATCGTAGTTTGCGGCAACGGTAGCGCGTGCGTTATTACCTTTCAGGCGGCAAGGCTAAAGCGAAACCAGCGGCTGTTTACCAACTCTGGGTGTGCGTCGATGGGCTACGGATTTCCTGCCGCCATCGGCTGCTGCTTTGCGCGAAAAGGGGAACGAGTGATTTGCATTGACGGCGACGGCAGTTTCCAAATGAACCTGCAGGAGTTGCAAACGGCGATACATCATCAGCTTAATCTCAAAATTATTTACATCAATAATGCAGGGTATCATTCTATCCGGCAAACGCAGACAAACTTGTTCCGTCCACCGCTGGTGGGTGTTTCAAGCGACACGGGAGTAAGTTTTCCGTGCGCCGAAAAAATAGCGCACGCCTACGATATTCCGTTTATGAAAATCACATCCATTGGCGATGTGGCACAACTGCACGATTTTATAGGCAAAGCTGGGCCTGCCTTTTGCGAGGTGGTGGTTGATGCGACGCAGAATTTTGAGCCGAAACTGTCCTCAAAGGTACTCCCGGATGGCAGAATAGTATCTCCTCCCATTGACGATATGTTCCCGTTTCTTGCGAAAGAAGAGTATAATGCTAACAAAAATATTGGCGATTTGTAAGCTGCGGGAATTTTACCTAACTTTGTAAAAAATATGAGAGAGCGTAGATTTTTCAACACCACCGGACCCTGCAACCCCGAAGAACACTACATGCTGCCACCCGCCGACCGCTTAGTGGGCGCCCAGTTGCACCGTTATATCAGAGATAGGCTGTATTGGGTGCTTCACGCGCCGCGGCAAACCGGTAAAACCACTTTCCTGCAAAGTTGGATGTGCGAAATTAATGCGGGCGGCGAGGCGATTGCCTGTTACGTGAGCGTTGAAGATTGCCAGGGCGTCACGGAGCGTGAGGATGGTTTGGAGCAAATCTGCGATTACCGCGACAAGATAGACGCCGCTGCACCGGCTACCTGATAATATTCGACCGCCGTCCCGAAAGCAGGAAACTATCTTGGGAAGAGCGCATCACTTGGGAAAAGAAAGGCAACGTAACTGTAATTGGGTGTTAATAACAATCAAAAATATTATATTAAGATAATGAAAAAACTAATATCCGTTCTCACGCCATGTTATAACGAAGAAGAGAATGTAGAAATTCTTTACAACAAGGTGAAAGATGTTTTCAACGAGTTGCCGCAGTATAGTTACGAGCATATTTTTATCGACAATGCTTCTACCGATAAGACTGTAGAGATACTAAAACGCCTTGCCGCACAGGACAAGAACCTGAAAATTATTGTAAATGTCCGCAATTTTGGGCACATTCGCTCGCCGTTTCACGGGATGCGAGAGGCTTATGGCGACGCGGTAATCGCTATGGTTGCCGACCTTCAGGACCCACCCGAACTGATTCCAGAATTACTCAAAAAATGGGAAGAAGGTTACAAGATTGTTTGCCCGGTGAAAAACAAAAGCAAGGAAAACCCGCTGATGTTCCTGTTTCGTAAAATATTTTACACCGTACTGGACAAATTCTCGGAGGGGAGCGAGCAAATAAAAAACTTTACAGGATCAGGGTTGTACGACAAAAAATTTATAGACATCATTCGCACCATCGATGATCCTTATCCCTACTTTCGCGGACTTGTCAGCGATCTGGGTTTTGAGCGTGCCACCGTTCCCTTTGTTCAACCAAAGAGGCTTCGCGGGGAAAGTAAAATCAAATTTTACGCGCTCTACGACGTAGGAATGTTAGGCTTTGTAAATCATTCCAAATTACCGTTACGATTGGCCAGTTTTATCGGTTTTAGCATGGCGTTAATTAGCCTGCTGGTAGCTCTGGGCTACCTCATTTACAAGTTGGTCTTTTGGGAGAGTTTCTCGGCAGGGATGGCTCCTATGGTCATTGGGCTGTTCTTTTTTTCGTCCGTACAATTATTTTTTATCGGCATCATCGGCGAATACATCGGCGCCATTCACACGCAGATACGCAAACGTCCGTTGGTGATTGAAAAGGAAAGAATTAATTTCTGATATATCTTAACTATCCGGAAAATATGCATGGCTTTCTAAAAAATATGATGCGAAACAGGATGGTAAAGTATGTGATGGTCGGAATAATGAATACGGTATTCGGCTATGCCGTTTACGCTTTATTGATATGGATAGGGCTGCACTACACTTTTGCCACCTTAGGCGGCACCGTGTTGGGGATTTTATTCAATTTCAAAACGTATGGTATACTGGTTTTTAAAAACAAATCCAATACATTATTTTTCAAATACATAATGGTTTACGGATTTCTTTACTTATGTTGCAACCTATGGATATTTTTATTCAAAAAAACAGGGATACATCCTTACATCTCCGGCGCCTGTTGGCTAATTCCAAATACGTTGATGGGATTTGTACTGAATAATAGATTTGTATATAAAAATAATAAAAGTAACTTGAGCTAATTAGAAAAAATGAAAAAAATAAATTTAGAAAGATTTGAATCTTTTGACCAAAAAAATCAGGTCATATTTTATACTGTCAGCCTGTTCTTTATATTATTAAACATATTTACATTAACATGGACGCCATTGCCGTGGATAGATGAAGCAACCCTAATCGACAATCCGGTTAATTTCGTTTTGGATGGCGAGTGGCGAACAACAGCGGGAGGTGGAGATAAAAATAATGAAGTTTATTCGACATATCCTCCGCTATATCAATTCGTATTAGTACCCTGGATATGGCTATTCGGCGTATCTCCGACCTCTTGTAGAAGTCTGAGTGTAGTGCTGGTATTTTTTATTAGCTTGCTTATTTATAGATTGATGCGAAATAAATCCATCATAAAAAATAATTATACCTTGATTCTTTTTCTATTATTATTTTGGTGTGGCGGTATGTTTTCATGGATATATCGAAACGGAAGAGTGGATATTCTTAATATGTTATGTACAACCGTATTTATAACGGGGTATTATTATAACGTCAAGAAATGGGCTTTGGCTTTATTCGCATTTTTGATAACTATTTCAGGCATTCAAGCTTGTCCATACGTGTTAGGCATTTTAATTTATATATACTTTTTTCAATCCGATAAAAACCGAACGAAAAACGCAATTTTCATGTTTATCGCAGGCGCATTGTCCGGACTGTTATTTATGAGTGTTTTCTTTCATCTGCAAGGATATCTGCTTTCATTTTATTATCGATGTTTTTGTTTTTCAGGTAGTTTTAATAATATCATATCGTCATTGATTCCCTATATAGAAAAAATAACCCTTTTGGATCCCGCAATCAAAGAAGCGTTAAACAAACCGGCTATTGTAAGCGCTACGCCATTTTTACAAAGAATATTAGATGCTTATGCCGTAAATCGAGAATATTTGATTTTGAGTGTAATAAATGTCATTGTGTATGTCGGACTTTTGATAAAAAGAAAAATCATCTTTAATTCTCCCGAAACACGATTGCTGTTTATAATAATAATACCATTGATAATGACTGTAGCCGGACGTTTCGCCGGTTATTATACTTGGATGTGTTATATCCCTGCTGTTGTCTTTGCGGTATATATTGTTGGGAAATACGGTAAACAAATCTATATTCCGATTGTTTACGGATTAATGACAGCCGTAATTCTTATACTTGGATTGCCTAAAACATTAATCACTTCCGATAAAGAGGCATATAATAATATAACCACCTTTATTAAAAAACAAAATTTCAGTGATGCGGACAAAATTGCATCGCCTTATAAATCGTATTATGTAATTCGGAATATCACTAAAACCTGTTATTTTACAGGACTATATCCTTTGGCGCTTATGCCTGAAGATACCAAATATATTTTGACGGCAGAGCATGATTATGGCAGTGAAAATACAGATTTATATATTGAGCGATGTAAAGCGAAGGGAAAAACGGTATATCCCATAGACAGTATAAATTCCCCAAAAATGGTATTATATCTTGTAGAATAAGATTTGTTTATGTTCCATAGATTTCGGAATATCGTCAAAAATGTGTACATTGCGGCGGTTTTGTAATCCATGGTCAATCCTCTTTTTTTGTGTTTGAGCGCCATAAAGTTAGGGATTGAATTTATTAAAACATTACTAAACATAGTAATATTTATTAAAATTTTAACAATGTACACAATCAATCTCATTTTATACAGCTACTTAGCAATAATTCTTTCCATTTTATTTTTTTATTGCATTGGGGATATACTTTTAAAATATGTCTTGAAAATATCTTTACCGGTTTCGGCTTTAAGAATTTTTACCGGTTTATTCACGGGGATATTTATATCCGTGCTGTGTTATTCCATCGTTCGGACGTCGGGCAATACGTCAAGTTTGCTTTTCATTCCTTTGATTGGATTTTATTTTTTCTTTGTTAAAAGAAAGCAGCCGGTTCAACCCGTAAATGTTACGGCGGGGTCGAAAAAAACCATTTATGCACTTTTGGGGTATACTTTATTGGTTTCTTCGCTTCTGTTTTTGCTGTTTTGTTATGCCAATCTGGATGGTTCGTATCGTTTTCGTCCGGTGGAGGGAGACGATTATTCTTATGGGATACTGTCGCAATATTTGAGTCGAGGATTTGAAAATTTGGCTTTCAGTAAGAACTTTTGGGTCGATGGTTCGCACTATTCTTACCACTATTTTGAAATATGGCTGAATGCGTTGCTGTATAAAATATTTCATTTAAATGCTACGTGGACATTTTCCCTGATTCTTCCAACAATCCTGCATACGGTTATATTTTGGGGATTAATGAGTATCGTGAACGGTATAAAAAAAATAAATTTACCGGTAAGCGGGCTATGCTTCATCTTATTGTTCACAACCGAAATTTCCATCATTCTTTCACGTTTCGGCACATCTTTCTTTCCATATCCGAATCAATATTGTAGCGGACTTATTCTTACCAAAGTAGCGCCTGTCGGTTTGTTTTTCTTGGCGGTAATCCTGTTGCTTATTCATAGAAAAAACAAGGAAGCTTTATTGGTTGCATTAAGTATGCCGATTGTTTCATTCGTTATGACGCCGGTTGTTTTCGCCGTAGTGGGATATTTGATACTAAAAGATTTGATCCGCAACAAAGGCGCCATAAAATATGAATACCTCATCCCTTATGCGGTAACATTATGTTTGTTTGCCGTTTATATTTTATCGGGAGAACAACAGGGACGACAAGATTTGAATTTGTTTCATACTAATTTTTTATTGGTCAATGAAATGAAGTTTAGATTGTTTATTACGAATCCGATTGGTTTTGGAATGAGATATATATTCCCGATAGCCCTTATTTTATTGATTGATTTTAAACGTTTTTTAAAATTCTGCAGGCGTTATGGCATGGAAATATTTTTGTTTTTCACGGTATCAACAGCTTTTAATGTCGTGTTGCATTCCGTAATAGCTGATGCAACTCAATTCACAACTTTAGCTTACTACGGAGTTTTTAATATCCTTTTCCCTGCGCTGATACTTTATTTTTGGCAAAATAAGCATTATGTACTATTTGGAAAATTAAAAAAAATAGCCCTGCCATTTGTTTTTATCATAGGGTATTCGTTGAACATAGCGACTGTAATTTCTTTTTTCAGCAATAATCGTTATCTCTCAAATGCTAACAGGTTGAAATACGAGGAGATTATAGTGAAAAATATACAACCGGACAGGATTCACATCGGAGTAATTCGTCCCGGTGAAAAAGTATCAAACTGGGGTAATTTTAATCTTGCCAGCCAGAATTATATACATTCCTTTTTGGATGCATATAAAAACGATGTTATTTATTATAGTATAGTTATCGGTACGGGGGCAGGTATTTCGGAAGAAACAGCTTTCTCTGCATTATTCAAAGAAGCTCGGCAGAATAACCCATCATTAACGCAGGATGATTTCCGAATAGATTTTATTAAACGGACAGGCATAAATTATATTTGCGTCCATCGGGGAGGGGAAGTTCCTGCAAATTTATCCGGTAAACTCCGGTTAATAGCGAAAGACGCGGCTTCGGAGGAATGTTTTTACAAAGTGGCAAACCTGTAATATTTGCCTCAACTATCCTTCAACATCCCCAACCCAATATCTTTAAGTTTAAATTTCTGAATTTTCCCGCTCCCCGTCAGCGGGAAAGTTGTAACAAAAAAAACATATTTCGGTATTTTGTGTCGGGCAATTTTCCCCCTGCAAAACTCGCGAACATCATCAGCCGTCAAATCCGCATTGTCTTCACGGATAATGAACGCCCCTACTTCTTCGCCGTACTTTTCGGACGGGATACCGGCTACCTGAATGTCTTTCACCCCCGGCAAACGGTATAAAAACTCCTCTATCTCGCGGGGATAAATATTTTCTCCGCCCCGGATAATCATATCTTTAATGCGCCCGGTAACCCGATAATAACCGTTTTCGTCCTTGACGCCCAAGTCGCCGGAATGAAGAAACCCGTTTTTGTCTATCACCTCGTCCGTTGCCTGCGGATTCTTGTAATAACCCTTCATCACCAAATAGCCCTTGCAGCATATTTCGCCCTGTACGCCGACGGAACATTCTTCGCCCGTATCGGGGTCAAGAATTTTCACCTCCGTAAATGGATATTCCTTGCCGACCGTCGTGCAGCGCGCTTCAAACGAATCTTCGATTACCGAATGGGTCATCCCCGGCGACGATTCCGTGAGTCCATACACGCTCGTGATGTGCGTAACATGCAACTGTTCGGTTACTTTCCGCATCAACTCGATGGGACACAGCGACCCCGCCATGATGCCGGTACGCAACGAACTGACGTCGAACATGGAAAACATCGGGTGGTTCATTTCCGCAATAAACATGGTCGGAACGCCGTGCAAAATCGTGCAGCGTTCCTTATGCACGGACGCAAGCACAAGCAGGGGGTCGAACCGCTCGACCATCACCTGCGCAGTCCCGTGCGTCAGGCAAGCCATCGTAGCCAAAACCACCCCAAAACAGTGGAACAGCGGCACGCAACAGCACAGTTTGTCGTCCTGCGTAAAGTGCATCCCTTCGCCCGTGAAATAGCCGTTGTTCACAATATTATAATGCGTCAGCATCACGCCTTTCGGGAAGCCGGTCGTCCCCGATGTATACTGCATATTAACCACATGTCGGCAATTCACCTTGCTTTTCAGTTCGTCCAATTTCCCGCCGGAAACGTTTTTCCCCAGCAGCAGCAATTCAGCCGTGTTATACATGCCGCGATATTTTTCCTGACCGATAAAAACCACGTTTTTCAGATGCGGAAACCGTCGGCTGTTGACATACCCCCGCTGCGAAGTTTTCAATTCGGGAAGCATGGCATTGACCATATCCACATACGAACCGTCGAAAACGCCTTCGGTAATACACAGGGTGTGAATGTCGGAATCTTCCACCAGATATTCCAGTTCATGCTGCTTGTAATTGGTGTTGACGGTAACGGCAATCGCCCCGATTTTGGCGGATGCGTAGAGGAAAGTCAGCCAATCGGGTACGTTGGTCGCCCATATTCCCACGTGCGTGCCGGTGGTTACCCCGATGGAAATCAATCCCTTCGACATATTATCCACCCGTTCGTTAAACTGCTTCCATGTGAACCGCAAATCACGGTCGGAATACACGATATATTCCTTGTCGGGCGTTGTTGTCGCCCAGTGTTCGAGCCATTGACCGATTGTTTTTTCTGATAAAACCATAATTGGTTGGGAATTATAAATTAGAAAGTATATGTCACGATTGCTTCGCAGTTGCAATTTACAGACGTTCAAACAGGCGTATAAACCACCGCCAAAACCATCGCCCCCCGCGCATCGGCGGCATGAACATGATGAGCGACAATGGAATCGTAATAAATACTGTCGCCCTCTTCGAGTTGGTGGGCGTCCTCCCCGTAAGTTACCTCAACGGCGCCCTCCAGACAAAAAATAAACTCCTCGCCTTCGTGAGACGAGGGTTTGAAATCGTCCTCACCACGCGGAGCAACTCGGATGATGAACGGTTCCATGTGCCGTCCCGATTTATCCGCCGAAAGGGAATAATAATCCATATGCGCACGGGAAACCGTTTGCCCGGTGGAAAAACTAAACCCTTCTTTCCGGCTGTTTTTCCGGGAAATAACAGGACCCAAAGCCTCCCGGTCGTCCAAAAAAGTGCCTAAACGCACGCCCAAAACCCGTGCAATCTTAATCAACGGCGCCAGCGAAGGCAAATCCTTATCGCTCTCAATTCGGTTGATTTGTTCCGCATCCAAACCGGTGCGTTCCGCCATCTCCTCCAAAGCGATGGACTTGGATTCCCGCAGGGATTTAATCCTTTTTCCTACTATTTTTTCGGTATTCATGTGTTTGTATATATATCAATTATTTGAGGTGCAAAAGTATAATAATATTTTTATAATTCAAGGGAAGATTGAGAACTAAGAGTTAAGAACTAAGAATAATGAACTTTTAGTTCTTACAAGTTCCGTCATCCCGCGCCTCGCATAGGATACATCGAAAAGTAGAACGCTTCTACATTACCGCTAAGGCATTTTGCACAACTGCTAAGGCATCTTGCACAACTGCTAAGGCATCCTGCACAATCGCTAAGGCATCTTGCACGACTGCTAAGGCATTTTGCACGACCGTAGTCGCGTCATCCCGCGCGCTTGAAGGAATTCCCCGAAAAAACGAACCGCGTTTTGCGAGGAATTGCGGGTCTTCGCTACGATCGCAATGACAAAAAAAAGATACCTGCACTCACGTGCAGGCATCCCCAGTAATTTAACCATTCTAAAATTAGTAGCTATATATCCATTATTTTTATTTTTCCGATTGTTTCTTAAACTCCAAAGATTTTATTTCCTTATACTCGCCGGAATCATTGCCGAACGCCGCGCGCACGTAACGTTTAACATCGTGGGCAACATCGACCAAACCGGTCAGCGGCGCATAAAGAACGGTGTTGCGAGCATTGCGGGCATTTGCCGGAGGGATGCTCGTTTGGGTTACGGCTTCGTTTGCGGCTCGCATTTCGGCGAGATGGGCGGTGAAAGCGGTAACGGACAGTTCGGTTTCGGCGGGCTGGTAAGCCGACTCGGCGGCGAGCAGGGCGACGAATTGCGCGAAATGTTCCGTGCGCTGGTCGAAGCTGAGGTGCGATATGGATATGGTTTTATGTTCCTGTTGCGCTTCGGTTTTTTTAGGCGTGGCGCGGCGTCCGTGAAGTTTACGGACGAGTTCTTTCAAGGCGTTGAGGGACGCCGCGTCGATGTGAAGCGTTTCGGCGATTTGCAGCGCGCGCGACGCCAAGCTGGGAATGTTCGCAAATGCCTGTTCGCGCCGACTGACGGCTTGCAGGTAGGGAGGCGTGGCGGCATTAACGGCTTCCATCGTGGCTGCGCTATTTTGCGAGATGAGGGTGATGTTGGCGGGTTGCAGTCGTGCGTCTCCCGGCGCGTATTTGCTGCCGAATCCGGCAATGTATTCCTGTAAGCGTTTAAAATTTTCTACGTTCCTCGCGTGTCCGGTTTCTACATTTTTTGTCATGGCTTTTAGCGTTTAAATTGTTTTTTCGGTAAATTTATATATTCTCCTATATTCTTTTAAAAATTCCGATTTGTAATGCGATATAAAACCGCCGCCGGGCGTAAATGTCATTTCTCCAAACAGAGGCTTTTCGTTAATTTCATAAAAATCAACACGAACGAATGGAATATTTTCAGAAAGTGTTTTTGCCGCTGTTTTCATTTCATCAAAACTTTTCGGTTTTTGTATGACCGGTTCACCATTATGCGAATGCTGCTTATTTTTTAATACTTCCACCGCTTCCCAGTTTTCATTATATGTGCCGCATAAAACTTTCCGGCATTAGCGTGAACATTTACAAATTTGAGTTTCCCGTTACAACACCAAAAACGGTAATCAATTAATCGGAAGTTGAATTGTTGTCTATAAGCAGTTTTTCGGCAATAATCAATGGTTTAATATGCTGGTAATGATATTCGCCAAACATCACGCCGTATTCTTTATTTGATTTGAAATGTTTCCAAATTTGCGAATTTGTATATTGTGATTTATCTTTTACAATTAGTCTGTCGCCGCAGCCGTTGTTCATTTTCATAACAAAAGAATCGGGCAATTTTGCAATATCTATTTCAGACGCCTTTTCATAAACGGCATAAAGATCATTAAGCTGTGGGTCGTGGGTTCGAATCCCGCTCGGATCACAAATATAAAAAATATTATATTTTGTTAATTACCAAAGCATTACTTAACCAAAACCACGCTATAACACTTCCTATTACTCGCCGATTTTTTTCCAAAATAACCAAATAATTTTGCTATTTTTGCCGGAAAAAATTACAAATAAATTACAAATTTACAAATTATGGCAACATTCATTCCGGCAGTTCGGACAAATGACAGAGAATTTAATACCGTTTATATCCGTATTAGCCACAACTCGAAAACGGATTATATAAAAACTTCGATGTCAATACACAAGTCGGGGATTAGAAAAGGTGAAATTGTAGACCATTCCATACTTGCCAATTGCTACATAAAAATCAAATCATATATGCAGCGATTAAATGACTTGAATATTGAAACTTGGACGGTTAAAGACATAAAACAACTCCTTACGGCTGATACGTCTAATATATCATTTTCCGATTTTGCAAGGAAATATATTGACAAAATGCACGTCGCCGGACGGCGAAAACCGGCAAACAATTACACAACCGCCCTGAACTCCCTTGAAAAATATCATGGAAGAAATATCTATTTTTCGGATATTACCTCAAAGGAATTAAGAAAATGGATAGAAAGTTTGTCCGGCACAAAAAGGGCAAAAAATATGTATCCTAATCTTATTAAAAAGTTGTTTGAAGAAGGTTGCATGGAATATAACGATTACGACAGAAACATAATCAGGGTTTCAAATCAACCATTTAGACCGATTACTATACCGGATTCCGATATACCTCGCAAACGCGCTACGGATGCAGAAACAATACGAAAGATATTTAGCGTGCAACCGGAACTTCATCGCGAAACGCTTGCCCGCGATGTTTCCCTGATGGTGCTGTATTTAATGGGCATAAATACGATTGACCTGTACAAAATGGAAGAAACGGCGTTTTTGAACGGCAAACTCTGTTACAACCGTTCAAAAACAGAGAAAAAACGAAAAGACAGGGCGTATATTGAAGTTTTTGTAAATGAACCGATATTGCCGCTGTTTGAGAAATATGCAGGGGAAAGGCGGCTGTTTAACTTTTCGGAGCGTTATTCCGATTCCGATTACTTTTTAACCGCCGTAAACAAAGGTTTAAAATCTCTGTGCCAAAAAGCAGGCGTTCAAAAAATCACGGTCTATTGGCTGCGGCACACGTGGGCTACGATTGCACAAAACAAATGCGGAGCATCTACCGAGTTGGTCGGCTTTTGTCTAAATCATACTTCGGCGCATAGAATTACGGAGGGTTATATTGAAAAGGATTTTTCACCCGTAGACGTATTAAACCAAACAGTTTTGGATTATATATTTGGAAAATAAAAAACCGCCTTACAAAATATATTTTCAGCTTCATCGGAAAATCCCCCAAAAGCAAGAACGTATAAGAGGGCGTATAGAAATCTTATTAATCGTATAAAACGATGTGCCGGAAAATTTCAAAGGGTGGGTCAATAAAGAATAAGGATAGGATTGTAAAGGGGACGTTGCCTTATTTCTTAACAAATAATGCTACCTTTGCGGGAATTTCTACAAACAAAATGAATGTGGCTGATAGGGCGAAATTGCTAAAAGAAGCAAAAGCAAAATATAATTCATACAAGGCTGATGATTGGATAAAAGCGGGATTTGATGAACACAGCGGCGGTTACTGCGTCTATCATAAAGATCATTTGTTTGACCCGACTATTGGCAAATTCGGCATACCTCGCGGGGATTATGAAAAGAATGCGGCAAAAGTACTGTCGAACTATGGGATGGATGTAGTTCTGAATTCTGAAAAGGCTAAATCGGGTAACAGTACTCCGGATGGGTTGCTGAACGACATTTTATTTGAAATAAAAGGTATTGAAGGGAAAGGCTCCAAACTTATAAGAAATAAACTATCAAAAGCGAGCAGCCAAGGGGCAGAGGCTGTTGTCTTTTATTTTCACGACAAAAATATGTTTGATGTGAATTTTGTTCGAGGAAGTTATGAAAAATATCTAACCAACTCCAAGAGCAAAAAAGTAAGAAGGGTGTATTGCGTTGCAGGAAAATATCTGTACAAGATATAAAAAAATAGCCGGTAATAAATCACCGGCTCTATGGAACTTCCAAGGTCGCCCGAAGCGGAACCCTGGCTGTGTGAACGATTCAGGATTTGAACCTGATACTTGCCTTAAACAATTCGCCCTATTTTCACACCGCAAAGATAGGTATTGTTTTTGAAATAACAAAAATAATGTCTTAATTTTGTTTAAAAC
>JAIRKO010000043.1 GCA_031260045.1 Dysgonamonadaceae bacterium | reverse complement strand
GTTTGTGTTTGTTTTTTGCCGGATTAATCCCTTATTCCGTCCGGCTTTATTCCATATTTCAATACATACTGGACAACGGATACCTTGCCCGTTTACAGGAAGAAGAACTGGTTTCAAATCCGATTTTGATGATTAGCGATGACGTATGTTTATTGGGCGCATACCTGTTTTTCTCAACGTATCCAAAAGGAAAATTGTTTTACGTTGTATCCCTGTGTTATATTGTAACCATTCTTGGACAATTAGGCGGCGGGGCGCGCGGATTACTGGTTACTTCGGCTTTTGGTTTTCTTTCGTATTTGTCATTTCGTAATATTAAAATCAATAAAAAGGCAATTGTGTGTTTTGGCTTAATAGGGGCATTACTTATCAATGCCTTCCAAATTGTCGGCGAAAACAGGGAAACCGGATTTGCGAAATTTGCCGAACAGCCCCTGAATAAAACCGCAGACAAACTATTTTATTTGTTTTTCTGGCAGCAAGGCAACTCCATTCAAACAATAGGGTACATACAGGAAAAAGCGGACGATATTCAAAACAAGTTTTTATATTTTATTAGCCCTGTCTTTAATACTATTGCCATGAGAAAATCGGCTCTGGGCAAAATGATGGGTATTGGCATTCCAACCAAACAGTCGATAGAACAGGCTGACACAAGTTATGAGTTGCACAATAAACTTTCATATATGATTAATCAAAGAACATATCTTGAAGGGTACGGTATCGGCGGTTCGTTTATCATTGACGCATACGCCGCAGGCGGTTTCTTCGGCGTCATGGTAATATCGTTTATATGGATGTACGCCTGGATATATTTCATAGAAAGATATAAATACACCTGGTTTGGCATTGTGATTTTATTTTCCTTAATGCATACCTTTTTTATAGCGCCGCGGGCCGTCGCGCTGCGTTTTTTCGAATTGCTGCCCCGCTCTCTGCTTTATGTCGGATTGATTCAATTTTACTACAGCATGATTAAGCCAAAAGGCGTACGTCCCCATGAGTGAAGATATTGATTTTGTCGTGATCTGGGTTGATGGAGGCGATCCCGAATGGCGCAGGGAATACGCGAAGTATAAACCCGGCGCCAGAGCGGAACAAAATGACACCAGGGACATACGGTTCCGTGACTGGGAAAACCTGAAGTATTGGTTCCGGGGGGTCGAAAAATTCGCCCCCTGGGTACGCGCCGTTCATTTTGTTACGTGCGGGCATTATCCTTCATGGTTAAACCTGAATGCCCCAAAGCTGCGTTTTGTAAAACATTCTGACTACATTCCGGGGCAATATCTGCCGGTCTTTAATTCCCACCCTATAGAAGTGAACCTGCACCGGATACAGGGCTTATCGGAACAATTTGTCTATTTCAATGATGATATGTTCCTGATAAAGCCGGTAAAACCGGAACGCTTTTTTAGAAACGGCCTCCCCTGTGATTTGGCCGCCTTAAACGCGAATTCCACCAACGAAAGCGTGCATATCGTGTATAATGATTTACATATAATAAACCGTAATTTTATAAAAAAGGCCGTGTTCGGCAAATCATTTTTTAAGTGGTATAACCCAAAGTATGGAACGGCAATGCTGCGAACAATAGCGCTGTCTCCCTGGCCCCGTTTTACCGGTTTTGTTGATCCTCATCTGCCAAACAGCTTTTTTAAGTCTACTTTTGAGAAGGTTTGGCCGATAGCGGAGGCAAAACTTTGGGAGACAACCTCGCACCGGTTTCGGGACATTTCCGATGTCAATCAGTATTTATTCCGTTATTGGCAATTAATGGAATCAAATTTTTATCCGTATAATGTTTATAAAGACTCGATTGCTATTGATATAGAAGATGTAAACCTGGATAAAATAGATCGGGTTATTCGGAACCAGAAGAAAGCCGTCCTTTGCATCAACGATACGGAACGGATCGACTTTGAAAAAGCAAAACAACAAATAAACAGCGCATTTGCGTCTATCCTGCCGGAAAAATCAACTTTTGAGTTATAAGCCGTAATAATTAGGTATTATTTATGATTTCCGTTTGCATGGCTGTGTTTAATGGCGAAAAATATATACACGAACAGTTAGCGTCTATTCTTAACCAACTGGGATCAAACGACGAAGTCGTTATTTCCGACGACGAGTCGACCGACAAGACGCTTTCTGTCATAAACGGGTTTAACGATTCCCGGATTAGGGTATTTCATCATGAACAAAATCCCAAACTAAAACAGGGGCATCAAAAGGCGGCGAAAAACTTTGAAAACGCCTTAAAATTCTCCAAAGGCGATAATATTTTTCTTTCCGATCAGGATGACGTCTGGCTGCCCGAAAAGATAAATACGATTATGCCTTTCCTGCGGGGAGATACGCTTGTTTTGAGCGATGCCTTTATCGTAAACGAGACAGGTGAGCGGCAGGGCAGATTAAGCCGGCGTCGTCCGTATCATAAAGGGGTTTTCCACAATTTGTACAAGAGCGGATACATCGGCTGTACCTGCGCGTTTACAAAAAAGATAAAAGACTATGCGCTTCCATTCCCCGAAGCCGTTATCGGCCATGATTATTGGATCGGGTTGCTGGCCGAACTGAAATTTTCTGTTGTATATCTGGACATCCCTTTGATCTTATATCGGCGGCATCAGGACACAGTATCAACCACCGAAGAAAAAACTTCATCACCGTTTTTGTACAAAATCAATTACAGGGCAGCGCTTCTGTTTGAAGTATTAAAAAGAATCTTAACTAAAAAATAAAACGAGGATGTCATGCGAAAAATTATCGACGAAAACTTATCAGAAAGAATAATCTCGCTGCGTTTTTTACTAATCGCGTTTGTGATGTTTATTCACAACAATCCAGTTGAGGTCAATTTTGCCGGTTATTCGGAAATATATGAGATACCGGTTTATGCTGATAAAATCAGGACATTACTGTCTGATATTCTCACCAGGGTCGCCGTTCCTTTGTTTTTTCTTATTGCCGGTTGTTTATTGTATGCCAAGGAAAGTAATTTTTTTGTTGTTTTGAAAAAGAAGGCTGCGGCGATCCTTGTGCCGTATATTACATGGAATATACTCGGCGTATTATTTTTCTTTACGGCTCAAACCATTCCGTTTACAAAGCCGTTTTTCGCGAATTTGATTATACGGGATTTTGGCGTAATTGACTGGATCGATGTTTTTTGGGGGAAATTGGCAAAGGAAAATCATTCTCCGTTAATATATCAATTTTGGTTTTTAAGGGATTTGTTTATTCTCTGTCTATTATTTCTGGCAATAAAGAAAATTGTTGATAAATTCCCGTTTGGCTTTTTGGCGATACTGTTCATACTGTGGATATCAAACGCGGATATTTATATTGTATCTTCGGAAGCATTGTTGTTCTTTACCTTGGGGTACTATGTCGTTAAATGCTCAGTATCCATCAGCCGGGTTGACGGCATAAAAATATATGACATTGCATCGGTTTATATAATTACCGTGCTAATGGAATTATTTATCGTTAATTACGTGCCGATAATTCATAAAATCAATATTCTTATTGGTTCTTTATTACTTCTTAGATTAACCTGGTATTTTATTCATAACCAGAAACTTTATGCGCTGCTTGCATGGCTTGAGAATTATTCATTCTTTGTTTATGCCATTCATGGAATATTGTTGACCATATTAACAAAACTAAGCGTAAGAATAATTCCCATGCGCGGCGGATGGATATTGGTACAATATTTCAGCGTAAATATTGCGGGACTGCTGCTCTGCTTAATAAGCGCTATGGCGGTCAGGAAAATATCACCGCCGCTGTACGCAATATTAACCGGTAACAGAATAAAGAAGAACCATTCGTAACTATTCAGTCGTAGCGCGATTCGAGAACTTTTCTTGTTCTCCAGTGCTTTAACAAAGGGGGCTACCGCCCTCTTTCGCTCTCAATCGGCTCATTTGAGGCTAAAGCCTCTGGCTAAAAGCCCCTTCATTCCGCCGATTTTCGCTATCCTCCGCTGGCGACTGAATAGTTACAGCCATTCAAAAGAACAACGGCACGGGAAAGAGGTAATGTTATGATGACGAAGAGTGAACAATCCGGTCAAAAGAAAAAAATCTTTATTGCCGGATGCGGTGGAATGCTTGGCGATGCCTTTTATCATGTTTTCAGGGAAACATACGAGCTCCGTTGTACCGACAAGGATGTCAATGCCGAATGGCTGTCCTATCTTGATTTCCGCGAATTGGATGAATA
>JAIRKO010000002.1 GCA_031260045.1 Dysgonamonadaceae bacterium | reverse complement strand
GCCGATAGCGTGATTTTCCAAACGGAAAAACAACTCAAGGAAATCGGCGACAAACTTCCTGCCGACAAACGCGGTACGATTGAAGCCGCTCTTAACCGGTTGAAAGAAACGCACAAAGCGCAGGATATAGCAGGCGTAGACGCTGCAATGGCAGAAGTCAATGCGGCATTTCAGGCGGCAAGTCAGGATTTGTACAATGCGCAGGCGCAAGCCAATGCAGGAGGCGCGCCCGGCAATCCGAATCCAAATCAGGGAAACTCCGGCGGCGGAAATGACGGCGGGGTGACAGATGTGGATTTTGAGGAGGTGAAGTAAAATTAATAATTTATAAATTCAAAAAATTATGGCAAATTTTACAGAATCTAAAATTAGCGAAGTTTGGCAAAAGCAAAAAAAATTGAAGGACAAGACGAAAACAAATATCGTCAAGATATGGCTGGAGCTCGAATACAAAGAGAAAAGCATGGCACGGAAGAAAATTATGGTTGGGAGATAGACCACATATTTCCTGTGGCACTTGGGGGTACAGATCACATAGAAAACCTTCAACCACTGCAATGGGAAAATAACAGAAAAAAGGCTGATGATTTTCCTAAATTCAAAACTATCGTTTCTTCGGAGGGGGAGAAATACGTAAGAGAAGAGAAAGATTGGACTTATCGGGATAATTCGCATTTAAAATCAATAAATCAATGAAACAAAAAATTGCACCCCAGCAAAATCAGGCAAATCAGGGGAATGCCAACAAAGGAATGAGTGGAACAAATAGGCAGAATGCTCAGGTTCATGGAAACAGGGGCGCCCAAATGAACCCCAATCAAAGTGGAAAAAGAAAATGAACCTCACTTGCTTTTCAAAAAATCCCGCCTGTTTTTTTAGCAGGCGGGATTTTTGCTGTACAAAGAAAAGGCAATGGAATTTATAGAAAAGAGAAATAACAGGATTGCAAAATTTCCTGTCTGAGCGAAGACGCTTTGCGACCTCCGTTGATGGAACTCGGCTATTGGTGCTATTCATAAAATGTTGTATCAAAAGCCGAATTTTTATTGTGTTTCAGCATAAGATTTTTTACGGATGCGTATAGAAAGCCCGAACCGTATGCAAACAATTGAATAAAAGAAGCAATTATCGATAACAAACCTACTCTGATTGACTTCGTTTTTATGGTGGCGCTAACGAAGATCAATGCGGAATACAAACAAAACGGAATACAAACAAACCAGCACGAAAATGATAAAAAGGGGGAAATCAAAGTGTATAGAGTAAATAAGGCAGGGAAAAAATGCACTGTTTTCAATGATTTAGGATGCCTTTTATACAAATTTATTCTTGCCATTCCCGAATTAAAAATTTGTTTAAAGAATTTCTTCAAATCAGTACGCCTTTTGTGGAAAACCCACGAGTTTGTAAACAGGTGGCTTCTATAACCGCTGTTTATCACACGAATACTAAAATCAATGTCTTCGCCGAAACGCATTTCGGAAAAACCGCCGACATGTTCAAATATCGTTTTACGTATCCCCATATTAAAACTGCGGGGATAGAAAAGGTCAATACTTTTATTGCCGCCTCTTATTCCTCCGGTTGTAAGCATAGACGTCATGCTGCAATTGATTGCTTTTTGAATATTTGAAAACGAAAAATGAGCTTTATCAGGACCGCCGAAAAAATCAACCTTATTCGCAATAATTTCTTGCTCTATACTTGCCAAATACTGGGGTGGAACAATACAATCCGAATCCAAAAAAATAAGATACTCGCCCTTACTTTCTTTCGCGGCATAATTCCTTGCCTGTCCCGGACCGGAATTGGATATATAAAAATAATGAACGGGTAATTGTTTCCCGTATTTTTCAATAATGTTTTTGCAAGGCATCGATGAACCGTCATCCACAACGATAATTTCAAAGTTTGTATAAGTCTGACAAGTAAGACTTTCGAGCAATTCGTCCAATTCGTCGGGACGGTTATATACAGGAATAATAACGGAATAAAACATTTTTTCAGGAGTTAAATAATTTCTATTTCATCAAAAAAGAAATTGTTGTGAGTTAATATCTTTTTACAGGCAATTTCTATTGATTCCCAATAGCGTTCTTCATCGTCTGCGGCTTTGGCTTTTTCAATTTTTTCATTCATTTTACCATCCGATAAAAATGAATATATTCCTTGTTCAAATATCTGCACGCTATATAGATATTTACCATTCCGCTTTTCGATTTTAAAATTTCTTAATAAAATTGTGTGTTCCATTATTTATATTTTAGTTTACTATGTCTAATAATAATTGTAACATTTAAAAATCCGGTATAATTTAGCGAACATCCGAACTCGAAATTCAATTATTCCCGATACAAAAGTAGTCATTTTTTTGATATGGGTTGGTGAGTTGATAAATTAACAAGTTAATGGGAAGGTCAATTCGGGTTCATTCAACAATGTCAATTATTTAATTGGCTACGTCGAACGCTCTATATGCACGGCGCGTTTCTGTTCAACTCTTCGGGAAAAATAAAAAACAGCGAGGCTATGAACTTACTCGCTTTGCAAAACGATTTAAGCGCGAAAAAACTCTCTTTTGGAATGTTTGAAACCTTGCAAACATATCATATCCGATTAGCCCCATTGTTAGCGTAAGTTTTGCAACAATGTTCAATCCCGCCGATTTGTCGGCGTATATCAGCCCCAATTTTACCATATCGCTCAAAGACAACCTTGATTTGCTTATCGGATCGCAACTGCTGCTCAGCACAACCGGCTCCGAATACGCAAGTATGGGCAACACCTACGCCGCATTTGCAAGGTTAAAATGGAGTTTTTGAAAAAAAGAGCAATAACGCAATATTGGACACGCCGTAAAAACGAAGTGCATAAACACAACTTTTATTTCCATATCAAAGCGTGCGAATTTAGGTACAATTTGAAAAATCATAAATTTATACTTATTTTTGCTCATAAATTTTAGAAATAAGCCGTTAAAGTTATCTTGAACCGTGATATTTTATGGAAATAGCACAAGCCGAACAAGAAGAATGCCCGCCGCCACAGTTTATTAAACGCCCCCTCATTGATACAAAATTCGATTTTCGCACGGAATCAAATGGCAAAGACATCGACAAAGCGAGTCCCACCTTGCGACAATATCATAAAATACTCTGGAGTAAGACCCTGCCGAACGGTAAGATGTTTCAATTGTCGGGCAAAAGAGGCGGGGGCTATTTATATCACAAATCGGAACTCGGCGAATTTTTTCTCAGTAGCGACGTAATCACGCATTCGTATAGAAACCACAAACGCAAACAGATGATCATACGGCAAATCCCAAGCGAGGTTGATGAACTTTACGGCGCCTGTTGTACCGTCGGGGCATATACGATTTTTCCGCGTAATAGAATCGACAACACAAATACCATCAATCAGGAGCGGGGATGCAACTATTTTATTGACGACCGATTTGACTTGACTTTGGAGTGTATTCGCCGATTATATGCCGGACAAGCAAGTCCGCTGTACAAAACCCTGTTGCGGTACAAAACTTTTTTTGATTTATTCGACGATTTCATGGGTTACGTTGATTTCTTTTTATTGCAGGACTTGGTGGATGGACATGGGAAAATCAAATTTTACTTCCCTTTTGACGATTTCACCCATCCGCCCGTATTTTCTACCATTAATGATTATTTGCAGTACAAAGGGCGGGTCATGGAATTTATTGAAAAGAGAAACGGCAGGATTGCAGAATTGGAGGATTTTCAACCCAATATGAAAGCGCTTTGCGGCAATCCGCGTGAACCGGAGCAACTTGTATTTGAGGGGTTTATTGACTTCGCCACTTCTTTGCGCCCGCAATAACGGGCTTATTAACCATTTATCACAAATACCCCCATCCGCGCATAAAAAACACAATAAGAAAAATAGTCAGGCAAGAAAACAGGGTCGTCGACACCACGATTTGCCCCGAAAGTTCCCCGTCGTTCCCCATGTTTCCAGCCATGATGTAACTTGCAAGCGCCGTCGGCGTAGCAAAAAGGGCAATTAGTACGCTGAGTTCCACATCCCTGAAACCCATTCGGATACAAATAAATAAAACGACCGCCGGAATGATTATCAGGCGGCAAAGCGTGGCGGCAATCACTTTGCGAATGTTGTCGCCCATGCGCCCGAACCTGAATTCGCCGCCCATCACAAACAGGGCGAGGGGCGATGCCGTCGCCGCCAACTGCCCCGCCGGAAGTTCCACCCAGCGAGGAAATTCCAAATGAACCGCGCCGCTCAACACCCCCAGCACGCTGCCGAGAAACAGCGGGTTGGTCGCGATTCCTTTCAACAGCGTCCGGAGGGTGGGGCGGCGGCTGTCCGTTTCGGAATGCAGCGATAAAATGACGACGGCAGCGACATTATAAAAAGGTATCATGATGCCCATCAGCATGGTAATCGGCGTAGCGGCTTCGCTACCATACATGCCGGTTGCAACGGGCAGCCCGTAAATCAGGAAATTACTCCTGTAGATGCCCTGTATCATGCTACCGCGCTGCCCTTTCCTGTCGACGGTGAGCCGGACAATCGCGACGGAAACGAGAATGATTGCCGTTACGCCCGCGAGGGAAGCGCCAATCAGTTTGAGGTTGGAAAAATCGCCCCCGTAAGACAGCCGGATTTCCTGAAAAACCATCAGGGGCAGGAGGAATTTGAAAACGAAACGGTTCAGTTGCGTCAAAAAATCGCCGGAAACGAACCGGAACTGCCGGACGGCATAACCGGTTGCCATCAACACAAAAAGCGGCGCGACTACGTTGAATGAAAATGCGAAATTCGTCATACGGGCTGCGTTTTATATTCCACCGTTCCTTCCACGACCGCCACGTGTTTTGCCATCGGCAGGACGGCTTCCACGTTGTGGGAAACCAGCACGATTGCCGTCGTTTGGTTGATTGTTTTCAGGATGCGGTAAAAATTTGTTTCAAAACGCCTGTCAAGATATGAATTCGGCTCGTCTAAAATCAGCAGTTCGGGGTCGTTCACAATGGCTCTCGCCAGCAAAACCCGTTGCAGTTGTCCGCCCGAAAGTTCGCCGACAGGCTTGCGGAGAATGTTTTCGATGTCCATTTCCTGTGCGATTGCGGCGATTTTGGCTTTCTTTTCGGATTTCGAGAGGTTTTTGGCTGCCATCAATCCTGATTCGATGACTTCCGACGCACAGATGGGAAATTTCCTGTCTATCAAATGGATTTGGGGCATATATCCCGTCCGGTTTTTTAGCGTCGGGTCGGGGAAAATAACGGCGCCGGCAAGCGGTTTGAGCAGTCCGAGAATGGTTTTCACGAGCGTTGTTTTTCCGCCGCCGTTAGCTCCGGCGACAGCCAAGAAATCCTGTCCGTAAATTTTTAGGGAAACATTCCGCAGTACGATGTTTTCACCGTATCCGGCTGTGAGGTTTTGTATGTCGACCAGTGTTTTACTCATCGGCTAAGGCTTGGGCTATGCGTATCATTTCCCCGTTCCAGTCGTAGGCAAGCGGGTTGATGACAACCAAGCGGCAACCGGTTTCGCGGGCGATGGCTTCCGCGTTTTTCCGGTCAAATTCCTGCTGCACAAAAACGGTTTTAATCGACAGCGTTTTCATTGTTTCGACCAGCGTTTTCAACTGTTCGGGCGACGGTTCTTTGCCGTCGTTTTCAATGCAATACTGCATCAGCCCGTAATCGCGGGCAAAATAAGTCAACGCCGGATGGTAAATGACAAACGCTTTCGGGGCGGCGGCGGTCAGCAGACGGGTGATTTTTTCGTTCGTATTGTTGATTTGAGCGGTCAGTTGCCGGTAATTTTCCGTATAAATCGCCGCATGGTTGGGGTCAATTTCCAGCAACGCCTCGTACATGTTTTTCACAATCGTCAAGGCTTCCCACGGCGAACTCCAGATGTGCGGGTCTGTTTTCCCGTGACGATGTCCCGCGTGGGCTTGAGCGTCGGTTTCTATCGGCGAAACGCCCTTGCCGGTATCGAAAAATTTCACCTGCGGATGATTCGCTTTCAGTTTGTCCATCCACACCTCTTCAAAACCGACGGAACCGATGCAAAAATAAGCCCGCGAACGCGCCAGAGCGGACATTTTGACGGGGCTTGGGTCGTAAGTTTCGGGGCTTGTTCCGGGCGGCACCATCGTTTCGACGGTAAAAAACGTGTCGACCAGTTGGGAGGCGAAATAACGTTGCGGTTCGATGGTAACCGTTATGCGGTTTTCCTGTTGCGGCGTTTTCAGGCAGGAAAAGAGTGATAAAGCGGTTATAATGAATGGGAAGAGCTTGGGTTTCATGTTTGCGTAATTTGATAATGATGTGCAAAAGTACGAAAAATACTTTTTAATTGTGGCTGTCTTTACTGGCGTATCAAAGCGGAAATTTGTACGCAAAGGCACTAAAGCGCAAAGAAATATAAAAAACTTTGCGTCTTCGCGCCTTTGCGTACATCGAAAATTCCTTATCTTTGCACTTGTTTTTCAAAACAAGCCCAGCCATGTACAAAATTAGCAAACAATTTACCTTTTCCGGTTTTGGACGCTTGCCGGAAGCAAAATCCTGTTTCTTGAGTCCGGTTTTTACGAAAATGCGTTTGTGACCAAAGAAAATATCAACTATTGCGTGGAACAAATCAAGCAATTGCGGTTTATGCTTTCGCCCCGCTCTACCGGTAAAACGGTAAAAAGCCCGTTATTGCGGGCTTGACCCGCAATCCGCAGTGTGTTTTCAGGGGATCCCTCGCGCGGGATGACGGGAAAAAACCTACCAGCCCGCCAATTCATCATTGAGCTGCGAGAAATACAATAAAGCAGCGGCGGTATGCGTGTTTTCCCCATCAATAAGGGTAACCTCTCCGTGTTGTTGCTGCTCCTGAACAAAAGCGGCGGCTTGGTCATAATAGGTGATTTCATCATCCGGACTGTGGAACATAATAAACTTGCACCTATTTTCCCATGTTTTCACGCTGTTTTCTTCAAGTATCTCATTGATAACGCCTTGTCCCGTGTTATTCAGGAAATTTTCGGTAAAGAGTTCCTGCGGGTTCTTGGGGAAATAGTTGCCGTAGTCTTTCGGCGAACCGTCTAAATAGTTGATAGCCTCTGAGGCATACGGTTCTTTCAGATAATCGCTCATATTCAGATGCGGATAATTGTTTTCCTTATATCCCAGCAAAAGAAGGGGATACAAATAAGATGACGAAAATTCGTCGTCGGCGCGGATGAGTTCTGCTTGCCGAAGCAGGTCGCAAGGCGTGCCTCCCGTAAAAAGCAAATCCACAGGCAGTTCTTTATAGGCGTCATTGGTTTCCAACTCGCGTGCCACTTGCACTGCCACAAAAGCGCCAAGCGAATATCCCGAAAGGATGAAACCGCCCTTTTGCCCATATTGCTTCTTTGCGAGTACAGCCCGCGAGGCATTCACGTAGTCGAGGGTGGTGCGAACCATCTCCGTTTTGTCCATATAAGGGATATAGCACTGCCCGAACGAATCGCCATGACCCGGATAATCCGGAATCATCACCGCATAGCCGTGATTAAACGCCACCATCAGCCAGAATAGGGTGTGAAAGTCCGGACTGCCATTCTTCACGTGCAGGGTAGGCGCCTCGTCGTCCAAAACATACGTGTACATAGGGACAACCACCTGCCGGTATTCGCGCCCTGCCTCGCGCGGAGGCACAATCAGCAGCCCCGAAAGGTTCACTTTCTCCGCTGCCTTGCCGGGATGATCCGATTCCACAGATACTTTGTATATGTGTATCTCTTTATAAGTTACATCCTCATCAATCAAGTTCAAACCGGATACAGCCTCCATAAACTTTAACTCGGAAAGCGAATATTTCTTCAGCATTTCATATTTCACTCCGTGGGGCAGCCCCACTTCGGGATCCGATTCGCCCGAACAACCCGCAAAGCCCATGCAATACACGGCAAAGAGCAGGAAAAGATACGATTTTGTCAGTTTTTTCATTACCATAAGTTATATATTATTATGAATTAATTATCACACTCATGCCAATCGGGGGCGTTTGTCCGCAAAGGCGCGCAAAAGTAATAAAAAAACTTCGTGTCTTTGCGTTTTCGCATACATTTTTCGTCATTTTGCCGCCGTATATTTAATTGGTACGCTAAGTAATGCTTTAATAAAACTTCGCGCCTTAGCGTACATCACCCAACCAACGCCGCCTCCACCAAATCCAACCGAACCGCATTCGACCCCTGCAACAACACTATATCGTTGCCGGTAACCTCGACCGACAGGTATTTCGCCGCCTCCGCCGCATCTTCAAAATGCCGCCAGTTTTTCCGCTTCGCTTCTTTGCCGACTAATTCCGCATTTTTGCCTACGGTAATCAGCAACTCAGGTCGGCTCATTTCGGCGATTATTTTCCCGATGTGCCGGTGCGCTTCCTCGCTGTATGCGCCCAATTCCAGCATTTCGCCGATGACGGCAATTGTCCGTTTCCCGTTTTCCGCCAGTTCGGAAAGGGTATGCAAAGACGATTGAATGCTGTCGGGCGCGGCGTTGTAGGTATTATCCAAAAGCAACGCCCCGCAGGCGGAACGGGAAACGGAACCGCGCCGGTCGGGCGCGCTGAACGTGGCAAACCGCTCGGCAATATTCTCCCGGTCAACGCCCATTTGGACGGCAACGGCATAAGCTGCCGCGGCATTATAAACCAAGTGTTTCCCGAAACTGTTTTGCATTTCCACCGGAAAATCGTTCAGTTTGAAACCCGGATTGGCTTTTTCATTCAGCCGCACATCCGAAATGCGAACGTCGGCGCGAGGATGCGTCCCGAAAGAAACCACCCGACAATGGGATTTGGATTTGATGTAATCATAAAAATCATCGTCGCGGTTGAGTATCAGAACGCCTTCCGAGTCCATGCCTTCCCGGATTTCCGACTTGGCTACGGCAATATTTTCCCGCGAACCCAAAATTTCAATGTGCGACATGCCGATATTGGTGATTACGGATATATTGGGGCGGGCAATTCGCGACAGGTAATTAATCTGGTTCAGGTTGCGCATCCCGAATTCCACAACGGAGCATTGGTGCTGCCTGTCCAAGTTCATCAATTCGGTGGGAAGACCTATTTCGTTGTTGAAATTTTTCCGGCTTTTGTGCGTATTGAATTTTGCTTCAAGCACAAATGCAATCAGTTCTTTCGTGCTTGTTTTGCCCACGCTTCCGGTTACGGCAACAATGGGAATATCCAGCCGCCCGCGCCAAATCCGCGCCAAATCGCCCAAAGCCCAAACGGAGGACGGAACCGTGAATTGCGGGATGCGGATGCCGTCTGCGGCATGTTCCACAACGGCGGCTACGGCGCCCCGTTTTTCCGCTTCCGTGATAAAATCGTGTCCGTCCACACGTTGCCCTTTTAGGGCGACAAACAGCGTACCGTCTTTTACTTCCCGCGAATCGGTGGTGACGGAATGCAAGTACTCTGCGGCGGAAACCGCTTTGTTTGTCCGCCCGCCAATAGCCGCCATCGCTTCAAATAATGGAATGGTTATCATTTTATTCAGTGATTGATTTTTCTGTTTTTACTAAAACTTTATCTATCCGCGCCCCGTCCATGTCGATAATTTCAAAATTGAAATGATACCACGAAAATTTTTCCCCTTCCTGCGGCACGTGTTCCAAAACATCTAAAATCAAGCCGCTTAGTGTGTTATAATCGTGTTCGGCATACCATCCTTCCAAGTCGAAATATTCGAGGAAATTGTAGAACGAGCATTGCCCGTCGATAAGAAAACTGCCGTCTTCCCTTGCGGTAATGGAACTTTCTTCGTCTTCCCCGGCAACTTCGCCGACTAAGGCTTCCAGTATATCGGTCATCGTAACGATGCCTTTCACTTCGCCGAATTCGTCCGTTACGAAAGCATATTTGACGCGGGCTTTTTTGAATTGTTCCAATGCACCGTAAACGCTTTTATTATAAGGTAGATAGTGTATGGGATGTATGAGTTGTTCCATCGAAAAATCGAGTGTGTCGATGCGTCCGAACAAATCTTTCAGATACACAACGCCCGCAATTTCGTCCTGATTTCCCTCTACGGCAACGGGATAGATGCCGTGCATGTCTTTCATAACCGTTTCCCGGATTTTGTCTTTACGGTCGGAAACATTCAGCCACACCAAATCGTTGCGCGGCGTCATGATGGAATCCACATCGCGGTCGCCGAGATTGAAAACCCGTTCCACGATAGCGTGTTCCACTTCCTGCACTTCGCCGGTGTTTAGTCCTTCTTTTACCAGGGATTTGATTTCTTCTTCGGTTACTCCGCCCTCGTCGTCTTTGATGCCGAAGATTTTTAAAAACACGGTCGTGCTTTTGGACAACAGCCACACTGCCGGACTCATCACGCGCGACAGTCCGATCATGGGTCTTGCCATCGCTTTGGCTACGCGCTCCGACATGGTCAATCCCAACCGTTTGGGTATTAATTCGCCGAATACGATGGTCAGATAAGTTACGGCAAATACGATGGAAAAGGTTGCGAGGGCTTGTGCGTAGGGCGCTAAAATTTCGACGGGTTCGATGATTTTTGCCAAGTCGCCGGCAAAGGCTTCTCCCGAATACAAACCGGTGAGGATGCCGATTAAAGTGATGCCCGCTTGAATGGTAGAAAGAAATTTATCCGGTTCGCCGGAAAGGAGCAGGGCGGCTTGCGCCGCCTTACTGCCTTTTTTCGCTTCCGTTTCCAGCCGCGTTTTACGCGCCGAAACCAGGGCGATTTCCGACATGGAAAAAAGACCGTTAAGCAGAATGAGTAGAATTATAATAATAAATTCCATTGTTTATTTTAACTGCAAATCGTTAAATAGATTGGCGGCAATTGGCTATGTTGATTTTAATTGCCGTAGCCGTCATTGCGAACCGCGAAACGGTGAAGCAATCCAGAGAATAGCGTCCACATTTCTGGATTGCTTCAGGCTTCGCCTTCGCAATGACGCGGTGGGGTTAAAATCCCGCAATGACGGCAATTTTTTATTTGACGTTGCAAATATACAACTTTTTCCTTGTGCATTTGATTTTGCCTCTTTTTCCTTTGATTTCGTCGATTTTTGTTTCAAATTGCCGCAGTCGTCTATCGCAGGCGAACTGCGAAGCAAAATCCCGTAGCCGTTATTGCGAGCGAAGCAGCGAAGTCAAAAACCCCCATCCTGCGCTCGACGCGGGATCCCCTGCAAAAACGACCCTCATTGTCCCGCAGGGACAACATTTTATTAACCATATGCGTTAACTTACGGCAAGTTCGCTCCCCCATTGAAATAATCCGAAAATGTGTTTTGCAACATAATTTTACTTATATTATTAGTTAACATAATTTTAAGAATTCTTAATAGTGAAAATGTTGAGTTGTCAAAAATACAAATTGAGTTTTTTGCGCATACGAAAAACGGCTTTGAGCAGAAAGCAAACGTATATTTGTGGTTCAAATTTTTTTGAACATAATAACGAAATGAAGAATTTCTTTTACTCCTTATTAATATTGCTTTTTGTTCCCGCAGGATTTGTATCGGCGCAGAACAATATAAATGTATCCGGTAAAATAACGGATGCCGACGACGGTTTGGGTCTTCCGGGCGTAAGCGTTGTCGTGCAGGGTTCCAATACCGGCACGGTTAGCGACGGGGACGGCAATTTCACATTAACCGTTCCGCAAGGCAAATCGCTTGTGTTTTCGTATTTGGGTTACAAACCGCAAACGGTAGTCGTAAAAGAGGGTACTCCCTACTTAAATATAGCGATGGGGATGGATGTGGTGATGTTGGAAGAATTTGTTGCTATCGGTTACGGTACAATGAAAAAGAGCGATTTAACGGGCGCGGTCGGTTCCATTAAAGCCGAAGCCCTGAAAAAAGCGCCTGCCGCCAATATCACGCAAGCCTTGCAGGGACAAGCCGCAGGAGTAACCGTCAACGCCAATTCGGGACAGCCCGGCGCGGCAGCCACCGTGCGCATTCGCGGTATCGGTACGTTGAACAACAGCGACCCGATTTACGTGGTAGACGGTATTATTTTAAGCGACATTTCTTTCCTCAACGCCAACGATATCGAAAGCACCGAAATTCTTAAAGATGCTTCGGCAGCCGCCATTTACGGCTCGCGCGGCGCAAATGGCGTGGTGATTATTACCACCAAAAAAGGCAGTGACAAAGAAGGCAAAATTTCGTTGGACGCTTATTTCGGCATGCAAAACCGGTGGAAAAAACTGGATTTGATGAAAGCGCAGGAATTTGCGCAAACGCTTGTAAGCATGAAAGGTCCGAGCGAACAAGCCTTTTTAGATGAATACGGACTTAAATGGTGGATATCGAATTATCGTTTGGGAAAATCTGCCTATTATCCAGTGATTAACAGTTCTACTAATCCGAACGGGTTTGATTACGGCAAACAGGAAACCGACTGGCAAGATGAAGTATTTGTGGCAAATGCGCCCGTACAAAATTACAATCTGTCGTTTACCGGTGGCGACGACAAGAAACAGTATGCGCTGAGCGTCGGCTATTTCGACCAGAAAGGAACCATTATCGGTTCATATTATAAGCGACTGACTTTGCGTGCCAACACCGATTACCAAATTCGTAAATGGCTGAAAATCGGCGAAACGATGTCTTTTACGAATTCAACGTATCGAAATGCGCCCACTAATAACGGTAGTGCAGGAGCTTCCGTACTGACAGCGGCGCTTGCCATGGCGCCATGGGATCCGACGCATTATCCCGCAGGTTCGGTTAATCGTTTGGGAGTAGATATAAGCGGGCGACCGGCGGCGGCTTCTAATTTCAAAAACGTTGTCAATCCTTTCTCCATGGTCGAAACCATACACCCGATGGATTACAGCGACCGTTTTGTGGGCGACGTCCATGTGGTGATTACGCCTATTGACGGTTTAACTTTGCGCAGTGCGGCAAGCATGGATTACGATTTTCATCGCAATCGCACTTTTTCCGATAAATATGAATATTCCTCTTTTGATTACCTCCCCAAAAACACTCTTGCGTCGTCGCTTTCACGCTACGCTACTTTGATGTTTGAAAATACCGCAACTTATGCCAAAACAATTGATAAACATTCGTTTTCGGTCATGGCGGGGCAAACAACGGAAGAATGGAATTATTACAAGGTAGGAGATTCGGGGGCGGCTATTCTTAATCCGAAGGCGCAAAACTGGTTTCTTTCGCAAACTACAGAAGACAACACTACTCCCGCTTCCGACGAAGTGGACAGAACGAGAATGCTTTCTTTTCTCGGACGTTTGTACTACAATTATGCCGATCGCTATTTATTGACGGTGAATTTTCGCGCCGACGGTTCAAGTAAATTTCCCAAACACCGTTGGGGCTATTTCCCCTCTGCCGCTTTCGGATGGCGCATTAGCAGCGAGGAATTTATGCAAAATCAAAGTGTTTTCGATAATTTGAAACTTCGGCTCGGTTGGGGGCAACTCGGCAATCAGGCGAGTGTGGGTTCCGGCGATTTTACGCAAAGCATTAATGTAGGTACTTATTTTTCATCGTACATTTTGGGAAGAAACGGCGGTCTTGCACAAGGCGCATCAATCAATACTTGGGTAAACAGCGGTGGAAAATGGGAAGTTACCGAACAGTGGAACGTTGCGCTTGATTGGGCGGTACCGGGAAATAAATTTAGCGGAGCTATTGATTTTTTCCGTCGCGATACCAAAGAAATGTTTCTTACCGTGGCTGCGCCTGCCTACACAGGCAATCTTTTCCCGCCCAAGGCAAACGTGGGAACGGTGCGTAACGACGGCGTTGAGGCGTCTCTTACCTACAGTGCCAAACTCGGCAATGTGGATTTCTCTGTCGGAGGAAATGCAAGTTATATCAAAAATGAGCTTATCGCCCTCAACGGCGGGCAAAAAGTATATGGCGACCGCGTTATCAGCGACGAGGGACTGGCGCTTTTCACTTACTACGGATACGAATATTTGGGAATCTATCATAGCGACGATGAAATTAATCGACATATAGGTGAAACGACACAAGGAACTTATCAAGTGGGCGATGCGAAATATCGCGATGTGAATGGGGATGGAAAAATCAACGACGACGATCGCGTGGCATTGGGAAATCCTTTTCCGGACTTTACCTACGGGCTGAATTTGTCTGCCAATTGGAAAAATTTCGATTTTTCGCTGCTTTTCCAAGGCGTAGCGGGCAATGAAATTTACAATGCGCAACGCCACCAACTCGAAGGTCCCGGCGATGAAATGGTAATGAGTGTTGATATGCGAGATATGTATTCGTCGGTAAACCCCAACGGCACGATACCCAATCCGCGCCGCTCGGTGAATTTCTACAATTCGAGCCGTTTTGTAGAAAAAGGCGATTATTTACGTCTGAAAAACTTGCAGGTGGGATACACCGTTCCGGCAAGTTTAACACAGAAAGCGCAAATCAGCCGCGCCCGTTTCTATATTTCGGGCAGCAACTTGCTGACATTTACCAGCTACAAGGGCTATGATCCCGAAGTCGGTAGCGGTGTCGATTATGGCAACTATCCGCAGGCGCTAACAATCATGGCGGGGGTAAGCCTTGACTTTTAATCAATTACAAATTAAAAATATGAAAAATATTGCAAATCATATAATCAAATCAATCGCAATAATTACATCAACTATTGTCCTGACGATGTGTTCCGATTGGCTTGGCGAGCCGCAGCCCGCAAAATCCGGAATTGACGACTATTTTATTGTCGGCGGTGAAAATGCAGCCATTCAAGCGATAAATGCTGTTTATGTCCCATTGCAATGGGAATTCGGTCAAGTCTATTGCGCCGAATGGTTTATCGGTGATATAGCCTCAGACGACGCCCTGAAAGGCGGACAAAGCACCACCGATATACGGGATGCGTATGATATTGATAATTTCAAAGTTTCGGACAACAATGCCATCTTGCTTGATTGGTATCAACTTAATTTCCATGGCATTGCCCGCGCAAATTTTGTATTGGAACAAATTCCTATCTTAGAAAAGGATTTGACTCTGAACGAAAGCATGAAAAATCGTTTGCTGGGAGAAGCGTATTTCCTTCGGGCATTGTATTATTTCCGTCTTGTGCGCGTGTTTGGAGAAGTTCCGCTTATAACAAAAGTCATTGACGATGAGGGAGATTGGAAACAACCCAAAGCGGAGGTTAAAGACATTTACGATCAGATTTTCAGCGATTTGGAAGAAGCAAACCAAAAACTGTGGCGTGTGAGCGAATTGCCTGATGCCGATATCGGACGCGCCACCAAAGGCGCGGCGCAAGCGATGTTGCTCAAAACGCATTTGTATTATGCGCAATTTGATGAGTCGCATTATGCAATAGCAAAACGATGGGGCGACTCCATAATTAACAGCAACCAATACAGTCTGGAACTGAAATATGCCGACAATTTTTCCCTTGATAATGAAAACGGACGGGAGTCGGTCTTCGAGGTGCAGTATGCCGAAGAGGCTACCAGCGACTATGGAAATTTCGGATCACTTCCGCATTTCGGCGCTACACGCGGCACATTTACAACCGTTCTTACTCGGTCGCGTTCAACCGAGTTCCCGACATATTTGACGGAGGGTGTCGCAGAGGGATGGGGATTTAACAAACCCACACAAGATTTGTATGACGAATTTGAAGAGGGCGATTTACGACGTGAAGCGTCAATACTTGTTTTGGATGCCAATTTGATGACTAATCCTGATGAAGAAATTTATTTGGGAACGTCATTCCTCTCGCGCAAATACACGCTTATGGACAGCCTCAACGTCGCAATATGGAAAGCGCATGCTACGCGATCGCCTATCAATATTAAACTTATTCGCTATGCCGACGTCCTTTTAATGTATGCCGAAACGGCAAACGAAAGCGGCGATTTTAACACGGCAAAAGGAATATTAAATCAACTGCGTGCGGTTCGTCGCGCTGAAATCGCCAATCCGGCAACGCAACTTTCCGACTTTCCAAATTATGTAAACCGGAAAACGGGAGTATCTTTTACCGATAATCAAGCCGGTCTTCGAGAAGCCATCCGCCACGAACGCCGTGTGGAATTGGCTATGGAAAGCCATCGCTGGTTCGATTTGGTGCGGTGGGGCATTGCTACCGAAACAATGAATGCCTATAAAGCGAACGAAACGCCTGAAGTGCAAGCAGAGATGTCCGATTTTGAAAAAGAGAAACACGAATATTTCCCATTGCCGCAATACGAAATGGATTTAGGCGGATTCAATCAAAATGAAAAATGGAAATGAGATTATAAATGGGTGCATTTAAAATTGTTGCAAGGCTAAATTATCGCAGCCGTTACCGGCAAACCGCGAAGATGTGACCACCGCGCCAATTTAAAATGCACGCTGATAATAAATAAAAATCACTTATTGTTTAATTTTTAATTACTAAATTCATGAGAAGAAAAAATTTTTTTTGGTTGCTGGCTACGGTCGGCTTAATGACGTTCACGGCAGTATTGCTTTCAGGGTGTAAAAACGATGATGGCGGCGGCGATGATGGAGATGGCGATGAGCCTAATGAACCAGGCGTTGAGAATTTCATAGATGGCTCGGATTTCTACATTTTTTTGATGGATGAAGTGAGCATATGGACTCTTGGAGATAAAGTGAAAGTGCCTACAATGCTTCGCGATTATGATGTATGGCCGGATGGTACTTCGTTAACCGGAGGGGTGTGTTCCGGTGAAAATGCATTTGGCGAGCCTTATACCGGCACTGATGTAGTTTGGACGTCTTTTGTAGTTACTCCGGCAGGTGTAAACAATGTTAAATGGAATGGCGGCGCTATTGTCGGTCAATTTACAAGAATAATCAACGGGGATACTGTTGATATGTATCCCAAGGGGGTACCAAACCTCAAAGAGGTTACGGATAATCCCAACGATTATTGGTTCCACTTTGCTATCAAAAGTCCGCCCGAACAATCGAACGCAGGTTGTACCTTAATCTTCTTTAGCGACGGCACTCCCACAAAAGATGGAGATGTTAATGATGGCGGTGGTTTGAAGTATTATTTTGGACCCAAAAATAAGGTAGGAAAGTTGGATACTTATGAACACAATGGAGAGTGGCAACATATTGAAATCCCTGTTTCACGAATGGTTGCCGACGGATATAGATGGGATGGACCGATACGTGTATGGACAACTAATGAAGGAGGAGATGCCCAAAACAGACCGTACTTGCTCGGTTTTGTACAAGAGGAAAATATCGAAGGATACGAAATTAACTTGGACGCCATGTTCTTCTACAAAAAAAAGGTACAAACAGAAGAATGATGCTTTAATTTACAGGAATTTTTACAACTCTGTGGCTCTCTGTGTTTCTTCGTGTTGCTCGGCGTAATTTGTAAGCCTGAGAAGCACGGAGAAGACACAGAGTTACACAGAGATTATTGGTTTAATAATATTAATACATTTATAACTTTCATAATGAACAAAATAATATACGGTTTTATCCTCATTTTGTTGGCGGTATTCGTGTCGTGTGAAGAAACAGGCAAAGAAGATTTGGTCACATATACGAGTAAGCAAGCGCGTAGTGAAAAAAGAGGTATTTGTTTCAATGTACTTTACGAAGCCGATTTCGCTCAATTGAAAAACGGTATAAGCTGGGCTTACAATTGGGGCGCGAGCGGCTATAGCGATGCGCTTGTGAATTTGGCTAAGGAAGGTCGAATTGATTATTTTCCAATGTTTTGGGATAGTTTAAATATCACAAAGAAATGGGAAAAACAGATCCGTGAATACAAGCAAGCAAATCCCGACTGTATATATATTTTGGCTTATAACGAACCGAACCTGACAAACCAAGCCAATATGACTCCTGCGCAGGCTGCCGTACAATGGCAGCAGGTAAAAAAATTGGCGCAAGAGCTAAATATGAAAATTGTGGCTCCGGCAATGAATTACGGAACGCTTCCCGAATACGAAGACCCGATTACATGGATGGATGAATTTTTTGATCAACCGGGCGTTTCGCTTGATGATGTGGCGGCTTTGGCTCTTCATTCTTATATGCCTTCTCCTCTGGCTGTGAAAGAGTATATTGAAAGGTTTCGGAAATATGACAAACCGATATGGTTAACGGAGTTTAGCGCATGGGAAGGGAATTATTCCGCTGAGGATCAACGCGAATTTATGTGCAGTATGCTGAACTATTTGGAAAGCGACCCGCTTATAGAACGTTATGCGTGGTTCAAATACGACGGCGGTATGGCTGTAACGGAAAGGTCAAATTCCAAGTTACGTCCTTCGGGTAATAGAACGGGGGAATTAACCGATTTAGGGAAAATTTATATCTATTTCTCTTCATTTGACAAGGGATTGTATTATGTTCAGGGTCAAGCGATACCGGCAGAACATTACAACAATTGCAATGCAAGCGAGATGACGGGAACGCCTAATTTTGCAGGGGGACCCCAACTGAAAGTTTCATCGGATGTAAGCGGTATTTTGGAAGTAGCGGATATGTATATATTGCAATGGATGGAATACCAAATTACTCCGGAAACGGCAGGTGATTATCAATTGAATTTTCGTTATGCTTCGGAGTATGGAGCTAAAATGAAAATTTCCTCCAACGGTAATGAACTCCGTGAAATTGATTTATCGAAAACAGGTAGTAACACCGCTTGGACTACCGTAACATCAACCGTTCCTTTGAACAGCGGCAAACAAACCATCCGCATACAACCCAGTCAAGGAATGTTTAGTTTGAATTGGTGGAAATACGAAAAATAACATATTAAGTAATAGTTCATATTATTTTATTTCTGGATTGCTTCACCGCTTCGCGGTTCGCAAAGAACGTATACGGTTAGCCCCGCTACGTCATTGCGAAGGCGAAGCCTGAAGCAATCCAGAGAAAACGAGACATAATCATTGTAAAATGAAAATCACGAGCATAAAATACTCAAATCTCCTTATCGGTATGGCGTTCGTTTTTGCCGCTTACGGCAAACAACCGGACGGTTCTATTGATCAAAAGGTCGATCAACTGCTATCCCAAATGACATGGGAAGAAAAAATCGGGCAATTGAACCAAATAGCCTCATACGGTCTTAATGACGATATTGCCGCCCGAATTAAAAACGGAGCCATCGGTTCGATTTTGAATGAGGTTGATCCCAAAACCATCAACGCCCTTCAAGAGATAGCCGTGAAAGACAGCCGTTTGAGTATTCCGCTCATTTTTGCCCGCGACGTAATTCATGGGTTTAAAACCATTTTTCCCGTTCCGTTGGGACAGGCTTCTTCGTGGAATCCGCTGGTAGTGGAAAACGGCGCTCGCGTGGCAGCCGTCGAAGCCGCTTCCGTCGGTATCCGCTGGACATTTGCTCCGATGTTGGATATTTCGCGCGACCATCGTTGGGGGCGCATTGTCGAAAGTTTGGGCGAAGACCCTGTTTTGGCTTCCCGTTTGGGCGTTGCCATGGTGAAGGGATTTCAGGGCGATGATTTGAGCCAGCCCACCTCTGTCGCCGCTTGCGCCAAACATTATGCCGGTTACGGAGCCGCCGAAAGCGGTCGCGATTACAACACGGCAATCATATCCGGCGAACAGTTGCGCAACGTTTATCTACCGCCTTTCAAAGCGGCAGTTGACGCGGGATGCGCTTCGGTAATGGTTTCGTTCAATGAAATTAACGGCGTGCCGAGTTCGGGCAACGAATATTTGGTGAAACAAATTTTGCGCGACGAATGGCGCTACGACGATATTGTTGTGAGCGACTGGCATTCAATCGGCGAACTGGTTCCCCACGGTTTTGCGCGGGATTTGAAACACGCCGCCGAAATAGGGATAAATACTACGATTGATGTGGACATGGAAAACCACGCTTACTTGCCCTTTGCTGCGGAATTGCTTAAAGAAGGGAAAATTAAGGAAGCCGTTATTAATCAAGCGGTTCGTCGTGTTTTGAAATTGAAATACGAATTGGGACTGTTCGACCGTCCGTATATAAAAACCGGCAACAACGTGATGTATGCCGATGCGCATTTGCAAAAAGCCAAAGAAGCGGCTGTCGAAAGCGCCGTTTTATTGAAAAATGAAAATAATTTGTTACCTTTGAGCCAGAAAATTCGTTCGATTGCCGTAATCGGTCCGATGGCTGACGCCCCGCACGACCAAATGGGCACATGGGTGTTTGACGGCGACAAGACACACACCGTTACTCCTTTGGCGGCTTTATTTGCCGAATACGGCGACAAATTGAAAATCAATTATGCGCAGGGATTAACTTTCAGCCGCGATATGAACCGGTCGAAATTTTCGCAAGCCGTTGAGGCTGCACGTGCCAGCGATGTGATTTTGTTTTTCGGCGGCGAAGAAGCGATTTTATCGGGCGAAGCGCACTGCCGCGCCGACATCGGCTTGCCCGGAGCGCAACGGGAATTATTAGCCGAACTTGCCCAAACGGGCAAACCCATTGTATTGGTTGTCATGGCGGGACGCGCCATTGAAATTTACCGAGAATTGCCTTGGGTGAAAAGTTATTTGTTCACGTTCCATCCCGGAACGATGGGCGGGGCGGCATTGACCGATTTACTTTTCGGAAAAGCCGTGCCATCGGGGAAATTGCCGGTTACTTATCCGAAAATGGTAGGACAATCGCCGATTTATTACAATCATAAAAACAGCGGACGTCCTGCGGGCGACGATTTGCAGACTATCGAAAATATTCCGCTCGAAGCCGGGCAGGTATCGCTGGGCAATACGAATTATTACTTGGATGCGGGACAATCGCCGTTATTTCCTTTCGGTTTCGGTTTGTCCTACACCACTTTTGAATATAGCGATTTGAAACTTTCTACGACAACGCTTGACAAAAGCGGGAAAATCGAAATTTCCTGCACGGTTAAAAATACCGGTATGCGGGCGGGCGCCGAAATCGTACAATTATATGTGTGCGATAGGGTAGGGACGATTACGCGACCGGTCAAGGAGTTAAAAGATTTCGACAAAATCGTTTTGCAGCCCGGCGAAGCAAAAACCGTTTCGTTTACGCTTGCAGCCGACGATTTGAAGTTTTGGAACAATCACGATGAGGAGTTGCTCGAAGAAGGCGATTACTCGGTTTGGATTGCTCCCAATAGCACTGAGGGTTTGGAGAGTTCTTTTACGTATTTGCACGGGAAATAGAAATTTCATCTGAAAATTTTGTACGTGCAATTATTAAATTTATAAATATATAGTCTTATGAGAACATTTTTTTTATCTTTAGTTTTTATCGCAGCTTGCTTTCAGGCATTTGCTGCGGTTAATTACCACGGTTCAATTATGCGCCAAGGGTTGCCTTTGTATCCCATTCAGGATGGCGTCGTTTCCGATTTTGCCGTTTCCGGCGTAACTTTCAATTTCAAAGCAGTTACTTTCGGAACAAAAACGTGGGTTTGGACAAAGTTAAACGGAAAGAGTCTTGACGATAGTAATTGGTCTTCGCGACTTCGTTTAGGATATCCGGATAAACAGGAAAGCAATTTGCTTAACAGGGTTCCCGGTACTCCGCAAACTTATGGCGTAACAGGGATGCCGAATATAAACCCTTGCCAGTCGTTGATTTCTCGGAATGTAAAATTAACCTTTTTGCAGGGGGAAAATAACGTTTTCTACGAAACAAGCGAGATTGATTATGATTACATGCGTGCGAATTCGGCGGATGCAAGCGACCAAACCAAGCCTGTGCTGAATAACATGATTGTCAGCGCAACGAGTCAACAACTTCATTTTTCGCTTTCTGCATCCGACAATTCGGAAAGTTTCTTTTATTATATCGAAGATGCGATAAATAAGATTGCTGAAGTATCGTTTTTCGATGAAGTGAATTTGAATCTTGTGCCGGGTAGAGCCTATTATTTTTCGATTTATGCCGTTGATTTTTCGGGCAATTACAGTGATCCGGCTTCTTATTCTACTACGTTTACGGGCTTGTCTGCCATTGAAGCGAATGTGGTTTCCGTCTATCCTAATCCATCGGACAATGTCCTCAACATCAAGGGGATTGATGCGCCTGTTGCTGTCCGCATCCTTGATATGGCAGGGAAAACGGTTTTGTCGCGAGTGTTATCATCCGAAAAAGAAATTGATATTTCCGGACTTTCACGGGGCGTTTATTTCTTAAAAATTAAGACTCAGACGATTAAGTTCATTAAAAAATGACATGAAGGATTAAATAACTCGAATAAATCGCCGTCATTGCGGACGGAGCGTAGCGAAGATCCGCCATCCCCAAATTTACCTCCTTTCAGGGATTTCCGCGCTGGACGCGGAATGACGGCTTTTTAATTTGGGAATATATCGTGCCGGAACCTTATTGCAATAACAAAAACAACCTCAGTAGTAATAACGTTAACATCCAATACACAACTTCGTTACCTCATTGAATATTGATAAGGTAATGAGGTTGTGTTTGTGTGGTTACGAGCCTGCTACTGGGGTTGTTTTTGTTATTAAAAATTGACGTAGTCAATTGCACCCATTATCAAACGGCAACTTGAATGAAAAATCATGTTTTTACAATAACTCCCTTGCTTTCCCGTTATTATTAATCGAACATAAATGTCATATTATTTCATTCTGGATTGCCTTCGCGGTTCGCAATGACGCGGTGAGGTTAAATTATCGCACTCGTCATTGCGAAGGCGAAGCCTGAAACAATCCGAACACTACTTATCGAAAAATGAGTAAAAGAATATTCACGGTTATCATCGGTCTTGCGCTGTTGAGCAGCATTCTTTCGGCACAGACTCAAAAGCTTCGGAATCAACCGTATGGCGATTATAAATTATATCACTTCGGGATTACTGTGGGGCTGAATTTTCAAAATTTGCTGTTGACCAATTCGGGTTCTACCGAAGAAAACGGGAATACATGGTACGGGACGATTCCGAATTATTCTTCGGGATTTACCGTCGGTTTGATAGCCGATTTGTATTTGAATCCGTTTATGAATCTCCGTTTTACGCCCATGCTGTGTTTCGGCGACAAGGGATTTGAATTTGTGGAACAAACCACGAAAGAGAATTTCAAAACCAATGTGCGTTCCAATTATTTATTTTTTCCGCTTGATTTGAAAATCCGTTCGATGCGGCTGAATAATTACCGTCCATACGTGCTTGCCGGCGTGTATTCTGCGGTGGATATGGGACGTAAAAAAGATGATCCAATGCTTTTGAAACAGATGGATTATGGCATATCTATCGGTTTGGGATGCGATTTTTATCTTTCCTTTGTCAAGGTAGTCCCGGAAATCCGCTTTTGTTTCGGATTAGGCAACATGTTGGAAAAAGACCGTTCCGACTTAACCGACCCCAGCAAGGCAAAGTATTCCGCTGCACTTTCCAAAGGCGTTTCACGGATGATTATTTTTACTTTTAATTTTGAATAACTTACCGTATGCTTCAGCATACGGTTCTAAAGTCTTGTCCCAGCGGGATTTTCGCTTACAACATCCGCAATGACGGCTACAGTAATTTCGCGCCTTCGCGTACAAATACAAAAATTATCTAAAATTCTTAGCAAAAAATCCCAAAGTACATTTGTACATATCCATCCGGTTTTCTTCGCGAGCAAAACCGTGTCCCTCGTTGTATTTCACCATGTAAGGGACGTCAAAACCGCGTTTGCGAAGCGTTTCAACAATCTGGTCGGATTCGTTGATGTTGACGCGCGGGTCGTTTGCGCCCTGAACAACGAACAACGGACGTTGAATCCGGTCTATTTGGAGTACGGGCGACACCTGACGGGCAATTTCCTCTTCTTCCTTCACATCAACGTCGTACCAAATTTCTTTCAACATTTTGAGATATGGTTTCCAATATTCGGGAATTGATTTCATGAAAGTGAAAATGTTGGACACGCCCACGTAATTCACTCCGCAGGCATATAGTTCAGGCGTTTTTATCATCCCCATGAGCGTTGCATAACCGCCGTGCGAGCCGCCGTAAATGGCAATCCTGTCCCGGTCAATCCAGCCTTGCGAAAGCACATAATGCACGCCGTCTTCCACATCGTCCATGCAGGCGCGACCGATCTGCTTAAAACCCATTTTCAGGAAATCTTTCCCGTAACCACCCGAAATTCTGAAATTTACCTGTAAGGTAGCGTATCCGCGAGCGGCGAAAAGCTGTACCTCAGGATTGAATCCCCACGAATCGCGCGTGCCTTGCGGACCTCCGTGCGGATTCACAATCAACGGCGTTTTTTTACCTTCGAGGGCTGCTTTGGGCAATGTAATGTAGCCGTGAAGCGTCAATCCGTCGCGACTTTTGAAAGTAATGGGGCGCATTTCCGCCATGTCTTCCTCTTTCAGTTGCGGCATCAAATCATACAGCAGGGAAAACTTTTTCGTTTTATTATCGTATTGATAATAAGTGCCGTAGAGTTTGTCGGAGGTAACGTACAACAGGAATGTGTTTTCGTCGTCGTCAAAATCCGCCACGTGTACTTCCCGATTGCCGAACTGCGTTTTCATTCTTTGGCTAAGGTCGTTATAAAAAGGACTTTGCGGAACGATTATATATTTTTCGCCCTCGTACGAAAAATAGTCGATTTCGTAATTGCGTTTGCGCGAGCGCGACATGCCCGAAACGTCGAAATCGGGATTTGAGAACACTTCCTTTACGATTTTATTGGCTTTAAAATCGTAGAGGACAATCCGCGCTTTGTCGCTGCCGACATTGGTTTCCACGTAGGCGTAGTCGGGATTTTTTCCGGCATAGTCGAAACCCAGAATATTGAACCCTTCATACCATGTGCCGTGGTAAATAAGTTTGAATTCATTGGTCGTCAAGTCTTTGTACCAAAGTTCCGTCTCCGTTCCATTCACCATTTTGGTATAGGCGCGGAGGTTGCCGTCCTTGTCAAAATCGTAGCCGGCAACCGGATTTTCAATGTCTTTATTTTCATAGAGTTGGGTCAGTTCGCCGGTCGCAATATTCAACCGGTAGGGTTCAAAAACCTGCCTGTTGTTTTTGTTCATTTGAATAATGATGTAATCTTTCTGCTCTTTCAGCACGTTCAAAACGCCGGCTTGGATGTCGTCAAACGGCGTTAAATCAATATTGTTCGAGCCGTCGAGGTTGACGGCATAAAGATGGTAATTTTCATTTCCGCCTTTGTCCATTACGTAAATCAAACGGTTTTCGTTCACCCAGAAATAACCGCGTATCAACTCGTCCTTTTCTTCGATAACACGGGTAACTTTTTGGGTTTTAACGTCTTTTACATATACATGACGTTTGGTAGAGCCGTCTTCCTTTTCCATATACGACATGTATTTTCCGTCGGGAGAAAGCAGGAAATCCGATGCTTTCGGACGCGAAAAATAATCTTCGACCCTGTATTTGAAATCGCCTTTGTCCATTGCCGCCAACTGCTGCAATTCGGCTTCGGGCGTTACCAGTTCCGTATTTCCGGGCAATTTTGCTTCAAATTTCTCCAGCACGAGCGGGATGGATGTCCCCATCTGTTCAAAATTTCCTTCAATGCGATCGTTTCCAACGAGTTTTCCCTTAAATTGCGCTTGCAATGCGGATACTTCCAGTGTCAGTTCGCCGTCGCTGAATTCGGTTTTTTCTATGGAAATGCCTGCGACTCCCTGCATCGGCACGTCCAAAACGGTTGATAATGTTCCGTTTTCACTGCTGAAATGGAAAATCAGTTCCAGTTTCATGCCCTGTACGTCCAAAACGCCTTTCCAGTCGCCGGATATTTGTCCTTTTGCTGTAATCATTACGATAGATAAAAAAGATAATAATACGATTTTTTTCATTTGGTTATATTTTTGTAATTTATTGTATATAAATATAATGTACGCTAAGGCGCGAAGACGCTAAGTTTTTGTTAAAGTATTACATTGCGCCATTGCGTCTTAGCGTACAAATACTCAATTCACAACCACCGGCGCAACCGCCTGCCTAACGTCAAACGTCTGCCGTATGTCCAGCATCTGTTTCCGCTGCAACGCTTCTTTCCCGATGAAAATATTCAATATCCGCGTTTCGACGGTTTTCACAGCTTCTTCCATGATTTGGGAGAAAAAATCTTTCCGGCTGGGATATTCCACAACGGAATACTGTTTGACGTCCGCAAGTTCGGCGGCTATTCCGACAGCCTGTTCGATGCCGCCCAGTTTATCGACCAAACCGTTGTTCAAAGCCTGCTTGCCGCTCCAAATGCGCCCCTGCCCGATGGAGTCGATTTCTGTTTTGGTTTTCTTGCGTCCTTCGGCGCAACGGCTCAGGAAAGTGTCGTAGCCTCTTTCGATGTATGCCTGCATGATGGCTGATTCGTTGGCATTGAAAGGTCGGGAAAGAACCAACCCTGCGCCAAGCAAAGGTATACTGACGGTTTCGCGGGCGAAATCGGCATATTTATTGGTACCGACATGGTCATAAGTAGTCCCTATTTTTCCGGACAGCGGCGCGCCGGAAGGAATCAAACCGTAGATGCCGATGGAACCGGTAACGGTGGTGGGTTCGGCAACGATTGCGCTTGCGGGCGCGGAAATGTAGTATCCGCCAGAAGCCGCATAGTCGCCCATCGAAACGACTACCGGTTTTACCTCGTTCAGGGCTTTTACCGCGTGGTGAATCTGTTCGGAGGCAAAGGCGCTCCCGCCTCGCGAATTGACCCGAAACACAACGGCTTTGATTTCGTTGTTTTTCTTCAATTTTTCAATTTCCGCCAAATATTTTTTAGCGGTAATGGTTCCGGAATTGAAAATTTGCTCCTTATCATCGTCAATAATCGTCCCTTCCGCGAATAAAACGGCGATTTTATCCTTGCTGAGTTTCTCGATGCTCAAATGAGTGGATTTCATATTGTTGACGCGGGCTATTTTCAAATCATCGTCGTAGGGCGCGGACAATTGTTTTTTGATGTAGGCTTCCGCTTCATCCATGTATTTCAAGCCGTCGATAAATTGATAGTCCAGAACTGTTTTCGGGTCGGCAAAAGTCATACATTCATCGGCATACCGATTGAGCGTCCGCGCCGGAATGTTGCGACTTTCCGAAATCTCGGCAAGCAGGGTTTCCCAAATATCGTTCAGTATCGAAGCGCGCTGTTCCTTGTTTGCGTCGCTCATTTTATCGCGGGTGTACGGTTCGACCGCCGACTTGAAAGTTCCGACCTTGAAAACCTGCCATTCGACGCCTAATTTTTCGTAAAATCCCCTTTCAAACTGAATGTTCATGCTCAAACCCTGAAACAGAAACAAGCCTTCGGGATTCAGGAAAATCGAATTGGCAACCGATGCGACATAATAGGAAGTTTGCGTGTAGCGGTCGCCGTAGGCAACGATAAACTTGCCGCTTTCCTTGAACGAGAGCAGCGCCTCGCGTATTTGCCGGGCGGAAGCGAAACCGGTTTGGAGCATCCCCGCTTTCAGGTAGATACCCTCGATTTTGTTGTTGTCTTTTGCCTTGTTGATGGCGGCGACAACATCGTTCAATCCGGAAGTCTTTGTTTCGTTCAATAAAAAGGTGAATGGATTTTCTTCCGTGCGGTCGTTAATGGCGCCGGTCAAGTCTATTTCAAGCACCGATTTCGGTTCCAGCACAAAAGTCGGGTTGTTTCCTACGGAGGCTATCCCCGTAATCAATGCGGCAGAGAGAAAAAATAAAATAATTCCTGCTATGAGTACGCCCAAAATGGAGGCGAACAGGACTGTGAAAAAATTTTTCATTTTTGTTTATTTTTATGGGCTATGAAAATTGCTTGCAAAGATAATGAAATATTTAATTTAAGTTGTTATTGTATGAATTGTCGTTGTTGTGGGCGTAGCGGTGAAGCCAAAAAAGCCCGTCATCCCGCTCCCCGCGCGGATTCCACTAAAAAAGTTTGCTGATAACTAAACTTGAATTAAATAATCATTACCTTTGCCTAAAAATTTTCTAACTCACGATGGACAATTACATTGTTTCAGCCCGAAAATATCGCCCTGCCACTTTTCACTCGGTAGTAGGACAAAAATCATTAACAACTACGCTCAAAAACGCGATTAACAATCGCAAACTGGCTCATGCGTATTTATTCTGCGGTCCGCGCGGAGTGGGCAAAACAACCTGTGCGCGGATTTTTGCCAAGACAATCAATTGCTTTCAACCCACGCCGGACGGCGAAGCCTGCAATGAATGCGAATCCTGCCGCTCGTTCAACGAAAACCGCTCGTTGAATATCCACGAGTTGGACGCCGCCTCAAACAATTCGGTCGACGACATCCGCGCCCTCACCGAGCAGGTGCGCATTATGCCGCAACTGGGGAAATACAAGGTCTATATTATCGACGAGGTACACATGCTCACCCAAGCGGCTTTCAACGCCTTTTTGAAGACTTTGGAAGAGCCGCCCCATCACGCCCTCTTTATTCTGGCGACCACCGAAAAGCATAAAATTCTGCCGACCATTCTTTCCCGTTGCCAGATTTATGATTTTAACCGTATTGGCATCAACGACATTGTCGAATATCTGGAATACGTTGCCGGACAGGAAAATATCGTCTGCGAACCGGAAGCGCTGAATGTCATTGCACAGAAAGCCGACGGCGGAATGCGCGACGCCCTCTCGATTTTCGACCAAGCAGTCAGTTTTTCGCAGGGAAACGTAACTTATCAAACGGTTATCGAAAACCTGAATGTTCTGGATTACGATTATTATTTCCGCATGACGGACGCCATTTTGCAAAACGATGTCCCAAAATGTTTGCTGCTCCTGAACGAGATTTTGAGCAAAGGTTTTGACGGACAGCATATTATCAGTGGCTTATCGCTGTTTTTCAGGGACATACTGGTTTGCAAAGATCCGCAAACGATTGTTTTGTTTGAGGTTGGCGATGCCGTCAAGGAGAAATACATCGAATCGGCGCGCCGCTGCGAAACGGATTTTTTATATAAAGCGATGGAACTTGCCAATGAAACGGATTTGAATTACCGTTACAGTAAAAACAAGCGGTTTTCCCTCGAACTGTTGCTGGTTCGTCTTTGTCAGTTGAAGGCTTCTCCGGAGGAAGGCGATAAAAAAAAAATTGTAATTGAGCCGATCGGGCGGGAAGAAGAAGCTAAAACGGACGCGAAACCTCAGGTTCTTAAAGACGCGCCCGCCGTTGCAACCGAAATCGGCAAAGCGCCCGAAGCCCCCGTCAAACCAATCGCCAGAGTGAGGCTTAACGGCAATCCGGAGCAGGCAGGCAAGCCCAATCCGGTCGCTTCCCCAGATGAAAGCCTGTCGCAAGACCAACCTTTTTCGCAGGATGATTTAGTTCGGGTGTGGAAAAAATACGCCGCACAATCGCAGGATGTTTACCTAAAAAACATGATGAGTTACATCAATCCCCAATTGAAAGACAACTACAAAATCGAAGTGGAAGCGCTGAACCCCCATTTCAAAGAAAGCAGCCCCGTCATCAAGGAATATCTTGTTTCTGAGCTGGGAAACAGGCATATTGAACTGGATATCAGGATAAAAAAAGAAGACCATACACAAACATTGTTCACCGATAAGGAGAAATATTTGTATATGGTCGATAAAAATCCGCACCTGAAAGACTTGGTGCAGGCGTTTAATCTTCGTTTAAACTAATTCTCTTTGCAAAGCATCCACTTTAATCAGGCTTTTTTCTATGCTGTCCATTGCCCGGTCTAACTGGTCGAAAGTATGAGTCGCCATCAGGGAAAAACGGATCAGCGTGTCGGACGGAGCTACTGCGGGGGCAACCACCGGATTGACAAAAATACCCTGTTCAAACAAATCGCGCGTTACAAAGAACGTTTTATCGTTATCCCTTATATATATAGGAATAATGGGCGTAGCGGTGTTTCCGATTTCGCAACCCATTTCGCGAAAGCCTTTCAGGGCGTAATCGGTTAGTTTCCAAAGATGTTCAATCCGTTCGGGTTCGCTCACCATAATGTCAAAAGCAGCATTCGCTGCCGCTATTGCCGCAGGAGTGCTGCTTGCACTGAAAATATAGGAGCGTGAATTGTGTCGCAAATAATTGATTACAGGCTCGGAAGATGCAATAAACCCGCCTATCGAAGCCATTGATTTACTGAAAGTTCCCATCACCAAATCAACATCGGGCATTACGTTAAAATGGCTACATGCGCCGCGTCCCTGACGACCTAAAACGCCTAAACTGTGGGCTTCGTCAACCATAATATTTGCATTGTATTTCTTTGCCAGACGGACAATTTCGGGGAGGTCGGCAATGTCGCCTTCCATGCTGAAAACGCCATCCACTACAATTAGTTTGATTTTGTCGGGCGGACATTTCATCAACTGTTTTTCCAGCGACGCCATGTCGTTGTGGCGGAATTTCAATTTTTGGGAGAACGATACGCGATGACCTTCGATAATGGATGCGTGGTCTAATTCGTCCCATAAAATAAAATCTTCCCGACCTGTTAAGCAAGATACTACGCCTTGGTTCACCTGAAATCCTGTGGAATAAATCATCGCATCGTCCGTTCCGATAAAATTCGCCAGTTTTTTCTCAAATTCCACGTGGATGTCCAGCGTTCCGTTAAGGTGTCTGCTGCCCGCCATTCCAGTACCGTATTTCTTTATGGCGGCGACGGAGGCTTCCTTGACTTTCGGATGGTTTGTCAGTCCTAAATAAGAGTTTGAACCGAACATCAAAACCTTTCTACCATTAATAATCACTTCAGTGTCCTGATCGCTTTGAATCACTTTTGAATAAGGATACAGGCCTGCGGCTTTCGCCTTTTGCGGAATATCGTATTTCCGCAGTTTTTCAACAAGAAGGTTCATAAAAAAATATTAAAATTAATCAAAAATTATCTCAATATTTCTGCCTTTCGCTCCCTTCCGACTCCTACCTGAGAAAAAAGCAGGCTGCAAAGATAAAGATATTTTTTAAACCGGAACATATTTTGTTGGAAATTTTCTGTGCGGGTTGTTGGAAACGGCGCTGCGCCTGCAATAGCGCGACATAAATGTACACAAAAACGCTAAGATTTTATTAGGACATCCCTTAGCGTCTTTGCGCCTTAGCGTACAATTATCATTACATCTTCCGCACCCAACCGTCGCGACCTTTCACAATCAAAATCCCTTTCGGCACACGGATGATTGCTTCGCTCCCTTTATACAACAACACCCCAGAAACACCATAAACCATAATGTTTTCATTGGAGGGATTGTAGAGATAATCCCCCTTGCGATAAATATCCGGCTGTTCCGAGTTCGGATGATTGATGCCGGTCGGTTCAGCCGGCGCTTCCTGCCGGTTTACCATAATTTTATAAATCTTGGGGCTACCGTATTCGGCGATAACGACAATGTCAAATTCGTTGACGCCAAAGCGTAAGTCATGCACGCCATCGCCGGTTACCGTTACGTTTTCGTTCGACAGGTCTTTTTCGACCAGGAAGTTGATTTGCTCGACGGTGTAAGGCATCGTGATTTCGTGATACAGTTGGGACAAGTCCAGTTCGGAATAGCCGTATATGTTAGGCGTATAGCTCATGCGTTTTACCTCATAGAGACCGCTGAGTCGGGAGATGAATATTTCATATTCTTGATGATTGGACAAATCTTCCGAAACAACTTTGATTTTGAATTCATTCCTGCCCGCCGCCAATCGGTACGTACCTTCGCCCGACACGGAAGCGCCTTTGCCGGCGTCGCTTAATCGGGCATTTATCCGAACCGTGCTTAAATGGTAAGGCGCGGACAGTAGGACGGGAAACGAGTTGAAAACAAACGCGGTATCGTTTCCCGCGACGGTGATGCTTTCTATTTCCGTCGAAATGTCGGAAGTGGGCTTGCGATGGATGTTTACGCTGATTTCCCTTTTCGCTCCGCCTTGGGCGGTGATGACTAACTTAAATGCATTATCGCCGGGCTGCAACGGATACCGACCCTCGCCGGTTACCGTTACCAAATTGTCGATTAACTTCCGCACGGCGATGGTTACCGTGTCGTGCTCGTAAGGCGCTGCGTAATTTACGTTGCCGTCGGGAAAGGCAATCGTATCAAGCAGAATATTTTCCACCGCCGTACCGTTGAAAGCAAACAGTTGGCGGAATATTTTCAGATGAATGGTCTTTGTCGTGCGCCCATCCTGCGCGATAACCCGAAAATTGAACTCATTCATGCCCCGGTTTAAGTTCAAACCACCGATGCCGCTGAAAGTTACGTGCTGATTGTCGGCTTTCTTTTTTCCGGCGACGGTAATCCGCACCGTTTCGTAAGGCACGGTATATTCGATTACGTCTTCTCCCGTAAACAGGCGGTTGTTGATGAGGACGCCCTCAATGGAAGTGTCGGATTTCGGCGGCAACCGGTTGTAAGTAATCGTATAGGAATTCGTAACCGTAACATCTTCGGCATAAACTGTAAAACTGCGGGAGCCTTCTCCCGACCCCTCTATGGGATAATAACCGTTATCCGCCGTTACGTAAGGATTGTCGTTCGTGGGGATGGCTTCAAAATGCAAAACGCTGTATTCATACGGGAAACGTATGTCGGTTTGAGTGTTGAATTTGAGCGTATCCCAAAGAACGGGGTCGATGGCGCGCACCACAAATCCCGCAATGGCAAGGTTCGTATCCTGCGGGCGGACGAAAGTAAA
>JAIRKO010000034.1 GCA_031260045.1 Dysgonamonadaceae bacterium | reverse complement strand
GACTCGCACGGCTGCACGGAGGGCTGGATGGTGATTTTCGACCGTCGCAAGTCGATCAAATGGAGCGACAAAACCTACATGAAGAAAAAAACGGTGGATGGGAAAACGGTTACGGTGGTAGGCGTATAGGGAAATATTATTCCGTGTAAAAAATAGGTATTGGAATTTGACGGAATCGGAGTTTACATGTAAATACAACTTCATGTCCCTGCAAAAATTTTGCAGATTTAAGCGATTAAAAAATTTCCCGTAACTTTGTCGGAAAATCAAACAGAATGCCGAAAAAAACGGGAAATATTTGCTTTTACCTGACAATGCTTGCGGTTGCCGGAGTATTGATGTACTTTACGGTCAAAGCAGGGGAAAGCCGCCAAGGCTGCGGAGTAGCTGTTGCCGGGCGGGTGCCTTCCGATTTAGGCGAAGGGTTTCATTTTTTTGGACAACAATTGTTGGAACATCTTCAAAGTCCGTTCGGCATTTTGCTGCTGCAAATTGCGGTTATTCTTGCTTGTTGCAGGATTTTCGCCAAAATCTTCAAGACCCTGCGCCAGCCGACGGTTATCGGCGAGATTCTTGCCGGTATCGTACTGGGTCCATCCATTTTGGGGCATTGGTTTCCGGAGGTATCCGGCTTTCTTTTTCCACCCGAATCGTTGGGGAATATCGAGCTTTTAAGCCAGTTCGGTTTAATCCTTTTCATGTTTGCCATCGGCATGGAACTGAATTTTTCGCAGGTACTCAAAAGCCTGAAAAAGACAACATTTATCAGCCATACAAGCATTGTTTTTCCTTTTCTTTTCGGCGTATTGCTCGCCTATTTTATTTATGACAAATATGCGCATGAAACCACGCCTTTCCTCCCGTTTTCGTTGTTCATCGGCATTTCGATGAGTATTACGGCTTTTCCGGTGCTGGCGCGGATTATTCAGGAAAAGGGGCTTACCCGGACGCATTTGGGGGCGATCACGTTGTCGAGTGCTGCCAACGGCGACATTACGGCTTGGTGCCTTTTGGCGGTAGTCATCTCAATAGCGCAGGCAGGAAGCATGTTGAGCGCGGTGTTTAACATCCTGTTTTCGGCGCTCTACCTGCTTTTTATGTTTATCGTTGCCCGTCCTTTCATGCAAATGGTGGGGCAACTGTATCACAATGAAGAAGTCATTGATAAAAAATTAGTTGCTTTCATATTTTTGATGCTTGTTTTTTCGTCTCTGGTGACGGAAATACTGGGGCTTCATGCCCTGTTCGGCGCGTTTTTGGCGGGGGTTATCATGCCGGCTGACATTAAATTCCGGCAAATCATGTCGGAAAAAGTCGAAGCAGTTTCCCTTTCGCTGTTTTTGCCGCTCTTTTTTGTTGCAACGGGGCTAAAAACGGAAATCGGGCTTTTGAATACGCCCGATTTGTGGCTGCTGAGCGGCGTATTTATTCTGGCTGCAGTCGTGGGAAAATTCGGCGGCGCCACGATAGCCGTGCGGCTTACGGGCGAAAGCCGGGAAAACAGTCTGTACATCGGCGCTTTGATGAATACGCGCGGCTTGATGGAACTGGTCGTGCTGTCGATTGGTTATAAAATGCACATTCTGTCGCCGCCTGTTTTTGTCATGCTGGTTTTGATGACTCTGGTAACTACCTTTATGACAACGCCGATGCTTATGCTTATTCGGTCAGCGTTTAAGGTTGGGAAAAAACGATCGGAACGGAAAGCAGACCTGTTGCGGGAAACCTCATTCAGGGTGTTGCTTTCTTTCGGTCGCGCCGGCAGCGGACAGGTGATGCTTGGCGTTGCGCACCAGATGTTTTCCCGAATTGGGAAAAAACTGTCGGTAACCGCCCTGCACTTTACGGTCGGTTCGGAAATAAATCCTTTGCAAACAGGCAGTTTTGAATCGGTTAGCTTCAACCCGATTTTGCAAGAAGCCGAAAGGTTGCAGATTTCGATAGAACCGCGATATGAAGTATCCAACGACGTCGGTCAGGACGTTGCGGATATTGCAAATTCGGGAGAATTTGATTTTCTGCTGGTCGGCGCGGGGATTACGTGGAGCAACCTGCCCAACGACATTGCCGCCAACCGCTATCGCAATGCAACGCACCACCGCTATTTGCAGGCGGAAAAATGGTTTTTGCCTACCGAACTGCTGAAAGACAAAACGAAAATGTTTATCGAAAAAAGCCATTGTCCGGTAGGCGTTTTTGTCAATAGGGACTTTGTAAAGGCAAGGAAAATCGTGCTGATTGTGGATTCGGAAGCCGATTTGTTTTTGTTGCCCTATGCTCAAACGCTGGTAAAGGCGACGCACGGCTCCGTAAGTGTTGTTTACCGCAATTCGGGATACGGGCGGATAGAAAAACCATTGCTGCAATTCCTTGCAACGACTAAACCATCAACGCTTTTGCCCGATACGGATATTTCCGGAACGCTGTTAGTCCAATACGATTTTATGCTTATCAGCTACACCGCTTGGAATGATGTTTCGGAACACCGTAAAGGGGCTTTGCAGGAAATGCCTTCGACCTTGATACTCAGCGAGCCGGTCAGGCATATTGATTGAGTTTGCAGATATATTTCCCGATGATGTCAAATTCCAGATTCACTACCGTTCCCGATTTGATTTGATGAAAATTGGTACATTCGTAAGTGTAGGGAATAATCGCCGTTTGAAAACTGTTATCCTTTGAATTACAAACCGTAAGACTGACGCCATTAACGCAAACCGATCCTTTTTCCACCGTCATGTAACCTTGCCGTGCCAAGGCTTTGTCGAAAGCGTATTCAAAAGTGTAACGCCAGCTTCCGCCGACCTCGTCAACTTGGGTGCAAACAGCGGTTTGGTCGACATGCCCCTGAACGATATGCCCGTCCAAACGCCCGTTTATCAACATGCTTCTTTCCAGATTCACCTTGTCGCCAACCTGCAAAAACCCCAGATTGGAACGCTCCAGCGTTTCCTTGATGGCGGTAACGGTAAAGGTTTCGTCCGTCAAGTCGACGACAGTCAAACACACACCGTTGTGAGCGACGCTCTGGTCGATTTTCAATTCTTTCACGAAAGAACATTTCATCGTCAAATGCAAATTTCCCTGTTCGGCAACCCGCTTTACGACTGTTGCCGCTTCTTCTACTATTCCTGAAAACATAACTGTATTTTTTTGATTAATAATCGGCAAAGGTAATGATTATTTAAAACATAAATCAATAAGGGTTGAGGTCGTGAAAATTGACCACCGGAATAGCGTTTACAAATAACCGTTATTAGTTATTTATTATCTGTCAATCGGGGACGTTTCAGGTATTAAACCGAAAATGCACAATATCCCCATCCTGCACAATATAATCCTTCCCTTCCACATTCATTTTACCGGCTTCTTTAACGGCAGCCTCCGAGCCGAGCCGAATGTAATCGTCATATTTGATGACTTCGGCGCGAATAAAACCCTTTTCAAAATCGGTATGAATAACTCCTGCGCATTGAGGCGCTTTACTGCCTTTCCGATATGTCCACGCGCGGACTTCCTGCGGTCCCGCAGTCAAAAAAGTTTCTAAATCAAGCAGATGATATGCCGCTTTTATCAAACGGTTTACGCCGGATTCCCGCAAACCGAGTTCCGACAAAAACATTTCCTTTTCTTCAAACCGTTCAAATTCTGCAATTTCGGACTCAATCCCGGCGGCTATAACCAACAAATCAGCCTCTTCTTCGCGAACAGCCTGCCGCACCCGCTCCACATACTGATTGCCCGAAACGGCAGAAGCCTCGTCAACATTACAAACATACAAAACCGGCTTGTTTGTCAGAAGAAACAAATCGCGAGCGATTCGCTCATCGTCCTTATTGTCCAATTTCACGGTACGCGCCGGTTTCCCCTGTTCAAGCGCAGTTTTGTAACGCATAAAAATTTCCAAAGCCCGTTTGGCTTGCTTATCCCCGCCGGTTTGCGCCTGTTTTTGAACTTTACCGATGCGGGATTCAACCGTTTCAAGGTCTTTCAGTTGTAATTCATAATCAATTATTTCCTTGTCTCTTACCGGATCAACCGAACCGTTGACATGCGTCACATTTTCATCGTCAAAACAACGCAAAACGTGTAAAATCGCATCTGTTTCCCGAATATTTGCGAGGAATTTATTGCCAAGCCCTTCCCCCTGACTTGCCCCCTTGACCAATCCGGCAATATCGACAATTTCCACCGTTGTCGGCACAATCTTTTGCGGACGAACCAGTTCAGCCAACCGGTTCAGCCGTTCATCGGGAACGGTAATCACGCCCACATTCGGTTCAATGGTGCAAAAAGGGAAATTTGCCGCTTGCGCTTTTGCATTGGAAAGGCAGTTGAAAAGCGTCGATTTACCTACATTCGGCAGTCCGACGATACCACATTGTAAAGCCATTTGATATGTTTTTTAATTGAGAAGTGTTTCTCACGCCTGATTGCGACGGCGTTTCTTTTTCGCAAAATCTTTTTCGGAACGCCCGCGCCCCTTCGCTTCTATCTGCCTTGTCCGGCTTTCCGAAGGGGAAGCCTGCGCAGCTTCAACGGCAATCCTGCGCCCGAAAGCCTTTATCCCGTCAAGGTTTTGAATCACGCGGTCGCGGTCGGTTTCGCGCACTTCAAAGAAAGAAAAGTTTTTCATCAGGTCGATTCGACCAATTTCGATTTTCCGTCCGGGGAGGTTGTCGTTTATCAAGCCGATTACCGCTTGGGGATGCAGTCCGTCGGTTTTTCCCAAGTTAACAAACAGGCGAGAAAAACCTCTGTCCGATGAGCGTCCTGTACCTTTTTCGCGAGTTTTCCGCCCATCTTTTTTCCTTTTTTCGCTTTCCCGTGGCATTTCTATCTCGTCGGCAGCCTGATAATAATCTATCAAACGGTTGAATTCGAGCGAAATCAGGCGTTTAATAACATCTTCCTTATCCAGCCAGTCGAGTTTGCGGTAAATGGAAGGCATAATGCTCTGTATTTCTTCCTCGTTGACGCTCACTTTTTCGATTTTATCGACAAAACCGAACAGTTGCCGTTCGCAAATCTGTTTGCCGGTAGGAATGTTGCCCTGCTCGAATTCCTTGTTGATTTGTTTCTCAATTTCCTTTACTTTGTGCTTCTCTTTCAGGTGAATAATCGCGATGGAAGTACCCATTTTCCCCGCCCTTCCGGTGCGTCCGCTCCGGTGTGTGTACGACTCGATGTCGTCGGGCAAACCGTAATTGATAATGTGCGTCAAATCGTCCACGTCCAACCCGCGGGCGGCAACGTCGGTCGCTACCAGAAGTTGGATATTGCGTATCCGGAATTTCTGCATTACATAATCGCGCTGCACCTGCGACAAGTCGCCGTGTAGGGAATCGGCGCTGTATCCGTCTTTAATCAGAAGGTCGGCAATTTCCTGCGTTTCCTTTTTGGTGCGACAAAAAATAATTCCGTAAATATTTGGGTTGTAGTCGGCTATCCGTTTAAGAACAAGATATTTGTCTCTCGCGTTGACCATATAAAAAATGTGCTTGACGTTTTGAGCGCCTTCATTTTTACGCCCGACAGTGATTTCTTTGGGCGTGCGCATGTACTTTTTGGCAATCTTGGCGATTCCTTTCGGCATGGTGGCGGAAAAAAGCAGCATGTTTCGGTCTTCCGGGACGACGGCAAGGATTTCGTCGATACTTTCCGAAAAGCCCATGTTCAGCATTTCGTCGGCTTCGTCCAACACTACGTCGCGCACCGATTTCAGGTCGGCGGATTTACGGTTAATCAGGTCAATCAGGCGTCCCGGCGTTGCAACAATGATGTGAACGCCCCGCCGTAAAGTCTTGATTTGGCTTTCGATACTCGAACCGCCATACACAGGCAACACTTTCAAATCGTCCATGTATTTGGAATAATCCTTCAGGTCGTCGGCGATTTGCAGGCAGAGTTCCCGCGTGGGACAAAGCACTACCGCCTGAGGTTGAACCTGTTTTCTATTGATTTTTTGCAGGATAGGTAAGCCGAAAGCGGCTGTTTTACCGGTTCCGGTTTGAGCCAAAGCAATGACTTCGTTGTTGTTTCCGAGCAGGTAGGGAATCACTTCTTCCTGCACCGGCATTGGGTTTTCATAACCCATTTCGCTGATTGCCCTGATAATGACAGGTGCAACGCCTAATTCTTCAAATGTTTTCAAAATGCTCTTGTTCTAATTTAAAATCGTGCAAATTTACATGAAATTTTTCGGATAATGTTCCGTCCGGTAAAAAATTATCAAAGAAGACGCCGCACCAATTTTAAAAAAGCATTTCTCTTTCAATAATCCTGCGGATAAAGCAATATTTCCTTCAATTTTTCTCTTTTCCGGGCACTCAGTTTCACTTCATTTTCCAAAAAATAATTCATGGAGCCATACAGTTTGTTGACGCGGTCTAAAATATAGGTTATCACTTCAGGATGAGCGCTTAACATGGCGGTCATGGTTTCCTGCACGTCATAGTCGGAAAAATAAACTTCGACATTGGGAAGAAAAATATCGTAGTCGATGAGTTGGTTTGAAAGCAGGAAATCGCCGATAATCTGTTCTCGGTCAATCCCCAAAGCCGACAGGACGAGCGCTGCGGCAACGCCCGTTTTGTCCTTTCCCAAAGCGCAGCAAAGCACAACGGGATAATTTGCCCTGTCCGTTAAAATATCAAACATTTGTTCAAAATAATCCGCATTATGCTCCATAACAAAGGAAAGGTTATCTTGCTGGGCGATAATCACATCGTTTTTCCTCATTTGCTTCGACAGGATTTTGTCGCTGAAAAACACCGTTGAAGGTAGGTTTTCCCGCAAAGGTAGGTTGAGTATTCGTTTTGTCAGGCAGCAGCAGGTTCTTCTCTCTTTTTCATGTTCCGCGCTGAAATCAATTATCGTTTTGATTTTCAGCGAGTTGAGCAATTTCCTGTCCATTGTTGTCGCGTAAGACAAAGAAGACGAACGATATAGTTTTCCCCATTGCGTTTGCCGATTATCTTCGTTGCCGTATCCTCCGAAATCCCTGAAATTTGCTAATTGCTGCATGGGAATGGCGCGTTCACCTGTAATCACGGAATATTTGTTGTTGAAAACAAGTTTAAAATAACTTCGGGATAAATTGCGGAGCGCAAACACATCTTTAAAACCGTCGCCGATATTCGCGACAGCCAGCGGCGTTCCGATGTCGAAAGAGTCGGGTTTGTTTGATTCATAAATATTTACCGTGCCTTCCATCGGTGGAAACGTTTCCCATTTAATACGGTAATTCCCCGCCGAATTTTCACAGATAACGCGAATATCAGGCTTTTCTTGCACGCAAAAAGCGAAGAGCAAGACAGTTAGTAACGATAACGGGGCTTTTTTTACCATTTTTTGCTCACCTCTTATTAAATTATGAGTTTTAATCCCTGTTTCTCATACAAATGAAACTTACTATCTGACGAAATAAGTGGAATTTTATCCGAAATTGCTTGCGCTATAATTGCATGGTCATTCATGTCCTTATGCCCTTCCGCTATCACTAACTCTGCACATTTCTCCAAATGAAACTGATTAAAAATAACAATCTCTATTCCCGCTTCTTTTAAAAGAAAGAAAATGTCTTTCTCTGATTTTATTGTTTTTACTTTCAGTCTTCCTATCCTAAATAACTGAAACAATTCCTTAACTACTGACGAACTTGTATATACAATATTAGGATAATCCTCTAATATATTGAATACATTATAATCTAATTCCTTTTTCTCACTCTTAAAATAAATACTATTATATTTGTATCTAAATAATATCTCATTTAATCTATTTTAATACAGCCCTCATATCTATTATATCAAATGGCGGCTCTTTTCCTTCAAGAGACTCCCAATATAGGCATATTTTTGACTTTTTTTCTTGCGGTATCCTGCTCATCCTATCCTTAAATTCTCTTTCTCTTCTCTCTTTCCTTTTTAATTTTGCTTCTCTTGTCATACTTATTTTAAATTAAAATATTAATTAGAAAACTAAAATGTATCTGTTTGGAAACCTCCGGAATTTCCGAAAACTATGCTCAGAAATTACACGTAACGAAGTTTACCATATTTATATAATTCTACGCAAAAATATATAATATGGATACTAAAACCTAAAAAATTAAAGAAAAACCGGGTGGACATTCATTTTTTTAACAATAAATAACCACCCGGATTGATAATAACAGAAGAGGAAAACCGACAAACGGTTTAAATCGGTATTTCCCGTTTTATACTTTGGCGTAAAGAGATAAGCGTTTCGGTAGAAATCACGCCGGGAATTTCCTGTATGCAATTGTTCAATAACTCCATAAAGTGTTCATTATCTTTTGCATAGAGTTTTATCAGCATGGTATAAGGACCTGTTGTAAAATGACATTCTACGATTTCCGAAATTTTCTCAAATTCCGGAACGACGTCTTTATACATCGAACCTTTTTCCAGTTTTACGCCGATATACGTACAGGTATTGTAACCCAGTGCGTTCGGATTAATATGATAACCGGAACCGACGATTACTTTCATTTCAATCATTTTCTGCACCCGTTGGTGGATTGCAGCCCGCGAAACCTTGCAAATATCGGCTACATCTTTAAACGGGATACGGGCGTTTTGTGAAATAATTTCCAGTATTTTCCGGTCTAATTTATCAATTTTTTCCATTATAAATATGTGTGAAAAAATAATGAGTAAACGAGTTAACCACTTTCTCGTCAACTCGTTTACTTGTAAACATTTACTTATTTCGCGGCAACGTGAGAAACACCCAGCAAGTCGACTTCAAAAATAAGCGTCGCATAGGGAGGAATGTTTTGTCCGGCGCCCCGTTCCCCGTAGCCCAAAGTGTAGGGGATATAAAATATGTATTTCGAGCCGGTCGACATCAGTTGCATCCCTTCCGTCCAACCCGCAATGACGCGGTTCAAAGGGAATACGGCGGGATTTTCCTTGTCGGTGTTGCTGTCGAATTCTTTGCCATCGATGGTTTTACCGATGTAATTCACTTTTACGGTATCTTCGGCGGAAGCGGGTTTTTCGCCGGTTCCTTCGGTAACCACTTTGTATTGCAATCCGTTCGGCAAAGTGATAACGCCTTCTTTGGATTTATTTTCGGCAAGGAACTTTTCATTTTCGGTTTTCAGCCGTTCATTTTTCTCGTCCTGCAAGCGTTTAACGGTCGATTCGATAAAACCGGAAACTTCCGCTTTATCCATTTTGACACTTTTGCCTAAATATCCGTCCATAACCCCCGAAATAAACATGGATTTATTGATGGCGTCTTCGGCGTCTTTCCCGAAAATACCCGTATTCAACTGGGATATTTGCTGGGTCGCCAGTTGCTGTCCGATACCGACGCCAATTAAGCGGGCGTATTCGCCTTTATTGATGGTATCCGCCTTAAAACCTTCCCGCAAGCCTTTGATGAAATCTTTTTTATGCTTTTCGTCAATGCCCATTCTGTCCAGATATTGTTCCAATCCCTGGTTGTACAAAAGGTCGACGCCCAGCGCATACGATAACGAATCAACCGGCGTTGTCGGGTTTGCCTTTGAGGTTTGCGCCGTGCAGGAAAAAAGAGATACAACGGTAGATACCGTTACAAATAAAATAAGGATAAAAGATAACTTTTTCATGACATTCTTCTTTTTTAATTTAAATTTATTAGTGATTTGAATTATTTTTATGACAAAATCGTCGCAAAAGTAATACTTTTTATGATAAAACAGATAAAAAAGCGACATTTTTTTTGTATTTTGGTGTATTGGTGGGCGTTTTTAATACAATGGGGCTTTGAAAATCCGTGTAATCTGCAGACAATATTAATAGAAAAATTTGTTTTTTCAGCAGAAAAGACTACCTTTGGAGCCTATTTTGAAATCATGTATAATATTTTATCAATCATCATTCCCGTTTATAACGAAGAAACAACCTTGGAACGCCTGCTGGAAAAAGTGATTCATGCAAAACTGGCAAATGGGGTGGAAAAAGAAATTATCATCATTAACGATTGTTCGCACGACGGCAGCGAAACCATCGCCAAGCAAGTAATCGCTCGCTATCCGGACGTTTCCATCAAATATACCCGGCACGAAGCGAACGCTGGCAAAGGCATGGCAATCAGGACGGGACTGCAGTTGACGACAGGCAATTACGTCGTCATCCAAGACGCCGACCTTGAATACGATCCCCAAGACTTCGACTCATTGTTAAATTACCTGATTACTTGCAAAAAGAAAGTAGTGTACGGTTCGCGTTTTCTCGGACGGGAAAATAGACATTCGTATCTCAGTTTCTACTTGGGCGGGAGATTGGTTTCCTTTTTTGCCAATATATTATATGGACAACATTTAACCGACGAGCCTACCTGTTACAAAATGTTCGACGCCGCCCTTTTAAAATCTATTCCCCTGCACTGCACCGGATTTGAGTTCTGCCCCGAAGTGACGGCTAAAGTATCGAAGTTAGGCTATAAAATAAAGGAACTGCCCATCCATTATTACCCGCGCAGCATCGGGGAAGGGAAAAAAATAAAGTGGTACGACGGGGTGGAAGCGATTTGGATATTACTAAAATACAGATTTATAAAATAATATGAAAACAACAAAAAATACCGGCAATAAAAATAAAGCGCAGGTGAAACAAACGCCGACAAAACAGGCAAAAAAAGCCGTTTCCTCCGGCAGCGGGTTTCCGTTATGGCTGGTAAAAAATATATGCGCCGTCCTTGCGGCATGGTTTTTCCTGTCCGAAAGTATAAACGGGCAGCATGGATATAAGTGGGCGTATCACATCCTGATGAAGAGCAACATGGCTATTATTCGGGAGTATCCCCACTTGACGTTGGAGCAAAAAAACGCAATGAAATTGGGCTCCGACTACGCTTACCTTCAATTCATGAAAAACGCGACGCCCGAAGACGCTGTTATCCTGTATCCTTCCCGTGAAGATTTTTTCCCGAAAGGCGTGGAAAGCCCTTTTAAGCAGGATGTTTCCAATAAACTATGGGCTTTGCGCGTCCTTTATCCCAGAAAATTAGTAACCCCGTCGGAAATGGAAACCAGCCGTTATGCCAAAGACATTACCCACGTAGCCATTGTGAACGGGAAAGGATACGAGCGGTTGGGTTACAATGTGAAAGCTCCCGTCGCATACGCTGTAGTACCTGTAAAACGTTAATAATATGTTATATTTCGGTCTTTTTCTATCCATCGCCTCTGGCTTTGCTTTTATGCATTGCCTTTCGGTGAAATTTACGTTAATTGAAAAGGTAGGTCTGTCTTTCCCGCTGGGAATGGCGTTTACCAGCTTCCTGATGTTGCTTCTCGACCAGATTGGGATTCCTTTAACGCCGACGCCTCTGCTGGCGAGCCAAACTTTGCTGTTGGCAGGTTTGTGCCTCTTTGTTTGTTTCTATCGCAAGGATGCATGGTCGTCCCTGCGGGAGTCGGTTTCGCGGTTTTCGTTGAAAGACGTTAACCTTGTGTGGCTGCTTTTTATTCTGGCGACGGTCTATGTGGAGTATATGAATTTTTCCAAATGTATGTATTATCCGCCCACCGACCGCGATAGCCTGTCCGGATTTGAAACAATCGGCTATATCGCAGGCATGGAACATACGTTCAAGGGGCTTAGCATTTTCGATAAAAGTTATATGCCGGGCATACACGGTCCGGCAAGTTACATTACTTACGCCCCTCTGGTACAGCTCTGTTATGCGTATGTGTACTCGTTGGGAGCCGAAACGTCGAAAATCATTCCCGCCTTGATGTATCTGTTTTTCCTTGTGGCTTTTTATGGCGCGGCATCGCGAACGGCAGGGCGGACGGGAGCGTCCGTAGCAACTTTCTTTATGTTGTTGACACCCGAAATGTTGGGATTCTCGTCCCTCTCCATGACCAATGTAATTCACGCCGTTTTTGCCTCACTGAGCGTTATTTACATGTCCCTGTGGTTCCAAACGCGAGAGAAAAAAGACTTGCTGCTTTGCGGGGCGTTGTTGGGTGGCAATATCCTGAGCCGGACGGAAGGAATTGTGTTTATTGCCGCCGTGCTGCTGTTGCTGTTTGTGGATACGCTTCGGTCGAAACGCTATTGGGATTTTGCGCGGGCGTCGCTTTGGGCGCTTGTTCCACTAATCGTTTGGAAGATATATTCAAAATTGAACGGTTTGTATGCCGAAAGCATTGCCATCACTTATCCGTTTTGGGATGCGGAAAAAGCCAACATCGTAGCGTCTTACATGTGGACGCTATATAAGCATACGCAGTATTACGGATGGACGTTTATTGTTTTCCTGATAACTTTTCTTGTCAACCTTTGGTTTCTTATTCGGAAAAAAGACAGCCTCTACCTGCTGTTAGCCATCGGATTATCATCTCTTTTTTACATAATTATCCTCTATCAAATCGACTATAAATGGGACACCATACAAAATGTTTTGTCGTATTCGGCTAAACGTTTCCTGTTTTGTTTTGTTCCGATGCTTTGGTATTTTTCGCTTACCAACCATGCGGTGAGTGCGGTTTTCCGGAGGATGGAGGGGTTTTTGCGCATCCGTGATTGATACACCGCACCCATCATTAGACTTGTTGCGAAAACCCCTTTAACACCCTATTTTTATAGTTCACTATTCCACAAATCAAGTTATATCTTAACCCGAATCTTTTTCGTCTATTACGATATCGCTCGCGTGCTATACCAAACCTTTTTGTTCTGCCTAAGAAGCATATCTTCTATCAATAACTCACGATGGCGACCACGCTTCTTGTGAATTTCGGCATAGCTGACTGTAAGCGCTTCTACCATTTTATTAAAGGTGTCAATATTTACGTGAAAAATTTTATATAACGTGCAGAGTGGTGAAAATTATCCGGGCAACCGCATCAAAAATTAATAACATTTTTAACAGCAACTCCACAATCATTGATAAAAAGACATCATTTTTATAAATTACCGTCATCAATTTGTAATATGGGCGCTCTATCTTTGCGCTCGAAATAAATAGCAGAACTACTGCAATAGGTCGGTGATGCTGCATCTCGCTTTTTCTAATATTAGGCTAATATATCTTCGTTGCCGCTACGTTTAATAAACAGAGACGGAGCGGAATTGGTTCGGAATTTTAATTAATAAATAAACAGAAAAAGATGAAAACAGTAGTATTAACAACAGTGTGTATCCTTGCGATACTGAGTTTCGCACAAGCAGGCGGAAAAGGAGACTGGCAGGAGTATTCCGGTCGCTACATTGTCTCGGCGTTTAATGCCGAAGAGACGGTAGAAATTGCATTACAGGCAGATTCAACGCTTACGGCTTTTTCCTCGTTGGGGGAAGTCCGGTTGACGTATGTCGAGAAAGACCGTTTTGAAGTTCCTCAATATGGCGGCGTGGTCATTTTTGAGAGGGATGAAGCGCAGCAAGTTATTGCCTGCAAGATTTCCGTTGCGGCAGTAGATTTGCAAGAACTCAAAGCGCGGAAGTTATGAAGAAGTTCATTTATACAGGGATACTTGCCTGCATGGCGGTATCTCTGTTTGCGCAACAGTTTGTTGGCGGGAGGGTTTATGAAGACGCGAACCGCAACGGCAAGCAGGACGGGGAAAAGGGGATTGCAGGCGTTGCCGTGTCTAACGGGACGGATGTGTCGCTAACCGATGCGGCGGGGAAATACCGTCTGCCCGCGAGCGATGATTTTATTGTTTTCGTTGTTAAGCCTGCCGGTTATCAGTCGGCTTTGGACGAGTTTAATTTGCCTGAATCATATTACAGGCACAAGCCGGCAGGTTCGCCGATAGTTTTCTACAAAGGCGTGGATCCGACCGGTAAACTGCCCGCTTCGGTAAATTTTTCCTTGTATAAACAGGATGAGCCGGAAACGTTTACCGCCCTGATTTTTGGGGATACGCAACCTTATAACGAGCAGGAGTTGGAATATCTGAAACGCGGAATTATTGCCGAAGCCCGCAATGCCAAAGGCGTTAGTTTTGGAATAACGCTCGGCGATTTGGTTGGCGACCGCCTTGATCTTCATGAGCCTTACAAACAGGCAATCCGGCAAATGGGCATACCCTGGTACAATGTCATGGGAAATCATGATATGAATTACGACGCTAAGGAAGACCGCCTGTCGGACGAATCGTTTGAGGCGCGTTTCGGACCGAATAATTATGCTTTTAATTATGGAAAAGCACATTTTATTGTATTAGACGATATTTTATATCCGCATCCGGTAACAGGAAAAGGCTATTGGGGCGGTTTGCGAGACGACCAATTTGCTTTTATCGAGAATAATCTCGCTTTTGTTCCGCATGACCGCCTGATAGTTGTTTCGATGCACATCCCGCTGATTGACTCGGAGGGCGAAAAGGATTTTCGCGACGACGACCGGCAAAAGTTGTATGAAATACTGAAGGATTATCCCAATGTCCTCTTCCTTTCCGCGCATACGCATCTCCAAATGCAACACCGCATCGGGAAAGAGCAGGGCGCAGACCGCGAAAAGCCGCTTTATGAATATAATGTAGGCGCAACTTGCGGCGACTGGTTTTCCGGCATATTGAACGAGCAGGGGCTTCCCGTATCAACTATGCGCGATGGAACGCCTGCCGGTTACGCTTTCCTGCGAGTTGACGGAAATCAATATCTTCTGGACTATAAAGTCTTGGGGAAACCTGACGATTACCAAATATCGCTGTATCACCCCAAAGTTGTTCCATTTCGACGTTCAACCAGCGCCGCCATTTATGCCGATTTCTTTATGGGCAGTGCGGACGACACGCTGGAATACCGCATTGACGATAGCGAATGGATCAAGATGCAGCATGTCGAGGAGTTCGATCCCGCCTATTATCGTTATGTGCAGGACTGGGATTATTTGGAGCGGCTTGTTCCGGGTCGCCGTCCATCCAATCCTGTTGTTTGCAGCCATTTGTGGAAAGCGCGGATACAAACCGGTTTGACGGTGGGAGAGCATTGGATTAAGGTGCGGGCGAAAGACCGGTTTGGGAGGGTGCATGTGGCGAGGAGTGTTTATGGGGTAGAAGAACTAAGAGTTAAGAACTGAAAGTTCATCACTCCGACATACAAACATACAATTCCCTCAGCCGCATGACCTAAAATGAGTAGACGGGGTGATGCGCGTCAACTCCTTTCAATTAATTTCAACGCATCGAATTTACATTTTCTCCGGCAATCCCCGCAAGCACTACATTTGTCGGGATATTTCACTACGGCACGTTTTCCGGCTTCATCCTCTGCCATTTCCAACACCCGGCGCGTGCATCTTTTGACGCACCGCCGACATCCGACGCAGTTATTTTTATCTACATAAATAACTTTATTCCTATTCTTCCGCCTGCGGTAGAAACCACCTGCAATCCACAGCAGAAGCACGCTTCCAACTACGATATATGTATTCATACCCTTAATAATTTATTGTGTCTATTTATGTAGACAGACAAGCGGGGAAAATATTTTATGCGAATGAACGTTTTTATTATAAAACATTTAAAAACATGGATTTTGAAAGAAAAGTAAGACATTATCTTTCAAGAAATAATATGTTAAGTATCTATCACAATGACGTCGCAACAAAATGCCGCCAACCCAATCGTTTTTTCAGAAAAACCCCATTTCTAATTCGGAAATCAAAAAGAAAGTGTAATTTTGTACTGTTCTTAATATAAAATCAAGGTATGGCAAAAATTAAATGTGTGGGACTGCTCACCTCAGGCGGCGACGCTCCGGGAATGAACGCGGCAGTCAGGGCGGTAACCAGAGCCGCAATTTACAACAGTTTGGAAGTCAAAGGCATATACAGAGGATACAGAGGCTTGATAACCGGCGAAATTCTTCCTTTCAAGACAAACAATGTAAGCAATATTGTACAGCAAGGCGGAACGATTCTGAAAACCGCTCGCTGCTTGGAATTTCACGAACCCGAAGGGCGTAAAACCGCTTATAAAACGCTTCAAAAAGAAGGTATTGACGCGCTGGTGGTTATCGGCGGCGACGGCTCGCTGAGTGGGGCGCGTATTTTTGCGCAGGAATACAATATTCCCATTGTCGGCGTGCCGGGAACAATCGACAACGACCTTAACGGCACGGATACCACCATAGGTTACGATACGGCGCTGAATACCATTATGCAAGCCGTGGATAAAATACGCGACACCGCATCTTCACACGAGCGGCTGTTTTTTATCGAAGTGATGGGGCGCGACGCTGGTTTCCTCGCCCTGAACGGCGCCATCGCTTCGGGTGCGGAAGCGGCTATTATCCCGGAAATATGGACGGAAGTAGACCAGTTGGAAGAACTGATTAAGACCGGTTTCCGCAAAAGTAAAAACAGCAGCATCGTCTTGGTGGCGGAAAGTGAAATCACCGGCGGCGCTATGGGCATGGCTGAAAGGGTAAAAAAAGAATATCCGCAGTATGACGTTCGCGTAACGATTCTCGGACACATTCAGCGAGGCGGCTCGCCGACCGCTTCCGACCGGATTTTGGCAAGCCGTATGGGGGCTGCCGCCATCGACGCTTTGATGGAAGACCAACGCAATGTGATGATCGGGATTCAGGACGATGAAATTGTTTATGTGCCTTTTTCCAAGGCGATAAAGAAAGAAAAAACGATTAATCGGGACTTGCTCAATACTTTACGGATTTTGTCGATATAATGAGTATTAACAAGCAATCGGCATTGGACAAACGTTATTTGCGCATGGCGGCTATCTGGGCTGAAAATTCATATTGTCGGCGGCGGCGCGTGGGCGCTTTGATTGTGAAAGATAAAATGATTATTTCCGACGGTTACAACGGTACGCCCGCCGGTTTTGAAAATATTTGCGAAGATGAAAACGGGGCAACCCATCCGTATGTGCTTCATGCCGAAGCCAATGCGATTACAAAAATTGCCTGTTCCAACAACAACAGCAAAGGCGCTACGCTTTATGTTACGGCTTCGCCTTGTATCGAATGCGCCAAATTAATCATTCAGGCGGGAATCAAGCGCGTGGTTTATTCCGAAAAATACCGCCTTCCGGATGGAATTGAATTGCTTGAAAAAGCAATGATAGAGGTTTTGTATATCGAAAAGGAAAAATTAGAGATTGAATAAAACACACATTCAAAACTTGTGTTATGAAATTAAAAGAAGGCTTCTGGTGGATAATTGTCGGTATTTTCGCCGCTTTAATCGTCGGGTTTTTTGCAGGGAATTTCCTTTCCGGCAAATCATTCGGGCGGAAGCTCTTTTTAAATCCCGAAAATAAAATTGACGCCATTCTCAATATCATTGAAGAGGAATATGTGGATCAGGTAGATATGACAACCCTGACAGACAATGCGATACTGAAAGTAATCGGCGAACTGGATCCTCATTCGAGATATATTCCCGCAGGCGATTTGGGCAAAATCAACGAAGACATGGAAGGGCATTTCGCGGGAATAGGCATTGAGTCGTTTGTTCATGCCGATACGCTGGTGATTGTCGGCATGGCGCAGGGAAGCCCGGCGCAACAGGCAGGCTTGATGCGGGGCGACCGCATTGTGACGGTGAATGATACCGCGTTTGTGGGAAAATCTTTTTCTTTCGACAAAATATTAAATGCCCTGCGGGGCGAAATCGGAACCGTTGTGAAAATCGGAATTATGCGCAACGGCGCAAATGTTATCCGAAATTACCATGTGAAGAGGAATCACATTCCGATAACGACCGTCAAAGCGTCGTATCAGGTAGCCAATGGCATCGGGTTGATTAAGATTTTCGACAAATTCAGCCACACGACTTACGATGAATTTATCAAAGCCATTGCCGAACTACTGAACAGCGGTTGCCGGTCTTTTATTATTGATTTGCGCATGAACGGCGGCGGTTCGTTTGACGCTGCCGTTAAGATTTGCAATGAATTTTTGCCTGCGGGGAGCAGTATTGTTTACACGAAAGGGAAATCTTTTCATCGGGAAGATGCAATCGCCAATGGCTTAGGAACTTTACAAAACAATCAGGTTGTTATCCTCATGGATCAGGTATCTGCGTCGGCAAGCGAAATCGTTGCCGGAGCCATTCAGGACAACGACAGGGGATTGATTGTCGGCAGGCGGTCGTTCGGTAAGGGATTGGTTCAAAATCAAATAGAACTGTCCGACGGGTCGGCTTTCCGGTTGACGATTGCCCGTTATTACACGCCTTCCGGAAGAAATATACAAAGGCGCTATACGATGGGACATGCGGATGAATACAATCAGGATTGGCTTGACCGCTTCTCAAACGGGGAAGAATTTGACGAAAACAGCGCCGTAGCGGATAGCGGTATGCTCTACCATACTTTAAACGGACGGGAAGTGTATGGCGGCGGCGGAATTATGCCGGATGTTTTTGTTCCGCTTGATACATCGGAACTTACCTCTTATTATATCCATCTCGAAAGTAAGAATATTTTTTACCGGTTTGCCTGCGAATATGCGGATATGAATCGAAGTCGATTGAGCGAATTTAAGAATTACCAAAGCATGTGGGAATATTTGAAACAGCAACCGCTTCTTGATGAAATCATTGATTTTGCCGCTGCGCTGAAAGTGAAACCGAGAACATCTTTAATCAATACCTCCGCCAATTATATCCTGACCACAACTTATGCTTATATCTTGCAGACTTTTTTCGGGGAGGAGGCGTTTTTTATTGTTTATATGGATCGGGACAGGGATATTGCAAAGGCGGTGGAGATGCTTCAAAAAGGTTTGGCTTATCCGGAGGCTGTTAGGGGGATGAAGTATAAATAACAGATTGAATTAATTTATATAAACGGATTGAGGATTGTCAATTTTCCGTCAATCACTTGTTTATGTTGCAAATCTTCGGAATAAAGCGTCGTACATTTGTTTTCAAGTGCAGCGGCAACTATCATACTGTCGTAGAATGAAAAACCGTAACGTTCTGCAATGTCGCAGGCTCGAAATAGCGTATGCAAAGTGTTGGTATGAATGATATTGACGTCTTCCTGACATTCTGTCAACGTATTTTTTATTTCCGTATAACTCTTTCCGAACTTTTTTTGTAAAACATTGGCAATTTCTTGCAAGACCTGCGTACTAACAATTGTATTGCCGTTTTCGACAATAGTTCTTGATATACTTTGCTTTGCTATTTCAGTATTGGAATAGGCATATATCAATACGTTTGGATCTAAAAAAATTTTATCGCGCATTTGCTTCCTCTCTGTCGAATTTCCACCCGCGCGTATCCAAAGATATGGCTGTAAAATGAGGTTTTCTCTTTTCCGGCGTTGCGTATTCAACCGGAGCGTCATTAACAGGCAATATTGTTATTTCCACGCACTTTCCAACATATTTTTTAGGTACGGAAACAACAACATTTTCACTTTCAGGGACAAGAACCGTTCGTATCATAATTATTTAATTTTACTTATTTTCCCCGCGAATCTGCACTCTGCGGATTTTCCCGCTAATAGTTTTCGGCAATTCATCCACAAATTCGATGATGCGCGGATATTTATAAGGAGCGGTTACTTTTTTCACATGCTCCTGAATTTCCTTGATTAAGTCGCTACCGGCTTTTGCCTTATACTGTTGGGCGAGAATAATGGTTGCCTTGACCACCTGTCCGCGAATTTCGTCGGGAACGCCCGTGATGGCACACTCCACAACGGCAGGGTGAGTCATCAATGCGCTTTCTACTTCAAACGGACCGATGCGGTAGCCCGAACTTTTAATCACATCGTCGTTACGTCCTACAAACCAGTAATATCCGTCTTCGTCGCGCCAAGCAATATCGCCGGTATAATACACATGATCGTGATAAACCTGCAGGGTCAATTCCGGGTCGCGGTAATAGCCCATAAACAGTCCGACAGGTTTGATGCGGTCGGTGCGGAAAATGATTTCGCCCTGTTCGCCGTCTTCGGCGCTTCGTCCGTCGGCAGTGAGCAAATCCATATCGTAGGCGGGACTGGGCATTCCCATTGAGCCGGGTTTGGGTTTCATCCAAGGATAATTGGCAATCGAAACGGTCATTTCCGTTTGCCCAAAACCTTCCATCATTTTGACGCCGGTGGCTTTGTAAAATGCCTCAAACACAACGGGATTGAGCGGCTCGCCGGCTACCTCGCAATACTTCAAGGCGGAAAGGTCGTATTTTGAAATGTCTTCCAAAATCAAAAAACGGTAAACCGTAGGAGGAGCGCAGAACGACGTTACCCGATAGTCCTGCATTACGCGCAGCATATCGGCGGCGGTAAATTTTTCATGGTCGTACACAAAAATACAGGTGCCCATAATCCACTGCCCGTACAGTTTTCCCCAAGCGGCTTTCGCCCAACCTGTATCGGCGACGGTCAGATGCAAATCGTTTTCCTTCAGGTTTTGCCAATAACCCGCAGTAATGATGTGTCCCAGAGGGTAAGTATAATTGTGTATCACCATTTTAGGCTGTCCGGTAGTGCCGGAAGTGAAATACAGAAGCATAATGTCTTCGTTGCTGCTCGGATTTTCCGGTTTGACAAAAGGTTTGGCGTCATCCAGCCCTTTCTTGAAATCCAACCATCCGGCAGGAATTTCAGACCCGATGGAAATCCGATGTTTCAAAGTCGGACAATCCGCCAAAGCGCTGTCTACCTGTTCGATAACCGGATATTCGCCGACCGAAACGATTGCGTTAATATTGGCGGCATTACAGCGATAGACAATGTCTTTTTTCGTCAGCAAATGTGTGGCGGGAATAGCCACCGCGCCTATTTTGTGCAACCCAAGAATGGCAAACCAGTACTGATAGCGGCGTTTGAGAATCAGCATCACCATGTCGCCCTTGCCGATTCCGAGCGATTGGAAATAAGAGGCGGCAGCGTCGCTTTTTTCCTTTATATCCTTAAAAGTGAATTCAATATGTTCGCCTTTGTCGTTTACCCAGCAAAGCGCTTTTTTGTCGGGTTGAATCTTTGCCCATTCATCGGCAATATCGTATGCGAAATTGAAATTTTCCGGTACGTTTATTTTGAAATTGGATTTAAAATCTTCCTGATTTTTAAAGACTTGTTGATTGATGTATTTTGAAACCATAAATATGTGTTTTAGTTGACGAGTAAGCAAGTAAACGAAAGGATTTTGTTAACTCGTCTACTTATTAATCATTGCTAAAAATTTCACCTGTTTATTATCCAACGCTTTCATTCCGTGCAGGCAAGAAGAGTTGAAATAAATCGAATCGCCGGGGTTGAGAATCAAATCCTTGCTGTTGATTCGGAAAAGTAAACGCCCTTCCAGCACATAGTTAAATTCTTCTCCTTCATGCGAATTGAGTTGAATTTCCCGGTCATTCGGTTCAACCGTTACTTCAAAAGGCTCCACATGGGGATGCACATAGCCGCTTGCAAGGGCTTGATACCTGTAAGCCCTGTTCCGTTCAACGGATTTCCCTTTTCCGCAACGGGTCAGGAAATAGGTTTTCATTCGGGGTTCTTCGCCGGAAATTAAAGTTGAAGTATCAATGTTAAAATGTTGAGCCACATCGAAAAGGAAACTCATGGGAATATCGGTTTCCCCGGTTTCATAGCGGCGGATTTCCTCCGGCGTCCGGTTGGAATGGGCGGACATTTCTTCGACCGAAAGTTCCAGAGAATCCCTTAAACCTTTCAGGCGTTCGGCAATTTGTTTGATTTGTTCGTTCATTTTTTCTTCGGATTTCGCAAATTTTGCTTTTTTAAATCGGCGGCAAATATACGAACAATAATTGACATCGCCCGAAACGGGGGCAATTCGGAGTGGCAATGGGATTTTTTATTGAATTACGGCTATTCTTTTGTCAGGATATTAATACTTTAATGTAAACAGAAACCTGCATATTACCCCATCAATCCTAAATACAGGCTCTAACGCCTAATGACGGCTACGGTTATTTTTAGTCTCGCAACAATTAAATACGTTCATTTTTACCTGTCTATATGCTGTAATCAAAATTTTCATGTAAATTTGCAACCCGAAAATTAACAATTTAAGCATTACAAAAATGAAAAAAGGTTTGATTATCTCAGGAATAATCGTTGCCATCGCGATATTTCTTTATGTCTCAATCAAAGGGACTTACAACACGATGGTGAAAAAAGACGAAGCGGTAACCGCCGCTTGGGCGCAAGTGCAAAATGTTTATCAACGCAGGGTTGACCTCATCCCGAACCTCGTAAACACGGTGAAAGGCTATGCCGCACACGAAAAAGAAACGCTGGAAGGTGTCGTCGAAGCTCGCGCCAAAGCGACCGCCGTTAATGTCAATCCTTCGGATCCGCAGTCCCTGCAACAGTTTCAACAATCTCAAAATCAATTGAGTTCCGCATTAAGCCGCTTGATGGTTGTTGTGGAAAAATATCCCGACTTGAAAGCCAGCCAAAATTTTCTGGATTTACAGGCGCAACTCGAAGGAACGGAAAACCGTATCGCCGTTGAACGCGGGAAATTTAACGAAACGGCGCAGGATTTCAACACCTACATCCGCAGTTTTCCCCGCAACATTTACGCAAATGCTTTCAATTTTGAAAAGAAAGCTTATTTTCAGGCGCAGGCGGGCGCCGAACAAGCGCCGGAAGTTCAATTTTAACAAATCATACCCCAATGGATGCCAAACATTTTTTCTCCGATGAAGAAAAAGAGCGTATCACCGAAGCCATCCGAGTTGCCGAAATGGAAACATCGGGCGAGATTCGCGTGCATATCTCGGCGGATGCGTGCCGCTTGGGAGTTTTGAATTGCGCCGCGCACTGGTTTGAACAACTGAAAATGCACAAAACCGAGTTGCGCAACGGCGTGCTGTTTTTCCTGTCCGTTAAAGACCGGCAATTTGCCGTCATCGGCGACGCAGGCATCAACCGCCTCGTACCGGACAACTTTTGGGAAGATATTAAAAACGCTATGTCGTCCCGATTCAAAGAAGGTCGTTTTGCCGAAGGCTTGAGCGAAGGAATCCGCATGGCGGGAAACCGGCTGAAAGCGCATTTTCCCAGACAGGCGGACGACGTCAACGAACTGCCCGACGATTTGTCTTTTAGTTGAAAACACAATGAAAAAACTTTCATGCATCCTGCTGTCCCTCTGCTTTGCCGTTCAAATTCAGGCACAAGGCATACCCGAACCACCCAATCCTCCGCGTTTGGTGAACGATTTTGCCCGCGTGCTAACGGCGGAACAGGTCAATCAATTGGAATTTGACTTGACGGCTTTTGCCCGAAACACAACAACACAAATCATTGTCGTTACCGTTCCCACGCTCGGCGGTTACGACATTGCCGACTATTCGTTTAAGCTGGGCGAAAAATGGGGCGCCGGACAAAAAGGCAAAAACAACGGCGTGGTAATCGTTTTCAAACCGAAAACCGGACGCGAACCGGGGCGTGCCTTTGTGGCAATCGGTTACGGACTGGAAGGCGTTATTCCCGACGCGATTGCCAACCGCATCGTAAACAAAGAAATGATTCCGCATTTCAGGGACGGCGATATTTACGGCGGTTTACGGCAAGGCTGCAAAATCATCATGTCGCTTGCAAGCAAGGAATTTACCGCGCAGGAATATGACGAAAAAACGTCGGGAAACGCCGGCGGAGCGGTTGCCGCTTTGTTTCTGTTCCTTGCCTTCATGATTATTTTGTCGATTGTAACGAAAAACCATAATCATAACTTTACGATGGGCGATTCCAAAAGCGGTTTGCCATTCTGGGTGTTGATGTCCATGCTCGGCAGTTCCGGTAGGGGCAATAGTCGGGATTGGGATAATTTTACACGCGGAAGCGGCGGATTTGGGGGCTTCGGCGGTTTTGGCGGCGGAAGTTTCGGGGGTGGCGGTGCTGGGGGGAGTTGGTAATCTATTGGGATATTAAGTTATGTGTGAAAAAATTACCTATTTATTTTTTACATATTCCTAAACAAATGAATCAAATGACTTTAGACAATTTAAAAACCGGCAATTCATTCTTTTTGATAGCCGGTCCCTGCGTAATCGAAAACGAACGGATGGCGATGAACATCGCCGAAAAAACGCTTGAAATTACGAACAGGCTAAATATTCCTTATATATTTAAAGGATCGTATAAAAAAGCGAACCGCTCGCGAGTCGATTCGTTTACCGGAATTGGGGATGAAAAGGCTTTGCGTATCTTGAAAAAAGTGAGGGATACCTTTCAAATTCCCGTACTTACCGACATTCACGAAACGGGCGACGCCGCAATAGCCGCCGAATTTACCGACGTTTTGCAAATTCCCGCTTTCCTCTGCCGCCAAACCGATTTGTTGATCGCCGCAGCGAAAACCGGCTTGATAGTGAATGTGAAAAAAGGGCAGTTTTTGTCGCCTGCCGCCATGCAATTTGTCGCTCAAAAAATTATCGACAGCGGAAACAAGCAAGTGATGTTGACCGAACGGGGTACAACTTTCGGCTATACCGATTTGGTAGTGGATTTTCGCGGGATTCCCGAAATGCAGCAACTGGGCTTTCCGGTGGTGACGGACGTTACCCATTCCCTGCAGCAACCCAATCAGGCAAACGGCGTCAGCGGGGGACTGCCCCGAATGATTGAAACGATTGCAAAAGCAGCCGTAGCCGTCGGAACAGACGGTTTGTTTATCGAAACCCACCCCGAACCGGCAAATGCGCTGTCGGACGGGGCGAATATGTTGAGATTGGATTTGTTACAGCCCTTGTTGGAAAAATTGGTTCGGATCCGTCAGGCTATTTTGTGAGCAAAGTCTCTATGTTTCCCATCGTTACCCGGAATGTCTTATCAATCTCAAGGCGATTTTGAACCGTCCGGTAGGCATGAAGCACCGTTGCATGATCCCTTTTCCCCACCATGCTGCCAATGCGGGAATACGAATAATCCGTATGTTTTTTCAATAGAAACATCGCCACCTGCCGAGCCAGCACAATATCCCGTTTGCGGGATTTGGAATGGATTTCCTTTAAATCAATGTTGAAATATGTACTGACTACGGTTTGGATATTGTCGCTCGTAATCGGCTTTTTTTCAATTTTAACGGATTTATTTACAACCCGTTTTGCTAATTCCAAATCAATTTCGCAATTACAAACCAGCGAATGGGCTACCAGCGAAGTGATAATTCCTTCTAAATCGCGAATATGCTCGGTTACATTTTCGGCAATATATTCAAGAATATCCTCCGGAATTTCCAAGCCATTCTGTTTGATTTTGTTACGAAGTATTTTTTTCCTCAACTCCGCATCCGGCTTGTACATTTCAATCACAGCGCCCCATTTGAAACGACTGATGAGCCGTTCTTCAATGCCCTGCAATTCGGCGGGCGTTTTGTCGGAAGTCAGGATAATTTGTTTGCCGAGCAAATGTAAATGATTGAATATGTGAAAATAAGCTTTCTGTGTTTTCTCCTTGCCTGCCAATTCCTGAATATCGTCCACAATCAGCATATCAATTCCCTGATAGAAATTGATAAAATCGTTGGAAACATTATTCCTCGCAGCGTCGGTGAACTGGACTTGAAACAGGTGCGACGAAATGTACATCACTTTCTTTTCGGGAAATCGTTCGACCATCCGGTTGCCAATCGCATGGCAAAGATGGGTTTTCCCAACGCCGGCGCAACCGTGAATGAAAAGCGGATTGAACGTTTTATTCAAGTTTTCGCAAATACTCTCTCCCACGCTTCTTGCAAGCAAATTACTTTTGCCTTCAAAAAAGTTTTGAAACGAAAGCCGCGGATTTAGATTAGGATTCCATTCGGTTGCAGGCACCAGCGTGTTCGGATGCTTATTCAGTTGAGTTGCAGTCTTATTCGCCTCTTTTGCCGACGTCAGCCTTTCACTCTGCACAGTGGTGCAGCCGCCTTTTTTGTTGGACGTATCCACTGTAATCCGGTAGTGAAGATGCAAATCTTTTCCGGCAACCCTGAATAAACTCGCATAAATCAAATCCGCATAATGTTCTTCCAAATACTCATAAAAAAAAGAACTTGGAACCTGAACCGTGAACTCATCGCCTTGATAATCAATAGGAACAACCGGAGCAAACCACGTTTGAAATACCTTATCTTCGATATTGTCTTTGACAATTTTCATACAATCACTCCATATCCTTTTACAAGATTCCATTCTTCGTCGATTTTTTTAATGATGTTTATGCTTAGAAATAATTTTATCGAAACAGACCACAAATTTTAGGAAAAAAAAAAGAACAAAAAAATGATTATTCTCTTGCTTTTTTCGATTTTAGTGCTACGGATTGTTTTTCAATAAGTTGAACGGATTAATGCTATCGTTTGGTTATTAATGAATTAACAAATATGCTGCAATTGTTTTTGGGAAGAAAAAATTTATTTTTATTCCTTTAATTTGTTTGTCTATATTGAAGTTTCAAATCGCTATTGTCATAAATTTTTTCACGGTTTGTTGTTTAAATAGATTCTAAATAACAAATATACGGGGGGGGGTAACTTTCTCTGTTTGTTGTAAATAAACCTTTAACGCTCTTAGATAAACGTTTGACTTTTTCGATTTTAATTGGCTTTGTCAACCCTTGTTTCAGGTTGTTGCACAAATATCGTCCATTAGCATGTAGATAACGAAAATCGGTTTTGTTTCAAATAATTGCACCCATTATTCACTCGCCCGCCCTCCATTTTGCGCAATCAAAAATTTTCCTGTATTTTTGCTTCGCCTGTTCATTAGACGGCAAATTTTTGCATGAACAAAAATCGAGAAAAAATCATGTTGATCACTTCTTGGGTCAGCGTAATCGGCAACGCGCTGCTGTCGCTGTTGAAGATTGTTGCGGGAATTGTTTCGGGCAGTCTGGCGGTGCTGAGCGACGGGCTGGACTCGGCTTCCGACGTTTTTACTTCGCTGGTCATACTGATTGCGACCCCGATTATCAGCCGCCCGCCCAACTCAAAATTTGTGTACGGGCATGAAAAAGCGGAAAATATCGCTTCTACGGTCTTGTCGTTTGTGATTTTCCTGATGGGCGGGCAAGTGCTCATCGCTTCTACGGGTAAAATTATTCGCGGCGAAATCACCGAACTGCCCTCTACCGTAGCGATTGGGGTAACCGTTGTGTCGATTGTCGGCAAGTTATTGCTCGCGCTTTACCAGTTCCGGCAGGGGAAGCGGGTAAATTCGTCCATGCTGAGGGCGAACGCCGTCAATATGCGGAACGACGTGATTATTTCGAGCGGCGTGCTGCTGGGGCTTGGTTTTACATTCCTGCTCGATTTGCCGGTACTTGACCCGATTATTGCCCTGTTAATCAGCATTTACATTATTTATTCCGCCGTCGGGATTTTCCGGGACGCCAATGTGGTTTTGATGGACGGGATGCGGGACACGACTATTTACAAGGAAATCATCCGCGCCGTCGAAAAAGTGCCGGAAGCGTCCAATCCCCACCGCATCCGCTCCAGCCACACCGGAAACTTCTATAATATTGTGCTGGACATCGAAGTCGACGGCAACCTTCCCCTGGCCGAAGCGCACCGGATTGCCCAAAAAACGGAAGACGCCATCAAAGCCGCCGTCGATAATATTTATGATATTGTTATTCACGTTGAGCCGCAAGGGGTGAAGCATTGCGAGGAAAAATACGGCGTCAACAAAGATAATCTGTAATCCATTTCCCGACTTCCGACGTTTTATACGCTTTCCCGCCTGCGGCAATGTCTTCCGTAACAATTTTTTCATCCAAAGAAGCATCCACCGCTTTGCGAACGGCGTCCGCTTCCGCCTGCAAATCAAAAGCATATTCAAACATCAGGGCAACCGAAAGAATGGCAGCCAGCGGATTGGCGATGTCTTTCCCCGCAGCCTGCGGGTAAGAACCGTGAATAGGCTCAAACACGGAAGTATGAACGCCAATAGACGCCGACGGCAACATGCCCAGCGAACCGGTAATCACGGAAGCCTCGTCAGTCAGGATGTCGCCGAACATGTTTTCGGTAACCATCACGTCGAACCGCTTCGGCAACTGGATAATTTGCATGGCGGCGTTGTCCACAAACATATATTCGGTTTCCACTTCGGGATATTCCTTTTCCAGCCGCTGCGCGACCTGCCGCCAAAGCCGCGAGGTGGCAAGCACGTTGGCTTTGTCGACAACCGTCAGTTTTTTCCGGCGTTTAAGCGCGTAACCGTAAGCCAAGCGAATAATCCGTTCGATTTCCGCAGCCGTATAAACGCAAGTATCGTAAGCCGTTTCCCCATCTTCGCTCCTGCCTTGTGGACGACCGAAATAGATGCCGCCCGTGAGTTCGCGGATGCACATAAAATCGGCGCCTTCGACCAAATCGGTTCGTAGCGGCGATTTGTGAATCAGGGAAGGGAAAGTCGTTACCGGTCGAATATTGGCGTATAAGCCCAGTTGTTTGCGCATGGCAAGCAAACCTTGTTCAGGGCGCACTTTCGCGGCAGGATTGTTGTCGTATTTCGGAGAACCGATGGCGCCGAACAAAACAGCGTCCGAACCCATGCAAAGCGCATGTGTTTCGTCGGGATAGGGATTTCCTGCGGCGTCGATGGCGGTTGCCCCGACCGGCGCTTCCTGATAAACCAACTCATGCTTGAATTTCTTACAGATCGCTTTGGCTACATTCAAAGCTTGTGCAACAATTTCCGGACCAATTCCGTCGCCCGGCAAAACGGCAATTTTTAGTTTCATTTTATATATATTAAGTATTGTGAAAAATTAAATTATAAATAACGGCGCTTTCCCAAGTTTGGGAAAATCACATTTATTCCCTGGAAAATTTAATATATCTCGGCGTGGAAGGCTCGTATGTTTCGTCGTCCCACAAGGCGCTGGTAATCATCAAGTCGGCGCTATAACGGTTGCAGGCGATGGGAACGTTGTGTACGCGGCACTGTCGGAGCAGCATTTGGATGTCGGCTTCGTGAGGCTGCGGATTCATATCATCAATCAAAAATATCGCCAGACTGATTTCGTTTCGCACCACCATAGCGGCTATTTCGGCGTCGCCGCCCAAAGGTCCGGAATTTACGCAGACGATTTCCGCCTGAATGCCTTTTTCTTGAAATGCCTGTTTAATCAAACTTCCGGTTGTTCCGGTGCAAATAATTTTGTGTCCCGACAAAGTCGTTGCATTGAAAACCGCCCATTCCACCATGTCGGCTTTGCGCTGGTCGTGCGCTACAATTGCGATGTTTAATCTCTTTTTCATCATTTTCCTCTTATTAAAATTCAGCGGACAAATTTACGGGAAAATAATGATTAATTATTAATGATTAGTGATTAATGTGGATTGCTTCGCTCGCAATAGACTTGTTGCGAAAAACCATTTACCTCGCACCAACTATTTTTGATAAGAGTTAAGAATTATCACTATTCTTAGTTCTTAACTTTTAGTTCTTATTTACCCTCCTTCTATCACTATATCTTGTTAGTTTACAGCAAAAAATCCCCATTAATAGGGATTACATATCTGCTTTTTCCTTTCTAACTTTGCGGCGTAAAAAAAAAGCAATATTATGAAACAGTTTATCTTATCCCTATCCATCCTATTGATAGGCTTCACCGCCAAAAGCGACAACAAGTTAAAAGGTCATGGCAGGCACATGATTGTAAACGAGTGGTACCCCAACGGCACTACCTTTACGGTAACACCCGATAATGGGATAGTAAATATCCAACTTGAAAATACTTTCATAAATTTTAATGATGAGGACGACCGTGCGCCTTGTATAGATATAAAGGAAGGTAACCAAGTGAGAATAATCTTAAAAGGCGACAATTTCTTGCAGGGAGGATCCTGTTGTCCGGCTATCAGGGTGCACCCTGGATCAGAACTCTTTATAGACGGTTACTCCGAAGGGAATGGTAGTTTAGGTAGATTAGTCGCTCGTGGAGGGAACATGGTTGTTCATACTGTGAATATAGGGACGAACTTTGGATCGGAAACGCGCTCTTTGCCCGGAGGAGCTGGAATAGGCGGCGGGTGGGATTACATAGACTACAAAAATCCCCCGAAAGAATATGAGGATAAAACATTTAACGTATTTAAGTTTGTACCGGGTCTATGGAATCCTTTTGCAAATAATGAAGATATTCCCGATGAATATAAATACCACGAGAGAGAATCGTTTTGGACTCAGGGTTATGGCGGATGCGGAAAAATTCATATTAACGGCGCTATCGTAGAAGCCTACGGCGGCGGAAAGTGGGCGCCCGGAATAGGTCCTGCCGGTTTATTTGCACAAGGCGGACAAATTGTGGTACAACTCGGTTCTCAGGTTTACGCGAAAGGCGGAGAGAATGCGCCCGGGATAGGATGTTCCGACTACAGCCGTGTACATGAGATAAAAGTAGCAGACGGCAATACGCGAGTTGTCGCAGAAGGCGGAGACGGCGCTCCCGGTATCGGCGGCGGCGTGGGACAACTCCAAAGAAATTGCAGAATAGACGCTATTAATCTGGCAGGAGGTTATATCGTAGCCAAAGCCGGAAATCCAGAAAACGATGGTATGAGAACGCCGCCGGCTATCGGTGCAATGGGTTGGGGCGAAACACCCAGTTTCAATTTTATAAACGGGGTGGTTGATGTTTCCGATGGGGGGATAAACGCTTCTCCCGAAACTGTAACTTATAGAGGCGGGAATGTAATAGTTCATAACACCAACACAGCGATGAATTTCCCGGACCGCAGGGTTTCAAATAAGCTCGCTACGGTCGTATTTACAGATCCGGATATCACTACTTCCGAAGGTTTGACCTTTAAGGTCGGCGATAACGACTACGTGCATCCGGGTGTTACAGGCGGCGAAGATCGAAGGCTTACCGACGATAAGAAAATGCAGTTACATCTTACTTCCGATCAAACGGGAAAGGTAACCGTTTATGAAAACGGGCTATTACGTTATGAGGAAACGGCGAG
>JAIRKO010000032.1 GCA_031260045.1 Dysgonamonadaceae bacterium | reverse complement strand
AGAATGTATATGATACAATAACAGAACTTTTCGCTCAAAATCTGGCGGAAATATACCAACAATCTATTCAGACAAGCAATTGGGAAGGCAGCGATATATGGCATTTCTTCAAGAACGATGTGAAAGATTATTGCATAGAAAAAGATCCTACTTATCGTAATATATTGATAATCTTTACTGATGGGTACATCTATCATAAAGAATCTGTTTATAGCAATGCCAACCGTTATTCGTATCTTTTGGAAAATAATATTAGAAAATTCAGGACAATGGATTGGAAAGATAAAATAGACAAAGACGATTTCGGACTAATTACCGAAAATCATGATTTGAATAATTTGGAAGTTCTTGTCTTAGAAATTAGTGCAGAGAATAACAACAACAAAATCGATGAGGATATTTTAAAGTATGTAATAGAAAAATGGTTTAAAGAAATGAGTATATCTAAATATAAAATTTACAGTACAGATTTGCCTGCAAATACAAAAATGAGGATAGATAATTTTTTTAATGATTAATACTCCGCTTCAAAAAACCTCGTTCTTGATAACAAATATACCATATCTGCTTTTTATTACGCATCCCCAATTCTAAAATCTTTTTTATAATAAACGGCACAATTTATACGCATCAACGTGAATTAATTATTGTTATTAATCGCCCAAACATGTTTTATAACATAATTGCCAATGCCGGTTAAATTCATTTTTTTAATAACTTTCGCTGCTTTTTTTAACAACCGTTTTTATTGTTGAACTTTATTTTTACAAAATAAATAACACAAAAAAACATAAAATTTATTGCAGTATGAAGGTATATCAAACAAATGAAATCCGGAACATCGCAATTATCGGCGCTTCCGGTGCGGGAAAAACCACTCTCACCGAAGCGATGCTCTTTGAGAGCGGGGTTATAAAACGTAGGGGTTCGATTGATAGCGGCAACACCGTTTCCGACTATTTTCCCGTCGAAAAAGAATACGGGTATTCGGTTTTTTCGACTATTTTCAGTGTGGAATGGCTGAACAAAAAACTGAATTTCATTGACAGCCCCGGCTCCGACGATTTTGCAGGCGGCGCCGTTTCCGCCATGAGCGTAACCGATACTGCCCTGATGGTCGTGAACGGACAATACGGTCCGGAAGTAGGCACGATTAACCTGTTCCGTTACACGGAATCGTTCGCCAAACCGGTGATTTTCCTTGTAAACCAACTGGATAAGGAAAATGCGGATTTCGATAAAACTTTAACGCAATTGAAAGAAACATACGGGGGAAAAGTCGTACAAATTCAATATCCGCTGCAAACCGGACAAAATTTCCATCAAATGGTTGATGTGCTGAAAATGAAGATGTACCAATGGAAACCAGAAGGCGGCACACCCGAAATTTTAGACATTCCACCTTCCGAATTAAGCAAAGCGGAAAAATTACACAACGCTTTAGTCGAAGCCGCAGCCGAAAATGACGAAACATTAATGGAAAAATTCTTCGATAAGGGAAGCCTGAGCGAAGACGAAATGCGCGAAGGCATTCGCAAGGGTCTGCTTTCCCGCGGGATGTTTCCCGTTATTTGCGCATCGGCTGCAAAAGATATGGGCGTTCGCCGATTGATGGAATTTTTAGGCAACAATGTTCCCGGCGTAAGCGAAATGCCTCCTTATAAAAATACTGAAGATAAGGATATTACGCACGACTCTACCGCGCCGACAAGTCTTTTTGTTTTCAAAACAACCGTAGAACCGCATATCGGGCGCGTTTCTTATTTCAAGATGATGTCCGGCGTTGTAAAGGCGGGGGATGACCTCCTGAACGAAGATCGAGGCTCGAAAGAACGGATTTCGCAGTTGTTTGTTGTTGCCGGGCAAAGCCGTTTTGAAATTCCGGAACTGTATGCCGGAGACATCGGGGCGACCGTCAAACTGAAAGATGTAAATACCGGAAATACGCTCAATGCGAAAGGCGTTGACAACAAATTCGATTTTATCAAATATCCCAATTCAAAATACCGCCGCGCGATTAAAGCCGTCAACGAAGCCGATTCAGAAAAAATGATGGAAATCATCGGTCGTATGCGTGCCGAAGACCCGACTTGGATTGTCGAACAGTCGAAAGAACTGAAGCAAATCATCATTTCCGGACAGGGTGAATTTCATTTGAAAACCTTAAAATGGAGAATTGAAAACAACGACAAGTTGATGATTGAATTTTACGAACCCAAAATACCTTACCGTGAAACGATTACCAAATCGGCGCGTGCCGACTACCGCCACAAAAAACAATCGGGCGGCGCAGGGCAATTCGGTGAAGTACACCTGATTGTCGAACCCTATCAGGAAGAAATTCCGATGCCGGAAGTTTACAAATTCAACGGGCAGGAATTCAAGATTCAAGCGCGCGACGTGCAGGAACATTCGCTGGAATGGGGCGGCAAACTGGTTTTTGTCAACTCCATCGTGGGTGGTTCCATCGACGCCCGTTTTCTGCCCGCCATCCTGAAAGGCATTATGGGACGCATGGAACAAGGTCCGCTGACCGGATCATACGCTCGCGACGTGCGCGTTATCATTTACGACGGGAAAATGCACCCAGTCGATTCCAATGAAATTTCATTTATGCTCGCCGGGCGGAACGCTTTTTCGGAAGCCTTCAAAAATGCCGGACCTAAAATCCTTGAACCGATTTATGATGTGGAAGTATCCCTGCCTGCGGAATACATGGGCGATGTGATGGGCGATTTGCAGGGACGCCGCGCCATGATTATGGGTATGAATTCCGAAAAAGGTTATGAAAAACTGATGGCGAAAGTGCCTCTTAAAGAGATGAGTAACTATTCAACGTCTTTGAGTTCCATTACCGGCGGACGTGCTTCTTTTACCATGAAATTTGCTGCATACGAACTGGTTCCCGCCGATGTGCAGGATAAATTGTTGAAAGAATACGAGGCGCAGCAGGAAGCGGAATAAAATTTTAGCGCCGGTTCACAAAATTAGCCACAAAATCCACAATATTTTCAATCCCCAAAACAGAGGAGTTGAAACAAACGTCGTATGAAATCGCCGCTCCCCAAGTCTTGTTACTGAAATAGTTATAATAGGATGCGCGTTTTTTATCGGTCTGTTCGATTAGCGTTTTGGCTTCTTTTTCCGAAATCGCACGAGCCTCGCAAATTCTTTGAATACGGTCGGGCATATCGGCGCAAACAAACAGTTTCAGGCAATGCTGGTTATCCCTTAAAATATAATCGGCGCACCGTCCCACGAAAATGCAGGGTTCTTTTTCCGCCAAACGCCGGATTACATCGCTTTGGATTTTAAACAGCGTTTCGTTGCTCAAATAATTGATTGACGTATTACCCATAAATCCGGAACGGAAACTGATGTAATTGCCCAAAATCGAAATGCTGTTTTTCTCGTCGGCTTTCTCGAAAAATTCCTTACCTAAGCCGCTTTCCATCGAAGCAATTTGGATTAATTCTTTGTCGTAACAGGGAATACCTAATTTTTTTGATAAAAGTTCGCCGGTTAATTTTCCACCGCTGCCCAATTGCCGACCAATCGTAATGACATATTTTTCACTGTTGAATTGATTTTGATTTCCGGCGCCGGATTTTGATTGATACATAACGGTAAATATGAATATTAATGATAAATTTTACTTATGCGGTGCAAATTTATATGAATTTTTTGTAACGCAATCAATAATAGATGAAAAAGTCGTAGCCGTCTGCGGCGTTTTATCCTCGTCACGCTTCGCAGGTAAAAAAACGTCTTTGCGATGGCGCAGCCCGAAGCAATCCAGAGAAAACACTGCTGCATAAAAATATAACCATACGCAAAGACACAAAAGCGCAAAGTTTAAAATATCACTTCACGCCTTAGCGTACAAACATTCCGTTGGTGTAAGGCTCTGCCTCGCGCCGTCTATTTTGACGGGTTCAACCTGTCGGGATAATCGAGACAAAGTAGAATTTTGTCCCAACGAGGGAGTTAAATTGTTTTTTTCGGTAAATTAATATGTTGTCCTAATCCTTTCAAAAATTCGGCATTATAATATGTTATAAAACCTGCGGCTGGAGTTAAAGTCATTTCTCCGAATACTGGTACGCCGTCAATTTCATAAAGGTCAATCCTAACGAATGGAATATCTTTTGATAGAGTTTGACAAATTTCAATCATTTGATCAAAAGATGCGGGTTTTTTACATAACCCCTTACCAAGCAGATAATGTCCCGATATAACGCCAACATTTTCCAAATAGTTCCAATCTACGTCATAGGTATCAAATGTAACTCCTTTTTTACTTCTGCCGGAACAAACCAGAACATACCGGACTGTTCCATCAAAACAATAAAACTTGTAATCAATTAAAGATTCAGCATTATTATTTTCAACCAACAATTTTTCAACAATGATTCTTGGTTCAATTTTAAGATAATGGTATTCTCCCAACATCACTCCGTATTCTTTGAATTTTTTGAAATACTTTTCTACTTCTTTGTTTGTATATTGTGATTTATCTTCCACAATTAAAATATCGCCTGAGCCGTTGTTCATTTTCATAACAAAAGAATCGGGCAATTTTGCAATATCTATTTCAGACGCCTTTTCATAAACGGCATAAAGTTCATTAAGTATATGTTCAAGCCCTTTCTCAATCACATACTCGCGAACTTTGTATTTATCAGCCAACCTTGACCATTGTGAAGTATCCGAATAAAATTTCAACCAATGTATTTTTTCATTGAGGTCGGAGGGATTATCATAATTTATCGGTTTTTCGAATATGTTATAATAATTTCTATCTGTTATCCATTTCGGGTCTTTTTTCGCTTTTAGATAAAAAGGAAATCGGAGAAAACTATTTATACATAATTTAATTGATTTAGGTAAAATCTTCTTTATTTCATTGTAAAATTGCATATAACCTCCTGAATATTTTGTATTATGTGTGAAATTAAATTATATTTTATGCCGTACACGTCATTTTCACGCCTTAGCGTACAAATAAGCCCACAACAATTTGATTAAGATGTCAACTTATCCGCTTTCCGCAAAGGAACGCTTACAAGGAAATACCCGATAACCGCAACAACAACCAAACCAACGATATACAGCGGGTTTTTTATCGAAAGCATATCGGAAAAAAAGATATTGAACATGGCGAATACAGCCACGACCAATCCCATCAAAGCTTCGCCGGCTATTAGACCCGAAGCGAGCAGGATGCCGGTGTTTTCGACCGAAGCCGTTTGGTTGTCATTGTGCTTTCTGCGAGCCGCATACAAATCAAGAATGCCTTTAATCAAACCGCCCGCAAAAATCGCAAATACCGTATTGAACGGAAGATACATCCCCACAAATATCAACATCGGACTTTTAATGCCCATCAGGATAAATGCCGCGCCCAAAATCATTCCGGCGACAATCAAAGCCCAAGCCATTTGTCCGCCGACAATTCCCCGCGAAAGGGTTGCCATCAGTCCGGCTTGCGGCGCCGAAAGGTTTTTGCTGCCGAAACCGCCTTCATATCCCTGTTGGACGCCCATGTTAATATCTCCCTGATTCAGGATAATCAACACACCGAACATCACAAACCCGGAAATAATCACGCCGATAATATCGCCTGCCTGCATCCGCCAGGGCGTACCGCCAAGAATATGTCCGGCTTTCAAATCCTGAAACATTTCCCCGCCGACCGCCGCCGCCACGCAAACAATAGCCGCAATGCCCAAAACAGCCGCCACGCCTGCCGTGCCTGTTATGCCGCAAGTAACCAAAATCAACGCCGTTACTACCAAAGCCGTCAACGTCAATCCGCTGATGGGGTTGTTGCTCGAACCGATTATTCCGACCAAATAGCCTGACACGGCGGAAAAGAAAAAAGCCAGCACAATCATGACCGTCGAAGCGATAACTGCAACCAAGACAGATGTTTTGAAAATAAAAAAGGTTATAATAAATGTCAGTGCGGCGGCGGCGCAGATACCGCCCAAAATCCATGCCGATTTCAGGTCTTTTTCGGTGCGTTCCGTGCTGTCGCCCGATCCACGGGCAGCGCGTTTCAAGTCTTTCACCGAGCGTTTCAAGCCGGTTCCCAAACTGCCGCGCATTCGGTATAAAGTAAAACATGCCGCAACCAGCATGCCGCCGATGGCAATAATCCGCACCACTTCGCGCCATACGATATTTGCCGCGTTTTCCCATGCAGCCAAAGAATCGGCGCCCAATCCACTTGTCGTATTCACTTGCAGGGATTCGACAAACGAACTACCCAGCATAGCCAACAACATCGGCACCATCAAGCCCCAAGCCATTACCGAACCGCTGAAATTCAATGCCGAAAGTCTGGTACCAATAATGTATCCGACGCCCAAATAAGCCGGACTGATAGAGGGACCGCCGGCTAAAAATCCGCCTTCCAGCGTTTTACCACTCGCCAAAGTAGCCGTCGAAGATTTGAAAAACGAAGTCCATTCGGTGGCAAAAAGCCGCAAGTCGCCGGCTATTTTCACCAAAGCGCCGGTAATCATCGCCGAAAACAGGTATTTAGAGCCGCCGGCGCCGCTTTGTCCGGTTTTGTGGATTTCCGCAGCGGCTACGCTTTCCGGAAACGGCAGTTCTTTGTCTTCCACCATCACCCGACGGAGCAAAGCGACGAATAAAACGCCGAGCGTCCCGCCCGTTATCAATATCAAAGAAGCTGTGAGATAGCTGCTTATCGAACCGAATTCTTTTCCGCTCCAAACGCCGGAAATGTAAAATGCGGGAAGCGTAAAGATGGCGCCCGCCGCAACCGATTCGCCGATGGAGCCGACGGTGCGCGTGAAATTTTCTTCCAAGATACTACCCTTGAAAAAACGCAACACCGCCATTCCGATTACCGCCGCTGGATAAGTGGCAGCAATCGTCATGCCGGCTTTTAATCCCAAATAAGCATTGGCAGCGCCCAAGACGACCGCCAATACCAAACCGATGAGTAATGCCCTCACCGTAAACTCTTTCATACCGGTATTTCCTGATACGAACGGGGTGAATTTTTTTTCTTTTGACATAATGAATTTTATTTTAATTAAGAAAAGATATTGAATATTGTCAGGCTATTTTCTATTATTTGCTTATCTTTCATTCGCTTCGTCTCTATTGAACTTAAATCCGGCGGTTTTTAGTTTCATTGCCGCAAATTTATTTTTTCGCTTGGGAGTAGCGCAAGCGGCAGTATCCGGAAACACTTTGATACTTGCTTGTCTAAATATTGTTGGGGTACACGGATAATACCGTCGTGAATCTCTGTGTTAAGTTCGTATGATTGCATAGCTGTATGTTTGTTTTACTCGTTCACTCTGTAGCATTTTCCAACCGTTTCATTATAGAAAAAATAAAAATAGCCGAAAGGAGGCACAAAACAATTAATACCGCCCAAACCGCCCATAACGGAATACCGCTTTCCCACAATTCGCCCGGAACGGACGTCAAATAATTGCCGATAGCCGTTGCGGCAAACCAACCGCCCATCATCAGCCCTTTCAGTTTCGGCGGGGCGACTTTTGTTACAAATGAAATACCCATCGGACTTAGCAAAAGTTCCGCAAAAGTTAACACAAGGTAAGTGCTTATCAGCCAATTCGGGGAAACCGGCGTCGGGCTTACTCCGCCCACCGTTTTCAATTCCGGCGGACTTGCCAGCCCGTAAGACGCAACGGCTAAAATCACAAATCCCAACGCGGCGACCAACATGCCCACACCGATTTTGCGGGGCGTGGAAGGTTCTTTCCCTCTTTTTGCCAGCCATGCGAATATCGCAATTGAAAACGGCGTCAGGGCAACCACAAAGAATGGGTTAAACTGCTGGAAAATTTGCGGTAAAATGTCAATGCGTCGGCTCATTCCGCCGTAGTTCCAAACCAAAACGGCTAATACCGCCGTCAGCACAGCCGTTGAGACGCTTTTCGCTTTGGCGGTTTCCGACTGAAATATACCGAAAAGTGCATACACCCCAACCGCAATCAGGAACAAATTCAACACGTTGAAGCCGATTCGTGTCCATCCTTCGGCGAAATTTTGCGTGTAATCGCGGGCAAACAGCGTCATTGTCCCGCTATTTTGGTGAAACGCCATCCAGAAGAAAATCACAACAACGAAAACCAAAATCAAAGCCACAACCCGTTCCGTGGTTTGTTTTTTAGTCAATTCAACCGTAGCCGCCTTGTTTGACTTTGCCGCGAGCTGTTTGGAATTGTAATCGGCGTGTTTGAACGTTTTTCTGAAAGCAAGGAAAATCAGCATGGATACAACCAGCGAAATGCAAGCCACTCCGAAAGCGTAATTGTACGCTTCCGACAGCCGGTCGATATACAGTTGGCTGAACTGCGCCAAATCGGCTATTCCCGCATGTTGGGCGGAAACAAGCGAGACGAGTTCCGACCGACCTTCCGGACGAATCGTTCCGGTTAGAAACTGATGCGCCAGCGCGGGAATTTTTGCGTCGTAAAACAGACCCGCTTTTTTCAGGAAAAAATTTGTTACCGCCGTAGCGGCGGCAGGCGCAAACATCGCGCCGATGTTAATCGCCATGTAAAACAGGCTGAAACCCGGATCGCGCCGCCCCTTGTATTTGGGGTCGTCGTAAAGATTGCCCACCATGACCTGCAAATTGCCCTTAAACAGACCGGTACCCAGCGCAATGATAAACAAAGCGACAATCAGCGGAATCATGCCCATTCCCGGAACGGTCATCAGCAAATAGCCGACAAACATCACGACAATGCCTGCGGTTACGGTTTTCCCGTAGCCCAGCCAGTTGTCAGCGATAAAACCGCCCAAAAGCGGTAGAAAATAAACGGCGGCAAGAAAAATGCCGTTCAGCCGTGTTGCCGCCGCAGAATCCAGACCGAACTTCGCCTGCAAAAACAGCACAAAAATAGCCAACATGGTGTAATAGCCGAAGCGTTCGCCAGTGTTAGCCAAAGCCAGTGCGTATAATCCTTTGGGATGATTTTTAAACATGTGGTAAATGATTGGTTGATTTTTTCGCAAATGTAGGAAAGAATTGTGAATTGGGCAAGAAAGAATTAATAATAAAAGAAAAAGGGAATTCTCACGAATTCCCTAATCCAATCTTTGTTAACCTTAAATCTAATACTATTATGAAAAAACCACAGTGCAAAGATACGTCCATAATTTTTCCTGTGCAAACTTTTTTTATGTAAATAATGTTAATTAATGACAATTTTATATTAAATATCGTTAAAAAATAACACTTTTACGGGAAAACATGCTTTTAGACTAACAGATTTAAAGTGTCTTGGGCAATCATCAATTCTTCGTCGGTGGGGATGACAACCGCTTTTACGGGGGAATCATCCGCCGTAATGACCGCTTCGACGCCCTTAACGCTTTTATTTTTCTGTTTGTCCAAATAAATCCCCATAAACTCCATGTTTTCACAAACCGCTTCGCGCGTTTGCCACTGGTTTTCGCCGACGCCGCCCGTAAATACCACGATGTCGACGCCGCTCAACGCCGCCGCATAAGCGCCAACGTATTTCCGGATGCGGTAATTGTAGATGTGCTGCGCCAAAACGGCGCGTTCGTTCCCGCTCTCCATCGCCGCGCCTATTTCACGCATATCGGACGACACGCCCGACACGCCCAAAACGCCGCCATACTTGTTGACAATCGTAGAAATAGCCTGCGAACCGACATTTTCCTTTTCCATAATATATGTGAGAACGCCGGCGTCAACGTCGCCGCAGCGGGTTCCCATCAACAGCCCTTCGACGGGGGTCATGCCCATGGAAGTGTCGACCGATGCGCCGTTGCGGATAGCCGATACGGACGCGCCGTTCCCAATGTGGCAGGTAATGATTTTCTGCTGTTCGTAAGGCACGTTCAGGAAGCGGCAAACCCTTTCGGAAACATAGCGGTGGCTGGTGCCGTGAAAACCGTATCGCCGAATGGCGTATTTTTCATACAGCGAGTAGGGCAAACCATACAAATAGGCGTGTTTGGGCATCGTTTGGTGGAAAGCCGTATCGAAAACCCCCACCTGCGGAACGTTCGGCAACAATTCCCTTACGGCGTATATCCCGCTCAAATTAGGCGGATTATGCAATGGTGCCAAATCAATACATTCGATAATTTTTTGAATTACTTCGTCGGTAATCAACACGCTGGCGTTGAATTTTTCTCCGCCATGCACGACCCTGTGTCCTACGGCGTCGATTTCATTTAACGACTTGATACAGCCGTATTTTTCACTCGTGATAACGCCCAGTATGTATTCGATACCCGTTTGATGTTCAAGAATTTCCCCTTCCAAAATGACTTTTTTCCCGTCGGGTAAAGTAATTTTAAGAAACGAGCCGTTCAATCCGATTTTTTCAACGCCTCCCTGAGCCATAATGGCTTTGGCGTCCATATCCATTAATTTGTATTTGATGGACGAACTGCCGCAATTTAATACTAAAATTTTCATTTTGCCGATTGATTAATTAAAAAACGGATTGGGACCGACTAAACCCCCGTCTTTGTTGTAAACGAAAAAACCCATTCCGGTCGGGACGCCCAGTTGCCGCGTACGGTAAAGCCGCCACAGGATGGGATTGGGTTTGTATTTTTTGTCGCCGTATTCGTTGAACATGTCTTCCATCAGGCAAACTAATTTTTCGATGCCTATGATGTCCGCCATGCGGAAAATGCCGATTCTCATGCCGTAGCTTACAACCGAGAGCCGGTCGATGCTTTCCATTTTGGCGGTTTTTTCCATCAGCATCCGGCAGGCTTCGTTCAGCAGGACGACCATTAAACGCAGACTCACTAATCCGTTGCTTTCGTTGACGTCGATGATTTCGTAATTAATCAACTTCGCAAACAACAGGACTTTATCGTATACCGCCTGCGTAGTGTAAGCGCCTTTCACCACTTCCAAAATTTTGGCGTCGGGGTGGGCAACCGGAAAGTGCATGCTCACGCAACGCTCTTTATGTTTTAATACTGACGCCAATTCGCTGATAATTACCGTAGTAGAATTGGTTGCGATAATCGCTTCGGGCGACACGACGCTTTCTATTTCCTGAAAAGCCTGCTGACGCAGATGGGTGTTGCGCTCGCCGGTTTCGTCGTCGTAACGGATACATTCGATTACGAAATCGCAATCTTTCAAATCGGCGTAATCCGTCGAACCTTTGATGCGTGCGAGGATGGCGCGTTTTTCACCGGGAGTTAGCCCCCAGTTTTCGATCCGGCTGTCTAATCCGTCGCTCAGTCGTTCAAAAGCAAAATCAATCCGCTCCCGATTGACTTCAATAAAAATGACTTCCAAACCGGCAGACGACGTCAAACGGATGATGTTGCGCCCGTCTTTCCCTGCGCCGACTACTCCGATGCGGGAAAATAGCGATTTTTTTCTGTCTTTCGAGAAAAGTCCGAAAGGCTCAATGGGTTCTTTAAATATTGTTTCCGACATAATTTTTATGGTTTTCCTCAAACTGTTAGGTAAGTTCAACAGTTGACCGTAATTTAATTCCGCAAATTTAGGAAAAAATTTCTTTTGGTGAATAGCGTAACGCAGTAATTTAAGGAATGTAGGTATGTGTGAAAAATAAATTATATTAAAAAAATCTGGATTGCTTCACCGCTTCACGGTTCACAATGACGTGTGCAGCTTTTAACCCACTGCGTCATTGCGAAGGCGAAGCCTGAAGCAATCCAGAATAGAAAATATAATTTATTTTGATTACCTACTTACTTTCTCATAATACTTTTTAGTTTAAAATAATAAAGGGTTAACATTACATTAACCCTTTATCCTCAAATGTTAAAAATAAAAACCTACACCGATACTAAATGCGCTCTTTTTAGCAGCCAACTCAGTTTCAGTCCTGATGTCCGTAAGACCGAATTTGTAACCTGCTTCAAAGAATAAATCGTTTTTCAGTTCTACTCCAACGCCAATGTTAACTCCGATTTCTAAGGGATTTTCTAACCATCTCTCCCCTTCCTCGTTGTTCTTTTTAAGCAAGTTTTCAAACGAGTTATTCACTGGGGAATTTTCTGTGCGTTTTGCAATAATAGTATAACCTGCATAGGGACCCACTAAACCAAAAATACTTAATTTTTTCAAATGATAAGTGTACTTGATGTTCAACGGTATTTGGAGTTCTCCGAAGTCATAAGTTTCCTCTTTCTTGTACGTCTCTCCATCATCCTTTTGTTTGTTCACCGACAAAACACCTCCCCCTTGCGTAAAGAAAAATTCAGGTTGAAAGTTAAGATTACCTCCGAACCCTAATTCTCCAAAAACGCCGATTTGGAAACCGGCTTTACTTCCAATTTCGCTTTTCTTGTCAGGGTCGGCATGTGTAAACTTAATGCTCGAAAGAGGTAACCCTAATTTGGCTCCCCAACGAGCGTCCGCCTTAACACTAATACAATTCAATACACTCAGAACTGCAATCAGTCCTACCAAAAATAAATTTTTACTCATTTTCATTTTATTAAAAGATTTAATTAAACAAAGATGACATACTTTCGCACATCATCACCTAATAATATCCTAACTATTAATGATTTATCATTATTTATATACTTAAATGTTTTTCAAACGGGCTTCAAATGTAATAAAAATTTTTGGAAAAACTACCATTACGATTTATATTATAAAATTAAAATTTGTTTTTCGTATTTTTTATACCATTCGACAAATTTACCTATCCCGTTGACCAAAGAAGTTTTAGGTTTGTAATTGAAGTCTTTTTCTAATGGCGATACATCGGAATACGTCCGGAGAATATCCCCTTGCTGCATATCTATATATTCTTTTTGAACTTTTTTCCCAAAAGCCGCTTCTAAAATATTTATATAATCAATTAATTTTACCGGCGAAGAACTTCCTATATTATAAATACGGTAAGGAGCGAGAGATACGGATGGATCAGGATTTTGCGTATCAAAATCATGCGAAGGCGCAGCCGGATTATCAAGTATTTTGATTGTTCCCGCTACAATATCGTCAATATAAGTGAAATCCCGTTCCATGTTACCGTAATTGAACACTTTCAAAATCTCGCCTTTTGATATAGCTTGGGCAAACAGCATGGGGGACATGTCGGGACGTCCCCATGGTCCGTATACGGTAAAAAAACGTAATCCGGTTGTCGGCAGTTTAAATAAATAACTGTATGTGTGCGCCATTAATTCATTGGCTTTTTTAGTTGCAGCATAAATACTTATCGGATGATTTGCCGGATCTGACGTCCTAAAAGGAATTGCAGCATTTAACCCATATACGCTACTTGAACTGGCATAAACAAAATGTTTAATATTAAATTCTTTGCAACAATTTAATATATTGAAAAATCCATCTATATTTGTTTTGATATATATTTGGGGATTGTCGATAGAGTATCTCACTCCGGCTTGTGCTGCTAAATGACATACGAAATCAAAATTTTCCTTATGAAATAAACTGCCTGTTATGACTTCATCTTCGATATTAACTTTGATGAATTTGTAATTTTTATAAATGTTGCTGTGAATTAAAGTATTATCCTTGATTTCATCCTTGTTTATACCCAGTAAAAACAATCTTTTTAATTTTAGATTAATATCATAGTAGTTATTAATATTGTCCAATCCTACTACTTCATCTCCTCTCTCTATCAACTGTTTTGCCACATGAAATCCGATAAAACCGGCAGCCCCCGTTACTAAAACTTTCATTTATTTTCTTTTTGTGCAATGATATATAGTATTGAAATTCTTACTGTTTCGGGAAGAATAAAAATCGTGTGTTTTATTTTTTCAAATACGGAAATTCTTCTATCCCAAATTATTTGCCTAAAACTTAACAGCGGTTTTGCGAATGTTTTCAAATACATGCGCTTATTGCTTATATTTTGTTTTTTATTCAACAATTGCCATATCACAAATAACCTGTAGTTATTTAAAAATCCTATCAGGGAGATGTAAAGAGCGTTGTGTTTGTATTTATTTGCAATCTTTTCCATTTTAATAAAACTCTCCTTGAACGCATCGTAATTTTTTTCTTTCAAAGCGCTGGTTGATACGGAACCTTTCGTATATATGTAATGATAGACAATGTCTTCACATAAGCGGATTTTATTTTGATAAAGAGCTAATTCAAAAGTACATGGCGTGTCTTGGTGGCATCCGTTAATAAAACGCATACTATGTTTAGTAAATATATTTCGTTTATATAATTTTCCCCAATTTGTTACAGGATATTTCTTATGTTTCACAAAAGCCAACGCACATTTTTCCTTTGAAGTGATTATTTCGTTTTCCAAAATACATTTTGCGATTATTTCTCCATTGGTTTTAACTCTGATATATGAGCCTGCTACCATATCATAATCATCTTCATGAAGTTTTTCAGCCAATAAAGAAATCGCATCAACGGGAATGGTATCGTCGCTATCCAGAAAAAAAATATATTTACCCGTTGCATTTTGAATTCCCGTATTACGAACCGCTCCGCACCCTTTATTCGATTCGTGCTTAACATATTTAACCGAATTTTTTCTTTCCGATTGATTGATTATTTCTTTTGCTATTTCAAGGCTGTTGTCATTTCCTCTGTCATCAACCAAGATATATTCTATATTGCGATAAGTTTGCATAAGAGCCGAGGTAATACAATTTGCTATTGATGCAGCGCAATTATAAATGGGAATGGAAATTGTTATTTTTATTTTTATTTGTTCCGGATTATTCATAAAGAAATTAATTAATAAATGTTCATAATTTATTTACTTGATTGGCACAAATCGCCACCATCTTATAAATATCATCCACCGTGCAACCGCGTGAAAGATCGTTGACCGGCGCCGCCATTCCCTGCAAAATAGGTCCCACCGCTTCGGCTTTCCCTAACCTTTGCACCAATTTATAACCGATGTTGCCGCTCTGTAAATCGGGGAATATCAATACATTTGCTTTTCCGGCAACCGCGCTGCCCGGCGCTTTGCTTTTGCCGACCGCAGGGACTAATGCCGCATCCGCTTGCATTTCGCCGTCGATTTGCAGATTGGGTGACATTTCTTTTGCCAGCCGAACGGCTTCAACCACTTTATTGACCAATTCGTGTTTGGCGCTGCCTTTTGTGGAAAAACTCAACATGGCGACGCGCGGCTCCACGCCTGCAAGGGCGCGGGTTGTTTGCGCTGTGGCGACGGCAATTTCGGCAAGTTCTTTGGCTGTCGGATTTGGCATCACGGCGCAATCGGCAAATACCAAAATCCCGTTTTCGCCGTAGGTAGCGTCCTGCAAAAACATCAGGAATGCGCCGGAAACGATGCTGATGCCCGGCAGGGTTTTAATGATTTGCAAGGCAGGGCGGAGCACATCGCCGGTTGTGTTGCGGGCGCCGGCGATTTCCCCGTCGGCGTCGCCGTTCTTTATCATCAAACAAGCCAGATACAGTGGGTTTTCCGCTAATTTTGCGGCTTCTTCCGGCGTCATGCCTTTGCTTTTCCTCAGTTCGTAAAGCAAATCGGCGTATTCCTTTTTTTTCTCATGATTGAGAGGGTCAATAATTCGCGCTTTATCCAAGTGATTCAGTCCGTATTGTTTTGCCAAATCTTTCAGCGTTTGCGGATTACCTACCAGCGTAATATCGGCGACGCCATCGGCAAGCAGGCGGTCGGCGGCTTTGATTGTGCGTTCCTCATCCCCTTCGGGCAGTACAATTCGTTTGCGGTTAGCTTTCGCATTATTAATAATGGTTTGCATTAAGTTCATAATGGTATGTGTATTTTAATTGTTTGTATTCGAGAGTTGCAAAGGTAGTTGGTTTTGGGTAATAAAACAAATGCAGGATACTCTGAAAAATGAAAAACGGTTTTCAGGGGATCCCGTGTCAAGTACGGGATGACGAGCTTTTTGGGCTTCACCGCGTCTCTACCGCCGCAAAACATTCACCGGCGGATAAAAAGCATCCTCAATATGCTCAATCTCAAAATCCGGACTTTTCCAGATAACGGAAATAATATCAAATCGCGCCGGCAAATCAATATCAAACGACTTGATATAAACATCGGCGGCAGAAACGATATTCCTGATTTTCGAGTTGGTTACCGCATCTTCCGGACAGGTAACGCTGCCTTTGGAGCGGGTTTTCACTTCAATAATCACCAGTTCGTCCGCCGTTTTCGCGACAATGTCCAACTCGAAATGACCTTGCCGCCAGTTGGTATGTAAAATTTCATACCCGTTTCTTTTCAGATGGGCGACGGCGGCGGATTCACCTGCTTTTCCCAGTTCGTTGTGTTCTGCCATAATATTTTATATTTTTATAACACACAAAAGTAAACAAAATTCCAATCAGTCGCATTTCGGAGATTTTTTCTACCTTTGTGTGCAATTACCAAAAAATAATAACGATCTATGGAGCATACCTATCCTTTAATTCAAGAACTTACACTGATTTTGGCAACAGCCGGCGCCGTTGCGCTCATATTCAAATGGCTGAAACAGCCGATTGTACTGGCTTACGTGGTTGCCGGCATTATCCTGTCGTTTTTTATTACGGAAAATAATCCCGAATATGAAAATATTGAAACATTGGCTGAAATCGGAATTATTTTTCTATTGTTCGGGCTGGGTTTGGAATTCAGTTTCAGGAAGTTGATGAGAGTGGGCGCGACGGCGGTAATTGCGACGTCGTTCATTGTGATTTGCATGATCGGCGTGGGATATGCGCTCGGCTTATGCTTCGGCTGGTCGCACATGGCGAGTTTGTTTCTGGGGGCGATGATTAGCATTTCCTCAACAATGATTATTATTAAAGTGTTTGAAGACCTGCATTATACCAAAAAGAATTTTGCGGGCATCGTGCTTGGGATTTTAATTATGGAAGATTTGTTTGCCGTCCTGCTGATGGTTTTGCTGTCGACTGTCGCGGTGAGCAACAAATTTGAGGGCATGGAAATGCTTTACAGTTTATTTAAATTGGGGACTTTCCTGCTGTTCTGGTTCATTTTAGGCATGTACCTGATACCGATACTTTTACGGAGAATGAAACGCTTCTTGGACGACGAAACGATTATGATTGTATCGCTCGCCCTGTGTCTCGGCATGGTATTTTTGGCTACGCAGGCGGGCTTTTCTTCCGCTTTGGGCGCATTTATCATGGGGTCGATTTTAGCGGAAACGATGGAGTCGGAACGTATCGAAAAAATAGTATTGCCGATTAAAAACCTGTTCGGCGCGATTTTCTTTGTGTCTGTCGGACTGATGATTAAAATAAGCAGTCTGGGGGAACTCATTGTGCCGATTTTAATTATCACGGTGGTTGTGATTGTCGCGCGGATGATTATTTCCACCGGAGGCGTGCTTCTTGCGGGACAAAACCTGAAAACGTCCGTTTCTGCCGGTTTTTCGCTGGCTCAAATCGGCGAGTTTTCGTATATCATCGCCGCGTTGGGAATGGGGTTTGGGGTGATAGAAGATTCGATGTATCAAATCATTGTGTCCGTTTCGGCGTTGACAATTTTCGTAACGCCTTATGTGGTGCAGCTTGCCGAGCCTGCCAACGATTTTTTGGAAAAACGCCTGCCCCGCAAATGGCAAAATTTCCTGAACAAAAACGTTTCGGGCGTGCATCCCGTCAATCAAAACAGCCTATGGAAGAAGCTTTTGAAAGAAATCGGGATGATCATTTTGATTTATTATTTCGTCAGCGTTATGATTGTCAATTCTTCGCTGGCGTATGCCATGCCGATTGTGCAGGAATGGCTTCCGGGACTGAAGGGCAATTTGCTTGTGGCGGCGGCGACCCTGTTGCTTATCGCGCCGTTTTTGCGAGCGGTTATTATCAAAAAAAATCATTCCGTCGAATATAAAACCCTCTGGCAGGAAAGCAAAATCAATCGCGGACCGCTGGTTTCCACGATTATTTTCAGGGCGATTATCTGCGCCGGATTAATTATCTATCTACTGATGAAACTGTTTCACATGAATTTTATCGTTAATTGCGTCCTGTCGAGTGTCATTTTGCTGTTGATTACGCTTTCCAAGCAAACGAAAACCCATTCGCGGGCAATCGAATCCCGTTTTAAGGAAAATTACCATGCAAAGGAACGGTACAGGGAATCGCGCGCACCGCTGACAAAGGGCTTTGTGAACCATGTTTTGGAACGAGACCTCCACTTGTCGGAATTTGCCATTGAGCCTTATTTTTCGATTGTAGGAAAAACGCTTAAAGAACTGAATTTCAGGCAAATTTTCGGCGTCAGCATCGTAACGATTCTGCGCGGGCAACAGCGAATTAACATCCCCAACGGCAACGAACGGATTTATCCCGACGACCACATTATTGTGCTTGGGACGGACAAACAGATGGAACAGTTTCAGGCGCGGCTGGATGAAAAACGGAAAAAATATGAAAAACGGGAAGACATGCTCGCGCCCGAAGTGCAAATGCGGCAGATACAAATCGGCGCCGAATCGCGGCTAATCGGCGAAACCATCCGCACGTCGAACATTCAGGAAACCTACAACTGCTTGGTAATCGGGATTGAGCGAAACGATACCTCCATACAGGATCCCGATTTGGATTTGGCGCTGGAGGAAAACGATATTGTTTGGGTGATCGGGGAATACAATAATATCTTAAAGATTTGTGAGATATAATTTGTATGCGGGATGCGCGGAAATTTGTACGCAAAGGCGCGAAGTTGATTATTGCCGTCATTCGGGTTTCAAAGCCCCGTCATTGCAGGCTTGACCTGCAAGTCGCAGTGCGTTTTCCAGGGAATAGCAGCCCGCTGGCGACAGGTTTTTCGCACCTCCGCACCTTTACGCACATTAATTCTAAAAAAACAGTATCTTTGCCGGACAGATCGAAAAAATAATTTATGTCCGAAAAATCACTTGTTTTTGTTAACACGAAGAAACTAAAACACAAAAGCACAACGTTTTTATATATAAAATATGGTATTACGGCTTTGTGTCTTTGTTTTTTTACGTCCCAAACGGCGGCGAAAAAAAACGCCGCGAAGCACAAAACTGCGCCTTGCCTCTTCTCGTTATATCCCTCAGCCAAACCGCCGATAATTTATGCCGATACCTTGATTTTGAACGGGGAAGCCCTGCCTTTTATCTTCAACAGGAACCGCATCGACCTGTTTCCGTTGACGCCGCCGCCCAATAAAAAGCCGTATTTATCTATCGCAGAGAAGTTTTTGCCCGGCAAACTGTTTGGCGACAAATACAACCGGATGTATTTACGCAAAAAAACCTACAATTATATCATGGACAAGCGCAAGGATTTGATACGGTATTCCAAAGACGATTTGGCGGGCAATGTGGAACCAATTACGGAAATACCGTCCACCATTTCCCGAAATTTATTCAAAATAGAGTATGACCGGCACGATATAAAAGTGGACAAACCGAAACGCTACCGCCCCCGAAAACCCCTCTGGACGTGGAAAGGGACGCATTTCCTGCAAGTTTCGCAAACCAACGACTCGAAAAGCTGGGATGAAACCGGTTTGGGCAATGTCAACCTGATTAGCGTGCATACTTTTAGCGCGGCTTACCGGAAAAACAAGTGGAAAGCCGACCTGTCGCTGGAGTGGCGGTTCAATATCGCCAACAATTCCAACGATACGCTCCGGCGACACAGGATTTCGGAAGACAAACTGCGTTCCTATACGACCGCTGGTTTTCAGGCGTTTAAGAACTGGTCGTATTCTTCCAACCTCGAATTTACCACGCAACTCCTGCCCAATCATGTGGAAAATAAAACAGACCGCATCGCTTTGTTTTTGTCGCCATTCAAGGTAAATACCGGCGTGGGGATGAATTATACGGTGAACAAATCGTTTCCCAACCGGACGCATCCGAAATTGTCGGGCAGGAAGGTAGTTTTCACGGCGGATATTTCGCCGGTATCCATACAGTATGTTAATGCGGTGAAAAGCGTAGTCGACCTTTCGCAGTTCGGGATTAAGAACGGGAGTTCGCAACTGGATTTCGGGGCGACTTTGAACGCGAAACTGACGGTGCATTTCAACAAAAACGTTGGTTATACAACGCGCGTCAATTATTTTACCAACTATCACAAGGTGTATTCCGAGTGGGAACATGATTTGAATTTGCCGGTGAACCGGTTTTTTTCTGTGCGGCTCTACCTTTTTGCTACGTTCGACGACATGCGCATTAGGGATGAGAAGTACGGACATTTGCAGATTAAGGAAACGTTTAGTTTTGGGTTTAATTATACTTGGTAAGGATGTAGCCCCGTCATCCCGCGCTTAATGCGGGATATCCTGAAAAAACGAACTGCGATTTTGCAGGGGATTGCGGGTCTCCGCTTTGCTACGCCCGCAATGACGGGTGATAGTCTGTGGTATTTGAAAACAAATCATTAACTTTGCGCGATAAAACGGGGGTATTTAATCCCACCGCGTCATTGCAAACCGCGAAGCGGTGAAGCAATCCAGAGAATTACGCAATGGTTTTCTCTGGATTACCTCAGGCTTCGCTTTCGCAATGACGGCTACGGTAAATAAAACCAATTATTATATGTCAAAAAAAAATTACAAAGAAGCAAAAGCAGACAAACGACCGACCGGTCGCGAACTAACTAATCGCATCGTCAATTTCTTCAACGCTTTTCCAAACAAGGTGATGAATTACAAACAGGTTTGTGCGGAAACGGGCGTCGCGGCGCAAACCGACAGGCAGCGGGTAGCCGCTATCTTGGGGCATCTCTCGGAAGAGGATTTTTTAACGCCCGTAGAGCATGGAAAATATAAATTGAACGGATTGGGAACTTTGGCTGTCGGCAAATTTGAACGCCGCTCAAACGGTAAAAACTCGTTCATCCCCGAAGACGGCGGAAATCCTCTGTTTGTTGCGGAAAGAAACTCCATGCACGCCATGAACGGCGACCGCGTGAAAGCCCAAATTTTGGCGCGGCGGAAAGGTCGCACCCCCGAAGCCGAAGTCATCGAAATCATTGAAAGAAAACATACTACCTTTGTGGGGATTATGGAAATCGGCAAGCATCACGCTTTCGTACTCACCGACAGCAAAACCTTAGCCAACGATATTTTTATTCCCCGCGACAAACTCAACGGCGCGAAAGACGGGCAAAAAGTGGTTGTGAAAATCGTCGAATGGCGCGAAAGGGCTAATAATCCCGAAGGCGAAGTGATTGATATACTTGGCGATCCGGGAAAAAATCAAACCGAAATGCACGCCATTCTTGCCGAATTCGGATTGCCTTACAAATATCCGGCGGAAATGGAAAAAGCCGCCGAAGCGATCCCAGCCGAAATCCCCGCCGGTGAGATTAAATCCCGCGAAGACTTCCGCCGGACGCCGACTTTCACCATCGACCCGAAAGACGCCAAAGATTTCGACGACGCCCTGTCTGTCCGGCAATTAGAAAATGGCAATTGGGAAATTGGTATTCATATTGCCGACGTAACGCATTATGTGAAACCGGGAAGCCTCATCGACAAAGAGGCTTACGAGCGGGCAACGTCCGTCTATTTGGTTGACCGCACCATTCCCATGCTGCCCGAACGCCTGAGCAACGGACTTTGCTCGCTACGCCCGCACGAAGACAAACTGTGTTTCTCGACCGTTGTGGAACTGACCGACAAAGCCGAAGTGAAAAATTACCGGATTGTGCGGACGGTGATTCATTCCGACCGCCGCTTCAGTTACGACGAAGCGCAGGAAATTATCGAAACGGGAAAAGGGGATTTGAACGATGAAATCCTAACGTTAGACCGTTTGGCAAAACGCCTTCGGGAAAAGCGTTTCATTGGCGGCGCAATCAATTTCGACCGTAGCGAGGTGAAAGTCGAAGTCGACGAAAACGGCAAACCGTTGCGGGTGTTTTTTGCGGAAGCCAAAGACTCCAATAAATTGGTCGAAGAATTTATGTTGCTGGCAAACCGTTTGGTGGCGGAACACATCGGGAAAGTCGGCAAAGGACATAAAGCTCGGACGTTCGTTTACCGGATTCACGACTTGCCGATACCCGAAAAACTCACCCGTTTTGCGGAATTTATTCGCCGTTTCGGATACAAACTGAAAGACACGGGCAGCGATGCGGAAATTTCAAAAAGCATCAACGATTTGCTTGATGCGGTGCAGGGTAAAAAAGAGCAAAACATGATTGAAACCCTCGCTATCCGGTCGATGGCGAAAGCCGTTTATTCCACGCAAAATGTCGGGCATTACGGCTTGGCGTTCAAACACTATACCCACTTCACTTCGCCCATCAGGCGTTATCCCGACATGATGGTTCATCGGCTACTGGAACAATACCTTTCCGGCGGGCGTTCGGCAAGTGAGCAGCAAACGGAAGACGCCTGTAAACACTGTTCCGGCATGGAAACGCTGTCGGTCGGCGCCGAACGGGCTTCCATTAAATACAAACAGGTTGAATTTATGTCGGACAAAATCGGCATGGTTTTCGACGGCGTGATTTCGGGCGTTACCGAATGGGGCTTGTATGTGGAGTTGAGCGAGACCGCCTGCGAGGGAATGGTGCCGATCCGCGATTTGGTGGATGATCATTACGAATACGACGAAAAAACCTACAGCCTTATCGGGATGAGGAAAAAACACCGCTACCGGTTGGGCGACCCAATGAGGATTAAAGTTGCGAAAGCGAATTTGGAGCGGCGGCAGTTGGATTTTTCTCCGGTGGAGTGATTGAATGAGACGGGGGCAACCCCGCTCGGCATAGTCTCTGACTACGTTGCGTTAAAAGCAGGTGTCCCCGCTTGCAGTACGTCGTTTTAGTTCGACGTAGCGTCCACGCTACGTCGAGCAAGGTCTTTTGCGGTTTCGCGCTTTCGCGTACCAAAAAGTCTGCAATGACATCAATTTATAAATAACAACTAAATTATCAATTAAAAGAAGACTTTTACGTATATTTGCACCTCAAAAAAATTAAAATTATAAAAATAATGACAAAACAACTCACTTATCAAGTCGCCGACATCTCGCAGGCTGACTTCGGACGAAAAGAAATTGAAATTGCCGAACACGAAATGCCCGGCTTAATGTCCCTCCGCAAAAAATACGGCAAGGAAAAACCGCTGAAAGGCGCTCGCATCACAGGTTCTTTGCACATGACCGTTCAAACCGCCGTATTGATTGAAACCCTCACCGAACTGGGCGCCGACGTGCGTTGGGCAAGCTGCAATATTTTTTCCACGCAGGATCATGCCGCGGCTGCTATCGCTGAGAGCGGAGTGCCGGTTTTTGCCTGGAAAGGCGAAAGTTTAGAGGATTATTGGTGGTGCACAAGCCAGGCCTTGGCTTTTCCGGACGGCAAAGGCCCACAGTTGATCGTCGATGACGGCGGCGACGCGACTTTGCTCATCCATAAAGGTTACGAACTGGAGAATGGTGACAATTGGGTCAAAACTCCCTCAAACAGCCATGAAGAAGACGTTATAAAAAAGCTGTTAACTTCAGAAAAAAACAAGACACGCTGGCATGATGTGGTCAAAGAATGGAAAGGTGTGTC
>JAIRKO010000003.1 GCA_031260045.1 Dysgonamonadaceae bacterium | reverse complement strand
GCACAAAGGCTTACGCTTCTTTGCTGCTCGACAACAAAATCGTCGTCTTCAACCCCACGGCAATGACGGTTACAAAGGAAATTGACCTTGCCAAACCGGAATTTTCGTTCGACGGGCAGGCAACGCCCAACCCGTTCGGAATGATTTACCGCGACGGAAAAGTCTTTGTCGGCTGTCTGGAAGTCGCCGATATGCCCGTTTGCAACAACGGCGCGTATGTCATTGTGATAGACGAGGCAACCGATACGCCCGAAAAGTTTATCAGCGACCAAAGGGCTACTTCGGCATCGTTTTTCGACAATGAAATGTTCTTGGATGAAAAGGGCGATATTTACATTACCTGCTGGGCATCCTACGGTTACACTCCCGCTGAATACGGGCAAAAAGGCGGCTTCCTGCGCATCAAAAAGGGACAGACCGATTTCGACCCCGACTATTTCTTTAATATCACCGACGGAATTTTCCCCGACATTGAAGGCGGCAAACTGCAATACGTCGCCTCTTTGGAATACGCGAGCGGCGGCATTGCCTACGCTTTCGGGATGTGTCCCGCCTTTTCGACCGGCGACTGGGTAAACGACAAAACGCACTATTCGCTCAAAATCGACTGGTACAACCAAACGGTTACGCCGCTGCCTTTGCCGCGCACAAACGGCTATTCATGCTCAATCAGCAAGTTGGGCGACGAGTTGCTGTTCGGGCTGACGACCGCTTCCAACGGAACGGGATTGTTTTCATACAACCACCTGACGGGCAAGGCGAGCGACAAACCCATTGTCAATGCGCCCGGAACGATAGCGGACGTGGCGGTATTTGAATAAATTTAAGGCAAATGGTACGCCGCTTTTGGAATAAGGAAAGCGGCTACCCTGTCCCTAATAATAGGGATTTCCACCCCTAAAAATCCCCACAAATAGGGATTGCGGGGCATTGCGAAAAGGTATACTTTTGCGTCCTGAAATTATAGGTTCAACAAGAATAAAACGTTTAAAGAATCATAAATTATGGCAAAAAGATTTATCTGGAAAGTTTGGCTGCTGCTGAACTTCTTGACCAAAAAGGTGGACAACGACTACATCGCCGAAATATCTACCGCAGGCAACACGCTACGTAACGAAGACATTGCGCGGCAGATTGTAAAAGAACGCAGCGAACTCCGCTACGAAACCATTCTCAGCATCCTCAACGAACGCGACTATGTGGTGCGCGACGCCGTGCTTGGCGGCTCGTCGGTGCAGGACGAAAATATCCACATCGCGCCCCGCGTTACCGGCAACTGGATTGGCGCTGACCCGCTGTTCAATCCGAAGGAACACAAACTTACGTTCGACGCTGTTCCGACCGCCGCATTCCGGAGGGCGCTCGACGAAGAAGTGGGCGTGGAAGTTCTCGGAAAGAAAACCGACGGCGGCGCGATTATCGGGCTGGTAACCGACGTGCTTACCGCTAAAATCGACGGCACGGTATCCGTAAATGGCGATATCATCATCACCGGCGAAAAAATCAAAATTGCCCCCGAAGGCGAAGCCGGATTTGGCGTGTTCTTTGCGGCGGCAAACGGTACGGAAACTCCGCTCGACTACCCCCTCTCGGAAAACACGCCCAAAAAGATTCTTTGCCGCGTACCGGCTCTTGCCGACGGCGAATATACGCTGAAAATCGTTACGCGCTATTCCAACGGATCCACCCTGCTCAAGGCAGCCCGTACAATCGTGTACGAATTGCCGATAAAGGTGGGGGTAACCGGCGTCGAATCATGACGACGGACGGCGTCAAGGCAGGACGCAACGTTGCGTCGAGGCGTGACGGCGGGATGCGTCAAAGCTTGACGACGGGGTGCGTCAAGACTGCTCCGGTTGCTGTTCTCCCTAATTTTAATCTCATGAAATCTTTGATTTAACAAGAAACAACAAATAATTAACTGATAAATTAAAAAGTAAGTAAAATGAAAATATCAACAAAAAAAAGTGGTATTAAGACAAAGAGTTTTCTGTTTATGGCAGGTGTTCTATTCCTGTCAAGCGTAATGTTCATCTCCTGTAAGGATGACGACGGCAGCAATTCGCAACCGGATCTGGCAAAATGGGCGGGGACATGGAACGCCATGGATCAGTATTTGGACGATGCGGGGCTAAATCAGGCATGGACAGACGGCGCGGCTCACGTAAACAACACTCTTTCCAGACAAGATATTACCGCCGAGCGGATTAAAGCTGTATTTAAGACCATGCTCAAGACAGATTTCAAGTCATGCGTTATTGAAGGCGGTACGATGAAAATCTATGCCGCCCTCGACGCTTCCGGCTCGCCCTCTGATATAATCACCTATACATACAAAGGGACTATCGGCGAAGGAGATGTTGCGTGGCATTCATTTGAGGGAGACAAGGCGGGAGATTACAAATACCTTATCGCCTATCCTGTTGAGCCGGGCAGCGCCAATGCGGCGGAGCATTTCCATTTTAGATACGGGGCTTCCAGTTTTGACGCCCTCACCGCTGACAATATGGCTATGTGGATGGCTACGGTAATGAAACAGGGTACTACAATACCGGTCTTGGCAGCGAGTTTGGCAGAGGTAATTCAGGAATTGCCTTGGCAGTATATAATCCAGCCGTAACCGGATCTGGCAAAATGGGCGGGGGACATACCTTTAAGGGAATTAGGAACGACGTCTGGGGAAAAGAAGAAACATTTGACTGGTACGCCTTTGAGGGCGACAAGGAAGGCGATCATAAATACTTGATTTTAGAGGAAGCTGACCGCGATACCCCAACCGAACCGTTGCATTCGTATCTTAAACAAGTTAAAACAATTAAAACAACAAAAAAGATGAACACACAAATCAAAACAGCCTTCTACTGGCTTCTGTTGGGAATATGTTTCCTGACGCACAGCGTACTTCACATGTACGGATTGTTCTATGGCGTGGATCTCCGCCTGCCCGACGCGACGGGCGAGGTGCCGCTTGGCGCTCATGTTTTCAACACGGTGATATTTACCGTTACTTTCCTGATGGCGCTGCTGTCGATACAACTGCCGGGCAGGGGATTCCGTTGGTTCGCTTTCGTATGGAGCGCGTTGTTCCTGCCGCTCAACATTTTTCATTTGTATGCAACGGCGTTTGTCGAAACGTTCGACCTGTCGCAGGTTTGCCTGCTGACGTTTGCGCTGGCGGTGAATGTGCTACTGACGCTCGCGCTGTGGAAAAGTCTGAAGAAACGGGACAATAAGCAAAAACAAAAACAGTAAAGAACAATGCGGTTAAAAAGAAAATTCAACAACCGCGCCGTCGCTTCAATAGCGCTGTTTATCACGTTTATTCTCTTGCCCGTTTCAGGGAAAATGATACAGCTTGGGCGCGGAACTTGCTGGGGCGACGCAGGGCTGCTGCTCCATTCACTGTCGGCAATGGTTTTCATGATTGCCGGAGTGTTTCATATTGTCTTTAACTGGAAGAGCTTAAAACAGTACATAGGTAAGAAAAAATACACAACATGACTGAACTCATATACAAAATGCTTTTTGCCGCATTGGTAATAGCGATGAATTTCATCCGGTTGTATTATCAAAAAAGGTACAAAACAACCCACGCGGTAACGGAAGCGGAGATTGCGCCAAAGCGCGAAAAACAAATGGTGCTACTCATGTTCTTTGCGCTTGCCGTGCCGGGTATGATGTGGCTTTTCACGGGTTGGCTGTCGTTCGGACAGTTTGCCGCACCCGACGGCATACGGATTGCCGGTTTCGTCGTCGGCGCTTACAGCATGTGGTGGTTTTACCGCATACACAGGACGCTTGGCGACAACTGGAGTCCCATACTCGAAATCCGTGTGGAACATACGCTGATTATTTCCGGAACGTACAAAAGAGTGCGTCATCCGATGTATTCCGACATGCTGCTGTGGCTGGTTTCGTTCACGCTCGTTACCGCCAACTGGTTTTACGCCCTCACCCTTTCGACGGGGCTGGCAATCATGCTCATCATCCGTATTCCCGACGAGGAACGGCTGATGCTTGACCGCTTCGGCGAACAGTATCGCGACTATATGAAACGCACTAAACGGTTGATACCGTATATTTTTTGAAAGCAATTCACAGAAAAGGAAATCATCACCATTCCATACATATCCTCGAATCAGTATTAAACACTTCCCCCGAATTTCCGGGAAAGGATAAATTCCTCTTTCTCTACTCCGGCAGAGATGAGCATTATAAGGAATATTACACTTGTTTTGCAACAATCATCCACAATGCTTGCTATGCCTATTGCGACCTGAGCAAACGGGCATTGTATACCTTTTCCCTTGATGAGAAATACTCATCGGCTACCTTTGAAAACAAACCATATCGCGGCATGTTTTACCAGACTATCACGCTGGGACTTTATCCGTTAGACATACGCTACGCCGCGATACACGGCGACCGGCGCCCCGTCATACAAGTGGGCGAAGTCATTCACAAACACAACATATCCGGTTTGAGACCAACGATCGTGCCGCTGAAATGCTTGCGTCCGAAACCCCGACGGCGATAGCGAAATCCCCGTTTATGTACAGCAGCACGCCGTTGAACGCACCATACAGCGCGCCTGCTGCATATTTCCCGGAAACGTGCTTTCTCTCATCGACAGGGCTTTTTTGGATAAACGCAAAATTATCCGCGAAAGTGGCAACCGCTACCTCGTTGAATGTTATGATTATGATATGAAAATCGGTTATTTCGTCGGCATGTTCATCAATGGGATATTTGTGATACTAACTTTCCTCCTCATCACGCACAGCAGCACGCCCGAAGGACGGAAACTTGCCGAACTAACCGGACTGCAACGGGAAGACATCTCATTTCTCGCTATTGACGACCTCAAAACGCTCATCAATTCAAATATCAGCAACGACCCACGCATTGTGCGAATGTTCGTTGAAGCTGGATGCGAATCCATCCTTGATATGAATTTTCAACTGAACGTATTCGGCGACTACCATTGGCTGCGGGACGAAACCAAGCAGAACTCCGAACTTGCGAAACTGATTGCCGAATATATCCAAATGGGTAACTCCGATGAAGAATATTTTGAGAATGATTAATTCCGTGATACTATATTAGTTATGTATGAAAAATTAAATTATATTTTATTCTGGATTGCTTCAGGCTTCACCCTCGCTAATGACGTGTGCGATGTTTCAACCCCACCCGCTTGCCATTCAAAAAAAATATAGTATTTTTGCCCTAAGAAATAGCATCAAGCAATGAAAAACTGGATCGACATCATAGAACAATATAGGCAGAAACTCAATAAATACTGGGCTACCCTCATCATTTTTACACTGGTCACCTTTTTTACGGGCGACAGCACAATCCTGCAACGGATTTCTTACGACCGGCAAATCAAACGCCTGAAAAGCGAAATTGATTTTTATACCAAAGAAAAGGAAAAAAACAAGAAACAATTAGATGCAATAAAAAGCAGCAAGGAAAGCTTGGAACGATACGCCCGCGAACAATATCTGATGACTAATCCCGACGAAGAACTTTTCATAATTTCGGAATAACAATGCCCGCTCATTTCAAAACTTACGTCTTCTACGCCTGCGCCGTGCTGCTCGTGCTGTCGGCGGCTCTGTATATCGTCGACAACAAATATATTCCATACATATATGCCGTTTCGGGAGCGGGCGTTGCCGTTGCTTACCTGACCCATCCCTACCGCGGGGATAATCTACGCCTGAAAAGGCTGAATATTCAGCAAACAATTGCCGCCGTTTTATTGCCCGTATCGTCCTACCTCATGTTTCAGGGGCGGAACGAATGGTTTGCCGCCCTGTTTGTTTCTGCGATTTTGCAGTTGTATGTCGCCATTATCGGGAAACGGGAGGAAAAATAATGGAAAGAATAGCCAGCGCCCAAAACAGCCGGATAAAAAACATCCAAAAATTAAGCGCCAAATCGAAAGAACGGAAAGCGCAGGGACTTTTTGTCATTGAGGGCGCACGTGAAATCAGTCTGGCGTTGGCAGGCAATTACCGTTTTGAATCCGTATTTTACTGTCCGGAATTGTTTGCGGCAACCGCTTATCCCGAAACGCTTCGGTCAATTTGTCCCGATATTCTCTGTGAGGTATCGGCTGCCGTTTTCGGAAAAATAGCCTATCGCGAAGGTTCCGACGGGATTTTGGCTGTAGCCGCTACGAAAGATCACGCTTTGTCGTCGTTGCATTTGCCGGAAAATCCGTTTGTTATCCTGCTCGAATCGGTTGAGAAGCCGGGAAACTTGGGCGCTATCCTCCGCACGGCGGACGCGGCGGGCGTCGATGCCCTGATTGTGTGCGACCCGTTGACGGACGTTTACAATCCGAATACCATCCGTTCGAGCGTTGGCTGCGTTTTTACAGTGCCGGTTGCCGTTGCGGATAACGTCGGGGCTTTGTCATTTCTGAAAGAAAGAGGCATACGGATTTTTGCCGCCGATTTGCAGGCGATTCAATGTTATCATGCCGCCGATTTCAGTGGAGCGTCGGCGATTATTATGGGGACGGAAGCCGGTGGGTTGTCGCCGTTTTGGTTGAAACATGCCGATGCGGGGATAAAAATCCCGATGCGGGGGAAGATTGATTCGCTGAATGTTTCGGTATCGACGGCGGTGATTACTTTTGAGGCGATGCGGCAGAGAACTAAGAACAATAAAACTCTTAGTTTTTAGTTCTTAACTATTAGTTCTTAATTTTTAATTCATATAATGAACATACGATTAGCACTATTTCTCCCCCTATTATGGCTGTCCCTTTCCGTTTTCCCCCAACAGGCGCGCATTTCGGGCGTTGTAACCGATACGGATGGCGTTCCTTTGGAACTGGTTAGCGTGAGCGTGGAAAAATCAATCATCGGGACTTTTACCGACGAAAAAGGGCGGTATACGCTCCATGCGCCGGCAACGGATTCCTGCGTTTTGGTCTTTTCCTGTCTGGGATACGGCAAAACGAAACGGATTATTCCGTCGGCGAGCGGCGATATGGCAGTCAATGTCAGGATGAAAAAAACCGATTTTGAACTGGGCGCGGTAACCGTAACCGCCCGTCGGCAGCCGTCGGGCATGATGGAACGCATCCGCACAGACCGCAACCGGTTGAATGTTGACGCGACTGGCGGAAGCGTCGAATCACTTGTGGTAACGGCAGGTATGGGCGTTTCTTCGTCCAACGAACTCAGTACGCAATATTCCGTGCGCGGCGGAAATTATAATGAAAATATTGTGTACGTAAACGGTACGGAAATCTACCGCCCCATCCTGATTCGTAGCGGGCAGCAGGAGGGTTTGAGTTTCATCAATCCCGATTTGGTGGCTGAAGTGGCGTTTTCTTCCGGCGGTTTTGATGCGCGGTATGGCGATAAAATGTCGTCGGCGCTGGACGTAACCTACAAACAGCCGGAACGCTTGGAAGGCGGCGTAACCGGAAGTTTGCTGGGCGGAAACGTGTATGTAGGCAATGCTTCCGGGCGGTTTACCCAAATCACCGGACTGCGCTACAAACGCGGAACCACCCTCCTGAACACCCTTGATGAAAAGGGCGATTACAACCCGACGGCGATTGATTTGCAAACCCACATCACTTATGCCTTAACGCCAAAATTCAACCTGAGTTTCTTGGGTAACTATTCCGAAAACACCTACGATTTTGTGCCGACCAGCCGCGAAACTTCTTTCGGGACGATGGACGTGCCGCGCAAGTTTGAAGTGGCATACGCCGGCGCCGAAAAAGATATGTTCAGGACGCTGTTTGGCGCGGCTACGCTGAAATACGGCATCGCCGAACATGCGGACGCGGCTTTGCAGGTCTCGGCGTTCCGGTCGACGGAACAGGAAAACTACGATATTGCCGCTGAATACTGGATGAGCAACGTATCGGACGAGGACGGGAAAGAAATTATCGGGACGGGTTCGTTCCTGAATCATGCCCGAAACCACTTGGAAACGGATGTGATAAACATCGCTTTGAGCGGAAGTTTCGGGCTTAATCAACACACCGTTCGCTGGTCGCTTGCCTACCAACGGGAGAAAAACCGCGACCGTATCAGGGAATGGGAATTGCGCGATTCGATGGGGTATTCCCTGCCGTATGACGAAGAAACATTGCGGGTTTACAGCAATTTGTTCTCAAAAAACGACGTTTCCTCCAACCGGTTTTCCGGCTATTTACAGGATACTTACCGTTTTCGCACGTGGGCGGGGCTGTTTTCGGTAACCGCCGGCGTGCGCGGTTCGTATTGGAATTTCAATCGTGAATTTATTTTCAGTCCGCGCGCTTCCCTGCGTTTTATCCCGTTCCGGAACGAAAACCTTGTGTTTCGGTTGGCTTCCGGCGTTTATTATCAGGCGCCGTTTTACAAGGAGTTTCGCGCGGTCAAGGAGCAGGCGGGCAACAACGTCATTTCTTTGAACAGCCAAATCCGGTCGCAGCGTTCCATTCATTATGTACTCGGCAACGATTATAAATTCAATTTCGACCGCCGTCCGTTTAAGTTTACGACCGAACTGTATTACAAGAAAATGGATCGCTTGGTGCCTTATACCGTGAACAATGTGCGGATAGATTATTTCGGATCTAACGTTTCGCACGGTTATTCCGCCGGCGTGGACATGAAACTGTTCGGGCAGTTCGTACCCGGAACGGATTCGTGGCTTGGCTTTTCGCTGATGGAAGCCAAACAGTATATTGACGGGAAAAAAATACCCATGCCGACCGACCAACTGTATAATTTTACGTTCTATTTCACCGATTATGCGCCTTACATAGCCGATAAACGGGTGCAACTCAATTTGCGTGCGATTTGGGCGGGGGGGCTTCCGTTCAGCGTTCCCGGCGGGCAGTACAAATACTTGAAAAGCGTCCGGACACCGCCCTATCGCCGCATCGACGTCGGGATGACCTACCGTTTGCTGGACGAGAACGACCGGGTGAGGAATTATTCCGTGTGGGGCAATTTCAAAAACATTTGGGTGGGGATAGATGTGTTTAATCTTTTTGGCATCGGCAATGTGAGTTCCTATTCGTGGTTTTCCGATGTCGGCGGCGTTATGTATGCCGTGCCGGACAAGCTGACGGGGCGGCAGATTAATGTTAAGTTGGTGGCGGAGTTTTAGGTTTTTCGCACACGTCATTACGATAATTTGAAACGCCCCGCCTAATTCGGCATAATCATAATTTAAATATTTTCACTACCTTTGTCTCCGTATAATCTTTAAATTTACAAAATTAAGTAAAGATATGAAACGAGAAATTAATCTTCAACGACTGTCGGGATTTGAAATGCCGACACGCTTGAATTGCGGGTACATTATTTATCACTATTATTTTAAGGATTTAAAACACGTTTTTGACGCTTATATAAAGGAACATGACAATGTTTTTGACATCGGTTGCGGTAATAAACCCTTTGAGAAGTACATACGCAATTTGACTAAAACCGGCGACTATCAAGGTTGCGATGTAGTCCAATCGTCCGAACAAAAAGCGGATATTATTTGTGAAGCCACCAATATTCCCGAACAATCGGATAAATACGATGTGGTTATATGTACGCAAGTGATAGAGCATGTATTTGACCATTCCAAAGTGTTTGAAGAAGCATACAGATTACTAAAAAAAGGCGGCTATTTCATTGTAAGCAGCAATTTTGTATGGAGAATTCACGAAGCGCCTTATGATTTCTATCGTTTTACCAAATACGGATTCGAGCAATTATTGGAAAATGCGGGTTTTACCGTAAAAGAAGAAAAAGTTAATGGCGGAAAGTTTGCCGCATTGGGGCAATTAATTATTCATTGTTTTCTAACCGGACAAAGAAAAAATTTCTTTATCAAAAAAATTCGCGGATGTTTTATCTTCTTCTGTAATATCGTATTCCCATGGTTAGATGATAAGAAAAAAGACGAATTATATACTTTAAATTACGTGTTTGTTGGACAGAAATAATATGTATAATTATAAAATAACACTTGCAATGCCGGTATATAATGTAGAAAAATACATCGAATGCGCTTTATTATCGGCATTAAACCAGACGTACGAAAACATTGAGTTTATTGTTGTTGACGATAGAGGAACCGACAATTCAATGGTAATTGTCAACGATATTATTGCACATCACCCACGTGGAAAAGACGTGAAAATTATTGAACATGAAAGAAATATCGGAACCGGCGCAACAAGAAATACCGCAATAGCGCATGCCGCTGGGAAATACATCTTTTTCATGGACAGCGACGATGAAATAACACCGGATTGCATAAGTATTTTATACGAAAAAATGCAGGAAACGCCGGTTGATTTCGTGGCGGCATCGCACAAAGATGCTGTAATAGACGGACAATACAATAAGTATTTTACATCTCAAACATATCCCGTATATCCCGACATGCTGATACCAAAAGCAAATCTTGGGGTAGCCAAAGAATATTTCAAAAGAAGATACCCTTTAGTGGCTGTTTTTACATGGAATAAATTATATAACCTTGATTTTCTGAAAAACAACAATATAGCCTGTATTCCCCACCATCTTGCCGAAGATATATTTTTCACCTATCAGGTTATTTTAAAGGCGCAATCGTGTAGATTACTCTCAAATATTACTTACTATTATTACAAAACGGGAGGTACCGGCACGGTATATAACACCATTACGCCTCCAAGAGCGGCGAAAACATTTGAAGAAATAATCATTGCGGAAATAAATTACTCCCAGAATTTCAGCGAAGCGGTTTTTTATCCGACTATGATAAGAAGAATTTTAGCCTCCGTAATATACTTTACAACCTGTGTGTATAAAAGCCGGATGATTTCATTAGAAGAAAAAAAGGCTTATATTTTGAATATGTTAAATCTTTCGCTGGAAAAAATACAAAAAGTGTTCCCGATTTACGCCATCCCTGTTCAACTGATAAGAAAAACAACCAATATTAAATTAAAAATATTTCTGGCAAAGTATTTTAACAAGATATTTTTAATGAGAGCGTTGATTAAAATTTTTTCCTTGTTGCGAAAGCGATAGTTGATTTTCAATGGATTGCGTTGAAGTTGTCGCGCCCATCCGGTCTTTCCGTTTGCCGGAAAACAAAATATACTGCCGATATTCGCAATTCAGCGCGCCATTGATTAACTTCATTACGGAAGCGGGTTTCAGTCCTATTTTGTCGAAACACTCCTTGCCGGAGGAAATAATCCACGCTTCATAACCGGAAAAAACATGTTTCAGGCGTTCGCCAATCATCGCGTAAAGGTTCATCAAATCGGCGGGACGCAAGCGTTCGCCGTAGGGAGGATTGGTAATCAGGATGCCTTTGCCGGGATTTTCCCGCATTTCCTGAAACGGTAAAACTTTGAATTCAATGTATTGGGAAAGTCCTGCATTCTTCACGTTTTTCATTGCGGCGGCTATCGCTTGCCGGGAAATATCCGAACCAAAACATTTGTAGTTAAATTTCCTTTCGCGGCTGTCGTCGGTACTGATTTTTTCAAATAATCCGGCGTCGAAATCCTCCCATTTTTCAAAAGCATACTTGTTTCGGAAAATGCCGGGCGCAATGTTCATAGCAATCAAAGCGGCTTCAATCGGCAACGTACCCGAACCACACATCGGGTCGACAAAATGACTACCGCCCCGCCAGCCGGTTTTCAGTATCATTCCCGCCGCCAGCACTTCATTCAAAGGCGCTTCAACATCTTCGGTGCGATAGCCCCTTTTGTGCAACGATTCGCCCGAACTGTCGAAAGAAAGCGTACATTCGTTGTGCGAAATATGCAAATGCAACTGTATATCGGGATTATTCACCCGTATTGACGGGCGTTGAAGGCTTTTTTCCGTGAAATAATCGACGATGGCGTCTTTGACGCGGTAAGACACAAACTTGGAATGGGTAAAAGTTTCAGAATAAACGACCGCGTCAATGGCAAAGGTTTTACCGGCAGGCAGATGTTCAGACCAGTTCATTTTCTTAATTTTCCCGTAAACTTCGTCGGGATTGTTCGCCCTGAAGCGGATAATGGGTTTCAATATCCTGAGCGCCGTGCGGCAACAAAAATTCGCTTTGTACATCAGCTCTTTATCGCCTTCAAACGTTACGACCCGCCGCCCGATTTGTATGCCGTCGGCGCCCAGTCCGGTTAGTTCTTCCGCAAGGATTTCTTCAAGACCGTAGAGGGTCTTCGCCGCCATTTCAAACGTTTGTTTCATCGGATATAAGTTCCGCCCCCGGCGCTCAATCCGGCAGCGGATGTGATGACTATTTCCCGCACACCGGCTGCGCCGGCGCGGAAAGCGCCGTCTAATTTCGGAATCATTCCGTCTTTGATAATTCCTTTCGCCCGGTATTGTTGATAAAGTTCGCCGTCAAGCGTTGGGATAACGCTTTTTTCGTCATTTTCATCCATTAAAACGCCGTTTTTGTCGGAACAAAAAATCAGGCGGACATTGAAATCGTATGCGAGCGCGGCGGCGGTTTCGGCGGCAATGGAATCGGCGTTGGTATTCAGCAAATTGCCGTTGCCGTCGTGGGTTAGAGGCGCCAAAACCGGCACAAATCCACTGGAAAGCATATCGGATAATACTTTGGAATTGACGGATTTAACGTCGCCGACAAAACCGTAATCAATGTCCTTTACAGGTCTTTTCATGGAAGTAATCAGGTTCATATCCGCGCCGGTTAATCCCACCGCGTCTACGCTTTCGGCTTGCAGTCGGGCAACGATATTTTTATTCACCCAACCGGCGTAAACCATTGTTACGATTTTCAGGGTTTCCCGGTCGGTAATCCGGCGTCCATCAGCCATTTTACTTTCTACGCCTAATTTTCCGGCTAATTCGGTAGCCATGCGTCCGCCGCCGTGTACCAAGATTTTATAACCTGCTATTCTGGAAAAATCTTTTAAAACGGCATTCAACAAATCCGGTTCTTCGATAATTTTCCCGCCTGCTTTTACGATTGTTAATTGAAAATTCATGTTAATATAATTTTTTCGGTACAAAAGTAGTATTTTGATTTTATAATTCAATCACGATGGGGCTGATTTCGACTGGCTTAATCACCGCACGATTTTAGGAAAAAACACGATTATCCCGACCGTTGCGGCAACCACAGCGCCCACCAGCACCGCTCCCGCCGCCAAATCCTTAATCTTCTTGATGCGCGGATGTTTTTCCGGCGAAACGAAATCCGCCATATGCTCAACGGCGGAATTTATCATTTCCAACGCGATCACCATTCCGACGCATAAAATCAGGGCAATCCATTCGTTGCGGGAGATGCCGAAAAGCCGTCCCGCAATCAGTACGCATACCGTTACAAAAACGTGAATCCGTGCATTATGCTCTTCTTCAACCAATATTTTTAATCCGTTGAAAGCGTGCCTGAAACTCATCAGCCTTTTTCTCCATGAAAATTTTTCCCGATTCACTTTTTCTTTGTTTTCCGGCAAAGGTAATATATTTTTCTTTATTGCTCTTTTGTTGTGTGATTTAGGGGGCATTTTAAATTATCGTAGTTGTCGCCAGCGAACCGCGAAGCAAAGACGGCTGCAATCATTTAGCCTCGCAACAATTTAAAATCTGCCTTTGTGTCTTAATCATGTCGTAATGTGTTAAAAAAATCCCTCCCGCTTTTTCTTTTCTTGCCAATTTGTCATATTTTTGTGTTTGGCATAAATTTGGCATAACAATAAAATAAAAAATATTTTTAATCGTTTAATAATTTACAAATTAAAAAAGTTAATAATTATGAGTGTTAAACCATTAGCAGACAGAGTGCTGGTAAGACCAGCCGAAGTGGAAGAAAAAACGGCGGGGGGAATTATTATTCCCGACTCCGCCAAAGAAAAACCCCTGAAAGGGGAGATTATTTCAGTCGGAAACGGAACTAAGGACGAACAAATGGTCCTCAAAAGTGGCGATAAGGTTCTCTACGGAAAATACGCGGGAACCGAAATCGAATTGGATGGAGAGAAGTTTTTAATTATGCGTCAATCAGACGTTTTAGCAATCATTTAAATTATGGCAAAAGAAATTAAATTTAACATTGACGCTCGCGACTTACTGAAAAAAGGAGTCGACGAATTAGCAGATGCAGTGAAAGTGACGTTGGGTCCCAAAGGTCGGAATGTGATTATTGACAAAAAATTCGGCGCTCCGCAGATCACCAAAGACGGTGTAACCGTAGCCAAAGAAATTGAACTGTCAGACCCGTTCCGGAACATGGGCGCACAACTTGTGAAAGAGGTGGCTTCTAAAACGAACGACGATGCGGGCGACGGTACAACCACCGCGACGGTTTTGGCTCAGTCCATTATCAGCGTGGGGATGAAAAATGTGGCTGCCGGTGCCAATCCGATGGATTTGAAACGCGGCATCGACAAAGGCGTTGCAGCGGTAGTTCGTTCACTGAAAGAACAGTCTCAGGCGGTTGGCGACGATTTCGGCAAAATCGAAAACGTGGCTAAAATTTCGGCAAACGGCGATGAAACCATCGGCGCTTTGATTGCGGAAGCCATGCAAAAAGTGAAGAAAGAAGGCGTTATCACAATCGAAGAATCTAAAAGTATCGACACTTACGTGGATGTTGTGGAAGGGATGCAATTCGATCGCGGCTATATTTCCGCTTATTTCGTAACCAATACGGAAAAAATGGAAGCCGACTTGGAAAATCCTTATATCCTTATCTACGATAAAAAGATTTCGGTGTTGAAAGACGTGCTTCCCGTTTTGGAACAAACCGTTCAAACCGGTCGTCCGTTACTAATTATTGCGGAAGACATCGAATCTGAAGCGCTGGCAACGTTGGTTGTGAACCGTTTGCGCGGCTCTTTGAAAATCTGTGCGGTGAAAGCGCCGGGATTTGGCGACCGCCGCAAGGAAATGCTCGAAGATATTGCCGTATTGACGGGCGGTATTGTGATTTCCGAAGAAAAAGGATTGAAGTTGGAAGGCGCTACAATTGACATGTTGGGAACAACTGAAAAAGTAACCGTAAGCAAAGACAACACCGTGATTGTTAACGGTTCGGGCGACAAAAAAGCGATTGCAACCCGCGTTTCCCAAATCAAAGCGCAGATTGAAGCGACGACCTCCGATTATGACCGCGAAAAACTGCAGGAACGTTTGGCTAAATTAGCCGGTGGCGTGGCGGTGCTTTATGTTGGCGCACCTTCGGAAGTGGAAATGAAAGAAAAGAAAGATCGTGTGGACGACGCATTGAGCGCTACCCGTGCGGCGATTGAAGAAGGAACCGTTCCCGGCGGCGGCGTGGCTTACATCCGCGCTATTTCGGCTCTGGACGGCATGAAAGGCGAAAATGAAGACGAAACAACCGGTATCGAAATCGTCAAACGCGCGATTGAAGAACCGCTTCGCCAGATTGTCGGAAATGCAGGCGGAGAAGGCGCGGTGGTTGTTCAGAAAGTACGGGAAGGCAAAGCCGATTTCGGTTACAATGCCCGCGCCGGCATTTATGAAAACCTGTACAAAGCCGGCGTTATTGACCCGGCGAAAGTAACGCGCGTCGCATTGGAAAATGCCGCCTCCATTGCCGGAATGTTCCTGACAACCGAATGTGTAATCAGCGACAAGAAAGAAGACACGCCCGCTCCTGCCATGCCCCCGATGGGGGGCGGAATGGGCGGTATGATGTAAGTTGTCTTATTGTTCACAATGTTTTTATTTATGTAAAAAAGAGGAGATTGTTTGAAAAAACAGTCTCTTCTTTTTTTGGGAGTTTTTTGTAACTTTGCGGCATGATAATTCACATAATGCTAAATTTTTATAAGCCATGAAAACAAATCCCATTCCCGGCGCAACGCGCCGCAGTTTTTTTAACGTCGCCGCAATTGCCCTGTGTATGCCGCTTTTATTTGCCTGCAAAGAAAAACGTCCGGCTATGCTTGAAACGCCCGTCTTTGACGTTTGGGCTACTTCGACGCTCGAAATCGAAAAAATAGAAATGACGGACTCTGCAACGGTTTTCCATCTCCGCGCGTTTTATCAGCCGGAGGAATGGATAGGAATTTCACCGGAAACTTTTATTCGGGAAAGCGGAACGGATGAAAAATTAACCGTTGCCGGCGCCGAAGGGATAGAATTGGGCGAAGATATGTTTATGCCCGAAGCGGGCGAAACGGCTTTCAAACTCTACTTCCCGCCGCTCAGACCCGAAGTTACGAAGATTGATTTTGTTGAATGCGAATCCAACGGCTGTTTCAATATTTGGGGAATTCGCCTGACGCAGGAAGCCAAAACGGATGTCGCGAAACTAACGCAAAAAACATGTACGCAGCCTTTGCCGAATTTCAAGTACAGCGCGAAACCGGCAAAACTCAGTGGGAAATTGTTCGGATATTCCAAAGTGATGCACAAAGAGGCGTATGTGAATTACGCCGATTTTTCGGGTGAAATACAAACCGTTACGGCAACGGTTGCCGACGACGGTTCGTTCAGCCTCGAAGCGCCCGTCGGTTATCCCGGCATTTACAATTCCTCTTTTGGGCGCATTTTCCTGACGCCGGGGCAGGAAGTGAAATACTATGTCGATTTGGTCAAACAAACGCGGCACGCTTCCCGCCTGCGAAAGGACAAGGAACCCGGCGATTCTGCCTATGTATTCACCGAAGGCGACGGCTTTTTCATCTCCACAGCGGACGTAAACAAAGCGCCCCTTCTCGCCTCCAATCCGGAAAATCCGGAAGTCATCCTCACCGATTTTTTTGCAAAGAAACCCGAAGAGCAGGTATTTTATGCGTCTGTTTTTCCTCTGATTGTCTATTTATCGAAACATTTGTATCTGCCTGAAGCAATGAAAAGCAAGCCGGTGAAAGAACAGTTTGCCGCGTTCAGGGAACGAGCGAAAATTGTGCCGCCCGATGCAGCCCTGTTTTACAACCATATTTTGGCGTCCCTTTACAGCGACCGAATTCAGGCGACGAAGTTCTACACCGAAGCCGATAAGGAGGAAATAAAAGCCGCTTTTGTCGATAATCCCGCATATGCTGAAACATTGCTGGCGGAAAATGATAAAATCAAATCGTTGACGGAAAGCAATAAATCGTTAATTCAACCGGTTCCGGCAGTTGCGCAAGATAAGGTTTTCGACGCAATCCTCAAACGTTACAGGGGCAAAGTCGTGTTGGTCGATTTTTGGGCAACCTGGTGCGCTCCCTGTCAACAGGCGCTTAAATCAATGGCTCCGTTGAAAGAAAATTGGCAAGGCAAAAACATTGTGTTTGTATATCTTACCGGCGAAACATCCCCTTTAGCCGTCTGGAACAGGATGATTCCCGATATTCATGGCGAACATTACCGCGTGAGCGACAGCCAGTGGCAATATTGGGGTAAATCATTCAAAATAGAAGGCGTTCCCACCTATATGATTTATGACAAAAACGGGTCGCAAGTGCAACGGTATACCGGATATCCGGGTAATGATGAGATGGAGAGGGTGATTGGGGGGTTGCTTTAGCGCGGAGGCGGTGTTTTAACCTCGCTACGCCGATTACTATTCCCGTTATTCCGCGCTTAACACGGGATCTCCTGAAAAATGCACTGCGATTTGCGGGGGATTGCGGGTCTCCGCTTTGCTTTGCCCGCAATGACAGGGCTTTGTCTGTTGCCGTAATGGCGAAAACCGCGAAAATTTACTTCATGGCAGAAAAAAACAACAAACCTTTTCGTGATTTTGGCGATTTCCTACGAACGGTTTTCCCTTTCAAAGTTCAGAAAATATCCGTTAACGCAGGTTTTACCTGTCCAAACCGCGACGGAACCAAAGGCTGGGGCGGTTGCACCTATTGCAACAATCAGACTTTCAGCCCGCAATCTGCCGTAAACGGAAAATCGGTCGGCAGGCAACTGGAAGAGGGCATCCGTTTCTTTTCGCACAAATATCCTCGCATGAAATATATCGCTTATTTCCAAGCTTATACAAATACTTACGACCGTCCGGAAAATCTCCTCTCCAAGTACCATGAAGCCTTGAATTATCCCAACGTGGCGGGACTAATTATCGCTACCCGCCCCGATTGTATGCCCGACGAACTGCTTGGCGAACTGCAAAAAATCGGCAAAAAACATTTTATATTGGTGGAATACGGCATCGAATCGACAAATAACGACACGTTGAAATTTATCAATCGCGGACATACTTACGAAGACGCCGTCGAAACCATTCAAAGAACGCATGAACGGGGCATTTTTTGCGGAGCGCATCTCATTCTCGGACTTCCCGGCGAAACCCGCGAAATGATACTTGCCCATGCCGACAAAATTTCTTCTTTACCGCTCACTTCGCTCAAACTGCACCAACTGCAACTGATTAAGCATACCCGCATGGTCGAGCAACTGAAAGAAACGCCGGAGTTGTTCCATCGGTATGAACCGGACGAATACATCAACCTTTGCATTGATTTCCTGAAACGCCTGAATCCGGATTTTTACATTGAACGCTTTGTTTCTCAATCGCCTGCAGAGTTATTGGCGGTTCCCGGTTGGGGTTTGAAAAATTATGAATTTACGGCTAAGTTGTTGGCTAAAGCCGAGCGGGTTGCCGTCCGTCAGGGGCAGGATGCCGGTAGAAAATAAAATCGCCGTCAATCTGCAAGCAATCTATCAATTTTTATTATTATTTTTGCTCCCTGAAAACAAAAATAATAAATATATGAAACAAGTATCCGAGCGCCTGACGGCTTTATCCCCCTCCGAAACGCTTGCCATGTCGCAGAAAAGCAACGAGTTGAAAGCGCAGGGAATTGATGTGATTAATTTAAGCGTGGGCGAACCCGATTTTTTTACGCCCGATTTTATTAAAAAGGCTGCAGGGAAAGCCATCGACGATAATTTCTCGTTCTATGCCCCTGCGGCGGGATTTCTGTCGCTGAGGAATGCGATTGTAGATAAGTTGAAACGGGAAAACCGGCTGGATTATACGCCCGACCGGATTGTTTGTTCCAACGGCGCCAAGCAGGCTGTTTGCAATGCGTTGCTTGCCGTGATTAATCCGGGCGATGAGGTCATCGTTCCCGCGCCTTATTGGGTTAGTTATGTGGAAATGGTGAAATTGGCGGAAGGTCGCAACGTGATTGTTCCGGCGGATATCGAACGGGATTTTAAGATTACACCGGCGCAGTTGGAAGCCGCGATTACGCCGCGTACAAAAGCGTTTATACTCTGTTCGCCCTCCAATCCCACCGGGAGCGTTTATTCCAAAGAGGAACTGCGGGGTTTGGCGGATGTTTTGTCGCGCCATCCCAATATAATCGTTCTCTCCGACGAGGTTTACGAACACATTAATTATGTGGGACAACACGAAAGTATCGCGCAATTCGACGAGGTTCGCGAGCGGACGGTCATCATCAACGGCGTTTCCAAAGCGTATGCGATGACGGGATGGCGTTTGGGCTGGATGGCTGCTCCTAAATGGATTGCCGATGCTTGCGGCAAATTGCAGGGGCAATATACTTCAAGTCCGAGCAACATTGCCCAAAAAGCGGCTGAGGCGGCTTATCTCGGACCGCAGGATTGCATCGAAACCATGCGCAGGGCGTTTGAACGGCGTCGCGATTTGATTATTGGGCTGGTTTCGGATATTCCGGGTTTGAAAGTCCGCCGTCCGCAGGGCGCGTTTTATCTTTTCCCCGATTGCAGTTATTATACGGGCAAATCGTTTCGCGGCAAAACGATTGCCGATGCGGCGGAACTGGCTATGTATCTTTTGGAAGAGGGGCATGTGGCGGCTGTGGGTGGCACGGCTTTCGGTGCGCCCGGTTGCATTCGGTTTTCTTATGCTGCTTCCGAAGAGAAGTTGCGGGAGGCTATGAGGAGAGTTGGGGAGGCGTTGGCGGCGTTGGAGTGATGATGCAAATTCAAAAGAATACGATATAATTTTGATCGCAGATTTTTTGCAGATTAAAAACAATGCCGTATCTTTGCGCCGCAAAAGCAATATGGTGGTCGTAGCTCAGTTGGTTAGAGCATCAGGTTGTGGTTCTGAGGGTCGTGGGTTCGAGCCCCATCTTCCACCCATCGTTAAAAAAGCAACTTAAAAGAGTGATTTTAAGTTGCTTTTGTTTTTTACCGGTTCGAGCGACAATTTGAAACGAAGTTCGACGCACACCTTACGAAACCCGCCCGGTGAACGCTGCTACCTCACATTCTCCTTTTACAATAGATATTACAAAATCTGCCATGCGGTCAATTTCCGTGCGGTCGTGGCTAATCATGAGGGTAGTTACGCCAAGATGCCGGTGCGCTTTCAGGATTTCGTCCTGCAGGGCGAAGCGCATTTCCTCGTCGAGCGACGAGAGCGGTTCGTCGAGCAGCAGCAGTTTGGGTTTGCGTGCGAGGGCGCGGGCAAGGGCGCACCGTTGCTTTTGTCCGCCGGAAAGGCGCAGGGGCTTTTGTCGGCGCAATTGGACGAGGTCGAAAAGCGTCAGTAGGTTTTCCACTTCACTTTGATTTTGAATAAGTTGTCCGTAGCGGATATTTTGCTCAACAGTCATATTGGGAAACAGGGCATAATCCTGAAACATGTAGCCGACATCGCGGGCTTGCGGACAGACATTGATTTTTTGCGCCGAACTGAACCACAGTTTATCGTCGAAACGGATGATGCCCGCGTCGGGTTTGGTAAGTCCGGCGAGCATTCGCAGCGCGGTGGTTTTGCCTGCGCCGGATTTTCCGAACAGGCACACGAGTTGCCGGTCGAGAATTTCCACATTGAGGCGCAAAGTTTTTTCGCCGTCGGCGGTAAGCATTTTTCGTTGAATGTCAATTGTTAACATCACAAGAGCGGTTTTTGCTTCACACTGTAAATCACCGTTAAAATTGCCAGCGACACGAGGAAGAGCGTTAAAGCGTATTGGTTTGCGGTGTCGTAGTTTAGCGCCTGCACTTCGTCGTAAATGGCGATGGACGCCACGCGGGTTTCGCCCGGCATGTTGCCGCCAACCATAAGCACAATGCCGAATTCGCCGATACTGTGGGCAAATGTGAGCGCCACGGCGGTTACCACCGAAGGTTTGATGTTGGGCAATAAGACCCTGAAAAAGGTGGCGGTTTTCGATTTCCCAAGCGTGTACGACGCTTCGCGCAGGCTGTCGGGCAATTGCAGCAAGCCGTTTTGCAGGGGTTGTATCATAAACGGCAGCCCAAAAATAATACTCGCCGTCAGCACGCCCTCGAAACTGAATGCCAGCCGTACGTCAAACACACGCTCAAGCCAGCCGCCGAAAGCGCGTTGCGGACTGTAAGCCACCAAAATATAATAGCCGATAACCGTTGGCGGCAACACCATCGGCATACTTATCAACGCCTCGACAAACGCCTTGATTTTGAACCGGCAATAAGCCAAAAAACAGGCGACGGGCAAGCCGATGAGTAGCAATATTACGGTTGTCCAAAAAGCTAATTTGGCAGTGAGCAGAAGGGTTTCGCCGAACATATTCTAACCCGCCTTGTATCCCCATTTTTCCCAAACAGGTTTCAATTTCGGGTTGAGGACAAATTTCATAAATTTAGCGGCTTTCGGGTTGTGTTTGTAAGTTTTCAGCAGCACGCATGCCTGTTCAATGGGCGTGTAGTCGGTTTCAGGCACGATGTAATATTTGCCTGCCGCCAGCATTTCGGGAGTCAGCACGAGCGACATTGCCGTGAAACCGATTTCCGCATTGCCCGAATAGGCAAACTGTGCCGCCTGCGAAATATTGTCGGCATAGACGATTTTCGCTTCCAGTTTGCTAAACAGTCTTTTCCGCTTCAAAAATTCCACCGTTCGATTTCCGTAGGGAGCCGTTTCGGGTTTGGCGACGGCTATTTTTTTCACCGCCGGCGTCAGGAGCAGCGAATCCCCTTGCGATACATTGAGCGTTCCGCTCCACATTACCAATTTGCCGAAAGCGTAGGTGCGTATTTCGCCTGTGGTAGCCCCTTTTTCTTTCAGTTTCACCGGAAATTCGTTGTCGGCAGCCATGAAAAAATCGAAGTCGGCGCCGTTCAAAATCTGCTGCACCAAGTTGCCCGACGATCCGAAAGTGACATTGACCTTATCGGAAGCATTTTCTTTGAGATATTCGATTTTAATTTCTTCCAACACGTTGCGCAGGTTAGCCGCAGCAGCCACTTTTATGACTTGCGCCGATACCGACACGGCAAGTATGAATGCGGCAAAAAATAGGATTGTTCTTTTCATTTTTGTAAAATTTTAGAGATTATTTTTGAGTAAATAATTTCGGTTTAACGGTAAACATCAGGTAAGCATATTGCGGGAACAGCATGTTTGTCCCAGCGAGTTTCTTTAGTTGATCGTAACCTTGGGTGGTAAAATAGCCCGACCAGCCGAACTCAACAGCAGTTTCGGGATTCAGTTTGTATTTGAGGGTCAAATCCACTTCCGAACCGATGTTTCCATCTACGGCGCTACCATTCACAGTCATGTCTTCCGCCAAGAAAAATGCATAATATATTGCGCTGAACGACAGTTTTTTAGAAATATTCCAATTTGCGCCGCCATAGGGGTTGAGCAAACCGCCGTCGGGCAAAGCCGACCAATAGTCCATGTAACCGTTGAAAGTGTGATTGCCCGAAAAACTGAAACGGTTGAAAGTATTTACTTTTTTGCCGGCGATATTGTCGGTAACCGTTCCCGAAAAATAATCAATTCCCGCCGTCAAAGCGAATGGTTTGGAAATCGTATAACTAACTTTTAGCGAGAGGAAATACGCCTCCAAATCATTGAACTCCGTTTTGCCCGGCATCACTCCCTTGCCGAACTGGTAATAACCCGACAGCAGGAAATTCACCGGAACCGAATCGTTGTTCAAAGCCAGCGTACCGCCGGTGGTGTAGCGATAATTGCGTTTTTGAATACCTGCGTTGTCCGTGCCTTTCTGGAAACCTTCGTCAACGCCCAAGAGGGTGGCTTTCAGTCCGCCGGAAAAACTTTTTTCCAAATGCAGGAAAGCCATAGTCTGGTACATATCAGGATTTGAAAGATATGCACTTTCCTGACTGACAGCCGATTTGTTGCCGTAAGCCAGACCCAGATCGCCACTGAAAAGCGTTGAATTGTATTTCAACATCGCCAAATCGTGGAAATTTCCCGTGTTGCTCCAGTTTGCCATACTGAAAATGCGTCCGTCTTCATACTGCACGCCCTGCCGACCGATTTTCGCGCTGAATCCGGGCAGCAAAAGCAAATCTGCCCACGCTTCGTTTATGCCCGCCACGGTGGCTTCTTTCACCGTATTTTCGCCAAAAACGCTCGAAGCCTGCAACGACACGCGGGCTTTGAGGTAACTATTCTCGAAGTTAAACCCAATCCGTGTACGTTGTTGTGTAACTAAAGCCGCTTTGAGGCTGTCTGCCAACGGTTTTTTGTAGCCTTGCCGATATTCGCCACGCGGACGGAATTCGGCGTCAATATTTACTTTTTGGGCAACCGCCCAACCTGTTGCAGTACATAAAACTGCTAAACCGAGTACAAATTTTTTTCTATTCACTATTGTATTTATTTTATGTTGTTTGAATGTGTTTTGTAGTAACTGCAAATACTGTGCCAATTTATTTATTTTATTGATATAAAAATAATTATGGTCATCTCTCACAGGGAATAAATACTACATTTTTGTAGCCGATTTGGGTGGAGGGTTACATTTTTGCAGTATAATTAAAGATAAATAAGTAAACGTTCATAATTAGTTCTTATTATTTTTTCTGGATTGCTTCACCGCTTCGCAATGACGTGTACAGTATTAAACTCACCGCGTCATTGCGAAGGCGAAGCCTGAAGCAATCCAGATTGCGCTGTGGTTTGCAGGAGATTGCGCTTCTTCGCTTCGCCTGTAATAACAGCGAAATTAATCATCAACAAAAATCGGTTTAGGATTTTCAAGAATTAAAACCTATCTTTGCCCCGCGATTACCATAAAATATACACGAATGAAAAATACAATCACTTCAGGAAACTTGAACGTTGAAAATTTTAGGAAACAAGTAGCCGGAAAAGAAGTTAATCTGTTCATCCTGAAAAACAACACGGGAATGGAAGTGTCGGCGATTAATTTCGGCGCTATTTGCGGATGCACGGCGGGACGAATTGCCGGCAGTCGGTTTAAGTTGAACGGGAAAGAATACCGCCTGGCGACAAACAACGGTACCAAACAATTTGCATGGCGGAATCAAAAGTTTCAATGCCGTAGTTTGGGATGCCGAACAAACGGATGAAAAAACGCTGAAACTCTCTTATCTTTCCAAAGACGGCGAAGAAGGTTTTTCCGGAAACCTGACTGCAACAGTTATTTACAGACTGACCGCCGAACGGTATTCAAATTCTCCGTAGCAAAGTGATAATCACAATATATTTTATAAACATTAAATAAAAAAGTACAATTATGACACAAAAACAGCAAGGCAACATTGTTGCAATCATCGTGATGATTTTCCTTTTCGGGATGATCTCATTTGTGACGAATTTAGCTTCACCGATGGGTGATATTTTAAAATTCCAGTTCGGCGTGGCAAACTGGATGGGAACGCTCGGCGTGTTTGCAAACTTCATTGCATACGCGGTTATGGGTTATCCCGCCGGCAATTTGCTGCAAAAACTTGGTTACAAGAAAACGGCGCTTATCGCTATTGCGGTCGGTTTTGTCGGCGTAGGCATCCAGACCCTTTCCGGGACGTTGGGCAGTTTCGGCGTTTATCTGTTGGGCGCTTTCGTAGCGGGTTTTTCCATGTGCTTGCTCAACACGGTCGTCAATCCCATGCTTAACACGCTCGGCGGCGGCGGTAACAAGGGAAACCAGTTGATTCAAATTGGCGGCACTTTCAATTCCCTTTGCGGTACGCTGGTGATTATATTAACCGGTATTTTAATTCCCGAAGGCATTAAGAATGCTCAAATCAGCAATGTTTTCCCGCTGATGTTCGGCGCTTTAGCCGTTTTTGCATTTGCTTTCGTTGTGATTCTATTGTCGCATATTCCTGAAAAAAAGGAACAGCAGCAGGTTTCGGATGCGTCCTCTCAATACAGCCCGTTATCGTTTCGCCACTTCGTTTTAGGCGCTATCGGTATTTTTGTGTATGTGGGCGTTGAGGTCGGTATCCCCAATGTTTTGAACAAATGGTTGCAAAACCCTGATTTGGACGTGTTGCGATTGAGCGGCAACGGGAATGCGGAAGCGATTGCCGGTTCGGTTGCGGCAACCTACTGGTTTTTGATGCTGGTGGGCAGGCTTGTCGGCGCGGTTATCGGCAGCAAAGTATCAGCGAAATCCATGCTGAGCGTAGCCTCCGTAGCCGGTTTGGCGCTTACGTTGGTTGCCATGTTTGCACCGACGAATGTGCTTGTGGATTTACCCGTTTTCAAAAACGATTCAAGCGGATTGTTCGGTTTGGAAAAAGTACCTGTGAATGCGGCACTCCTCGTGTTGATCGGATTGTGTACGTCTGTGATGTGGGGCGGTATTTTCAACCTCGCGGTAGAAGGTTTGGGCAAATACACCGAAAAGGCTTCCGGTATATTTATGGTGCTTGTTTGCGGCGGTGGAATCCTTCCTCTGTTGCAAAACGGTATTGTTGATTTGACGGGCGGCGGCGGGTATTTGGCAAGTTACTGGATCATTGTCGCCGGATTGGCTTATTTGCTTTATTATTCTTTGGTTGGGTCAAAAAATGTCAATAAGGATATTTCGGTGGAATAGTTAGCGAGTTGACAAGTAAACGAGTTAACGGGAGGTTTTTTACTCTCTTGTTAACTCGTTTTATTATTTGATTTGAGTTGATATTCTGTCGTTGTGGGTGAACCCGCACACGTCATTGCAAATCGCGCAACGGTGAAGCAATCCAGAAATATATATTTATAGAAACGGTTTGGGTTAATACCAGAGAAATAGATATTCCCGAAATACAGAGAACGTTTGTGTGGAACAGTTCAAAGAAAAATCATACATTTGCCGGAACTAAATCATTAAAATAATATGATACCTGATTTTCAAACATTAATGTTTCCTTTACTGGACTTGGTAAAAGACAGAAAAAGACTATTGCTTAATAGATTACCACATCAATAGCAATAATAATACTATTTATTTTAGCAAAAAAATTTTTAAAACAAAAAGAAAATTATGACACTATCAAGTATTAATTTAACAATTGCAGCAATCGCACTCATCGCGATAATTATCCTTTGGATAACGGACAAAAAAAATCTTCTGAAAAAGAAGATTAACATTAACCAATCCCGCCGGTTTTGGCGGGATTATTAAAAATTTATTTAAATGGAAACAATATATAATGATGCGGTTGATATTTTAGCGAAAAAATACAATGTTACGGAAGAAGAAAAAAGAGAATTATTGCCAAGCGGGCGAACTTTTGTATTTGTGAGTAGAGTTAGCTGGGCAAGGACTTATTTGAAGAAAGCCGGTCTAAAACAAAAACCTAAAGAAATAAATATTGCGTTTTTAAAACAATATCCGGAATTTTTAGAATTTCAAAATTTTAGAAATAAGCCGTTAAAGTTATCTTGAACCTTAATTTTAATGATTATAATTGTACGCTAAGGCGCTAAGGCGCGCGTTTGTTGGTGCGACACCCGTTCCAATGGGAATAGCAACCACGTCATCGCGTACAATTTTATTGTTGGGGGCTTTGCGCTTGCCTGTTCCAAACGGCATATGCTCTCTTTCACAATCCTTCATATGCTCGTCGATAACATATTGAAAAGCCTTTTCCAGTTCCTGAAAGGTTTCCCCCTCAAAAGTGATGAGATCGTCGATACTTTCTACTTTTCCGTAAAACACATGATCGTCGGAAGCAAATCGAACAACCCCAATAAAACCTTTGTATGTTAATACATTATTCATATCTTTTATCTTTAGAAATTAAACCTCTCAACCTTAAAGCCTCTACAACTGCAAAAATAATACAATTGTTTGATATATACGCTAAGGCTTCTAATATCGGGGCGGTAGAGGCGGGCTTCACGCCCGCTCTATCCCCAATTGTCCTTGTCGGCATGTAAGGGCGAGCGTGAAGCCCGCGCCTTCGCGCCATCGCGTACAATTTTATTGTATTACAAATAAACGTTTGATTGCCGTTACTTTCCCGGAAGCGTGCAGGCTCCGTTCAATGTAAACGCCGGTCGTGGCGGGGCGTGCGATTCGCTTGCCGAGCAGGGTGTAGTATTTTACGCCCACTACTCGGTCGCCCGCGTCAACGACGGAAATGCCCGTTGCGTCGACAGGCGTGAAAAGCAACGTATTGCCGCCGTCGTCTGCGATGTAGAGGCAAAGATCCGTGCCGCGATAATCGTTCAAGTAATCTTCGTCTTCCGCTTCGTCGTTGTGTTTACCGACGATTTGGAGTTGCCATTCGTCGTCGGTGTTTGCGCGTTTGAAAGCGAACACATCGGCTTCTTCTTCTATCAGCGTTAGCGGTTGTTCGGGGCTTTCCTCGCCGACGGTTGCGTCGTCGAAATAGAGAATGCCGCCGGTTGCGCGGTTAACGATGCCGTAAGCGTCCCACTCGCCAACCACTTTCCATTGCTGGGCGTAGCTTGTGGGTTCTTTCGCAGCTTGTTTCACCGGCGCGAGGTAATCGCCTGCCGTCCACACCTTGTTGTCCGCCGCTTGGCGCGCAAATTGAATGTAATACCACGCTTCGCTGTCATCCGTGCTGATGGTTACCGGCAGCGTGAAATCAGCCGTTCCGGTGAGCGTTGCGACCTTATCTTCTACGCCTTCGGATGAGAATGTCAGGCTGGCGCTGTAATCGCGGGCTTCCGACGGGGAGAAGGTAATCGTTAATATACCGCCGTCCGCAGTTAAATCGCCTGCGGTAACCGCAAAAGCGTCGCCGTCGCTCGTGAGCGAATAGCTAATCGGCGCGTTGAGGAGGGTGCCGAACACTTTCAGTTCCCGGCTTGCGGTGTGTCCCGCCATCACTTCTTTGAAGGCAATATCGCTTGCGCTGATGTTTGAGAAATACAGCAGGAAGTTCAAGCGGTTTCCGCCGTCGTTGTTGCTGTAATTCAGTATCTCTTCGCCTTTGTTTTCAGCGTCGCAGATATAGCGGCTGCCGGAGGTAAGCGTCATATTGTAGAATTGCGGTTCGCCCGCGTCGTTCGGTCTGAAAGCGAACAGGTCGCCGCTTCCCGCCGCTGCTGCGATATAGCGCGAAAGGTCAGCGTCGTGTTTGAATTCGTTTCCGCTTTTGGCTACGATTTTATACCGATCCCACGTGCCGGTGATTTTCCACAGTTGGTTGTCTTTATCGCCTGTTTGCAAAGCCGTTTGCGTAATCTTTTCGCCGATGCCGTTGTCCTGGAAAGCGTTTTCGTTCTGGCGTATGAACTGCAATTGATACCAGTATTCCTCATCGCCTGCGCTCACCTTGAAGGGCAGATGCAGCCCTGCGCCGGTCAATTTAATCGCGTGGGCGAGTTGTCCGGCTGCGATGTTCACCTGCGCGGCGTATTCCTTTTCTTCCGTCGGGGCGAAAGTGATGAGCAGCGAATCGCCGTTGGCGGTTTTAGCGGCTGAAAAAGCGTTGTCGCCGGTTAAACTCACGTTTGCGTCGGCGGTCAAGTTCAGCTTCACAATCGGATATTTTCTTGTAACGGGATACGCTATCGGGGCGTTCCCGAACCCGATGCTGTCGGGACCGGCAAAGAGTCGGGTATCCGCAACCGGAATGAAACTCAATCGGTTGCCCGCGTCGTTGAGGTTATAGGCGGCAAGGTATTTGCCCGCTCCGCCCGCATCGTTGATGTATTTCCTTTCGGGAACGTCGTTGCCGGTATCCTTGTTGATATATGGCTTATCCATGTTTTGCACCTGCCAGTCGGACGTGCCGTTGAAGCGGACAAAACCGAGATAGTCCCCGCCGGAGGCTGCGACTGCCGAATAGCTGTCGGTTGCGCCGTCGTACGAGAGTTCAAGATCCGTTTTGCTTGTGAATACGTATTCGTTCCAGTTGCCATATATTTTCCACTGCTGCGCGTCGCTGCCGGGCGTTAAAACGGATTGCGCGACGGTATCGCCTTCGGCTGTCCACACCTTTGCATCGCCGCTACGGCGGGTGAATTGGATGTAATACCAATGTTCGTCGGCATTGTCTTCCGAACTGATTGCGGGGAGTTGCGAAGCAGTGAAAGTGTTGCCTGTTAAATCAATGCTCACCGGGTCTGCGCCTGCGCTCGACAGTATGAGGACGGCATGGTAAACTTTGGCTTCGTTGGGGCTGAAAGTAATCGCCAGCGCGCCGCCTTCCTCAGGCAGGGCGTTGCCTTCGGCGAAACCGAAGTTGACTGCGTCTGCGCCCTCAATCGTGGCGGTAATTTCTTCCGTCAAATTGAACGCGGCTATGCCGGAATAGGTTGCCGTTCCGGTTTCGCCCGCAAGGGCTTCCAATTCCATCTTGTCAATTGCCGGAATGGCAATCATGGGCTTTCCGCCGGCTTCAACAAATTCGATGACGGAACCCGGATCAAGCCAGCCGTAATAGCAAATGTCCCGCCACGCGAAGCCGCCGCCCGCCGCCCGGTCGTTCATGTAACCGGCGGTTGTGGACAGGGCGGGATTGATGATTCCCCAACGCGCGTCCGTTTTATACTCGTCCGTAACGTTCTCTAAGCCCTCGTCGGTGGACATGACCAATTTGAGCAGCGCGCCGGGACCGCCGTCGGCAGCCACGAAATAATCGTTGCCGCGAAGACCTTTTGCTGCGTCGGCTTCTGCTCCCGCCGCATACGCCACGTTGAAGCCGGTAGCGCGGTTCACGATGTAAAACGATTCCGCCGTTCCAACCAATTTCCATTGTTGCGTTTCCTTGTCGGCGGTTTTTTGCGCCGATTGTTTAATTACCCACGTCCCGTCGGCGGAATAATCCGACGACCACACCAAATTGTTCGGCGCCTGCCGGGCAAAGCGGATGTAATACCACGTTTCGTTGGACGCATCCGCCGAGCTAAATGTCGGGGGCGTCAATTCGTCAGCCGCAGGGGCTACGTTCGCTGTTTTGCTCGAAGCAAAACACATCGTTGTCGTCATACACGACAGCAGGAATAGAATTCCTAAAGTAAACATTCTTTTCATAAGACATTCATTCTAAAATTAATATACAAATTAAACACACACTTTTTTTAATGATTATGTGGTTAATGATTAATCAGGTTGTTCATTGATATATGGGTTATTATTTATCTGGATTGCTTCAGGCTTCGCCTTCGCAATGACGCAGTGGGGTTAAATACCGTACACGTCATTGCGAACCGCGAAGTGGTGAAGCCATCCGAATTAATCATTAATCATTATCCAGTTTCCCGCCGCCAACCGACTTTCCAAAGCCGGCTTACGCCTCCCAACCCATTTAGCCAAGAAATCCCCTTTTCCGGCGAGCCTTTCGTGCTGCTTCGAGAGCCGCATCAAATCGTGAAAGCGGTTGCCCTCAAAAGCCGTTTCCAGCGCAAGTTCCTTGCATATCATGACATTCACAAACGCCATCGAATCCTGTCGGGTTTCCAACTTTTCGGGCAACCCATAATAAGCGCGATTTTCGGACAGGGCTTGCGGAGTGAAAGCATAATATACCGTGTCGTATTCAGCGTCGCCGCTCCCCCGCGCATGTAGCCCGCGATTGAACGGGACGGAAAAACGCTCGTTCGTAAAATCGCAATAAGGGGGAAGCGGGTTTATTTCGTCAGGCGAGACTTTGGCTGCGTCGGCAAGCGTTTCGGGCTTCATTCCATATTTCAACACGGCGAAAGCAAGCGACGGTTTGCCCAGCGCATTCAAGGCTTCGGCATACCGCAGGCAGAGCAAGCCCGTCCGGTAGATAATCATCGAGGGGAAAAAGACAGCGCCCATGCCGTCCGGCATATAATAACCGTATTTGATGATATACGGCACGGAATCGGCATCATTGATAGGAGTATAGGCATAGGAACCCGTTTGGAAATTCGCGTGCGCCCCCCGCAAATCGCCTTTGACGTAAAGAACGTCCTTTTGTGTTTCCCGGTAAAAAGCATACGTTTCGTTTTGCCATAAGTGAATAGCCGCCTGCGATGGCTTTATCATATACGTTTCGTTATTGGACGGAAAGCACCATATTGCCGTTTGGTAAACGGTGGGGTTTTCGACAAACGAGGGATTGTAGGAGATTACGCCGACATGCTCGGCGGCGTTGAGTCCGGCATACATGTTCTGCCACGACGTTGATACGGACGAAAAATCCGCCGTGGCGTAGGTATTGCGGAAAAGGGTGGGCGCAAAGGTTCTTCCCTGCGCGGTAAACCATTGGTAATAGAGTTGGGCGGCGCGAGCATAGGCAAACGCATTGCCCGTGTAAGCGCCCTGCCAGAGGAAAAGATCGGCAAGCAAAACGGGAACGGGTATCAGCAAGTAAGAGGCGGAGAAGTTGCCGATTTCACCGTAGGATGGGAAATCCGTGTTCAGGTAGGGGGTTATATCGGCAATCAGAGTGTCTATCAGGGTTTCCGATTGGAGTTCTGCATAGTCCCCGTTCATGTCGTCGATGTTCAACAGCGGCTTGGTTAGCCAAACGGCTTTTCCGAAGTTCAGCCCCAGTTGCAGGTAAGTCCACGCGCGAATGGCTTTCACGGCGGCATATTCGCCAAGCATCACTTTGCGCCCGGAAGAAATAATCGTTGTGTCCACGCGCCGCAAGAAGTAATTGCAGTTGTTGATGACGGCGTAATATTCCCGCTTCGACAGGTAGGGATTTTCTGCGGTGGCGGTGAAATCGGCGATGGCTTGCATGTCCATATCGGCGTTTTCGGTTGTTTCGGTCAGGTCGCCGCGCAGTTCGCCAAGCAGTATGTAGCGTTCGCCCAGCGGCTGCAGAAGTTTCAGGATACCGGCTACGGAATAGAGGGAGTCGTTTGCCGAATTGAGGCGGTTGTTGTCCGTGTTCAGGTAGGCGTTGTCGGTCGTATCCAGCATGTCGGCGCAGGATGCAAAGATGAGTAATCCTGCTGTGAGGATTGCTGCGAAACGGGTCTTTATATTCTTTTTCATATTAATCATTAACTATTAATCATTACAAACTGATTTTCACGCCGACAAAATAACTCCTGCCCTGTGGCGTCAGCCCGGCGTCAATGCCCTGATACAGCGTCCCGTTGTTCATGGAAAATTCAGGGTCTGCGCCCAAGTATTTCGAGTGGGTAAAAAGATTGTTTGCCGAAGCCCACACCGTAACGCCTTGCAGGAATATCGAATTGACAGGTATTTCATACGAAACCGTCAGGGTTTTTAGGCGGATGTAAGAACCGTCTTCAATCCACCGGTCGGAAAATGCGTTGTTGCCCATCGGGTCGCCGTAAACGGCGCGTGGCATACGGGTTATCTGCCCTTCGGTTGTCCACCGGTTGAGCATTGCCGTTGTTTGGTTATAAAAATTCGCGCCCGATTCCAATTGCGAACGCAGGTAATTATACACGTCGTTGCCGTAGGAATAGGTAAATAGCGCATCGATGGACAGCCGTCCTAATAGGAAGCGGTTTGAAATCGCGCCGTAGAAATCGGGATTGGGATCGCCGATAACTTGGCGGTCGTCTTGCAGCGGCGTTACTCCACCTGCGGTAATTACGCTGCCGCTTGATTTGGAGGTAATAACGCCGTTTCCGTCGGGGTCGTCAAACCACACATCGCCCGCGCCGTAAGGAGTTAGCGTGCCGTTCGTTTCCAATTTGGACAGTCTCAAGTCGTTTGCTTTTTCGGTAGTGGAAAATACGCCATTTGTCCTGTAGCCGTAGAATACTCCCGCCGGACGTCCTACGGCGGTCAGGATGGTTCCGCCCAATATTTCGATGAGGTAATCGCCGTCGGGTAAAGCCGTAATCCGGTTTTTGTAGTGTCCGACGCTTCCGCCCAGTTCCCATTTGAAAAACAGGGTGTTTACCGGTTTGAGGCGCAGGTTCAACTCAAATCCTTTGTTTTCCAAAGCGCCGCCGTTGCTCCAATAATACGACAAACCGGTGATGTCTTTCAGGGATTTTTGCGTCAGCAAGTTATCCGTGCGGCTGCTGAAAACGTCGGCTGAAAACAAAAGGAGTTCGTCGAACAAATGAACGTCCACGCCAACGCCCGCTTTGCGGGAAGTTTCCCATTCGACGGATTGGTTTTGAATATTAGCCAATTGCAGCCCCGTAAGCCCGCCCATGTAATAAATGGAGCGGAAATAGGAGCGGTTGGCGTTTACGTCAATCCCGTCGTTGCCGGTCAATCCGTAGGAAGCGCGTAATTTCAGGAAGTCGACCCAAGGCAGGTTGCGCATAAAATGTTCCGACGACGCCAGCCACGCCCCGCTCACAGACGGGAATACCGCCCAAGTAACGCCGCCCAACGCCAATCCGCCTGCCGTTTCCTGTCCGAAACGGGAAGAAGCGTCGGCAGAAATCGCCGGCGAAAGCATGTATTTTTGCAGGTAATCATAATCGGCGCTCGCATACCACGACATGGATTTCCATTGCCGTTTGTCGCCAATCACCGACCGAAATCCCAAGCCGTCAGTCAATACCTTTATATTATCGTTCCCCGTGTTGTAGCCCGAAGGCAAATCCCATTCAAAATCGTCGGTCATATAGCGGAAGCCGCCCCACAGGCTAATGCCACGCGTATGCCATTTAACGTAAGTATCGCTGAAAATGGACGTTTGGCGTTCAGCCAAATCCCGCACTTCGTTGGCAAGCGTACCCATACTCAAGGACAGTGGCTTCGGCGCAATTCCTTTTTGGGGGATAAAAAACGATTCTTTCAAGCGGCTCAAGCCGTAGGAAAAAACGGAACCGGCAAGCAAATTCCCATTAAAACGGAAATAAGGATTTAGCCTGATTAAGAAATTCATCCGCGAGGAACTGCCGGTTGCCAAATCCGTCAATGCACGCGGGTTGGACAGCGGATTGAGCGGGTCTATCTCGTCATAATTCGACAAGGAGGTCGACCGTTCGCCGGTGGCTTTAATCAGTCCGAAAGGCGTTAGCAGCGGCGCTTTTACCAAAGCCAGAAATCCGGGCGTTGTAACATTGTCGACGCCGTCGTCGCGCAAGTTTCGCGTGGTTTTTCCGACCGTCAAATCTACGGCGGAAAACAGTTTTCCCGACAGTTTGATATCCGAATTGAAGCGGACGTTGAACCGTTCCACATCCGTATTCAGGACTACGCCCTCATTGGTTCCGTAACTCATCGACAGGTTAAACAGGGCTTTCTCGCCGCCGCCGCTGATTCCCACCGAATAATCCTGCACAAAACCGTCGCGGAGGATTTCGTTCGTCCAGTCGGTGCGGTTGTGGTATTCCGCGTAAGCGGTTGAAAGCGGGTTTTCGTTCAGGAAAGGAAACAAGCGCAAAATCGTTGCTTCCCACGGATTGACAAACCGGACAAATTGAAAATATCCCCGCACCTGATCGCTCGCGTAGGTTTTGTACCCTGTGGCGTCCATCATTGTCGGGAAATCCGGTTTTTTGTTGACGCCCCACGACAGGTTGGCGGTGATGCGGGTCGCCATTTCTTTCGCCCGTAGCGTTTTAATCAGTACCACGCCGTTGGCGGCTTTGCTGCCGTAAACGGAATTGCCATCTTTCAATACGGTAACGCTTTCAATATCTTTTACGTTCATATTGGCTAAGGGGTTGGAAAAATACCCCTTGTGTATGGACGCGCCGTCGGACTGGTTGTCCCATATCACGCCGTCTACGGTAAACAACGGCTGGGCGGAGGCGTTCAGGGAGTTCAAGCCGCGAATAAAAAGGGCTGCGCCCGCGCCGGCAACGCCCGTCCGCGTTACGGCGCGAACATCGCCGCCAAGCAAGTCCTGTATTTTCGCATCGACGGACATCGGCGTAGCCGACCAAAAACCCGCCGCTTCGCTTGCCGCCTGAGCGCTGGACGTTTTCCTGCGCATTCCCGACAGGGATTCAATATTTCCGTAACCGGAAGAAAAGAGCGAGGCATACAGCCGGACATCGACCTGCCGCCTTCCCTGCAAGGGAATTTCCCTATCGGTATAATCAGGAGCGCCGACAATCAAAACATCGGACAACGATTCCGCCCGAATGGAATAAACGCCTGCGGAATCGGTAACGGCAGAAGCGGATTTCCCGGCAACACCGATCCTGACGCCCATCAAAGGTCGCCCCGTAACCGCGTCGCGAACCACGCCGGATACATCGCCGTCGCGCGCCTGTACCTGAAATCCCACACAGAGCGTCATTACCGCCGCCATAACGCGAATGACGACCGGACGAACCGGATTGTTGAAATTATATTTTTTCATCTGTAAGTTATGTATGAAAAATTAATATATATTTTAACGTTTTATTCTGGATTGCTTCAGGCTTTGCCCTCGCAATGACGAAAGAACTTGCGCTAATTCATTTAGACCCGGCAGGAACCAACAACAGGTAATCAATCCGCATTTCCTTATTAAACCTGTTTTCCCGACTGTTTTTATCCCTGCTGGTGATGGCACTGATCACCTTAATTCGGAACACATTATCTTCTTCATTAATATTGGCAAAGGGAAAAAGGAACGTTCCGGCTTTCATAACGGATATGCCCCTCTTTTGCGTTACGAACTCTGCGCCGGAGCCTTGAAATGTCGCAAGCGTCTTGTTCCAACCGGCGTCGTCTTCCTTCCGGTTGATGCGGTTCCACTGCTGTATTTGAAATTTCACCCGCGTAACGGACGTGTCCACGCTTGCCGGGTTCACAGCGGACGGCGACAGAAACACCGCATAAATATCGTATTCGGTATTCAAAACGCCGGGTATTTCAAAAGAAACCGCAGGCTCTTCGCTGGCGCTTTTTCCGAGATCCGCCACGCGCAAGAGAGAATTGCCCGAAATATTGGGATTTTCCGAGATATACCAAGTTTGAATTGTGCTTTTGTCCCTCGTTTCGTCGTGCATTCTTCCAAGCGGCATTTCGGCTTCTATCTTAATGGATTTAACATAAGAATCCGTTCTATCGTACAGCAGTTTGGAGGCGGGATACACCCACCCGTTGCTCGTTTGCACGGGCGAAATACCGCTAAAAATACGCGCGGGATTTCTGATGACGGCGTTGCGGGTCGAAACAATCGAATCGGCTTCCCCGTAACGGTCGGGATTTATAATCTCGCCGCGAAAAACCAAATCCTGCACGATAGCGTACTGCACATTCGCCCTTTGTATCGAATCGGGATTTGGCAGCGACGGGTCGGGGCGGAAGAGGCTGTAATAATTGCCGTAAGTTTCCGTCCACGCGGCGTTTTCGGGCAATATCATGGTATAAACGCTGTCTTCGTCGTTCAGCCATCCGATACCTTTTGCGTAAGTATACCACATTGAATTCATTTCGGAAAACACGGAATCGTAAACAATCATACCTTCTTCATTGACGTCGATTTGGGTCGACGCCCTCCGCAGAAATTCGCGTTTGCCGAAAGCATACAAATAGTTGCGAATTGAGTCGAAACGCGGTTCTTCCATCATTTGCCAAGTATTGGGAAAAAACGGGATTTGTCCTCTCACGGTATGCAGGATGCCGTTGTTTGCCGCCATGTTTCTCCTCCCCAGTTCCACGCCGCCCATAATATAGGTTGTGCCGACGGATGCAAACGTCAATTTCTTGGCATTCAGCATATATATTTCCCTGCGTCCGGTAGCCCTGCCGGAAGCCGAATGGGAATAGCGGGCGATGTGCGTGGTAATGATGCGCACCGCAGTTATCGAATCGTCCGGGTCAATGTTGAGCAGACTTTCATTACTCGGCGCCCAAACGGTATAAGCCTGTTCGCTTTGCAGGATGCGGTCGTAAGCATAACGTTCCAGCAAAGCGGCAAACCTGCTCATTTCCGTATCTTTGGAAATCAGTTCCCACAGAGAACCCCTTAACGCCACATCTTTCGATACTTCGTAATGTTGTTCCGTATCGACGCAGGCAATCATTCCGAATAGGAGTACGACCACCGCCAAGCCAAGCTTTATTTTCTTTTTCATGTTTTATATTTTTTATTGCCACGAATGCACGAATTAAACTTTTTAAGTAACAGCCGGAACTTTAAAAGTAGTTACTTATTTTTCCAAATCCGAACATTAATCATTATTCATCATTCAACCCCTTCGTCGTTCCTATCGGGATAAGCGGACGAAGGCACAAGTTCCAAATAATCAAACATAAACTCGCGCGTATCAATATCTTCTACCGACTTGAAGTGCAACCAGTGTTCGCCGCGATCAAGGCGAGCGGTGGTGAGTATGCGGCGTACCGCGCGCGCGAGCGTCCGCAGCACATCGTTGCCGTCGGAGGAGCCGTAAATTGTACTCGGCGCTTTCATATACCCCCGATTGCGCATCATTTTGTCGTTTTCATAACCGTAGGGGTCGTTCTCGTCATCGCCCGGTTTGACATAGCCGATAGCCGGGTCGCTTGCTTCTTTGGTCATGTCGAGCGGGATACCAAGCGGCTTCCCGTCAAGGCTGATTTGCAGAACGCCCCGCTTTTGATTGGCGGTGTAACCGATGCGAATTTCGTAGGTAGCCTCCGGCAAAGGCGGCAGGCGCAACATCAAATCGTATTTTCCGGCAATCAGTATTTCGTCCAAATGCAAATCGTTCCATCCCTCGTTCAGCATAGCGCCCCCGTATTGTATCTGCGTATTTTCGGTGAGTTGCACCATGTTTTTCAGGTATCCTTGCGGAAAAATCACGCCTTTCCCGTAGGGCGCGTTGCCCTTGATGCGGTTGGTGTGGAGTTCCGGCAAGAGGGAAGTAACGTCCATCCGCAGGCGTTTGTTCAGCACGTCGGATTCCACGCCGACGTCGTAAACCAGTATGCGATCCAATCCGTGAAACATCCCGTTTTCGGATACGTTCCCCGATTCCGTCAGGATGCGGACAGCCGAACCGTCGCTCCGCCGGTTTAATATCGCACCGGTCGCATCCCGCCGTATTTCCACTATTCCGTAAGGATCCAACGTACCGGAATAATCGACTATCACGCCGAGTTCGGCGGCGTCTTTCGTGTAATAAATATCCAGCCACGAGGCGGGGATAAAATCGCTGACGTCCATCGTTCTGTCCAAAATATGGTAGGCAATGAAGCGGTTCAGGCTGTTGCGCCGGTCGGTCAAATCATTGTAAGTATCCGGAAAATCCGGCACGACGTGCGTTTCGGCATACTGCCGCAAATCGTTCAAGGTTTGAATGCCCGCCCGTTTATACACCTCGTCGCTTTCCATCAGAACGGTAAACCCGATGAGCCACGAAGCGGGCGTATTCAGGCTGCCGCCTTTGTTTGCATAAACGGCTTTATTGTTGAACGTACTTAGCGAGATGATTTCATCGGGAATTTCCCCCGCTTTGCGTCTTCTGTCGTAATTTTCATTAATATAGGCTTCCAGCGAATCAATCAAACCTGTTTCCCGCAGGGCTTCGACGAACAAAGAATAACGCGCTTGTTCCGCCAGCAGACCGGATATGCGACCGCGCGAAGGCTCCAAAACGCCGTCAATCGTGTGGATTACCCCGTTGTATATTTTGTAGGGTTCTTCCTTATCTTGGTCGGGAATTAGGATTTTCGCCGTTTGGTTCACGTAAATATTGCCGAGCGAATCGTAAGTGGTTTGGATAAATTTACCCAGCATGTTCGGCAAACCGATGGTGCCGTTTGGAAACAAATCGGTGGTGAGCGGATCATCGCTCGGATTTTCCTGCCGGATAATGTGGCTGTATACGATTTCTTTGATTGTTTCTTCCGTCATTTGGTCAAGGTCGGCGTTTTTTTCCGCGTAATAACGGCGCACCGCCTCGTTAACCGGCACGAAGCAGGTATAATTCCCGCGTGCGTCCAGCAGGGCGTCGACGCCGGCAGCCTCCATCAGTTTTAGAAATTCCGAATAACGGTCGGGGTCTTTTTTCAGGAAAGCGGTTATTCCGTCTTCCTCAGCCGTTCTGAAATTCTGCACGGCGTCGTCCATGCAGGACGAAAGAGTGAGGCTCAATAGCACAAACGTTATGATATTTTTGTTTTTCATGTAAGTGTTCATAATTAGTTCATATTATTTTTACATAATATAGTAACGAGTTGACGAGTAAACAAGTAGGGGGTTGATGCGTTTACTTGTCAACTCGTTTACTCATTATTAATTTCATAATACGGATTTTGTTTCAAAGTGGGATTATTTATCAACTCGTCGGCATAAACCGGCAAATAAAGCACATCCGTCCGGATGAGTTTACTTCTGATTACATCCCCGCCGTGTGTATATTTGCGCGTCATATAACTCAATACGCTATGGTGAGCGTCCGGACTTCCGGCTTTCCGGTCTTCCCTACGCGCCATGCGCACCATGTCGAACCACCGCTTGCCCTCAAAAAGAAACTCGCGTTGGCGTTCGTCAAAAACCAATTTCCGCATCAACTCCTGCGTGCCGTATTTCTCTTTCGACAGAGGAACGCCGTCGGGATTGGAACGCACATAAGTGATATTCACCAACTCCAACGCCAACGCCAAATCGCCTGCGGCATTGCGTTCCGTGAGGGCTTCCGCTTTCATGAGGTAAACGTCCGCAACGCGGTAAAAAATCCAGTTGGGCGCGCTCGTTTTAATATCCCGCGCCGCCGACCAAAACCAGTTGCCGTTATCCAAATCCACAATGTTGATTAAGCCAAAGTATTTCACAATTTTTGAAAATCCCTGATAACTTCCCCCCTGCACCGCCGGCGTATAGGAGGTTTGCCCGCGTATATCCTTTTCCGAAAACAGGTTTCCGTCATCATACTCGCCAAGCGGGGCGGCGGCCAGTTGCCCCATCTTATCGACGGCGTCGTTGTAATACAGGGAAGCCAGCTTGTCGTTGGATTTTATATTCGCATTGAACTGCAATTCAAAAATGCTTTCCATGCTGTTGCCGTTATAAAATATTTCCCTGAAAGATTCAAATTTAGACCATCGGTTGCCAATCAGGTTCAATTCGGCGCCGGTCAGCAAATCGTAGTTAATCACCTCGTCTTCGTCCGTAATATCCGGTTCGATGCGCTCGCAGGCGGCGATGCAAGCCTCATAGTCGCCGAGCCACAAGTAAATATCCGCCAGCAGGGCGCGTACCATATTTTTTGTTACACGATACCGTTGCTCGCTGTTAAATACGCCCCACGAAGACATGGCATACTTTTCGGCTTCCTGCAACTGTTCCGTTAAACGATGCAGTATCGTGTCGCCATCCGTTTGCGGGATGAAAAAGTCTTGCGTATCTTCCTTGTAATGAAAGTCGATGTAAGGAACGTTCCGGTAAATTCTGACCAAATAAAAATACGTCAACGCGCGTATGGCATAGGCTTCCGCCTGATGGACGCGCATAAATCCGGTCGTATAGTTCGGATCTTTTTCCGTTACGCCGGGGGCAAATTCCAAAACGGCGTTGCAGTAATTAATAACCGTGTAAAACGCCTGCCATTTGAGCAGGTCGTTTGTCGGCTTGATGGTGAGATCGTTGATATGCGCTATATCTGCGGACGTTTTCAGTTTTGTTTCATCCGTAATCACATTGTCGGAACGGAGTTCGCCGCCCAGTATGATTCGTTCCATAAAGCCGTCTTCCTGCATGGCGCGGTAGCAAGCCAGTACGGTCGATTCGACGTCGTTCCTGGTTTGCCAGTAGTCTTCAAGCACCATTTTATCCATCGGCTTAATGTTCAGGAAATCGGAACAGGAAGCGAGCGTAAATGTTGCGATTAGTGCGATTGTGTATGTTGATTTCATTTTTTTATGATTAATGATTAATCTGGATTGCTTCAGGCTTCGCCTTCGCAATGACGCGGTGAGGTTGCAATACCGAAGGCGCAGCGGTGAAGCAATCCAGAAAAAATAATATAAACTAATTATCATTTATTTATTACTGAGTTCGAGACTTTTTGCATCAAAGCCGAGCCTTACCTTATTAAAATCCAAGCGTTACGCCTAAGGTAAAATCCCTTGAGCGGGGCGTAATCGACTCGTCTTTACTCAGCCCCATACCGCCGTATCCCACTTCCGCGTCCACACCCTGATAGCCCGACAGGCAAAACAGGTTGTTGACGGTAAAATAAAGGTTCAACTGCCTGACGGCGTATTTCTTCAGCCACTGCGAAGGCACGGCGCAGTTCAACGTGATGTATTTCAGGCGAAGAAACGAACCGTCTTCCACATAGCGGTCGCTCGGCAGGGAATTGTAGCCGTATTGATGCAAAGTCCGCGGCATTTCGATTATGTCGCCTTCTTTGCGCCACCGCCAATTGGTGGCGATACTCTGGTTGTTGTCGGTCAGCATGTTTTCGGCTTCTCTGCGGGTGATATTGATTATTTTATTACCGTAACGGAAAGTAAAGAACGTATTAACGGAGAGACTTTTCCACCGGAATGTCAACCCAAACCCGCCGTTCAGTTTCGGGTTGCAATTACCCAGATAAACGATGTCTAATTCGTCGATATTCCCGTCGTTGTTAATGTCTTCGTAAATGGCGTCGCCGCCTTGAAACTGGTAGTTAATCCCGTTGGGACCGTAATTGTAATAGATGGGTATCGGCTTGCCTTTGCTGTCGTAAATAATATTTCCGGCGGCATTTCGCGTAACCGGCGCTGACCCCAGCGTGTAATTGCTTGCCGCCAAATCGGTATTATCAATACCGTATTGGTAAACGCCTTTGTAGCGGAAGCCGTAAATCGAACCGTAGGAATGTCCGACCTGCAAGCGTTGCAAATAAGGCGCGTTTCGATTGTCGTATTCAAAGTCTTTGTTGTAATTTTTCAGATTGCCTTCGTCAAGTTCAATCAGGGTATTCACCGAATTGGCGATGTTGAAATAGCCGTCCACTGCAAAATCGCCGATGTGGATAAAACGGTTGCCGCGTAGGTTAAATTCCCAACCGATATTTTTCATTGTCCCAACATTCCGGTAAGCCAAGTTTGCGTATCCGGTAGAAGTCGGCGCCGGCGCTTCATCCTTGCCCGAAAGCAGGTCGGTTACCCTCACGTAATACAGGTTGGCATCCATCGTATATTTGGCGTCTAACAGTTCGACGTCCATCCCGAAGTTGTACTCGTTTTTGTTTTCCCATTTCAGGTTCGACAAACGAAGGTTTTCGGGGCGAATGGTGGACGTGCCGCCGTAAGCGCTCCAAGGCGCATACGAACTGAAATGCAGGTATTCGTAACCCGGCGCGTTTCCCGAAATCCCCCAACTCGGACGAAATGCAAACAAGTTTACCCACTGTTTCAAAGGCTCCATAAACGATTCGTCGGATATGTTCCACCGCAGGGAAATGCCGGGAAAATAACCCCATTTGTTGCCTTTCCCGAACTTGGTCGAACCTTCACGCCGGAAAGTGGCGTAAACAATATACCGCGACAGGTAGGAGTAGAACAATTGGGCGTTAACAGCCATCGTGCGCCATTGCCCGATGCTGCTTCCGAGTTTCCGCACATATCCGTCGGCGGACGGATCGGAGATTTTTCCGGAGGGAAAGCCTGTGGCAAGCAATTCCTGTCCGTTGGAAGTTCCCGACGAGGAATATAAAGAGGCATAGACGTTCAAACTGTGCGCTTCGGGTAATTTGGGTCGCCATTCGATTTTGTTTTCCGACTGGATGCCGAAACTTTCCGCATCTTTGTCTTCCACGCGGTTCACATCTTCGTGGCTCCAAACTTCCGAAGCCACTTCTTTCGGGAGGAATTTATGCGATTTGCTGTTTTTCATATCAAACGAAACATACACTTCGTAGCGCAGGGTTTGCTCGGTGGGGTCGAGCAGTTCGTACCGCATCCTCAGGGTGGGCAATATATCATAAGACTTTGAATTGTTGGTCGCCAGATGCGCGAGCGCCACCGGATTGCGCAGGAAACCCTGCTCCCCGTCCGCCAGCCGCGAATCCGCGCGCATATTGTAATAGGCGGGCAGGAGATTGCCGTTCTCGTCCTTACTATATATGCTCATGTTCGGCATTTTTTTATAGGCGATGTAGAGGATGCTTTTTCCGTTAATATAGTCGTGGTCGCCCCGATCGTCCGTCCAGTTTTGTTTGTTGTCGGAATAAGTAAACGCAAAATCGGACGAGAACAAAATCCGCGACGACACCTGATAATCAAGGTTCATCCGCGAAGTCAGGCGATCCCATTTCTGCCCGATAACGGTTCCTTCTTTGGACATGTAACCGCCCGTAATTCGGAACTTAGCCCGGTCGTCGCCGCCGGAAATCGACAAGTAATGGTCGTGCGTTGCGCCGTATTGTAGCACGGCTTTCCGCCAGTCGGTATTGTTGTTGTAGTGCCTGTATTCCGAAAAAGTGGGGTCGTAGGTAAACTCCGGAATATTGGAAGCGGCGCTGTTTTGATGGGGATTGAAATACGCCTGTTTCATGAGCATGGTGTAGTCGTTGCCGTTCAGCATCTTGAGACCGGGCGGCTGCCATGCTCCCGAATATTTGTAATTATAGTTCACCCGCGTCGGTCCCGACACGCCCTTTTTGGTGGTAATTTGTATTACCCCCGCCGCGCCGCGCGAACCGTAAACAGCCGTTGCGCCGGCGTCTTTCAATACCAGAATGTCTTCGATGTCGTCCACGTTAAGCATCAGCAAATCGGCAAATTGCTGGTCGTTTGAGGAAGAGAAATCGAAATCGGAAGTTGCGATGTCCGGGCGCTGAATCCCGTTGATTACCACCAGCGGAGCGGAATTGGAATTAAGCGTGGCAATCCCGCGCAAACGCATCTGCGACCCCGTCCCGACATTTCCCGAACCGACAATATCCAATCCGGCAATGTGTCCCTGCAAAGCGTCGTCAACAGACGAAACGGAAATACCCTCGAATGTGCTTGCGGAAATCCGTTGCATGGCGAACGGAACTTCGTTAAAAGCAATATCCATCCCGCCGCCGGATACGGTTTTCTTTCCCGTTACAATCACTTCGGCAAGCACGTTGTCTTCTTGCATCACGATAGTGAAATCGCGTTTTGCGCCGATTGTCGTTTCCATCGTAGCGTATCCGAGATAACTGAGTTTCAATTTATTTCCGGTATTCCTGATTTTCATCGAAAACTCCCCGTTTACATCCGTGATGGCATTCGAGATAACGCGCCCCGTTGCATCCACTTCCAAAACCGTTGCGGCAACAAGTTCTTCTCCCGTGTCGGAAACGACTTTCCCGCGTATCATCATCCCGCCACTTTCCTGCGCGAGCGCCAGTCGGCAACAGAGCAGTAAACCGATCAGGCATATATGTAAACATTTTATCTTCATTTGTAAGATATGTGTGAATTTTTTTCTGGATTGCTTTACAGCTTCGCCTTCGCAATGACGTAGTGGGGTTGCAATGCGGCACACGTCATTTCAGGCCAAGCGGCGAGGTAAAAACACCGCACACGATTGCGGGTGCAGCAAAGCGGTGAAGCAATCCAGAAAAAATAATATGAACTAATTATAAACATTTACTTATTATTTAAAATCCAGTACGCCGTCAATTTGGTGAACAACAGCATACGAAGAGGTAACAATCTGGGAATTGTTAGTAACAATCGCGCCGGACGTAAATTTGTAATCGCGCGTCATCATATTATATAATCCGTTGGATGTGATTACATTCGCTTTTTTCCCGCCTGTTTTTTCCGTTCCGATGCTCAGGGCGTCGGGCGTATTGGTAACCCAAAGCCGGCGGAATTTTTTCCCCGTTTCGTCCAGCGTCGCCGTTTCAAACCATTCGTTGTTATAAGCCCGCCCGCCGATATAAACGGAATTGTCCTGAAAATGGAAGCGCAAAAACTCATACAGTTTCTGCATTTCCGCAGCCTGCTGTTCCACGTCCAACCCGTCTATTTCTTCCGGCGTTTTGTAGCGTCCGGCATCATGCGCCTGCCGCATAGCCTCGTTGGTCGGGACATAAACCGTGTAATTGAACGTATTGAAAAATGCGACATTCAGCGTAATGCCGTTATCATTGACAAACACACTGCCGCCATAAGTCTTTTTGTTGAGTTCCACCGGATATACGTCCCGGCAGAGTTCAAAAAATGCGCTGAATTTTTCTTCCTTTTCCAGCACGGAATAAACGGAAGCGGTTGGCGTTTGCACGATTTTATCCGTCAGGTAAGTTTTCCCGTTTTCTTGGGAATAAATATTCCGCACGTTTGCCGTTTCGTTCCGTTCACCGTTGCCGCCGCCGTCCAATTGCAGACTGCCGCCGCTTCTCAAAATTTTAACGGTTGCGCCGCCTTTGGTTTCGTAATAGGTTTTCCCGTCTTCAATGTCGCCTACGATAATATGGTTGTCAATAATATCCGTCAACGCATTCCGAATTTGGGCGGTGGAAACAATCCCTGTGCTGTCGCCGGTTGCGAGGCTGTAACGGGTTGCGTTTACCTGATTGTTTTTCAAATAAAACCGCCACCGTTCCGGCGTTGAAGCGCCCACAGACGCGGGATTGATGTAATTGTCAAATTCCGCATCGGTCGGCACAATAAAACTGAAGCGGTTTTCCAGCGAAAGCAGGTAAAGATTGAAATTCAACTCGTCGACCGATCGGTTCATGATTTGAGTTGCCTCGTTAATCAAAACAGGTCCTCTAACCGAAGCGTAATCGCTCGGCGGATACACCCTATTCACGACATAAACCACGCCGTTGCTGCAAACGGACGAGTAAACGACGTCTTCCTTTTTCACATTCAGCGAAGCGCCCATACTGTTTGTTAAAGCGGTGAAACGTTCGGGGGTTGTTTGCAGGAAAGAAGCGTGCATATGGCTGTTCAGCAGCAGGTTTATTACATTATCAGGGATGCTGTCTAAGGTCGTGTAACGTTCTTTCAGGAATTTACCCGCCCCGTCCGCGAAATATTCCCTCAAAGCCTTGTCGGTAGGAACAAATATTGCGCCCATATCGCTTTCGGCGTTGCTTGGGGAATAATCGTTTTTGCCCGGATCGAATTTCAGGGTCGCCGCCACCCGCCGGCTCATATCCGGTCGTCCCAATGTGTCGGGCGCATAAGCATTGTTGTCCGTAAAAAAGCGCATGGTGAAAATTTGTTCCGAAAAACCGGGATGCAACTGCCGGTAAGCGTTCGTAGCCCCCGCGTCGAGATAGGGAGCGCAAAAACGGTGCATCAACCGGCTGAACGCCCGTGTATCGGGATTGTCCCGCAAGTATTCAGCCATGTTGCCGACGGGGAAAAGCACTTTTTCCAAAACATTGATATACCCGTTTTTACAGGTAATATCCCACTCGGTGATTTTGGTATCGAAAATATAGGGCGAAGTCCCGTCCCAAGTTATTCCCTGCGGGTTTTCTTTCGTTTTCGTCAAGATGCGGAAATCTTCGGCGGAGATATTTTGCATCCGCATGTGCGGCGGCAGGAAATGCACCATTGTCCACGTCGAATTGTCTTTCAGGATGTAAATACCGCGCTCCCGATATTGTTCCCAATAGGGATTGTCCGGCAGGCGGTCGCCTTTTTCAAAAGGGACGGAATCCAACACCGACCAAGCGGTAGCCGTCCGCATGGCTTGTCCCGGATTAGGTCGGGAGGCGCCGCTGCCGGGTGAGTTGGACATCATTTCCAGCAAATAGGCGTCGTTCAACATGGAGGTGAAAAAGAGCGCCCGTTTTTGGGCGGCGGTGAAATCTTCAAACTTTCGGATACCGTAGGGGTTATCGGCAAAAAAAGCGTCAAAAGCGGAGTCGGTGGCTACGAACACCGTTTTTGTACCGGTCGTTTTCAACACTTCCGTATAATCGACGCCGGCGTCCTGCACGGATTCCACCAAACGGAGATAGTACGTAAAACGCCCGTCCTCGTTGAGCCGGTCATAAATGTTTTGTCCAACCGTAGCCTTGTCCGGTTCTCTGTCATTATAATAATAATCGTCTTGACAGGCAACGCAAAATAAACTTGCCAGAGATAAAAGAAACAGGTGAGTAATACTTCCGTTTCGTGTTTTCATGTACATATATTTTTGTTTAGAATACTTTATCGAACTCGCTTATATCGTAACTTTTGCGTGCGGGTTTCATAATATATATGCTTAATCAGTTGTATTAGTTTGTTAACATTTGCTATTAGTGTAAGATTTCAGAGGCAAAAATACTTAAATTTATTTAAATAAAAAAATATTAATAAAAAAAGTATAATTAAGTTATGTGTGTTCATATTGTTTTCCAGAATAATTTTTTACGAAAAAGTTGCGCTCCTTTTGCCGATTAGAGCAAATCCGGTCTCAGCCGCTCGGTTCGCTCAACGGCTTGCCGCAATTCCCATTCGCGAATATTCGCCTCATGCCCCGAAAGAAGCACGTCGGGAACTTTCCACCCCTTGTAATCCGCCGGGCGCGTGTAAACCGGAGGCGCCAAAAGGCGATCCTGAAACGAATCGGATAGGGCGGATTGTTCGTCGCCGACCGCGCCCGGAATTATGCGGACAATGGCGTCGGCAATGACGGCGGCGGCAAGTTCCCCGCCGGTCAACACATAATCGCCGATGGAAATTTCACGGGTAATCAGGTGTTCGCGAATGCGGTAGTCAACGCCTTTGTAGCGTCCGCACAAAATAATCAGGTTTTCGCCCATCGACAGTTGGTTGGCAACCGACTGGTTAAATGTTTCCCCGTCGGGGGAAGTATAAATCACTTCGTCGTAGGCGCGTTGCCGTTTCAGGGACGCAATCGCCCTGTCCACCGGCTCGCACTGCAAAACCATCCCCGCCTGCCCGCCAAAAGGGTAATCGTCCACCCGCCGATGCCGTTTGTCCGTAGAATAATCCCTAAGATTGTGCAGGTGTATTTGGACAAGCCCTTTTTCCTGCGCCCTTTTCAGGATGGAGCAGTTTAGCGGCGTTTCCAGCATTTCGGGCAGGACTGTGATAATATCAAGCCGGAGCATAATTATTTCTTAAAATTAGTTGTTTTTTCTATCTTTGCGGCAAAATTACGCTTTATGACTAAATATATTTACTTTATTACCTCAATATTTTTGTATTGCTGCAATATAAACGCTCAAATCAGGGAGCCTGTTCAATGGCGTCGGCACATCAACGAAGCGGGAGAAATGGTTTTTCGGGCGACAGTCGAAAAAGGCTGGCATTTATACGATATGAATTTGCCGGAAGGCGGACCTATTTCCACTTCTTTTGAGTTTGAAAAAGTAAGCGGCGCCGATCTATCCGGCAAGGTTTACACCAACTCCAAAGTCATCAGCCAATACGAAGAAATGTTTGGAATGACCGTCCGCTGGTTTGCCGAAAACCCCACGTTCGTCCAAAAACTGAAAATCACGGACAGGGCAAAATTCCAAATCACCGGAAGCATTGATTACATGGTTTGCAACAACGAAAATTGCATTCCGGGAGCGGAGGAGTTTCAGTTTTCTTCCGGTGATTTGCCGTCCGATTTAAGCGAAACCGCCCCAAGCGTCCCCGCCGTCCAAAAAGACTTTGAGGATTTTGAAGACCTTCACGACCCCCTCCTCACCGATTATTGGAACCCGATCGTCGCCGAATTGCAAAATCTCGGACAAACGGCTTCCACCGCCGATAAATCGTGGTTGCTCATCTTCATACTGGGTTTCGGGGGCGGTCTGTTGGCGTTGCTCACGCCCTGCGTCTGGCCGATTATCCCGATGACCGTCAGCTTTTTCCTGAAACGGTCGAAATCCAACCGCAAAAAAGCAGTTTTCGACGCCGCGACTTACGGATTATCTATCATTGTTATTTATCTTTTGCTGGGGCTTTTGATTACGGCTATCTTCGGGGCAAGCGCACTGAATGACCTGTCGACAAACGCCGTCTTTAACCTGCTGTTTTTTGCTTTATTAGTACTCTTTGCCGTGTCGTTTTTCGGCGCATTTGAATTGACGTTGCCCGCGTCGTGGAGCAACAAGATGGACGGCAAAACCGAATCGACCTCCGGATTAATCAGCATTTTCTTCATGGCTTTTACCTTGTCGCTGGTATCTTTTTCCTGCACGGGACCTATTATCGGGACGCTGTTGGTAGAAGCCGCCGGATCGGGCGGCAGGATTGGACCTGCGGTTGGGATGTTTGGTTTTTCGCTGGCGTTGGCGTTGCCGTTTACGCTGTTTGCCCTGTTTCCTTCGTGGTTACAGAACCTTCCCAAATCGGGTGGATGGTTGAATTCCGTCAAGGTGGTACTGGGATTTTTGGAATTGGCATTGGCGCTGAAATTCCTGTCGGTAGCGGATTTGGCGTATGGATGGCGAATATTAGACAGGGAAGTATTTTTGGTTTTGTGGATTGTTATCTTCGCGCTTTTGGGACTTTATTTGCTGGGCAAAATCAAATTGCCGCACGACAGCGATTTGAAACACCTGTCTGTTCCCCGTTTGTTTCTGGCGATTATTTCCCTCTCGTTTGCCGTTTACATGCTTCCCGGATTGTGGGGCGCGCCTTTGAAGGCAGTCAGCGCGTTTTCCCCTCCTTTATATACGCAGGATTTTAATTTGTATGACGGCGAAGTACGCGCGAAATTTTTCGACTACGAAGAAGGCATGGAATACGCCCGCAAAAACCGCAAACCGGTAATGATTGATTTTACCGGCTACGGATGCGTGAATTGCCGGGAAATGGAAGCTGCCGTATGGTCTGACCCACGCGTCAAAAGAATTATCGACAACGATTATGTGCTGATTTCCCTGTATGTGGACGACAAAACCCGATTAGACCAAGTCGCGGAAATGACGGAAAACGGTAAAACGCGGAAACTGCGCACCGTGGGCGACAAATGGAGTTATCTACAAAGGCATAAATTCGGAAGCAATGCGCAACCGTTTTATGTTCTGCTGAACAATGACGGTATGCCGCTTGTGCCTGCTCATTCCTACGATAAAAATATAGAAAATTACATATCTTTTCTGCGGAAAGGGGTGGAGAGGTATGATGTTTCTAAACAGCAGTTGTTTTAAAATCTCTTCATAAGTTTAATTCAATAAAAATACATACCTTTGCCCACTCAATCATAAAATTTCATTCAAGTGAAAGAAACAAAGTACATTTTCGTTACAGGCGGCGTAGTTTCTTCCTTAGGTAAAGGAATTGTCGCCGCATCTTTAGGCAAACTTCTACAGGCAAGGGGCTATAAAGTAACCATCCAAAAGTTTGATCCTTATATTAATATTGACCCCGGAACGCTCAATCCTTATGAACACGGCGAATGTTACGTAACTGCCGACGGCTGTGAAACCGACCTTGATTTGGGGCATTACGAACGTTTCCTGAATATTACGGCAACCAGGGCGAATAACATCACTACCGGCAGAATTTACCAAAATGTGATTAACCGCGAACGGAAAGGCGATTTTCTCGGCAAAACCGTTCAGGTAGTGCCGCATATCACCGACGAAATCAAACGCAATGTTCGGGTTTTGGGAAATACCGGCGAATATGATTTTATTATCACCGAAATCGGCGGTACGGTGGGCGATATCGAATCGCTCCCCTTTATCGAAAGCGTCCGCCAATTGCGGTGGGAACTGGGAAAAAACTGCCTTTGCGTGCATCTGACTTACGTGCCTTACATCGCTGCGGCTCAGGAAGTGAAAACCAAACCGACGCAACATTCGGTAAAAGTGTTGCAGGAACAGGGAATTCAACCCAATTTATTAGTGCTTCGGACGGAAAAAAATTTACCGAAAAATATATGTCGCAAAGTCGCTTTGTTTTGCAATGTGGACGAAGACGCCGTCATTCAATCCTATGATGTACAGAGTATTTACGAAGTGCCGCTGGTTTTGGCGCAACAGCACATGGACGAGATTGTACTCAAAAAAATGGGCGTGGTAAATGAAAAGCCATTGAAACTTGATACGTGGACGGGCTTTCTCGACAATATGAAATCCGCAGAGGAAACGGTTACCATCGGTTTGGTGGGGAAATACATCGAACTTCCCGACGCTTACAAATCCATTACCGAATCCCTCTTGCAGGCGGCTACTTACCATCACCGGAAATTGAATTTGGAACTGATACACTCCGAAAAAATTACCGACAGTAGCGTCAAAGAATTACTGGGCGGGTTGGACGGTATTTTGGTTGCTCCGGGCTTCGGACAGCGGGGCATCGAAGGCAAATTTATCACGCTCAAATACGCCCGCGAACACGATAAGCCGACTTTCGGCGTGTGTTTGGGAATGCAATGTATGGTCATCGAATTTGCCCGTAATGTCGTGAAACTGAAAAACGCCAATTCTACCGAAATGGATATTTCTTCGCCTTACAAAGTAATCGACATCATGGAGGAACAAAAAAACCTTGCCATCATGGGCGGGTCGATGCGGCTCGGCGCTTATTCCTGCCGGTTGGATAAAGATTCAAAAGCATATCGGGCTTATAATGATGAACTCATCGTTGAACGCCATCGCCACCGTTATGAGTTTAACAATAAATTCAAGGAGCAGTTTGAGGAAACCGGGATGAAATGCTCCGGCATCAACCCGGAAACCGGACTGGTGGAAGTGGTGGAAATACCTGATTTGAAATGGTATATCGGCGTTCAGTATCATCCGGAATATAACTCTACGGTCTTGAATCCCAATCCTTTGTTTATGAGTTTTATTGAGGCGGCGATTGGGGAGAGATCAAGAATTGACGGTGAAGAGGAAAAATAATTTCAATTATCATTTCTGGATTGCTTCAGGCTTCGCCTTCGCTGATGACGCAGTGAGGTTGCAATATTGTACACGTCATTGCGAATCGCGAAGCGGTGAAGCAATCCAGAATAAAATTTAATTTAATTTTGCACACATCATTATTTTTAAAATTCAAAACAGTTTCTAAGAATCAAGTTGAATTATGGATAAAAATACGGTTATTGGATTTATATTAATTTTCTTTGTAGTTATTGGTTTTTCCTATTTAAATCGTCCTTCTCCGGAACAAGGAGCACGGCAAAGGCATTTGGATTCGATGGCAATTGTGGAGCGGCAACAGGCTGCGCAACCGATGCCGGTCGCCGCCGAAACGCCGGAGGATAACGATAATTTGTCCGACTCTGTTGTCGAAAACCGTTTGGTAGCGCTTTACGGCGATTTTGCAACGGCGGCTCAAGGCGAGGAAACATTTATCACTTTGGAAAACGAATACCTGACGCTCCGCTTATCGACGAAAGGCGGGTGCGTTTATTCGGCGCAGTTGAAAAAATATACCAATTACGAAGATAAACCGTTAATTCTCTTTGATAAAGATGAAGCCTACTTTTCGGCGACGTTGATTACTGCCAATAACCGGATTGTCAACACGGGCGATTTATATTTTGAAACCGCCGAGCAAACTCCGCTGTCAGCAACTTTCAGGCTGAAAACCGGCGACGCCGCTTATTTGGACTTTGTCTATAAACTCCATCCCGACGATTATATCGTTGATTTTAACATCGTTCCGCATAATTTGCACAACCATGTTTCTTCCCAAACCGGTGCATTAGACCTTACTTGGAAACAAAAAATCCGTCAGCAGGAAAAGGGACGGAAATTTGAGGAGCGCTATACGCAACTGTTTTATAAGTATTTAAGCGACAATGTGGAAAACCTGAAGGAAACAAAAGACGATTCCAAAGCGGTTTCCAACAAATTGAAATGGATTGGATACAAAGACCAGTATTTTTCGTCGGCTTTGATTGCAAAAGAAAGTTTCGGCGCCGCCCAACTGGATTCCCGATATTTCAAAAACGGCGAATACTTGAAAGATTATTCCGCTTCGACAAGCGTGGATTTTGATATTCGGTCAAACCAACCCGTTGAACTGAGTTATTTTTTCGGTCCGAACGACTACAACCTGTTGAAAAGTTATGATAAAACAAAATTTGAGGGGCAAGACCTTCAATTAGAAAAACTGGTTTATCTGGGATGGAGTTTGTTTCGGTCTATCAATAAATGGATTATCATCCCTGTTTTCGATTGGTTAATCGGCAGCATTGCCGGCGTGGGGTTGGCTATCCTCTTATTGACTTTGATTGTTAAAACCGTATTATTCCCGCTGGTTTACAAATCCTTGATGTCGTCGGCAAAAATGCGGGTCATGAAGCCGCAAATCGAAGCTATCACCGCCAAATATCCCGGTCAGGAGAACGCCATGAAGCGGCAGCAGCAAACAATGGAACTGTACCGGCAAGTCGGCATCAATCCGATGAGCGGCTGCGTGCCGATGCTCATTCAAATGCCTATTTTGCTGGCGCTATTTTGGTTCTTTCCGTCGGCAATCGAATTGCGGCACCAAAGTTTCCTCTGGGCAAAAGACTTGGCTACTTACGACGCTATTATTCAGTGGAATACTTATATACCGTTTATTTCCGACTCTTTTGGCAACCATCTTAGCCTTTTCTGCCTGCTGATGACTGCCGTCAATGTTATTTATACGAAATACAATATGGATCAGGCAAATACGGGGCAGGAACAGATGCCCGGCATGAAAATGATGATGTACATTATGCCGGTTTTCATGATGTTTTTCCTCAATTCGTATTCGTCGGGCTTGAACTATTATTATTTCATTTCTACTTTGATTACGATTCTTCAAACGGTTGCTTTCCGTTATTTCTTAAATGAAAAGGATTTACTGGCAAAATTGGAAGCCAACAAAAAGAATCCCTCGAAAAAGAAATCCGGATTTATGGCTCGCTTGGAAGAAGCGCAGCGCAAACAGCAGGCTATGCTTCGGGAGCAACAAAAAAGACAGGGGAAAGGGGGCAGGAGATAACATGCGTAACCTGCTGTTATGGAATGCGGAATTAACATAAATAAAAATGTAATCCATTCCGGGAATTTGACGAGCAAGATTTTTGGTTTTTATCTATTTAAAATCTTATGGATAGCATCTTTACTCAAACCGGAAAATGCTTGGATTTGCTCTATGGACAACTTGTTTTGATATGCTGACAAAACAATTCTTTCCAGTTCTTTTGCGCGTCCTTTTGCTTCTCCTTTCGCCAGCCCTTCCGCTAATCCGTCTTTCCGGAATTGCCAATTCAAACCCTTTTCAGTACTGATGCGATCCCAGTATTGATCGTAAATCTCCATTTCTTCGGGAGTAAAAGCGCCTTCTTCACAG
>JAIRKO010000057.1 GCA_031260045.1 Dysgonamonadaceae bacterium | reverse complement strand
TTCTTATGCCGCTTGCTGGCAATATGCGGGTGAGGACAAGGAGCCGGAACTTGTGAAGGAACCGTTGGATTATGAATTTGTGGAGAGGCTGCAGCGGAATTATAAATCGTAACTATAAGAAGAAATGGAAAAAGTAATAAACATCAAATTAAAAGTCTGGCGTCAAAAAGGGCCCAAGGAAAAAGGAGGTTTTGAAACCTACAAATTGGATGGAATATCGGGCGATACGTCGTTTCTCGAAATGCTTGACATCCTGAACGAAAAATTAGTGAACGAGAGGAAAGAGCCGGTGGCATTCGACAACGATTGCCGCGAAGGCATCTGCGGAATGTGTTCGTTGTATATCAACGGTCACCCGCATGGTCCCGACGACCGGGTTACTACCTGCCAGCTTCACATGCCGCATTTCAACGACGGCGACACAATTACGGTCGAGCCTTGGCGGTCGGCAGCATTTCCGGTCATTCGCGACTTGATGGTCGACCGGTATGCATTCGACAAAATCATTCAGGCTGGCGGTTACGTGTCGGTCAATACCGGCGGCGTTCCCGACGCCAACGCGATTCCCATTCCCAAGCCGGTTGCCGACGAAGCGATGGACGCCGCTTCCTGCATCGGTTGCGGAGCCTGCGTCGCCGCCTGCAAAAACGGTTCGGCAATGCTGTTTGTCTCGGCAAAAGTCAGCCAGTTGGCATTGTTGCCGCAAGGAAAACCGGAAACGAAAGAACGGGTGAAAGCGATGATTGCAAAAATGGACGAATTGGGTTTCGGCAACTGCACCAATACCCGCGCCTGTGAAAAGGAATGTCCAAAAGGCGTATCAATTAGCCATATTGCGCGGTTGAACAGAGAATTTCTGAAAGCCAAATTATCTGATTAGCGGCTACATACGTAAAACGAAAAATAAGGCGCATGGTTTTTCATGCGCCTTATTTTTGTGAAAACAATTTAACAGCGCAAACATCCCGCAAACCGGTTTTTGCGTTTCCGGAAGTTCCGAAAATGGCTCGCAAACCGATTTCTCATTTTCGGAAGTTCCGAAAGTGTCCCGCACCCTTGCGAGAGACTTTTGTATGTTCCCGAAAGTGTTTCGCACCCCTACGAGAGACTTTTGTATGCTTCCGAAAGTGTCCCGCACTCCTGCAAGAGACTTTTGTATGTTTCCGGAAGCGTCTCAACAAAGGGTAATTGCTTTACGCAAGACCGCAATGCAATGTCCGCCTGTGTTTCCACAGAATAAGCGATTAGTCGTGAAAAACGCACGGCTTTTTTTTTTGATTGAAATTTCATTACATTTGCACCCAATTCATATTATATTTCAATGAAAAGGGAAATAGGAAAGTGGTTTATGGACGTGTCCAAGTACGTCGCAACGGCGGTAGTTATATCTACATTTGTAGGTACATTTAAAGAAATATGGTTATTATATACAGTTGGAATTGTAATAACCATTGTAACATTTAGTTTAGGTTTGTTTTTCTTAACAGTTAAAAAATAAAATTATGGAAGGATTATATGCTGATTTTGCTTTGCTTGCGTTCTTTATTGGTGTGTTTGTTTGGTCAAAAACAAAGGCAGGTAAAAGGTTTTTAGATGAAAATGATTAATTAATATTATTAACCCATAAAAATAAAAAACAATGGACAAACTTTATGCAATAGGAGTGGATATGGGCGGTACGAATACCGTCGTCGGGTTTGTGGACAGGAGAGGAGACATACCGGTTCGCACTTCCATCAGTACGGTTGATTACAATACCGGCGAAACTTATGCGGAGGCTCTGGGAAAAGCAATTAACGAACTGATCGTTAAACATAATTTTTCGGGCAAAATTACGGGCATCGGGATGGGCGTTCCCAACGGTAATATGAACGACGGCACGATTGAAAAAGCGGCTAACATTCCTTGGGCGAAATCGGAGGTGGTGCCTTTGGCTGCAATGATTTCGGAAAAAACGGGATTGCCCTGCAAACTGACCAACGACGCCAATGCCGCCGCTTTGGGCGAGATGGCTTACGGCGCGGCGAAGGGATTGAAAGATTTTATCGTGATTACGTTGGGAACAGGTTTAGGCAGCGGCATTGTCGTCGGCGGACAGTTGGTTGTCGGTCATGACGGTTTCGCCGGCGAATTGGGACACACGCGTCCGGTGCGCCACAACGGACGCCTCTGCGGATGCGGGCGCACCGGTTGTCTGGAAACCTACGCTTCGGCGACGGGGGTGGCGAGAACCGCCCGCGAGTTTTTGGAAATCTATCCCGAAAGGAAAACTTTGTTGCGAAACATTACCGCCGTTCCGATAACCGCCAAAAATGTGTACGACGCCGCCAAATCCGGCGATGCGATGGCGATTGAAATATTTGAATTTACCGGCAGGATTTTGGGCGAGGCGATAGCCGATTTCATTGCATATTCCAGCCCGAAAACCATTATCCTGTTTGGCGGGTTGGCTCATGCGGGCGACTTCCTGCTGGAACCTTTGAAAAAAGCGGTGGACAAAAATGTATTGAGCATCTTTGCGGGAAAAACCGAAATCACGGTATCCACGCTGAATGATGCGGAGGCTGCTATCTTGGGGGCGAGCGCTTTAGCTTGGGAGGCGTAACTTTCAATACGAATTAGAGGACATGAACAAAATCGTCGAATGTGTCCCCAACTTCAGCGAAGGGCAGGATTTGGAAAAAATAGAACGAATCGTAAACGCTTTCAGGGCAAAGGAAAATATTAAACTGCTGGATTACAGCAGCGATAAAGACCATAACCGCATGGTCGTTACTGCCATCGGCGAACCGGAGGCGATGAAAACAGCCGTCGTTGAAGCCGTCGGAATTGCCGTCGGGGAAATTGATTTGACCAGGCATAAAGGTCAACATCCCAGAATTGGCGCCGCCGATGTTATCCCCTTTATCCCGCTGAAAGGAATGAGTCTCGAAGAAGCGGACGCGCTGGCAAAAGATACGGCGCGGATGCTTGCCCTGAAATATGCGCTTCCGGTTTATCTGTACGAAAAATCGGCTTCGGCAGCCCATCGGCAAAATCTTGCCGCTATCAGGAAAGGCGCTTTTGAGGGATTAACCGAAAAAATGAAACTTCCCGAATGGAAACCCGATTTTGGTCCCGGCGAACGGCATCCTACTGCCGGCGCTTCGGTTGTCGGCGCACGTCTGCCGCTGATTGCTTTCAACGTAAACTTAAATACGGACAAATTGGAAATTGCCGACAGGATTGCAAAAAAAGTGCGTTCCATCGGCGGCGGCTTGCGGTTTTGCAAAGCGATGGGCGTCGAATTGAAAGACCGTAACAAAGTTCAAGTTTCCATGAATTTGACGGACTATACGAAAACAGCCGTTTACCAAGCCGTAGAAACGGTTCGCTTTGAAGCCCAACGATATGGCGTTACGGTTGCCGGTTCCGAACTCGTCGGTTTATTGCCGCTGCAAGCCGTTGTAGATACGGTTTCTTATTATTTGGGGTTGGAAAATTTTTCTGTGGGGCAAATTTTGGAAACGCATGTAGAGTAAAAGCCCGTCATTCAGCAAACCACGAAGCGGTAAAGCAATCCGGAAAATTTTATTCCTTAAATAATAATTTTACGACTTACACAAACAAAAACATGAAAATTTCCCAGATTATAGATGAATTAGAAAATTACGCCCCACTTCCGCTTCAGGAAAATTTTGACAATTCGGGCTTACAGATAGGCGACATTTCCGCCGAAGCACGCGGCGTCCTCTTGTGTTTGGATATAACGGAAGAAGTTATAAACGAAGCGATAAAAAAGGATTGCAACCTGATTATATCCCATCATCCGCTTCTGTTCAAGCCTTTGAAAAAACTGACGGGAAAAACCTATGTCGAACGTTGCGTAATCAAAGCCTGCAAAAACGACATTGTCATTTATGCTTCGCATACCAATATGGACAATGCTTTTGGCGGCGTCAATTACCATCTGGCGGGGAAAATCGGTTTGCAGAACGTCCGCGCTTTGAGTCCGAAAAAAAATAGCCTGCTGAAATTAATAACGTTTGTTCCTGAAGCGCACGCGGAAACGCTCCGAAATGCTTTGTTCAACGCGGGTGCAGGACAGATTGGGAATTATGATTCCTGCAGTTTCAACACTTCGGGTTCAGGCACTTTCCGCGCAGGCGAGGCGGCGCGTCCTTATGCGGGTAGCGTCGGCGAATTTCACACCGAATCGGAAATCCGCATCGAAACGATTGTTCCGGTTTATAAAAAGTCGGCGGCGCTCAGGGCGTTGCTTGCCGCGCATCCTTACGAAGAACCGGCTTATGATTTTTTCCCTTTGGAAAACGAGTGGGCGCAAGTCGGTTCCGGAGTTATCGGCGAACTTCCGAATCCCGAAAGCGAACAATCTTTTTTGCACAAACTAAAAACCCTTTTCGACTTGCAAACGCTTAAACATTCGCCGCTTACGGGTAAACAAATCCGGAAAATCGCCTTATGCGGCGGTAGCGGAGCGTTTTTAATTCCCGACGCCATCGCTTGCGAAGCCGACATTTTCATCACCGGCGAAGCGAAATACAATGATTATTACGACGTGGAAAACCGTATCCTTTTGGCTGTTATCGGGCATTATGAATCGGAAGTCGCCACAAAAGAAATATTTTATAATATTATCACAAAAAAATACACTAACTTTGCGCTTCATTTTTCAATGGCGGATACAAATCCCGTAAATTTTATGTGAATTAAAATATGGCAAAGAAAGAACAAACAACTGCAAAAAAAGCGACAAAAGCAACAAAAACAAGCTCGGAAAAATCTAAAAAAAAGGCGGCTGCCGAACCAATAACGAAAGTACAGCCCGTTATCAATCAAGATGTTGATTCGGACGGCGACGTGTTGATTGAACAAAAATTGGTCAATTTATATAAATTGCAAACCATGCTTACGGAAATTGATAAAATCAAAACACTGCGCGGCGAACTTCCTTTGGAAGTGCAGGATTTGGAAGATGAAGTGGTTGGCTTACAAACGCGCATCCAGAATTTACAGTTGGACGGCAAGGATCTTGATACCGCTATCGGGCAAGAACGAATTAAAATTACCGATGCCGACGCTTTGATAAGCAAGTACAAAGAACAATTGGATAATGTTCGTAACAACCGGGAATTTGATACACTATCGAAAGAAATTGAATTTCAGGGGCTTGAAGTGGAATTGGCGGAAAAGCACATCAGGGAATTTACCGCCGATTTGAAAATAATTAACGACGAAGTTGCCAAAAGTAAAGCCTTGCTGGAAGAACGTCAAGCCGATTTGAAATCTAAAAAAGAGGAATTGGATGAAATTGTTTCCGAAACGAAAACTCAGGAAGATCAACTGCGGGAAAAAGCCAAACAGTTGGAAACAACCATCGACCCTCGTCTTTTGATTGCATTTAAACGCATTCGCAAAAGCGTCCGCAACGGGTTGGCTGTCGTTTACATTCAGCGCGACGCTTGCGGCGGTTGTTTTAATAAAATTCCACCCCAACGTCAATTAGACATCAAACTGCGTAAAAGAACTATTGTTTGCGAACATTGCGGGCGGATTATTATTGATCCGCAACTTGCTGGCGTGGAGTGAAGGGGAAAAAGGTAAATTATCGCAATCGTCATTGCGAACCGCGAAGTGGTGAAGCAATCCAGAGAATTGCGCGGTGGTTGGCTCTGGATTGCTTCAGACTGCACCTTCGCAATGACGCAGTGGGGTCAATTGAAAATCGATGAAATCAATTTTATCCGGAAGAGTTCCTCTTTTTTTCTATTAAAAAAATTCATATCTTTGCAGTCGCAAAAATCGAGGTGTAGCGCAGTCCGGTTAGCGCACCTGCTTTGGGAGCAGGGGGTCCCAAGTTCGAATCTTGGTACCTCGACAAAATAAATGAAACCTTTCCTTTTGTTAATCTACAAAAAAACGGCTTGTTTTTAAAAACAATTTAAAAATGTTTTGTTATTGAGAAACTTTCCTCTATCTTTGCCGTCCGAAATACTAAATATTAACATTTTAAAATTTACTTATCAAAAGAAAATTATGATTATCGTTCCATTGAAGGAAGGCGAAAATATTGAACGCGCCTTAAAAATGTTCAAATGAAAATTAGAAAAGACCGGTGTGACTAAAGAACTGCGTAAAAGACAAGCCTTCACAAAACCGTCTGTTGAAAAAAGAAAACAAAAAGTTCACGCTATTTACGTTCAAAAATTATATCAGGCAGAAGAATAATAATCCTGTTTTTTTCTTGATAAAAGTTTGGTAGTTCATACTTTACTTCCTGATTTCGTATATCTCAAATAAAAAAGTATGATGATAGAATCGTTTTTACAGTATTTGCTGTATGAGAAAAATTATTCCGCTCATACGGTTGAGTCTTACAAAAATGATTTGTATCAGTTTAAGGAATTTGTAGCCGGCGATTCCGCTTTTCAACCGGAAACAATTGACGCCGTGTGGGTGCGGCGGTGGATTGTTTTCCTGATGAGTGAAAATTACTCTCCGCTCTCCGTAAACCGAAAATTAAGTTCTTTGAAATCGTTCTTTAAGTATCTGTGTAAAAATAAATATATTGAAACCACTCCGCTCAAAAACATACGGGGACCGAAGGTGAAAAAACCGCTTCCGCATTTTGTTAAAGATTTGGATATGGCAAAGTTATTTTCCGGTTGGGACGATGAAGACGCTTTTGAAGGGGAACGCGATAAAGCGATTTTAGACGTTTTTTACACAACCGGTATTCGTTGCGCCGAATTAGCCGGTTTGAAAAACGAAGATGTTGATTTTCAAGCCAAAACGATAAAAGTAATCGGAAAAAGAAACAAACAGCGCTTGATACCGTTTTCCGATACTTTGAGGGATGTTTTGCAGTCTTATATTAATATAAGGAGTGAAACAATAGAAACGCCGGCGAATAATGCCTTTTTTGTCCGGAAAAACGGCAAAACATTATCCAATTCAATTATATATGGTATCGTAACTAAACGGCTGTCCGAAATCCCGAACCTGTCTAAAAAAAGCCCTCATGTGTTGCGGCACACTTTTGCGACAAGTATGCTGAACGACGGTGCGGATTTGAATGCCGTTAAAGAATTATTGGGACACGCAAGTCTTTCTTCAACCGAAGTTTACACGCATACAACTTTTGAAGAATTAAAAAAAGTATATCATCAGGCTCATCCGAGAGCTTAAACGAAAGGAGGTTTTATTATGGAAATTGCAATTCATTCTATTCATTTTGAAGCCGGTGTGAAATTGGAAAGTTTCATTCAAAAAAAAGTAAATCATTTGGCGAAGTTTAACGACAGTATCGTTTCGTCCGATGTAATTTTGAAAGTAGTAAAACCGGAAACTGCTGCAAATAAAGACGCTTCAATAAAGATATTCGCACCCGGACATGAGTTTTTCGCACAAGAAATAGCCGATACTTTCGAGGAAGCCATTGACAGATGCGTAGAAAAATTGGAACGCCAAGTCGTAAAGTTCAAAGAAAAGAAAATTTCTAAAAAATAAGAACTATTATTTTGGACTATCGAAAAAAAATATTACATTTGCACCCGTTTCGGTTTTTTATTCGCTAATCCGAAACGGATATTTGATGTATTGCCTCTTTAGCTCAGCCGGTCAGAGCACGTGATTTGTAATCTCGGGGTCGTTGGTTCGAATCCGACAAGAGGCTCGGAGCAATTACGAATTATTTTTTTTCTGTTTTCTGTTGTGATTCGTAATTGAGGGCAGTTACCAGAGTGGCCAAATGGGGCTGACTGTAACTCAGCTGACTTACGTCTTCGGTGGTTCGAATCCATCACTGCCCACCACAAAAACAATTGCGAGTGAAATAATTAACATAAAGAAGTCGTAATTGAATTTGCGGAAGTAGCTCAGTTGATAGAGCATTAGCCTTCCAAGCTGAGGGTCGCGGGTTTGAGTCCCGTCTTCCGCTCTTTGAATGTGCCGTTGTTGAAGTAATAAGTTTATGGCTGCATTTATTTATTTGGATAATTCCAATCTCTGGATAGAAGGGAAAAGATTAGGCGCTGTGTTTCGCGGCACATCTCCCGATATTTTGGGAGCGATCGAAACAAAAGATTTTGATAACACGTTCAGGTTAGACTTTGGAAAAGTGTTAGAGATTGCGAATAATAAACCGATAAAAGTGGCTAAATTTTATGGTTCTCGCCCTCCGGAATCGGATTCGGTGTGGAATATGGCAGAAAAAGTCGGTTTTGAACCCGTTATTGTCGATAGAAATTACAGCAACAAAGAAAAAAGGGTAGATACACAGGTAGTTGTTGACATGTTGGCGGATTCTATGGAAGCAGATCCAAAACATGATATTTTTATCCTTATTGCCGGCGATGCGGATTATGTTCCGGTGATACGAAAAATTAAAGAGCAAAATTTTCGAGTACAGGTATTGTTTTGGAATCACGCATCGGTAGAATTAAAGAAAGAAACGAAATTTATATCTCTTGATGGGTATTTTAATGAAATTCGCGTCAAATAAATTAGGTATTGCCTGTGTAGCTCAGTGGTAGAGCACTTCCTTGGTAAGGAAGAGGTCCCGAGTTCAAATCTCGGCACCGGCTCGAAAACAAAAACAATTTAAATTAAAAAATAAACATTCATTAATATTAAAGAATAAAGTAGATTATGGCAAAAGAACATTTTAACCGATCGAAACCTCATGTTAACATCGGTACAATCGGTCACGTCGACCACGGTAAAACTACATTAACTGCCGCTATTACAACAGTATTGGCAAAGAAAGGTCTTTCGGAAATACGTTCATTCGATTCAATCGACAACGCGCCGGAAGAAAAGGAAAGAGGTATTACGATTAATACCGCTCATGTTGAATATGAAACTGCGAACCGCCACTATGCTCACGTTGACTGTCCGGGTCACGCCGACTACGTGAAGAACATGGTTACCGGTGCTGCCCAAATGGACGGCGCTATTATTGTAGTTGCCGCTACGGATGGTCCTATGCCTCAAACTCGCGAACACATCCTTTTGGCTCGTCAGGTAAACGTGCCGAAATTGGTTGTTTTCATGAATAAGGTGGATATTGTTGATGATCCCGAAATGTTGGAATTGGTGGAAATGGAAATGCGCGAATTGCTTTCTTTCTACGAATTTGACGGCGACAATACCCCGATTATCAAAGGTTCCGCGTTGGGCGGCTTGAATGGAGTTGCCGAATGGGAAGACAAAATCATGGAGTTGATGGAAGCCGTTGATACATGGATTCCTCTGCCTCCGCGCGACGTCGACAAACCTTTTTTGATGCCTGTTGAAGACGTATTTTCCATCACCGGTCGTGGTACCGTTGCTACGGGACGTATTGAAACCGGTATCATCAAAACCAGCGAAGAAGTTCAAATCATCGGTTTGGGCGCCGAAGGTAAAAAATCGGTTGTTACGGGCGTTGAAATGTTCCGTAAAATCCTTGACGAAGGGCAAGCCGGCGATAACGTAGGTTTGTTGCTTCGCGGTATTGACAAAGAGGAAGTAAAACGCGGCATGGTTATTACCCATCCGGGGAAAGTGAAACCTTACACTTCTTTCAAAGCTTCGGTTTACGTATTGAAGAAAGAAGAAGGTGGTCGCCATACGCCGTTCCACAACAAATACCGTCCGCAATTCTATATCCGCACGTTGGATGTAACGGGCGAAATCACGTTGCCTGACGGCACCGAAATGGTGATGCCTGGCGATAACTTGGAAATCAAAGTGGATTTGATTTATCCCGTAGCTTGCTCCGAAGGTTTGCGTTTTGCTATCCGCGAGGGCGGTCGTACCGTCGGTTCCGGTCAGATTACGGAAATCATCAGCTGATAATGGAAATATTTTGTTTTGGGAAAGAATAAAATTTTCTTTCCCAAAATGGAATGTTATACGTGTAGCGGAGAAGCGTTGCAAACATTGCGTTTGAACGGGTTATAGGAAAATAACCGTTGATGGTTGGATGTGGGTATTATTATGTAACCATACACGGGTTTAGCTCAGTTGGTAGAGCGGCGGTCTCCAAAACCGTAGGTCGAGAGTTCGAGCCTTTCAACCCGTGCCGATAAAAATATTTCGTATGAATTTTTTTTTGAAAATAGCGAACTATACAAAAGAATCTTATAGCGAACTTGTACATAAGGTTTCTTGGCCTACTCAGCAGGAATTGGCAAGTAGCACTATCATTGTAATGACAGCTTCCCTTATTTTGGCGTTAGTGGTATTTGGTATTGACTTCGTTTTTGAATCCGTGGTCAAAGTCTTTTATTCGAAAATCTTTTAATTGAAGCATGTCCGAAAGTGAAAAGAAATTTTATGTTCTTCGCGCCGTCAGCGGCAAAGAGAATAAAATAAAAGAATATTTGGAGGCTGAAGTTAGAAATTCGGACTTGAAGAATTATATTTTTCAAGTTTTAATTCCTACGGAAAAAGTGTTTCAGCAGCGTAACGGAAAGAAAGTGTTGAAAGAACGCACCTATCTTCCGGGTTACGTTATTGTTGAGGCAATTTTGGTAGGAGAAGTCGTACATTTCCTGAAAAACGTCAATTTTGTCATTGGATTTCTCGGAGGAAACAATCCGACTCCTTTGCGTGCATCGGAGGTGAACCGAATACTCGGTACCGTCGATGAATTGCAGGAACAACCGGAAGAATTCGATGTTCAATACATAATCGGCGAAACGGTCAAAGTGATTTACGGTCCGTTTAACGGTTTCCTCGGTGAAGTGAAAGAAATTAATCCCGAAAAAAAGAAACTGACGGTGCTTGTAAAAATATTTGGACGTGGGACGCCCCTCGAATTGGGCTATATGCAAGTTGAAAAAGAATAATTCGATTAGGTTACGCTCTTCGGGCTATTTTTTTGTGTTGTAAGAAAATTAAATAAACTAAATTTTATTCAAAATGGCAAAAGAGATTGCTGGACAGCTAAAATTACAGATTAAAGGAGGGGCGGCAAACCCTTCCCCGCCGGTAGGTCCCGCGTTGGGTTCTAAAGGTATTAATATAATGGAGTTTTGCAAGCAATTTAATGCCAGAACCCAAGACAAGGCAGGGAAAGTAGTGCCGGTGGTTATTACTTACTACGCCGATAAGTCTTTCGATTTTATCATCAAAAATACGCCTGTAGCCGTTCAATTGTTGGACGCAAGCAAGCAAAAAAGAGGATCGGCAGAGCCTAATCGCACGAAAGTGGCTGAAATTACTTGGGAACAAGTGAAAGCCATCGCCGAAGATAAAATGGGAGACTTAAACTGTTTTACGATGGATTCGGCAATGAAAATGGTTGCCGGAACAGCCCGGAGCATGGGTATAACTGTAAAAGGGGCATTCCCTGTAAATATTTAAACTTCAATAGAGATTATGAGTAAACTTACAAAAAATCAAAAGTTGGCTTTAGGCAAAGTTGAAGAAGGGAAGGCATACACGCTAAAAGAAGCGTCTGCTTTGGTGAAGGAAATCACGACTACCAAATTCGATGCTTCCGTTGACATTGACGTTCGTTTAGGTGTTGACCCCCGTAAAGCTAACCAAATGGTAAGAGGCGTTGTTTCATTGCCTCACGGAACAGGTAAGCAAGTCAGGGTTCTCGTATTAACTACGCCCGATCAGGAAACTGCCGCCAAAGAGGCAGGCGCCGATCATGTGGGTCTTGATGAATATATTGAAAAAATAAAAGGCGGTTGGACGGATATTGATGTGATTATCACGCAACCGGCTATTATGGGTAAAATCGGCGCTTTAGGTCGTGTACTCGGGCCTCGCGGATTGATGCCGAACCCAAAAAGCGGAACGGTTACCAATGATGTAGCGCAAGCCGTGAAAGAAGTAAAACAAGGCAAAATTGATTTCAAAGTCGATAAAGCGGGAATTGTTCATACTTCCGTCGGTAAAATTTCTTTCACTTCCGATCAAATCGGGGATAACGCAAAGGAATTTGTCGCTACGCTCGTCAAGTTAAAACCCGCAGCTGCAAAGGGGACGTATGTAAAGAGCATTTATCTTTCAAGTACAATGAGTCCGGGTCTGAAAATTGACCCTAAATCGGTAGACGAAATTAATTAATTTGAATTATGAAAAAGGAAGATAAATCCGCTGTTATCAAACAGATTGCTGCTACCATGGGTGAATATTCTCACTTCTATTTGACCGATATTGCTACGCTGGATGCGGAAAGAACAAGTAGTTTGAGGCGAGAATGTTATAAAGAAGAGATTAAACTGGTTGTTGTAAAAAACACCCTGTTTAAGAAAGCGCTGGAACAATTAGATGTAGATTATTCCGCTCTGGATCCTGCTTTGAAGGGCAATACGGCTGTGATGTATTCAAACAATGCCAACAGCCCCGCCAAGCTGATTAAATCGTTTTCAAAAGGAACCGATATTCCTAAATTGAAAGCGGCTTATGTAGAGGAAGGATTTTATGTAGGAGCGGCAAATCTGGATATTCTTGTTTCCATTAAGAGCAAAAACGAACTTATAGCCGATGTTATCGCACTGTTGCAATCGCCGGCTAAAAACATTGTTTCGGCTCTTCAATCGGGTGGGAAAACCATCCACGGGGTTTTGAAAACCCTTGGTGAGAAAAAGTAAACGGAGTTGACGAGTAAACGAGTTTAAGGTCAAAAAGTCTCGTCTACTCGTTAACTAACATAACTAAATTAATAAACAATTAAAATTTATACTATCATGGCAGATTTGAAAGCTTTTGCTGAACAATTAGTAAACTTAACCGTAAAGGAAGTAAATGAACTTGCTGAAGTTCTTAAAACAGAATATGGTATCGAACCGGCTGCCGCCGCTGTTGCGGTTGCGTCGGGCGGAGGTTCGGTTGCCGCCGCTGAAGAAAAAGAAGAAAAGTCGTCTTTTAATGTCGTTTTGAAAAGCGCCGGCGCCAATAAATTGGCTATCGTTAAAGCGGTTAAAGAATTAACCGGTCTTGGTCTGAAAGAAGCGAAAGACATCGTTGATAGCGCTCCGGCGCCTATCAAAGAAGGCGCTACCAAAGACGAAGCCGAAGCGCTGAAAAAATCTTTGGAAGAAGCCGGAGCGGAAGTTGAATTTAAATAAAATCGCTCCTGTTTTCTTGAGTAGTTTCTGGTTAAGAATCTCCCTTTGAAGGTTCTTAACCTTTTTGTGTCTAATTTCAGTTCGTAGTCATTTTTTAAGTAATGTGTTCATAATTAGTTCATAAGTGTTTTTCTGGATTACTTTACCACTACGCGGTTCGCAATGACGCAGTGAGGCTAAATTATCGCAGTCGTCGCCAGCAAAGGCGAAGCGGCAAGGTAAAAAACATCGCACACGTCATTGCGAAGGCGAAGCCTGAAGCAATCCAGAATAAAAAATAATTTTATTTTCCGCACATATTTATTTAAATATATTTTAATTATACGATGTCTCAAAAAAAAACAACAACGAACAGCGACAAAAGAATTAACTTCGCGTCGATAAAAAAAAACTTGCCTTATCCTGATTTCCTCGAAGTGCAATTGAAGTCTTTCCAAGATTTCCTGCAATTGGATACCCCCATCGAAAAGAGAAAAAACGAAGGTTTGTACAAAGTATTCGCCGAAAATTTCCCGATTACGGATACCCGCAACAACTTTGTCCTTGAGTTTCTGGATTATTTCATCGACCCCCCGCGTTATACCATCGAAGAATGCGTTGACAGAGGTTTGACATACAGCGTTCCGCTCAAAGCAAAAATGAAACTCTACTGTACCGATCCCGATCATGAAGATTTCGATACGGTGGTGCAAGACGTTTACTTAGGTCCCATCCCCTATATGACGCCCAAAGGAACGTTCGTCATCAATGGCGCCGAGCGGGTCGTGGTTTCCCAGCTTCATCGTTCGCCGGGCGTGTTTTTCGGGCAAAGCACCCATTCCAACGGCACTAAATTGTATTCGGCGCGTATCATTCCTTTCAAAGGTTCGTGGATTGAATTTGCAACCGACATCAACAATGTGATGTATGCCTATATTGACCGGAAAAAGAAACTGCCCGTAACCACGCTGTTAAGAGCCATCGGCTTTGAAAGCGACAAAGATATTTTGGGCATATTCAATCTCGCCGAAGAAATCAAGGTGAATCCGACCAATCTGAAAAAATCCGTCGGGCGGAAACTGGCGGCGCGCGTGTTGAGAAGTTGGGTGGAAGATTTTGTCGATGAAGATACGGGCGAAGTCGTTTCCATCGAACGGAACGAAGTGTTAATTGACCGCGAAACCCAGATTGAAGAGCAACACCTTGACCAAATCCGCTCTTCGGGCGTTCAAACCGTTTTGCTGCACCGCGAAGACCAAAGCCTTTCCGACTTTGCCATTGTTTACAATACCTTGCAAAAAGACCCCAGCAACTCCGAACGCGACGCCATCGTTTACATTTACCGTCAATTGCGGAGTGCCGACCCCGCCGACGATACCAGCGCAAGGGAAGTAATCCACAACCTGTTTTTTTCCGAAAAAAGATATGATTTGGGCGAAGTAGGTCGTTACAGAATCAACAAAAAACTGAACCTCACCACCTCTTCCGACGTGAAAGTCCTCACCAGAGAAGACATTATCGAAATTATCAAATACCTGATCGAATTAAGCAATTCCAAAGCAAGCGTGGACGACATCGACCACTTGAGCAACCGCCGCGTGCGCACCGTCGGCGAGCAGTTATACGCCCAGTTCGGCATCGGGTTGGCGCGTATGGCGCGTACCATCCGCGAGCGCATGAATGTGCGCGATAACGAAGTGTTTACTCCCATCGATCTGATTAATGCAAAAACGATTTCTTCCTTAGTCAATTCGTTTTTCGGCACCAATGCTTTGTCGCAATTCATGGATCAGACCAATCCGCTGGCGGAACTTACGCACAAACGCCGTCTGTCGGCTTTGGGACCTGGCGGTTTGTCGCGCGAACGCGCCGGTTTTGAAGTTCGCGACGTACACTATACGCATTACGGTCGCCTCTGTCCAATTGAAACGCCGGAAGGACCGAACATCGGTTTGATTTCGTCGCTTTGCGTATATGCGAAAATAAATAAACTCGGTTTTATTGAAACGCCCTACCGCCGCGTTGCCGACAAAAAGGTAAATTTGGCGGACAACGGCATTATATACTTGACGGCAGAAGAAGAAGAAAGCAGAGTAATCGCGCAAGGCAATGCGCCGATGGACGACGAAGGGTTTTTTACCGGTCATCGCGTCAAAGCGCGGCAGGATGCGGATTATCCGATTATTGAGCCGGAAGCGATAGACTTGATGGACGTTTCGCCCACGCAAATCGCCTCGATTGCCGCCGCGCTGATTCCTTTTCTTGAACACGACGACGCCAACCGCGCCCTGATGGGTTCAAACATGATGCGCCAAGCCGTTCCCCTGATGACGCCCGAAGCCCCGATTGTCGGAACCGGCATCGAAGGCAGGCTGGTTACGGACTCCCGCACGCAAATTACCGCCGAAGGAAACGGCAGAGTAACTTATGTAGACGCAGCCCGCATTGACATTGAATATGACCGCACCGAAACGGAAGAATTTGTCAGTTTCGAGCCGGCGCTGAAAACCTATATTATCCCGAAATTCAGGAAAACAAACCAGAATACGACCGTCGATTTACGCCCGATTGTGAGAATGGGCAACCGCGTTGTGAAAAACCAAATTCTCACCGAAGGCTATTCCACCGAACAGGGCGAACTTGCCATCGGAAAAAACCTGAAAGTGGCGTTTATGCCTTGGAAAGGCTATAATTTTGAGGATGCGGTTGTAATCAGCGAACGGGTGGTGCGGGAAGATGTTTTCACGTCGGTGCATGTGGACGAATACATTTTGGAAGTGCGCGAAACCAAGCGCGGAACGGAAGAACTGACCCCCGATATTCCCAATGTCAGCGAAGACGCCACCCGTAATTTGGACGAACGCGGCATGATTCGCGTAGGTGCGCGGGTGGAACCGGGCGACATCCTGATTGGTAAAATTACGCCGAAAGGCGAAACCGACCCATCGCCGGAAGAAAAATTGCTCCGCGCCATCTTCGGCGACAAAGCCGGCGATGTGAAAGACGCTTCATTAAAGGCGCCGCCGTCGTTGCGGGGCGTGGTCGTCGGGCGTAGCCTGTTCTCGAAAGCCGGTATTTTGAATGCAAAAAACAGAAAAGCCCGTTTGGCGGAAAAGGCGAAATTACCCCTGTTGGACGACGCTTTTGATGAAGTGGTAGCGGCGCTCAGGGAAATGTTGCTCGATAAATTGTGCGTCATCACCGACGGCAGAGTGTCGCAGGGCGTGAAAGATTTCATGGGCGTGGAAATTATTCCGAAAGGAGCGCGGTTTACCCGTGAGGAACTGGATAAAATTGATTTCCTCGAAGTGCTGGTAACCAAATGGACGCTGGATCCCGTTAAAAATACCATGATTAAGAATGTAATCAATAATTTTATAAAGAAATACAAGGAACATGACGCCGAACTACGCCGCAAAAAACTTGACCTTACCATTGGCGACGAACTGCCGTCGGGCATCATTCAGTTGGCGAAGGTGTATATTGCCAAAAAACGCAAGCTGCAAGTGGGCGACAAGATGGCGGGGCGGCACGGGAACAAGGGCATCGTTTCGCGGATTGTGCGCGACGAAGATATGCCGTTCCTCGAAGACGGGTCGATGGTGGATATTGTTCTGAACCCGCTTGGCGTGCCTTCCCGTATGAATTTGGGGCAGATTTTTGAAACAGTTTTGGGATGGGCGGGCAAAATTCTTGATATGAAATTTGCGACGCCGATTTTCGACGGGGCTTTGCTCGCCGATTTAAACGTATGGACTGACAAAGCCGAACTTCCCCGTTGCGGGCGCACGTTCCTTTACGACGGCGGCACGGGCGACCGTTTCGACCAGCCCGCTACGGTCGGCATGATTTATATGCTGAAACTCGGTCATATGGTCGACGATAAGATGCACGCCCGTTCCATCGGTCCTTATTCGCTGATTACGCAGCAACCTTTGGGCGGTAAGGCGCAATTCGGCGGGCAGCGTTTCGGGGAAATGGAAGTTTGGGCGTTGGAGTCGTTCGGCGCGTCGTTTCTTTTGCAGGAAATATTGACGCTTAAGTCGGACGATGTGATGGGTCGTTCTAAGGCTTACGAGGCGATTGTGAAAGGCGATCTGCTGCCTATACCGGGCATTCCCGAATCGCTGAATGTGTTGCTCCACGAGATGCGGGGGCTGGGGTTGAGCGTGCGGTTGGAGTAAGGGCGCGGCGGCGGGAAAAACATTATCCTGCGCAGGACAAGTATCGCGGCTCTAAAATCGTAACTTTCACCATCGCAAGATGAAATGCAAAAGAGACGCACCCGTCATTGCGAAAGCGACGCAGTGAGGTTGAAATACCCCCTAATTCTTAATTCGTAGTTCGTAATTAAATAAAATGACTCTACTAAAATTCACATTCGCACCCCTCGCCCTATTCATGCTCATAGCTTGTTCCGGCGACGCTCCTGAACCAACGCCCCATCGAAACCGGAAACCGGTGATTCGGAAACTCCCAAATTTGCCACCGTTACCTATGCGCCCTGCACGGATAAACAAACGGTAAAGGTGTTGGTTAACGAACCGGCTACCGTCCGGCGAAATAATATTTTTCAAACGATAGGCAAAGATATTTTCATCGACATCGAAGCGGAAAGTATCGACACGTTTGCGTTTGAGTTGCAAAACATGTATGAAAAGGTGATGCCCTGCCCGATTGTTGCCCGCTATCCCGTTCCCGAAGCGTATCGGGTCGACGGCTTGCAGGTTCGGATAAGCGGGGACGTTACGAATTGTTCTGTCATAATGTCCGCTCCCAATGCGCGATATATGCCTGCCAATATTTTTGAATTATCGTCAATAGAATGAGAACGCTAAAATTTTTATTTGCTCTTTTTGCCCTGAGTATCGCAATGGCTTGTTTTGAAACCCACGAGCCGGAAGTGGTGGCGGCTAATCCGTCCGAACGGAAGCCGAGCGAAAACCCTGCGGACGTCCCGTCAATCGCCGGTCAATGGAAAATAATCGAAGAAAATGATGCGTGGGATTATACGCTTCTCCGCGCGGTGGACGATTACCGGGTTTGGGAGTTTTTCCCCGACGGAACAGTGAAACATTATCACGATACCGCCCACACCGACGCGCGCCTGAAAACCTTTGAACTGAAATCGGATTCCTTGTATATATACTACGACAATGTAAAAGGGGAGTGTTGCACGTTTATTTACGGCTGGCGGTTTACGGACGCGAAGGAAAATAAAATCGAAATGAAGTTGTTGCATGGGAATATCACTGATATACCGCAGCCGTTGCTGTGGATTTATGAACGAGTTAAGCGTTAAGAAAATGATTAATTTCAGATTTTTTGCTTAAATTCGCCTCAGAAACGGGTGCGTTTCAAATTTTCGCGAGGCTAAATTATTACAGACATCATTGCGGGCGTAGCAGTGAAATCAAAATACCGCATACGTCATTGCGAACCGCGAAGCGGTGAAGCAATCCAGAGAATTACGCAGAGGTTTTTTTCTGGATTGCTTCAGGCTTCACCTTCGCAATGACGCTGCGACAATTTGAAACCAAACCTTAGAAATAATCGGATGCCTGCTGAATTTTACAACAAAAACATTTACATCGTTGACAAAGAACTAAAGGACGGCAGCCAACAACTGGAATTATTCACTTAAATATTTTTTATATGGAAAACAAGAAAATTGATCTAAATGAAAAAATTGGAGATATGTGTATCAATATCATTCAACTAATTATCGGAGGTATCATTATTACCTTAATCCTCGAACAAAACAAAGACAACCCATTACGAATGCAATTCAGCGCAATAACGACAATCGTAGTATTATTTATCGCAGCAATAACATTTTTTAAACTAAAAAGAAAATTATGACTCTATCAACATTTTATTTAGGAATTTCAGTAATTGCAATCATTACAACAATTATCTTATTGATAATTGACAAAAAAAAATCTTCCAATGAAGAAGATTAAACTACCAAATATTGAAGTGCAACTCCGCAATGCGGGCGATATAAGGCAAATCTATGGAAGAAATCAGGAAATTGTTTAATTTGCCGGATAAAGATTAATTTTTATAAACATTGAATTAAAAACAATATAATATGGCTTTCAGAAAAGAAATTAAAACAAAAAGCGGTTTTTCAAAAATATCAATCGGATTGGCGTCGCCGGATGAAATCTTAAACCGGTCGAGCGGGGAAGTAATCAAACCGGAAACCATCAATTACCGTACTTACAAGCCCGAACGCGACGGTTTGTTTTGCGAACGGATTTTCGGTCCCACAAAGGATTACGAGTGCCATTGCGGCAAATACAAAAGAATCCGTTACAAAGGCATCGTTTGCGACCGTTGCGGGGTGGAAGTTACGGAAAAGAAAGTCCGCCGCGAACGGATGGGGCATATCTATCTCGTTGTGCCGGTGGCGCATATCTGGTATTTCCGTTCCCTGCCCAATAAAATCGGTTATCTGTTGGGATTACCGTCAAAAAAGTTGGATTCGATTATTTATTACGAACGTTACGTGATTATCCAACCCGGCATTGTTGCAGAAAAAAATGTCTATGATTTGATTTCCGAAGACGAATATTTGGATATTATCGAAAATCTTCCGAAGGAAAACCAGTTGCTGGACGATACCGACCCCAATAAGTTTATCGCCAAAATGGGGGCGGAAGCAATTCACGACTTGCTGGCAAGGCTGAATTTGGACGATTTGTCTTACGAACTGCGCCACAAAGCTGGCAACGATTCTTCGCAACAGCGGAAAAACGAGGCGCTGAAACGCTTGCAGATTGTGGAATCGTTCCGCCAATCGAAAAACCGAAATCGTCCAGAATGGATGATTGTGAAAGTTGTTCCCGTCATTCCGCCCGAATTGCGACCTTTGGTTCCGTTGGACGGCGGGCGTTTTGCCACTTCCGATTTGAACGATTTGTATCGCAGGGTGATTATCCGCAACAACCGCCTGAAACGGTTAATCGAAATCAAAGCCCCCGAAGTGATTTTGAGGAACGAAAAACGGATGCTTCAGGAAGCCGTCGATTCGCTGTTCGACAATTCCCGCAAGTCGAGCGCCGTTAAAACCGAATCCAATCGTCCGCTGAAATCCCTGTCCGATAGTTTGAAAGGAAAACAGGGACGTTTCCGTCAAAATCTGTTGGGTAAACGGGTCGATTATTCCGCCCGTTCGGTAATCGTGGTCGGTCCCGAATTAAAGATGCACGAATGCGGTCTCCCGAAAAACATGGCGGCGGAATTATATAAACCGTTTATTATTCGCAAACTGATTGATCGCGGCATTGTTAAAACCGTTAAATCGGCAAGGAAAATAGTGGACAGGAAAGAGCCGGTTGTGTGGGATATTCTCGAATTTGCGATGAAAGGGCACCCGGTGTTGCTGAACCGCGCCCCGACTTTGCACCGGCTGGGTATTCAGTCCTTTCAGCCGAAATTGATTGAGGGAAAGGCAATCCAGTTGCATCCGCTTTCGTGTACGGCTTTCAACGCCGATTTCGATGGCGACCAGATGGCTGTTCATCTTCCATTAGGCAATGAAGCGATTCTCGAAGCGCAAATGCTGATGCTGGCTTCGCACAATATCCTGAATCCCGCCAATGGGGCGCCCATCACCGTGCCTTCGCAAGATATGGTGTTGGGATTGTATTACATCACCCGTATGCGCGACGGCGCAAAAGGAGAAGGGCTAAGGTTTTACGGACCCGAAGAAGCAATCGTTGCCTACGACAACAAACAGGTGGATATTCACGCCAAAGTAAAGATTTATGTCGATGATTGGGTGGATGGCAAACCGGTTAATCATTGCGTGGAAACCTCCGTAGGGCGTATGATGATCAACAAATTTGTTCCGAAGGAAGTGGGTTTTATCAACGAAATTCTTTCCAAAAAATCGTTGCGCGATATTATCGGTAAAATCATTAAAACTTGCGGCGTGGCAAAAACCGCGCAATTCCTCGACGACATCAAGAATTTGGGATATACGATGGCTTTCAAGGGCGGTTTGTCGTTCAATCTGGAGGACATTATTATTCCGGAGGAAAAAGAACAGTTGGTAAAGGAAGGTTATGACGAAGTGGAGCAGATTATGAACAACTACAACATGGGTTTCATCACCTATAACGAACGTTATAATCAGATTATAGATACTTGGACGCACATCAATTCCCGTTTGTCGGATATTTTGATAAAGCAGTTACGCAATGACAATCAGGGTTTCAATTCCGTGTGTATGATGCTGGATTCCGGCGCGCGCGGGTCGAAAGAACAGATACGCCAGTTGTCGGGTATGCGCGGATTGATGGCAAAACCGCAGAAGAGCGGGGCTGAAGGCAGCCAAATCATTGAAAACCCCATCCTTTCAAACTTCAAAGAAGGCTTGTCGGTATTGGAATATTTTATTTCTACGCACGGCGCGCGGAAAGGGTTGGCAGATACCGCCCTGAAAACGGCGGATGCGGGTTATTTGACGCGTCGCTTGGTCGATGTTTCCCACGATGTAATCATTAACGAGGAAGACTGCGGCACTTTGCGCGGTTTGGTCGCTACCGAAATGAAAAACAACGAGGAAACGATTGCGTCTCTTTACGAACGGATTTTGGGGCGCGTGTCCGTGCATGACATCCTCCATCCGATTAGCGGTAAAATTATTGTTCGTTCCGGAGATGAAATCACCGAAGACAAAGCCGAAATAATTGAAAATTCGCCGATTGAACGGGTCGAAATCCGTTCGGTATTGACCTGCGAATCGAAGAAAGGCGTTTGCGCCAAATGTTACGGGCGTAATTTGGCTACCGGACATATGGTTCAGCGAGGCGAGGCGGTGGGCGTTATTGCGGCGCAATCCATCGGCGAACCGGGTACGCAGCTTACTTTGCGTACTTTCCACGTGGGCGGTATCGCTTCCAACATTGCAGCTGAAAACAATGTAGTTTCCAAATACGACGGGGCGTTGGAAATCGACGAACTTCGCTCCATAAAAATTGTCGGCGAACAGGGAAAATCGCATCAAATCGTAATCAGCCGTTTGTCGGAATTGCGTATTGTAGACCCGCATACGCAAATAGTATTGTCTTCGCATAACATTCCTTATGCGGCAAAACTGTTTTTCAAAGCGGGCGATACGGTAAAAAAAGGCGATGTGATTATCGAATGGGATCCGTTTAATGCGGTTATCGTCTCGGAAGTTCCGGGTAAAATCAAGTTTGAAAATTTCATTGAAAATGTAACTTATAAAGTGGAATACGACGAAACGACCGGTTTGCGGGAAAAAATTATCGTCGAATCGCGCGACCGCACCAAAGCGCCTGCTGCTCAAATTGTCGACAAAAACGACGTCGTACAGAAAACTTATAATCTGCCTTTGGGCGCTCATATTGTGAAAGAGGAAGGCGATGAAATCAAGTTGGGCGAGGTACTGGTGAAAATTCCGCGCGCCGTAGGTAAAACCGGCGACATCACCGGCGGTCTTCCGCGTGTGACGGAATTGTTTGAAGCTCGTAACCCTTCTAATCCGGCTGTGGTTTCCGAAATTGACGGTGAAATTTCGTTCGGGAAAATCAAGCGCGGCAATCGGGAAGTAATCGTAACCTCCAAAACGGGCGAATACAAAATTTATTTGGTGTCGCTTTCCAAACAGATTTTGGTGCAGGAAAACGATTATGTCCGTGCGGGAACGCCGCTTTCCGACGGCGCTATTACACCTTCCGACATTCTGGCAATCAACGGTCCGACGGCTGTTCAGGAATACATTGTAAACGAAGTTCAGGACGTTTACCGTTTGCAGGGCGTGAAAATTAACGACAAACATTTTGAAGTGATTGTGCGCCAAATGATGCGCAAGGTGGAAATCGTAGAACCGGGCGACACCTGCTTCCTCGAACAGCAATTGGTTGACAAACAGGAAGTGATGGAAGAAAACGACCACATTTGGAATAAGAAAGTCGTTGTGGATGCCGGCGATTCCACCAACCTGAAACCGGGACAGATTGTTACGGCACGCAAACTGCGCGATGAAAATTCGGCGCTGAAACGCCGCGACCTGAAACTGGTTGAAGTGCGCGACGCCGTACCGGCAACAGCCAGCCAAGTATTGCAGGGAATTACGCGGGCGGCTTTGCAGACGAAAAGTTTCATGTCGGCAGCCTCTTTTCAGGAAACCACCAAAGTGCTGAACGAAGCCGCCATCAACGGCAAAGTCGACCATTTGGAAGGCATGAAAGAAAACGTGATTTGCGGACATTTGATACCTGCCGGCACCGGATTGAAAGCCTATGACAAAATCATTGTCGGCAACAAGGAGAAAATGGAACGAGCGCAGATGAGTTTGAGGCGCGCTGAAAGTTTTGCCATGCTGGAAAATGGCGAAATGAGTCTGCAATAAGTCTGAAACAATAGATATTGCGAAAGATAAAGGGCGAAAGACGGATATTCCGGTTTCTTTCGCCCTTTGTCTTGCACGAGGGGATTGTGTTTGTGGGCGTTGAGGGATTCGAACCCCCGACCCTCTGCTTGTAAGGCAGATGCTCTGAACCAGCTGAGCTAAACGCCCCTTTGTTTTCGCTAAAAGTGTTGCAAAGGTAATGTTTATTTTTTTATATGCAAATAACCTGAGGGAAATATTTTTGTGTATTCGGAAGCGTTGCGTAAAATTACATGTCGGTTATTTCCTCCAAAACCCGAACCGCTTTTTCCACCGAATCAATGCCGGCAACCGTCGCCGAACGCCGCCCGTTTTGCTCTTTCAACTGCGTTTGCCTGTAATTTTTTTGCACAAACTGCAATAGTTTGTCGAATGCTTCGCTTTGGTAATAAGCCGAATCGGCTTGGGATACCAGAAAAAGCGTCATTTTCCCCGCTTTCAGGGATATTTTCTCAATACCCAATTTCTTTGCGAGGAGCCGTAGCCGTACAATCCGAATCAGTTCTTCGCCCCGCTGGGGAATTTCCCCGAAACGATCCTGCAATTTTTTCCGAAACGGTTCAACGCCGCGTTCGTCTTCCATGCCGTCCAGTTCCCGATAAAGCGAGATGCGCTCCGAATCGCCGGGAATGTAAGAAGCCAGAAAGAGCAGTTCCAAATCGCTTTCCACGTTGGTTTCATTTACGTAATTTTCGCCGGTGTCGACGGCATTTTCATCTTTATACAAATCGGAAAACTCTTCGTTTTTCAGTTCGTGTACGGCTTCGCTGAGGATCTTTTGGTAGGTTTCGTAACCCAAATCGGCAATGAATCCACTTTGCTCGGCTCCAAGCATGTTTCCTGCGCCGCGAATGTCCAAATCCTGCATGGCGACATGGATTCCGCTTCCAAGTTCCGAAAAATTCTCAATGGCTTGCAGCCGCCGGCGGGCTTCGGGAGTGAGCAGGCGCAACGGCGGCGAAAGCAGGTAGCAAAACGCTTTGCGATTGCTGCGTCCCACGCGCCCGCGCAACTGGTGCAAATCGCTCAGCCCGAAATGGTGGGCATTGTTGATGATAATCGTATTGGCATTGGGAATATCTATGCCGTTTTCGACAATAGTAGTGGCAATCAGCACATCGTATTCGTAATTGACAAAATCCATCACCGTTTCTTCCAACTCCGCCGGCTCCATTTTCCCGTGTCCGACGGCAATACGGGCGTCGGGAACTTCCCTGCGAACCAAAGCAGCCATTTCTTCCAACCCGGAAATTCGGTCGCCGACAATGAAAACCTGACCGTTACGGCTCATTTCAAAGTTCACGGCTTCGCGGATAATTTCCCCGCCGAAACGGTGCACTTCGGTTTGAATCGGGTGGCGATTGGGCGGCGGCGTCGCAATATTCGACAAATCGCGCGCACCCATCAGGCTGAATTGCAGGGTGCGGGGAATGGGCGTAGCGGTCAGGGTCAAGGTATCGACATTGGTTTTCAGTTGTTTGAGTTTTTCTTTTACGCTCACTCCGAATTTTTGTTCCTCGTCGATAATCAGTAATCCCAAATCTTTGAACACAACATCGCGGTTTATTATTCGATGCGTCCCAATCAGGATTTCTATTTTGCCGTCTTTCAGGTTTTGCAGGATTTCTTTTGTCTGTTTGGGCGTTTTCGCGCGGGAAAGGTAAGCCGTCGTAATCGGGAAATTTTTCAGCCGTTCCTTAAATGTATGGTAATGCTGATAAGCCAGCAGGGTGGTGGGAACCAGCACGGCGACCTGTTTGCCGTCGGCGGCGGCTTTGAATGCCGCGCGGATAGCCACTTCCGTTTTCCCGAAACCGACGTCGCCGCAAACCAGCCTGTCCATGGGGCGTGCGCTTTCCATGTCCTGTTTGACTTCGCCGGTGGCTTTCAACTGGTCGGGCGTATCTTCGTAAATAAAAGACGCTTCCAGTTCTTGCTGCAAATAAGTGTCCGGCGAGAAAGCGAAGCCCTTTTCTTCCCGACGGCGGGAATAGAGCAGAATTAATTCCTTGGCAATGTCCTTGACTTTTTTCCTGGTTTTTTCTTTTAGGTTTTCCCATGCGCCCGAACCCAGTTTGTTCAGTCTCGGCGGCTCATTGTCCCGACCCCTGTATTTGGAAATTTTGTGTAATGCGTGGATACTGACGAAAATAATATCGTCGTTCAGGTAAATCAGTTTGATTACTTCCTGCATTTTCCTGTTGATTTCGGTGCGTACCAGTCCGCCGAATTTGCCGATGCCATGGTCGATATGCACAATGTAATCGCCTTGCCGGAATTGCTGCAACTCTTTGAGGGAAAGGGCGACTTTTCCCGACCGCGCCCGTTCGGATTTCAGGTTGTATTTGTGGAAACGGTCGAATAACTGGTGGTCGGTAAAAAGGCAAATCCGCGTGGTTTTGTCGATAAAACCTTCGTGAAGGGTTTTGAAGATGGGCGTGAAAGCGATATTGTCGTTCCGGTCGTCGAAGATGGAGCGGATGCGGTCAATTTGTTTTTCGTTGTCGCTGAGGATGTAGATTTGATAACCTGCTTCCGTTTTTTCTTTGAGGGTTGAGGCTACCAGATCGAAGTTTTTTTGGAAAGAGAGTTGGGGTTCGGTTTGGAAGGATATGCCCGCCCACTCCTCCACCCTTTCGGAGGGGGCGGGGGCTAAACGTATCCGTCCGAATTTGCAAGCCTGCTCCCGGATAATTTCCGCAGGCGTAAGCAAAAGCCGTATTTCGTCAAGCGATTGGAAAGTTTCCTCATTGGCAAGCGCCGGTTCTTCGTTCCAAATGCCCTCAATCCGTTCGTAAACCCATTCTTCGTTGCGGAAAAGCAGGCGGGAAGAGGGGTTGAGGTAAGAAAAAAGCGTTGTTTCGCGATCGCCCGGTCGCGCGGAAATAATGGAAATGGAAGTCAGTTTTTCTTTGGACAACTGGGTTTCCACGTCGAAAGAGCGAAGGCTTTCCACCTCATCGCCAAAGAAGTCGATGCGAACAGGGTATTCGCCGGAAAAGGAAAACACGTCGATAATGGAGCCTCTGACGGCATATTGCCCCGGCTCGTAAACATAATCGACCCATTCAAATCCGTAGGATTCCAGAACTTCTTCCACAAATGCGGTATTGATTTTTTCCCCTTGCGAAACGGTCAGCGTACCGGTTTGAAGCGCGTTTTCGGAAACGACTTTTTCTGCCAACGCTTCGGGATAAGTTACAATCAGATAGGTTTTTTCATCGGCATTCAGGCGGTTCAGTGTTTCCGTCCGCAGGATTTCACTGGCGGGATCTTTTTGTCCGTAACGGATGTTTCGTTTGAAACCCGACGGGAAAAACAGCACATTTTCGTCGCTCAATATCTGGCAACAGTCGTGGTAGAAATAACCGGCGTCTTCCGGGTCGTTCAAAATGCAGAGGAATCGGCAGGACGACTCTGCGAAAAGGGCGGCAGCGACCGCACTTCCAGCCGAACCGTGCAGTCCGGACAGGAAAACCGGCGTTTGGGATTGTCCCAAGAGCGACAAAGCGGCTTTGACCTGCGGATGCGAAGTAAATAATGCTTTTATTGTTGATTTTTCCAAGTTGAAAATTTTTGCAAATGTACGCAAAAACCGTTATACTATGAAGAGTGCGGGCTGCTATTTCCGGCATTGCGGGCTTGACCCGCAATCCCCGCAATGACGCCGCAAAGCCACAACAATATCACCCCACACCCATACAATAGATTTTTTTTCGTACTTTTGCACCCAATTTTTATAGTAAACAAACAATATCCGAAATATGTTACGTATTGCAATACAGGGCAAAGGTCGCCTAAACGAAGAAACGCTAAACCTCCTGCAAGAAGCGGGAGTTAGATTACCATCCGCAAAAAGAACGCTACTGATTCCGGCAAAAGATTTCCCCGCCGAACTGCTATTCCTGCGGGACGACGATATTCCGCAGGCAGTAGCCGACGGTGTTGCCGACGCAGGAATTGTCGGCGAAAACGAGTTTCTGGAGAAACAGGGCGGCGCCGAAATGATCAAACGGCTGGGTTTCGGCAAATGCCGCCTTTCCTTAGCCATACCGAAGGAAGAAGATTATAAAACCCTCAGTTGGTTCAACGGAAAAAAAATCGCCACTTCCTATCCGGTCGTCCTCTCCGATTTTCTGAAGAAGAACGCGATAAAGGCGGAGATTCACACCATTAGCGGCTCGGTGGAAATTGCGCCGGGCATCGGTCTTGCCGACGCCATTTTCGACATCGTCAGTTCGGGTAGCACCTTAATGAGCAACCATTTGAAGGAAGTGGAAACGGCGCTACATTCGGAAGCGGTATTAATCGCCAACAAATCGCTGAACGGGGAAAAAGAGCGGATACTCAAAGAACTGATTTTCAGGGTCGACGCCGTGCAAACCGCCGAAGATAAAAAGTACATCCTGCTGAACGCGCCCAACAGCGTTTTGCCCGAAATATTCAACATCCTTCCCGGTATGCGCAGCCCGACGGTTGTCCCGCTGGCGCAGGAAGGCTGGAGTTCCGTACATTCGGTTATCGACGAAAAACGGTTTTGGGAAATCATCGGCAAACTGAAGAACTTAGGCACAGAGGGCATTCTGGTCGTTCCAATCGAAAAAATGATTTTATGATGCAAACAATTAACTATCCGCCCCGAAGCGAGTGGGAGGCGTTAATCCGCCGTCCGTCTATGGATGCGAGCCGTTTGTCGGACGTGGTTGGCGGGATTTTGGACGACGTGAAGACAAACGGAGATGAGGCGGTTCGCCGCTATGAACGGGAATTTGACCACGCGACCCCCGATGCTTTACTCCTTTCCGAAGCGGAAAAAGCGGAAGCCAAAACCGCAGTTTCCCAAGCCTTGAAGCAAGCCATTTTACAGGCAAAAGCCAATATCGAAAAGTTCCACGCGGCGCAAAAGCAAACGTTTGCGGAAATAGAAACCAGTCCGGGCGTTGTGTGCCGGCAAAAAGCCGTTGCCATCGAAAAGGTCGGTTTCTACATTCCGGGCGGGACGGCGCCGTTGTTTTCCACCGTTTTGATGCTTGCCATACCCGCTAAAATTGCCGGTTGCAGGGAAATCGTTCTCTGCACGCCGCCCGACAAAGACGGGAAAATTCACCCTGCCGTGATTTTCGCAGCGGAAGCGACGGGCGTGGATAAAATCTTCAAAATCGGCGGTGCACAGGCTATCGGCGCGATGGCTTACGGCACGGAAAGCGTTCCCAAAGTATATAAAATATTCGGTCCAGGCAATCAATACGTAACGGCTGCCAAGCAGGCGGTCGGTTTGAAAGAAGTCGCCATCGACATGCCCGCCGGTCCTTCGGAAGTGGAAGTCATTGCCGACGAAACGGCGCATCCCGATTTTGTCGCCGCCGATTTGCTCTCGCAAGCCGAGCATGGCGCCGACAGTCAGGCGATTTTGCTCACAACGTCCGAAACGCTCGCCGAAGCCGTTGCGCGGGAAGTTCTCAGCCAGTTAAATACGCTGCCGCGAAAGGAACAGGCGGAAAAGTCGCTTGCCCACAGCCGCATCATTGTGTTGCGCACCCGCGAAGAAATCGTCGAACTGACCAACCTGTACGCGCCGGAACATCTAATTATTGAAACAAAGGACTACCGCTCACTTGCCGACCAAATTACCAATGCCGGCTCGGTGTTTCTCGGACACTACACCCCCGAAAGCGCGGGCGACTACGCCTCTGGAACTAACCACACCCTGCCGACAAACGGCTACGCCCGCATGTACAGCGGCGTTAACTTAGACAGTTTCACGAAGAAAATCACCTTTCAAGAGATTTCAAAAGACGGCATACGACATTTGGGGGCAACCATCGGGATTTTAGCGGAAAACGAACAGATGACAGCCCATAAAAATGCCGTGCTACTCCGAATGATGCGCTAATGCGTAATACCGTAGCCGTCATTGCGAAGGCAAAGCCTGAAGCAATCCAGACCGCAGCATAATTCTGGATTGCGCTTCACCGCTTCGCGGTTCGCAATGACGCGGCGAGGTTGAAAAACGTTTTCGGAAATCCCCGCAAAGTGAACAAAAAACAATACCCCATGCAACTCCCCGCAGCATTCATTTCCCAAACAAAAGCGCTACTCGGCAAAGAATGGGAAGCTTTCGAGCAGGCGCTCCGCTGCGAGCCGCCGACGAGTATCCGCTGGAATCCGCAAAAAACGAACGCCAACCGCCTGCCTCCGACGGTTTTTGAACCGGAATCCCCCGTCGCGTGGGCGTCAAACGCCTATTACCTCCGCCGCCGCCCGCGTTTCACGCTTGACCCGCTTTTCCACGCCGGTTGCTACTATGTGCAGGAGGCGTCGTCCATGTTTTTGGAATATTTCATAACGAAGTATGTCCTGGAAGCGGCTGTAACGCTGGATTTGTGCGCAGCCCCCGGCGGAAAATCAACGCACCTCTCGGCGATGTTGCCGGAAGGAAGCCTGCTGGTCGCCAACGAAACGGTTCGTCCGCGCGCCGCCATCTTGTTGGAAAACCTGATTAAATGGGGAAATCCGCACACTGTCGTTACCAACGCATCGGCGGCGGAGGTGGGGAAACTAAAAGCGTTTTTCGACGTAATCGTTTGTGATTTGCCCTGTTCGGGCGAAGGGATGTTCAGGAAAGACCCCGTAGCCATCGCGGAATGGTCGGAGCGGAACGTGGAGTGCTGCGCCGGTCGGCAAAGGCAAATCATCGCCGACGTTCTGCCTGCCCTAAAACCCGGCGGACTGCTGATTTACAGCACCTGCACCTACAACCGCGAAGAAAATGAAGACAACGTCGACCACATTTGCCAAGACTTCGGCGCGGAACTCTTGGAACCGCCCCGCCGTTTCATGCCCCACAAAACAAAGGGGGAGGGGTTTTTCATCGCCGCGCTAAGGCGTAGCGGCGAGCCGGAACGCCCCCCTGACGCCGCGCCCCGCCGCATGGAAACAACCCTTACCCTACCGTTTTCCCAATGGCTTTCCGCGCCCGGCGAGTACGTTTTCTTTTCGGAAAACAACGCCGCGCTTGCGTTTCCGGCAACCCGTTACAGGGAATATCTGTACCTGAAGAAGTCGTTGCGGATGCTGTCGGCGGGCGTCGCCTTAGGGGAAATCAAGGGGAAAGACGCGATACCGAACCACGCGCTGGCGATGTCGACGGCATTGTCCGAAACCGCTTTCCCGCGTTGGGAACTGAATAGGGACGCCGCCTTGAAGTACTTGCGGAAAGAACCGTTACGCGATATTCCGACGGCGCTTCCGTCCGGATTTGTGGCGGTAACTTATCAGAACCATCCGCTGGGGTTTGTGAAGAATATTTGGAGCAGGGCTAATAACCTGTATCCGCAAGCGTGGCGGGTGAGAATGATGGTGAATGATTAAGGTGGGCTTTGCAGCTGATCGCCCAAAACTGTCCCACGTGTCCCAATTGTCCTCAACAAGGGACTTTTGGGACGCGATGGACGGTTGCCGGTTGGGTACGGGTGTTACCCTGCGACTTAACTTTTTATCGGCAGATTATAAACAATGGTGCGCAGGTCTTTGAGCTGTTTTCCGCCACTGGAATACCGCGTAACGATGCGCAGCGTATAAGTCTTCCCCGCCAACAAAGCCGGCGTAAGGCAAGAAATCCGCTTCGGACCATTTTCCGATATAACGGCGACTTTCAGCGAAGCGGTCGCGCCCTGTTGGTCGAAAAATACGCCGACATTTGCCGTAGGACACAATCATATCAATGGTATTGAGAACTTTTGGGGGCTCTGTAAAGTCAGGTTAGCAAAATTTAGGGGAGTGCATAAACACAACTTCTATTTACATATCTAAAGAGTGCGAATTTAGGTACAATTTGAGAAATCATAATTTATACCTATTTTTGCTCAAAAATTTTAGAAATAAGCCGTTAAAGTTATCTATAGTGAAAATATTATGTCTCCCTATTTATCAGGAGTACTGCCATTGAATATGAAAATGTATGATTTAAAAATCAAAGAATTTCAGGGGAAAAATTTTCCCTTATGCTTTGTTAATGAATGTTGTTCTTTCGATCAATCGGAATGGAGAAAAATGTACGATATTGTTGTATTTAAAACGGATAAACCTCCATTTTGCGGAGATCCAATTGAAGCAATATCCGAAAAAATGCTGTCTACTTACTTAAATGGAGGTATTCATTGCAAACTATAAAGTCAACAATATAAATTGTAGTAGAAGTATATTTTTTGAGGAGTATAATCCTTTTGCCTTTGAATAATTCATTGTCCACAAGATTACGCAAATTTTCACAGACATATCAAATTTGCGAATTTGGACAAATGACGGAAAAACAGTAGTTTTGTGTAATTGTTTATTAAAATTATTTGCAATGGAAAACAAAATAACAAATCTTTTCAAAATAAAATACCCCGTCATACAGGGCGGAATGGTATGGTGTTGCGGTTGGCGTCTCGCCTCAGCCGTGAGTAACAACGGCGGATTAGGTCTTTTGGGCGCAGGATCCATGACGCCCGATTTATTGCGCGAACACATCCGTAAATGCAAATCGGCTACCGACAAGCCTTTCGGCGTGAATGTACCGCTGATTTACCGTGAAGCCGAAGGAATCATAAAAACGATCATGGAAGAGGGCGTGAAAATAGTTTTCAGTTCGGCAGGCAATCCGAAAACATGGACTAAACAATTGAAAGATCAGGGAATAACTGTCGTACATGTCGTTTCCAGTTCCAAATTTGCCCTGAAAGCCGAAGAAGCCGGTGTGGACGCAGTTGTCGCTGAAGGTTTTGAAGCCGGAGGACACAACGGGAAAGAGGAAACAACCACAATGGCGCTAATTCCGCAAGTGAGGCGGGCAACCGGCTTGCCGTTAATCGCCGCAGGAGGTATTGCCACCGGAGCCGGCGCGCTGGCTGCGATGAGTTTGGGCGCCGACGGGGTGCAAATCGGTACGCGCTTTGCCCTTTCGGAAGAAAGTTCTGCCGATATTCGGTTTAAAGAACATTGTACAAAATTGGAAGAAGGGGATACGCTTTTGGCATTGAAGAAATTATCGCCCACGCGGATGGTTAGAAACCCGTTTTTCGCCCGCGTGAAAGAAGCGGAAGACAGGGGCGCTCCAGCCGACGAATTACTTCAACTATTGGGACAGGGACGTTCCAAAACCGGCATTTTTGAAGGCGATTTGACGGAAGGCGAACTCGAAATCGGACAAATTGCATCGCTGATCGACGGCATTGAGCCGGTCGAAACGATTATGAAACAGATTGTTGAGGAGTATAACCGTGCATTGGGGCTTTTGCGAGCGTGGTAGAGCCATGCATTATCGGCAAAGCCAAATCCACCCATCCGCAGAAATTTTACTTAATTAAAAAAAATAACTTACTTTGCGCCCTAATTAAAATTTAAAATATGGCATCACAAGAAGAAATTTTTAAAAAATTGGTTTCCCATTGCAAAGAGTATGGTTTTGTGTTCCCCTCGTCGGATATTTACGATGGGCTGGGCGCCGTTTACGATTACGGGCAAAACGGCGTGGAACTCAAAAACAACATCAAAAAATATTGGTGGGACAGCATGACGTTGCTGAACGAAAATGTTGTGGGCATCGACTCCGCCGTTTTCATGCATCCCACCGTTTGGAAAGCGTCGGGACATGTCGACGCTTTCAACGACCCGCTCATCGACAATAAAGATTCCAAAAAACGCTACCGCGCCGATGTGCTGATTGAAGAACAAATCGCAAAATACGAAGATAAAATCAATCGGGAAACGGAAAAAGCCGCCAAACGTTTCGGCGATGCGTTTGACGAACAAAAATTTAGGGAAACCAATCCCCGCGTGCAGGAAACCGAAGCCAAAAAGGCAGCCCTGCACGCCCGTTTCGCCAAAGCATTGAACGACGAAAACCTCGAAGAACTGCGGCAAATCATCATCGACGAAGAAATTGTGTGTCCGGTATCCGGCACCCGAAATTGGACGGAAATTCGTCGGTTCAACCTGATGTTTTCAACCGAAATGGGTTCGACCGCCGACGGCGCTACGAAAATTTACCTGCGTCCCGAAACGGCGCAGGGGATTTTTGTCAACTTCCTGAACGTGCAAAAAAGCGGTCGCATGAAAATTCCTTTCGGAATCGCCCAGATTGGGAAAGCATTTCGCAACGAAATCGTCGCCCGCCAATTTATTTTCAGGATGCGCGAATTTGAACAGATGGAAATGCAGTTTTTTGTGCGTCCGGGCGAAGAAGCGGCGTGGTTTGAAAAGTGGAAGCAAACCCGTATGCGCTGGCACAAAGCCTTGGGACTGGGCGATAAAAAATACCGTTTCCACGACCACGACAAGTTGGCGCACTATGCCAATGCCGCTACCGACATCGAATTTGAAATGCCTTTCGGATTTAAGGAAGTCGAGGGCATTCATTCCCGCACCGATTTTGATTTGAGCAGTCATGAAAAGTTTTCGGGCAAGAAAATTCAGTTCTTCGATCCCGAACTCAACAGGTCTTACGTTCCTTATGTGATTGAAACTTCGATCGGCGTGGACAGGATGTTTTTGAGCGTTTTGACCGGCGCTTATTCGGAAGAAAAATTGGAAGACGGCGAAACGCGGACGGTTCTAAAAATCCCGCCGGCGCTTGCGCCCGTCAAGTTAGCCGTTTTACCGCTGGTGAAAAAAGACGGGTTGCCCGAAAAAGCGCGGGAAATTATGGATAACCTGAAATTTGAATATCACTGTCAATACGACGAAAAAGATTCCATCGGGAAACGCTATCGCAGGCAGGACGCTATCGGAACGCCTTATTGCGTTACCGTCGACCACGACGGTTTGGTCGACAATCAGGTTACAATTCGCTACCGCGATACGATGCAACAGGAGCGCGTCCCCATCGTCCGGCTGGAGCAGGTTATCGCAGAAAAACTCAGCATGAAAAATTTATTGAAAACAATATGAAACGAATTATTTTTTCGACAATACCCCTGCTCGCCGCTTTTGCTTTCGCTTCCTGCAATGACGAGCAAATTGACACGGTATGGAAAGACGCTAACGATAAAGCCTACCTTGAAATCACGGAAAATGACGAATACCGCGACGTTCGCAGTTCTTTTCACCCCGAA
>JAIRKO010000047.1 GCA_031260045.1 Dysgonamonadaceae bacterium | reverse complement strand
AAACAGCCGATTCCGAAGTTTTTATAGAATTTATGCTGAACTCCATTTTGCAGGCATTGGAAGAATTGCCCGTACGCAAAATTACCGATATATTTACCGATATAATTACCGATAAACTTACAAAAGCCGAGCTGGAATTTTTGGAACAAATTGCAGGATACATTGATAAAAACGGTGAAATAACCAATTATCGCGCTCAGCTTTTGACAAACAAATCAGATGTAAGTGTGAAAAAATATTTTGCCCGCTTTGTAGAAATTGGGATTTTGAAAGTGGAAGGAAAGAACAAGGGTAGAAAATATTTAATCAACAATTAAAATGGAAAATGGTAGCGTTGCAAAAAATTTCCCGAAAAATTTGCATATTAAAAATATACCCGTACCTTTGCGGAGTATTTGCTCTGTTTTGTCGTGAAAGATACGAAAGAACATATTATCAAGACGGCTTTCCTGCTCTTCTTGGAAAAGAGTTACAAGGCTGTTACGCTGAAAGATATAATCCGGAAAACGGGTTTGTCGAATGGCGCGTTTTATCATTATTTTGAAAGCAAGGAGCAGCTGCATAAGGAAGTGATAGAAACCTATCTGTTTAGAATGGCTCGCAGGATTTACGAACATTATCCCAAAAGTTCGCTCTGGAATTTCATTCAGGACACATTGAATGATGCGGAAGAAGTTCACAAAAAAATAGACGAGTTTTTACTGGCAGGAAGCGGTTACAACTTTCTGATTTTCATGTTTGAGGCGATGGGGCAATTCCCTGAAATACGGGTGGAAATCAACAATCTTCATAAAATGGAATTTGCCGCGTGGGTGGAGATTATCGAGATTGCCAAGGCAAAAGGCGAAATCAGGGATGCGCTTCCCACCGAACTTATCGCCCGGATGTTCATCTACGTGCCGGACGGCTCCTATTTGGAGTTTATGATTGATGCGAATATAGCGAAGTACAAACTTGTGCATCGAAGATTGTGGGAGGGACTGTATAATATGTTGAAAGTATGAATAGCGTGAATATATTTTTTGCTCCGCGACAGAGTTTTTGCTCTGTCGATAAAACAGGAAAGAATAAGAAAATTATAATGAAAAAAGTAAAAGTTTTAATATTTTGTATAATAATGATTTATACAGTAAAAAGCGAGGCGCAGAATCACCCTGTGAGGCTGACACTCAAAGAATGTCTGGAATATGCCGTAGAGAGCAACCGTTCTTTGATTAACACCCGTCTGGAAAGCCGGGAAACTGCCGCAAAGACAAAGGAAGTACGCTCTGCCGTTCTGCCGCAAGTGAACGCTTCGGCTTCGCTGACCGACAATCTGGCTATTCCGGTGGTGATGCTGCCGGGTGAAATCATCGGGCAGCCCGGCGAAATGATTCCCGCAGAGTTGGGCGTACCTTACGAGGCAGGAGTTTCCGTGCAGTTCAGTCAGGTTATTTTTAATCCGGCATTATTTACCGGCATCAAAGCTGCTCGAAGCGCGGAAGAATTGATGAAGCTGAAAGGGAAAATGACTGAGGAACAGTTGATTTATGACGTCGCTTCGGTTTATTATGATATTCTGGACAGCGAACAGCAGATGAAAAGTATTTCCGGTAATCTTGACTTGCAGGATTCGCTTTATGCCAAGACCGTACTGCGCGTAAAGGAAGACCTCGCGCGGGAAATTGACATGAATCGCATCAAGGTAAATATCAGCGATTTGCGGGTGAAACGGGAACGCCTGAACACCGCTATTGAACAGCAGAAAAGGTATTTGCAGGTACTGATGGGGATGCCGTTAGACGACAATTTTTCGTTAGACAATGCGACGCTCACGGAAATTGAATTCCCGCAAATGTCTTTAACGGGCGATGAAAATATGCTTTCCGAAAAAACGGAACTTGCCTTGTTGCGACAGCAAAAAGAATTGAATACGCTGGAGTTAAAGGCAACTCTGATGCAGTATTCGCCGACGCTTTCGCTGGTCGTTTCGGGGGCGTATCAGTTTCAGTCCGAAAAGTTTCGCTTGAATAGTAAGGAAAACTGGTTCAAATCGGCTTTTATCGGGTTGAGGCTGGATATTCCGGTTTTCGACGGCGCGGCAAAGCGGCACGGCGCGGCGCAAATCAGGTTGCAGGCAATGAAGTTGGATAACGACATGTATGATACAGAGAAATCGCTTCGTATGGAACGGCGAAATGCGCTGGCTGAATTGACGGTGAGCTACAAATCGGTGAAAGCGCAGGAAGAAAATCTCCGGCTGGCGGAGAGGGTTTGCGAACAGAGCCGGGAACTGTATCAGGAAGGGTTGTACAGCGTTACGGATTTACTGCAAACCGAAAATTCGTTGCGGGAAGCGCAAATTTCGCATATCTCGGAACTTATCCGCTTCAAAAAAGCGGGGTTGAATTTGATGCGGGCGGAAGGGAAACTGGGGGAGTTACGAGTTAAGAATATAAAATAAAGTTAGATAGAATGAAAACAAAAAAAGTTTTTGCAGCAGGGATAAGCATATTGCTTGTTGTTTTGATTGTTGTGGCGTTGCTTGGCAACAAACAGAAAATCGACCGCGAAGCCCAACTGTCGCTGGAGGTGAACACAGTGATTCCGGTTCACGTAACGCAGCCGCAATGGATAAAACTCAATTCGTCAATAAGGGCGACGGGTAAAATTGTGGCGGATAACAGCCTCATTATCACTTCCAAAACGCAAGGGATTGTGTTGGCAAAATATATGAAAACCGGCGACCGCGTAACGAAAGGAACGCCGATTGCCAAAGTCGAAGACCAGTTAATACGGGAAAGTCTGCGCGTCGCCGAGTCCAACTGCGCGAAAGCCAAAAAGGATGCCGAACGCTACGAGGCGTTGCAAAAAACCGGCGCGGTAACGAAATCGGAAGCCGAAGCCGTGTTGTTGGCGTTGGAAAATGCGGAACAACAGGTGTTTGACCTGCAAGATCGCTTGCAAAACACGGTGTTGTCGGCGCCCGTTTCCGGCGTGCTGGAAAATGTCATGATTGAAGAAGGGAGTTTGGTTGCTCCGGGAATGGCTGTTGCGGAAATTATTGACCCGTCGCGCCTGAAAATGGAGATTTCCGTGACGGAAAAGGAAGTTGTCCGGCTGCAACGGGGACAGACGGTGCACATCACGTCCGACGTCTTTGAAAATAAAACGTTTGAAGGAATTATTCAGGTCATCGGCGTTCAGGGAAACGATGTTTTGAATTATAAGGTGGAAATTGCCATTACCGAACCTGCCGGGCTGAAACCGGGAATGTTTGCCGTAGCGCATATTGAATCCGGTTCTGCGGACAATAAAAGGAGGCTCGTGATTGACCGCCGCTGCATTGTCGGGGGACTGAAAAACCCTAAAATCTACACCGTTTCGGGCGATAAGGCGTATCTGCGCTCTATTGTCGCCGGACTTGTTACCGACAGTCATGTGGAAGTGATGAGCGGTTTAATCGGAAACGAAACGGTTGTCCTCGACGGGCAAATTAATTTGACGGACGGAACAACTATTTTGGTGATGAAGGACTAAAAAAGATACAAAATGAATATAATCAAATTATCTATCCAACGACCAAGCGTCGTCGTCGTAACATTTGCAATACTGCTGTTTTTCGGGGTATTTGCCTACAAAAATCTCAACAAGGAACTGTTTCCGAGCATGTCGTATCCCATGATGACGGTCTCTACCGCCTATCCGGGCGGGGGACCGCAGGAGGTGGAAAGCGCCGTTACGAAACCCGTCGAAAACGCGCTGGCGTCGCTCGAAGGAATTAAGGACATATCAAGCATTTCGATGGAAAGTTTTTCGGTCGTGATGATTGAATTCCGCATGGGGACTGACATTGACAAAATGCTGCAGGAAGCGCAACGCACAATCAATGCCATCCGCCAGACTTTGCCCGACGGGGTGAAGGAATCGTCGCTCGCCAAAATCAATATCAGCGATTTACCCGTGCTGAATATCGGCGCGACGGGCGACATGCCGCCAAGCGATTTTTACGATTTTATTAAAAATGAAGTGAAACCCGCCATTGAACAGATTCCCGGCGTGGCTGCCGTGCAATTGGAGGGTGGCAGCGAGCGGGAAATTCAGGTGAACATCGACGGGGAGCGGATGAAAGCTTGCGGATTGTCTATTTTGCAGGTGAGCAACACGCTGATTAACTCCAACCTCGATTTCCCCGCCGGAAAGGTGAAGGACGACCGGCAGCAGGTCATGATTCGTCTGTCGGGTAAATATGCTTCGACGGAAGACATTGAAAACGTGGTGTTGAAAGTAACCGCCGACGGCGCAATGGTGCGCGTGAAAGACATTGCCGACGTTGCCGATACGCAAAAGGAAACAACCGCCATCAACCGCGTGGATAACCGCACCTCTATCGGTATTCTGATGCAGCGTCAGTCGGACGCCAACACGGTGGAAGTCTGTCGGCAGGTGGAAAAACGTTTGGACAGAGTGAAAGCGGACAACCGGGACAAATCGCCGGAGTTTGTCATTGCCCTGAACGAATCGGAGTTTACGGTCGAAGCCGCCGATTCGGTGGTGAGCGACCTGCTGTTGGCGGCGTTGCTGGTTGCCGTCGCCATGCTGTTTTTCCTGCACAGTTTCCGCAACTCGCTGATTGTGCTTGTTTCCATCCCTACGTCGCTGATAGCCACGTTTATCGTGATATACCTCATGGGATTTACGCTTAATTTGATGACCCTGCTTGGGTTGTCGCTCGTGGTTGGCATTTTGGTGGACGACGCCATTGTGGTCATCGAAAACATTCACCGTCACCTCGAAATGGGGAAAAACCGCCGTCAGGCGGCTTATGACGGGCTGCGGGAAATCGGCGCAACCGTTGTTTCCATCACGCTGACGCTGGTTGTCGTGTTTCTCCCCGTAACGTTCACGCAATCCGTTGTTTCAATGCTGTTCAGCCAGTTCTGCGTCACGGTGGCGGCGGCAACGCTGCTCAGCCTGCTGGCTTCGTTCACGCTTGTCCCCCTGCTTGCGTCGCGCATCGGGAAAATCGAACGCATCAACCCCAACCGGTGGTGGGGAAAACTGATAAACGGATTTGAGACGGGGATGAACCGCTTCGCCGAAGGCATGGCGTCGCTGCTGCAATGGTCGTTCCGGCACAAGCTCATCGTGTTTGGCGCGACCGCCGCGCTGTTCGTTGCTTCGCTGTCGCTTTTCACGTTCGGGTTAATCGGCGAAGAGCTGATGAGTATCGGCGACCGCGGCGAGTTTTTCATCGAACTGGAGTTGCCCAAAAACGCCGTCATCGAACAAACCAACCGCGCGGCGTATCAGGCGGAAAGCATCATCCGGAGCAGTCCGGCGGTGAAGTCGGTGTTTACCACCGTCGGCGCTTCCGATTTGGGACAGCCGCAGGCAAACAGGGCGGATATTTTCGTGAAAATGGTTCCATACGACCGGCGCGACATTACGGCGCCCGACCTTGCCCGTGAGGTGAAACTGGCGTTGCAAAGCGCTGTCGTCGGAGCGAAAATACGCACGGCGGTCAGCGGAATAACGGGCGGGAAAGATGATACGCCCATCGAATTGTACGTGATTGGCAACAACCTTGATTCGCTGATTGCAACAGCCGATGCGATTCGCGAAAAAATGTCCACCATTCCGGGCGTAGTGGACGCCAAAAGTTCGGTCGAAAGCGGCAATCCTGAAATACACATCCTGCCCGACCGCTCAAAAATGGCGACGCTCGGCATTTCGTCCGACATGCTCGGAGCGGCTTTGAGCAACGCTTTCAACGGCAACCGTGACGCCAAATTCAAGAAAGGCAACAACGAATGGGACATCAACATCCGGTTGGCGGATTTCGACCGGAAAAATACGGACGACGTGAAAAATTTTGCCCTGCAAAACATTCGCGGCGAGATGATACGCATCGGGCAACTTGCCGAAATAACCGAATCCGAAGGCGCGATGCGCTTAGACCGTCGCAACCGCATGTCGTCCGTAACGCTTAGCTGCCAAGTCGCCGGACGTCCTGTGGGAACGGTTGGCGACGAACTCAAAGCCATGCTTTCGCAAATGCGCCTGCCCGAAGGCGTCGGCATCGAATACGGCGGCGAACTCGCCTTGCAGGACGACGCTTTCGGGACGCTCGGTTTTGCCCTGCTGGTTTCTATTTTACTGGTATATCTGATAATGGTAGTCTTGTACGATAACTACGTCCGTCCATTCGTGGTGCTGTTTTCCATCCCGCTGGCGCTGATTGGCGCACTGTTTGCGCTGGCGCTCTCCATGCAGACGTTGAGCCTTTTTACCATGCTGGGGCTGATTATGCTCGTGGGATTGGTCGCCAAAAACGCCATTATTGTGGTCGATTTCGCCGGACAGTTGCAGGATGAAGGCATGGAAGTAAAAGCAGCCCTTGTGGAAGCGACTCGCAAACGTTTCCGCCCGATCATAATGACTTCGCTGGCAACGGTTATCGGGATGCTACCCATCGCCCTGGCGCAGGGTCCCGGCGCGGAGTGGAAAAACGGTCTGGCATGGGCGCTTATCGGCGGGCTGACAAGCTCAATGTTCCTAACGTTGATTGTTGTTCCGCTTGTTTACTACGGATTTGACAGAGTGAAAGCGAGGTTTGGGAAATCCAGTTAAAATTAAGTATTAATGCAAATCATGGTATCTTTTAAGCGGCAATTCAGCTATGCGCCACCGAGTTTAAACGCCTCAAAAAAGAAGAGCAAAAAGCCCTCGGCTGGTCGGCAAAGCGGGAGTTGGCGAAAATCAACTACCACATCCACACCGAACACAGTCTGAAGTGTGTTTTAATATGATTTATTTGATGACCATGATTACGAAAAATCACATAAATCATGGTTCAGACAATAAATGAGCGTCTTGCAGGAGGTGGAAAATCGGAAACTGCTACGATGAAACTTCCTGATTATACGCACGATTGACCTATCCACATTCCCATTAAACGCCACAGAGCTTCTCAGTCAAGCAAAAAAGAGCCGCAGGGACAACCAACCTTTGCGGCTTTCACTTTACCTTTGCACTTTATTTTTTTAGAAGAAACGTATATAAAAAACATGCAAAATGAAAAAGATTTTTTTGACAACAGCAGAAACCTCAAGCGCCAAAGATGGCGTTGATGTAAGTCGTCGCAACATGATTAAGAGTGTGGCTATTGCCGGGCTGGCAGCGGCAGTTCCCCTTACGGCAGCAGCGGGACGCGCACCGGCGCAGCAACCGGATGATGTTCAGCCGGCAGGCGACCCGCGCACCCGATTTCCGAACAATCAGCCAGCGCAGGAGCAGGCTTGGTCCGGACTTCAGCGCAACATGACACCGAGACCCGACTGCGGAGAAACGAGCTATCGCGGTTCCGGGCGTCTTGCCGGGCGCCGCGCCCTGATTACCGGCGGCGATTCTGGCATTGGTCGCGCGGTAGCCATCGCCTATGCCCGTGAAGGTGCCAACGTCGCAATCAATTATCTGCCAGAGGAAGAACTCGATGCTGCAGAGGTAATCGACCTCATCCGCCGCGAAGGTCGAAAAGCCGTCGCAATTCCCGGCGACCTTCGCAGCGAGGAGTTTTGCAGAAATCTGGTTGCCCGGGCGGAGCGCGAGCTTGGCGGTCTTGACATCCTCGTCAACAATGCCGGTTATGGTTGGTTTCTGCCCGACATACTTGAACATCCGAGCGAGAAGTTCGACCAGACGATAAAGACTAACTTGTACGCGCCGTTCTGGTTGTCGAAGGCTGCCATTGCGGTGATGAAGCCGGGAAGCGCCATTGTGTTCACGAGCTCGGTAACCGCCTTTTCGCCTGCCGATGCTTTTCTCGACTATAGCGCTACGAAAGCTGCGATTGTTGCATTCACCAGCGCCCTTGCGAAGCAGGTCGCCAAACGAGGTATTCGGGTGAATGGCGTTGCTCCCGGACCAATATGGACACCGATGCAAATCTATTTCGAAGCCCCCGCCAACAACGTTGAAAACCTCAACGCTTCGACACCGCTGGGACGCATGGGGCAGCCGGTGGAAATGTCCCCGCTCTACGTCACTCTGGCGGAAGAGGCGGGCAGCTTTGTTACAGGCAGCACGTGGTCTGCCGATGGAGGACGGCTGTAGGCTCATTCGCAGAGCATTGATTTATGGCGAATAGGCGTATCTTTGCAAAAATTTTTGATGATGGAAGGAGTAAAAACAATAGCATACTCGAACGTTTTCCTGTCGCGCTTTTCCGACAACGCATCGGCGCATACGAACATGATTCGTGAACACTGCCTTTTGTATATTTATTCGGGCGAGGTGGAAATCAGCGAAAAAGGAGAGACAACGAAAATCCGCAGGGGCGAATGTGCATTTATTCGCCGCGACAACCGCGTCGGCCTGATTAAACGCCCGGTAAACGGCGAGCAGTTCAAGGCCATTTTCCTCAGTTTCACCCGCAAGTTCCTGCGCGAATTTTATCACCGGACGCTGGACAGAAAGCATCTTCCTTTCGATGCGAAAAGACCCGAAGTAAGCGTGCTGAAGCTGCCCGCCAACCGTCCCGACATCGTAAGCCTTTTCGAGTCGATAACGCCCTACTTCGATTCGGATATGCAACCCGCCGACGAACTGCTGAACCTGAAAATGACGGAAGGCGTTTACGTCCTGCTGAACACGGACAAAAACTTCTACTCCTCGCTTTTCGACTTCACCGAACCGTGGAAGATAGACATTCTCGACTTCCTGAATGAAAACTACATGTACGACCTCTCGCTGGAGGAAATTGCCCGCTTCACCGGTCGCTGCCTTGCCGTTTTTAAACGTGATTTCAAGAAAGTCAGCCCGCTGTCGCCGCAAAAGTGGCTGATACAAAAGCGGCTCGAGGTAGCGCACGATAAAATTCGCAACAACGGCAAAAAAGTATCCGACGTGTATCTGGAAGTCGGCTTCAAAAACCTGTCGCATTTTTCGAGGGTTTTTAAGCAGCAATTCGGCTATGCGCCGACGAAATAGCAAAAAAATGTACCTCACAGCAAAGAAAAAATAGCCGCAAAGAAAAACGACCTTTGCGGCTTACTTTTTTTGCTTACTTTTGCAGTCGTAAAATATAAAAAAAAGGAATAGATATGAGCAAAAAAGAAAAAATAACGGTGCAGGGGACAGATATTATCCTTTATGAAGGATATGAGGGTGATTTTATTTCCATAACAGATATTGCTCGCTATCGCGACAATGAAAGGAGCGA
>JAIRKO010000001.1 GCA_031260045.1 Dysgonamonadaceae bacterium | reverse complement strand
AATCAATTTTCACAAAATCAACAGAGACGTTAAAATCGCCTCTGTTGAGAATTTCCACTCTTTTTTCCGGATTATCATACGCCGGATCTTGATAAATTAATCGGTTATCTTGTCCATATGTAAACAGACAGATAATGCTCATACTTAGTATAAATGTAATTTTTTTCATGACTTGTAAATTTTACTTTGTTAATCCTGTCGGTTTCGTATCGGCGCCTTTTCCGTTGAGCGCAATCAGTGAAAGGCTCTTCCCTTGAAGCGTTTCTATCGCCTTTTCCAGTGCATTAATTTTTTCAGCCTGCACATTAATGATTTGCTGCCGCTCCTTATCCGACATTTTGCCGTCTGCTTTTTGCGTGTTTGCTGACACCTGCATACCCGGTTTTTTCAGGGAATAACTTACCCCTTTCAGTTGCTGCAGCGACAGCAGAGAACCGCTCAACGGACGGATATTTTCTTTCCTCCGGTCGTCAGACGTAAGCAAAATCCCGTTGGAATATACATCGCAATTGAAATAGAAAGCGTTTCCTACGTTTGCATTGTAATATCCCCATATGGAATTGCCGTTATTGTATGTAAAAAACGTTCCTTGTTTCCCGTGTAGCCAAAGCTGATCCGTGTCCGTAGTCCCGTATTCTCCGATAAATACATTCCATCCGTTATTAGCTTGTCGACCGAAATCACCAAACGTCAATTTACCGCCCGAAGCGTATTGCGAATTCGATTTGCCAAACACTTCCAGAATTGCCGCTTTTTCCGGATCATTCGTAGAAAGCGCCGGTCCAACCAATACCCGACCATCAGCATCTACTTTAATCTGAGCGTTTGCCGCTGCATAGCACAACAAAAGAAATCCTGCCAACAAAAATTTTTGAATTGTTTTCATAATAAATAAAATTTTAAAGTTGATTGTTTATATTTTTAATTTCGGATACAAATATAGTGGGTGCAAATATAATGGTAAAAACAATCTTTTTCACATAAATTTTTGAATATTGATATAATTAATGAGTAGCAATTAGTGTATTCGCGGCAACAAAAAATAATCGTTGCCACGAATACACGAATATGAAAATAGGGCGTTAAACGGTTTTTTGCAACAAGTCTAATGACGGCTGCGACAATACACCCTCGCCCCTACGAACCCTTAACCGTCCCCTTAACCTTAACAACAATCGTCCGAACCTTATCCCCAACAGAAACATTGATTGTTACTGACTTTTCAAACGGTCCAACATTTCCTTTCGGATTATAAACGGCGGTAACTTTCCCCGTTTTTCCGGGCGCTATCGGCTCCCGCGTCCAATCGGGCGTGGTGCAGCCGCAGGAAGCCCTTACTTCGCTTAGCAGAATGGGGACTTTTGTCTTGTTTTTAACGGTGAAAACGGCTTTAACGCTCTTGTTCCCTTTTATCGCGCCGAAATCGTGAATGGTTTTGTCCACCGTAACCTGTTCCTCTCCGGTTGCAGCGACGTTTGCCGCACAAACGAAAGTAAGCAGCGCATACTTCAAAACTTTTTTCTTTAACATAACTATTTATCGTTTATTAATTAAATTCCTATCTCCAAAAGCATTATCCACGCGGGCAACGTCGACCCAGAACTTATTTTCGCGAACCCATTCCAACGGAAAAGCCGCCTTATCCCTCGAATAAGCGTGCTTCCATTCATCGGCGCAAACTTCGTATTGGGGATGCGGCGCATTGACCAGCACATTATCCGCCCTGTCCGCTTTTCCGGCGACGATTTCTTCGATTTCCGCCCGGATGGTCAGCATGGCTTCGACAAAGCGATTTAGTTCGCTCAAACTTTCGCTTTCGGTCGGCTCAATCATCAGCGTTCCATGCACGGGAAAAGACAGGGTGGGCGCATGAAATCCGAAATCAATCAACCGTTTGGCGACGTCCGTTTCGGTTACTCCCGCGCGGTCTTTGATGTTCCGGCAGTCCAAAATCAACTCATGTCCTACCCGACCCTGTTCGCCTTTGTAAACAACGCCGTAGGCTTTTTCCAATTTTGCCGCTAAATAATTGGCGTTCAGGACGGCAATTTCGGTCGCCATAGTCAACCCCTCAACGCCCATCATGCGGATATATCCGTAAGTAATGGGCAGGATGCCCGCGCTTCCGAAAGGCGCAGCGGCAACGGCGTTCCGAAAAGAACCATCAACAACGGGATGCGTCGGCAAAAAAGCCGTCAAATGGCGGGCAACGCAAATGGGACCTGCGCCGGGACCGCCTCCGCCGTGAGGACTTGCAAAAGTTTTGTGAAGATTCAAATGGCAAACATCTGCGCCGATAACGCCGGGCGCGGTAAGTCCGACCTGCGCGTTCATGTTTGCGCCGTCCATATAAACCTGTCCGCCGCGCGCGTGAACGATTTCGCACATTTCCACGATGCGGGTTTCAAAAATCCCGTGCGTAGAGGGATAAGTAATCATCAACGCCGCGAGCGAATCCTTGTGTTCGTCGGCTTTTGCCTGCAAATCGGCGAGGTCGGTATTTCCCCGCTCGTCGGTTTTGATGTTGACGGGAATAAAGCCGGCTTGCACGGCGGAAGCGGGATTGGTGCCGTGCGCCGAAGCAGGTATCAGCACAATATTCCGCTGCGTCTGCCCGTTGTGTTCGTGGAACTTACGAATGGTTACAAGCCCCGCATATTCGCCCGCCGCACCCGAATTGGGTTGGAAACTAACGCCGGGCAAACCGGTGATTGCCGACAGATACGCCGACAGGTTTTCAATCATTTCCCGATATCCCGCCGTTTGTTCTTTGGGCGCGTAGGGGTGAATATTGGCGAAACCGGGCTGGAGCAGCGGCAACATTTCCGCCGCCGCATTCAGTTTCATGGTACACGAACCTAAGGAAATCATCGAATGGGTGAGGGATATATCTTTGCGTTCCAAGCGTTTGATATAACGCATCAATTCGGTTTCCGTGCGGTAGGAATTAAAAACGGGATGGGTCAGGAAAGCGGTTGTGCGCCGGAAACGCGCGTCGAAATAAATTTTGTTGGGAATATCCCTGTCCAACGCCTTTTCCGAACGGACGGCGGCGGCAAAAATACGGATGAGAACGGCAACATCTTCCGGTCGCGTCGTTTCGTTCACGCTGATGCCGACATATTTCCCGCCTTCGTAATAACGCAAGTTTACTTTATGTCTAATCGCCGTTTCGCGCAAAACGTCCGCGTTCGCATTTTCCGGCAAACGGATTTTCAAGGTATCGAAAAAATTCGCAATTTCCTGTATATAACCCAATTTACGGAGTTCTTCGGACAGAAATCCCGCACGGGCATGTATGGTTTCCGCAATTTCCTTCAGCCCGTCTGATCCGTGATAAACGGCATAAAAAGAAGCCATTACCGCCAACAGGGCTTGGGCGGTACAAATGTTGGACGTCGCTTTTTCGCGCTTAATGTGCTGCTCGCGGGTTTGCAAAGCCATACGGAGCGCAGGTTTTCCGGCAACGTCTTTGGAAATGCCGATAATCCGACCGGGTATAATGCGCTTGTATTCGTCTTTGGCAGCCAGATAGGCGGCGGAAGGACCGCCGTAAAACATGGGAACGCCGAAACGCTGGGAACTGCCGAAAACAATGTCCGCGCCCCATTCGCCGGGAGGCGTTAAAATGCAGAGACTTAACAGGTCGGCGGCGACGGCGACGGCAGCCCCTTCGGCGGCGGCACGTGCCGTAAATGCCGCGTAGTCCTCTATCGAGCCGTCGGAATTGGGGTATTGCACGATAGCGCCGAAAACCTTGCCGGTGAAGGCATACGTCTTGTAATCGCCCCGATGAAGTTCGATGCCGTGAGGCGCAGTGCGCGTTTGTATAACGGCGAACGTGGAATCGAAAATTTTCTCGTCGACAAAAAGAATGTCGGCATTGGCGGCGATTTTCTCGCGGCTTCTGGCGGCGAAAAGCATGTGTGCGGCTTCGGCGGCGGCGGTGGCTTCGTCGAGTAGCGAGCAGTTGGCGAGGGGCAACGCGGCGAGGTCGCAAATCATGGTCTGAAAATTGAGGAGGGCTTCCAGCCGCCCTTGCGAAATCTCAGCCTGATAGGGTGTGTAAGACGTGTACCAGACGGGGTTTTCAAAAACATTGCGGATAATCGCGGCGGGCGTAACCGCGTCATACCACCCCATGCCGATGTAGGACGTGAAAACCTTGTTTTTGGCGGCGATTTCGGCGATGTGTTCGGCATATTCGCGTTCGGTCATGGCGCTGGGAAGGGCGGGCGGCTGTTTTAGGCGGATGTTTTGAGGAATTGTTTCGCGAATAAGTTGTTCGCGGCTACTGACGCCGATTGCGGCGAGCATTTTTTCTTCTTCTTTTTTGTTGACGCCGATGTGGCGGGGGGGAAAAGTGGTTGTCATTGTTTTATATATTGTTGTTATCTTAATACCGCTCGCATGTCCACTATTTCTATACTTTTAGGCGCAATAGTTTCTTGCCAACGCACAAATTTGGATTTCTTTTGTTCCGCCTGTGTCGTTTTCGCTACTCTGTTTTCCGTTTCTTTTTTTCGTTTCCATAATTCTTTCCGACGGCGCAGGAACGCTACATAAGAACAAACTTCAATCCCAGTGTCTGTGAAATAGTAATGAATGTGGACAACTGCATATCCGTTTTGCCTTTTTCTAATAAAGCAATATACTCCCTGTTCTTTCCGATTTTCTCGGCAAGTTGTTTTTGAGTGATTTTCAATTCCTTGCGTCGCTCTTTCAGAATTTCGCTGTAATACCAGTTTAATGCGCGTTCTTCAAATGCTACCCGTGCAGGAGCGCCCTGTTCGCCGTAACGCTCTGTGAAAAGTTGTTCGGCAGTTTTGAGTTTTGCTAATTTTGCAGGATCTAACTGTATCATAATTTCAATGTATTTAAAATATTAATTGCCCGTTTTATCTGTTTATCGTAATCTTTCGTGGATTTTTTCAAAAAACCCGTCAAGATAACTATCTCTGTTGCTTGGATAATATTCTCGTGATTAGCCGAAAACAGTATACTCCGATGTTCGTTAAAGCCAATGGACACACGCAATTCGTACAGGTTTTCCTTTGTGCTGACCAATCTTTTTACGAACTTCGTACTCAATACATAAACCTCTTCCAATATTTTTATACTGTCAACATATTTGTCTTTTGTGCACTCATCCAATGCATTATAATACTGCAAAAAGTCTCTGGACAATACTATATTTCTTATTCTTTTTTCTGTATTTTCCATCAACGCAAATGTAATATATCTATTACTAATTTCAAAAAATTATATCAATTCGTGCATTCGCGGCAAAAAAGAAAAAAGTGGCAAGCAAACACTCACTGCTTATTAAACACGAATTGCAAGCCCTGTTTTTCGTTTCCATAATTCTTTTTATTTTAATTTCCGATACAAAGTTAACCAATATATTGATATGGGAGTGAAGGCTTTTTAGTTCTTGGTTCAAAAAAAAAACCGTGAAACTTCACGGTTTTTTCTGTAAATTATTAACCTTTAAAAATCGACTGGAGACCAACTGTTTCCCCCGCCCGAAGGAAGAAGATTCTTTAACCACTCCTCCTCTTCTTTTCTTTTCCTTTCCTCTTCTTGCTTTCTCTCTTCTTCACGTTTCAAAGCTTCCTCTTCTTCACGTATCAAAGCTTCCAGTTCTGCCTGTCGCTCCCTTCCAATTGACCGCGACACAATTGACTCATTGATTACTATACCGGAGGCAATATCCGTTTCGGTAATGACCGCTTGGCTCCGTCCTGCGATTCCTGATCCTTGGGAGTCCATTATGAACTGGTATTCAAAAGTATAAAAAACACCCCGATACTCATAGTTATACACTTCGGCATTCGCCGTAGCAAAAAGACTTAATGCCATAACGGCAAATAACAAAATTTTCTTCTTCATAACACAAAAATTTAATTTATTATCAATCACGGGTGCAAATATAAGTATATATATGGTAACGAACCAAATATTTTTATGAAAAAATTAAAAACTAAGAACTAAGAGTTAAGAATTAGGGCTTTTTATTCTTAGTTCAAAAAAAAAAACCGTGAAGTTTCACGGTTCTTTTTTTTACTTTAATTCACATGGCGTTATCTGTGCTCATAGAGGTATTCGCCACACAAATTGTGACCTATTACCTCGTAATACCCAACTATAGCACCAAACTCAGCAATGTATTGTTGCCAATATTTTATATCAGCTATCAACTCCTCTGCTTCCGATACGGTCAGAGTTTTCACCGCGAGCTGTTTAGGGGGGGAGGTAAGCTTCATTCTGGTAAGACGTACATCACTGCCTAAGCCGCTTCCCAGATGACGCACCATAAGCGTATAAGAATAACCTGTAAGTTCAAAGTATTCGTAGTCGTTCAATGCATCCGCCGACGTGAAAAAACCTAATGCCATAATGGCAAATAATAAAATTTTCTTTTTCATAAGACCTAAAATTTAATTTATTTATAAATCACGGTGCAAATATAAGTATATATTTGGTAACGAACCAAATATTTTGGAAAAAAGTTAAGGACTCATACCGTCTTTTATTTGTCATAAAAAAAGCAACGCGGCTCTGTTGTAATCATTACCGCGTTGCCACTCACCTAACAACAATATTTACTAAATTATGGCTAAAGTAAATAAGTATCTAATATATAAAAATAGAGTGTTTTCTTAACTCTCAGTTCTCCGGTTCCTGCTCCGGCTTCATCTTCCGTCCCCGCAAGTCATGTATCCGGCGGGCATTGAAGTAAGTCGCCACAAAAGCGTCGTCCTCCACATATCCTTCGACGAGGTCGTCGAGGGTTTTCAGTTGTTTGCGGGCTTGCGCGAAAAGTTTTTGCAGGTGGGCGGTGGCTTCCATGCGTTGGTCGACGACGGTATCGCGCTGGGCGTAGAGTTGGGCGGTTTGGTCGATGCGCTGTTGCAGGTCGTCGACGGTGTCTTGGGTTACCTGATAGTCGCCCAGATGGGAGAGGTTGGCGACGCAAGCGTCTAATATTACGCGGCTGCGCGTAAGCAGGTCGTTTATCCTCAAATGGTCGAGGGCGGAGCGCGAAAAATGTACGGTTTCCAACAACACATCATTATTCGTTATCTTTGCGTAAACTCTTAGACGCAAGGCGGTTTGATAAACAAAATGTTCCAAACCATCGCGGGCGTCTTCTTTGGCGGCGGTGTATCCCACAGGGTTGCTTTCCTCCTGTTTGGTTGCCGCCGCAGTAATATTCGCAACCGTCCCTTTCAATGCGGTAACTCCCGCCGATACTACGCTAATTCCCGTCCACGCCGATACATTTTCGTCGAAATGTTCTAATACGGCATTCGCCATATTCAAGTAATTACTTTGCGAAATTTTCATATTCTTACTAATTAAAATATTTAACTTATATTGAATAAACGCTATAATTTTTCGGTTATTGTTTTTTTTTTTTATTTATTTTTGTATGCGCGATTTTTCGGCGGCGTCTCGGAATGTTCCGATAGTATTGCAAAGTGTTTCGATGGTATTGCAAAATGTTTCGGCGACATCTCGAAGTATTCCGGCGGCATTGCAAAACATTTCGACGGCATCCCGAAATATTCCGGCGGTATTGCAAAGTGTTTCGATGGCATTTCAAAATGTTTCGGCGACATCTCGAAGTATTCCGATGACATTGCAAAACGTTCCGATGGTATTTCAAAATGTTTCGGCGGCATTACAAAGCAATTCGGCGACATCCCAAAGTGTTCCGACGACTTCCCAACCTCCGCAACGCTTATTTTTTTCCGTTTCATATATTAAAAATCAATTTTTCCCGTTTATTAGTTCAGTAGCGCATAAGTTCTTTGTGATAATTTGACCTGCCGTGCCATTGCGGGCATCGCAAAGCGACGAAGCACTCCGGAAAAAATTAATTTATGCCACGAATGTACTAATTAAATATAAATATATTGATGCATAGCGGCAAAAAAAACATAATTAGCATGAAATACAAAAGAATTTTACTAAAACTCAGCGGCGAATCGCTGCAAGGCAACCAGCATTACGGTATCGACGCCGCTCGCCTGAAAGACTACGCCCGCCAAATCGCCGAAATTGCCCGCGCAGGCGTACAAACGGCGATTGTCATCGGAGGCGGAAATATTTTCAGGGGTTTGGCGGGCGCGACGCAGGGTTTTGACCGCATCAAAGGCGACCAAATGGGGATGCTCGCGACTGTTATCAACAGTTTGGCGCTGAGTTCGGCGCTGGAAGGCGAAAGCGTCAAATCGCGTGTCTTCACTGCCGTGAGGATGGAACCCATCGGGCGTTTTTATTCGCGCGAAACGGCGGTCGAAGCCCTGCAAAACGGCGAAATCGTCATCATTGCAGGCGGTACGGGCAATCCGTTTTTTACCACCGACACGGCTTCCGTCCTGCGCGGCGTTGAACTGCAAGCCGACGTGATGCTCAAAGGCACGCGCGTAAACGGCATTTACACCGCCGACCCCGAAAAAGACCCCGCCGCCCAAAAATTCGACGAAATCACTTACGACGAAGTATATCGTCGGGGGTTGAAGATTATGGATTTGACCGCCGTTGCACTTTCGCGCGATAATCGGCTGCCCATCGTTGTTTTTGATATGGATACGGTGGGGAATTTGAAGAAAGTGGCGGAGGGGAAGAAGATTGGAACTTTGGTTTATAATGATTAATCCCTGATAAATTAATCTCTAACCCATATATTAATCAACATGAACGACACCAAACAACTGGAAGAACAAGGCATTTCGCCGGCGCAGATAGAAGAGCAGTTAGCGCGTTTCAAAACGGGCTTTCCGCGCCTTTCCATCCATGCGCCGGCATCGGTCGAGAAAGGCGTTCGGCGGATTTCGGAAGACGCGCAAAAGGTTTTCATCCAAAAATGGGAAAAACATTTGCAAAGCGACGAGAAAATCATGCTGTTTATCCCCGCTTCGGGAGCCGCCAGCCGTATGTTTAAAGATTTATTCGAGTTCCTCGACTCCGACGCAGACGAACCGGAAAACCCCATGCTGCAAAAGTTCTTTGAAAACCTCACTGACTTTGCTTTTTACCATGAATTGAACGCCGTTTGCATAGAAAACGAGGGTGTAACCGTTCACGCGCTGTCTACGCAGCATCGGTATAAGGAAATCGCCCGAAATTTGCTGTCGGAAGCGGGTTTGAATTACGGGCAACTGCCCAAAGCGCTGATTTTGTTTCACACCTATCCCAGAGGCTCGCGCACGGCGATGGAGGAACATTCGGTGGAGGGCGCGGCGTATGCCTGCAACGGGAAAAACGAAGTTAGGCTGCATTTCACGGTTGCGCCGCAGCATCGCGCACTTTTCCAAGAAACGGTCGACTGGCAATTGCCCATTTATGCCAAGCGTTTCGGTGTGAAATACCTTGTCGGATTCAGCAAGCAAAAGCCCTCCACCGATACCATCGCGGCGGATGCGGCAAACGAACCTTTTCGCGACGCGGACGGACGCCTGCTTTTTCGTCCCGGCGGGCATGGCGCGTTGCTCGAAAACCTGAATGAGCTTGGGGCGGACGTGGTTTTCATCAAAAACGTGGACAATGTTGCGCACGACGCTTGTAAACGCCTCATTGTTCGCTATAAAAAACTGCTCGCGGGCGTACTCATCGACGTTCGGCAGCGGATATTCGATTATCTCCGCCTGATAGATTCGGGAAAATACAGCCATGAACAACTGATTGAAATGCTGTATTTTCTTCAAAACGACCTCTGCATCAAAAACCCGGAAACCAAGATGCTGGAAGATGCGGAACTGGTTCTTTATATCAAGTCTAAACTGAACCGCCCCCTGCGGATTTGCGGGATGGTGAGGAACGAGGGCGAACCGGGCGGCGGTCCGTTTCTTGCGGTCAATGCCGACGGAACGGTCTCGCCGCAAATCGTGGAAAAATCGCAAATCAATATGGACGACGCGGAACAACGGCGCATGTTTGAGGAAAGCGCGTATTTTAATCCGGTGGATTTGGTGTGCGCGTTGAAGAATTATCAAGGTGAAAAGTTCGACCTGCCCCGTTATGCGGATAAAAATACCGGCTTCATTTCCCTGAAATCAATGAACGGGAAGGAACTGCGGGCGTTGGAACTGCCTGGTCTCTGGAACGGCGCAATGTCGGACTGGAACACGGTTTTTGTAGAAGTTCCGCGCGAAACGTTTCATCCGGTGAAAACAATTTTTGACCTAAATAATTTTAATTATTAATCATTAAATAAAGATGGATTACGACATGTACGACGCTTTTTACGAAGACTACGAAGACGGTGGGGAAGAATCCTACCCCGATTTTTTTGTCGAATGGGACGCCGCCGTCCGCGCCGGTCAATCGCCCGGCTATTATGAGCCGGAAGAGTTGGCGGAAATTATCGAAATTTATTTCTCCCAAGACGAACTGAAAAAAGCCAGGCAAGCCATTGAACATGCCTTGAAACTGTATGCGAACGACAAAGACCTGCGCGAACAGATTTTTCGGGCGTTGACCGAATACGAACAGTGGAACGATGTGCTGAAACTGTATGAGCGGCTAAAAATCTTCGACGTTTGGATTGACGGACACAAGCTGATTGCCTTGCTTCATCTGGGAATGGAAGAAGCCGCCTTTCATTTTTTCGCGGAATTAAAAAACCAGTATGCCGACAACCATGAGGATTTGAACATTGCTTATCAGGCAATGGGCGAGGCTTTGATTGAGACTGATTTGTTCAAGTCGGCTGTCGAAGTCATCAATGAAGCCATTGGGATAATGGGCGAAAATATTGATTTTCTGTGGCTGCTGTTAAACGCCTACACTTTGATGGAAAAAAAGGAGGAAGCCGTTCAATGTGCGGATAAAATTCAGAAAATGAATCCGCTGGACGCCGGAACATGGTGCCGCTTGGGCATTACGTTTGAAGAACTCGATGATATGGACAGGGCGATAGACGCTTATGAAAACGCCCGTTCCCTGCAACCCGATTCCGCTAATCTCATGATGACTTTAATAACGGCTTACGAAGCTCACGGGAATTACAACAAGGCTTTGGAAAAAGCAAGCGAGTTTCTGCACATGCAACCCGATAATTTCCGCGCATACATTATCCTCGCGCAAATATATTCGGATCTCGAAAACTGGGACGAAGCGCTGCTGCATATCAACAAAGCGCTGGATATTATACCCGGAATATATTTGCTGTACCTCTATAAAAGCTCTATTTTACAACGTTTGAAAGAAACGGACAAAGCCAAATTGACCTTGCAGGAAGGCATCGAAAAAACCGGCGACCCGAAAGGACATTTAGCTGTGGAACTCACTAAATTGAACGAACAAAATCCCGACACACATTAAAATATTTTACGTACATTTGCCGAAAAATTATCATTAATTATTATGAAAAAAATAATCCCATTCCTCGCCATCCTTTTGATTTGCGCCACCGCCAAAAGCGACAACTACCTATACGGTCACGGCAGGCACATGATCGTAAACGAGTGGTACCCCAACGGCACCACCTATACGGTTACCCCCAATAATGGCATAGTAAATATTCAACTGGAAAATACTAACATAAATTTGCACGGATATAATCCGCAGGGCAAAGAAAAAGACCCTAAACCCTGTATTGATATACAGGAAGGGAATCAAGTAAGAATTATTTTAAGAGGCAAAAGCGAGTTGTGTGGCGGAACCATGTGTCCGGCTATCAGAGTGCATCCCACATCCAAGTTGATAATAGAAGATAACCCCAATGGCGGCGGTAAATTAATAGTGCATGGGGGCGCTAGGGTACGGTCGAGTGGTATTATCACGGCGGGGGTTGTTGGCGATTGAGGGGGTTAGAATCGGCGGCGAAGCGGCGCAGACAAAAAGAAACCCCGCCCTTCCGCGCTCAACGCGAGATGACGGGGCTTTTTGCGCCTTACGCACATTAATAATTAATCATTTATCATTATTTCACCAAACCTTCCGCACCCAGTCGGAACCTCTCACAACCAAAAAATTCCGCAGCCGATAATTACCCAAGTCCACTTGTACCGTTCCGGCTTCTTTGTCCACTTTTTTAATTAAAATACCGTTGAGGTCATAAATCGAAATGGTTTCTTTATTGGGCGTGTCAATTAGAATATTATTCGACAGCCGACGGACGGTGATTTTGGAATCAACGGCGGCAATGCCGGTCGACTCGTATAAGCGCGTTACCAAAATTTTGTAAATCCGCTGGTTGCTATCTTCTTCCCTGTCAGTGAAAACAAGATCAAATCTGTTGACCCCGTA
>JAIRKO010000028.1 GCA_031260045.1 Dysgonamonadaceae bacterium | reverse complement strand
CGTTTGCTGCCATACAAGTTCTACGGCGTCATCCTCAAACACCTGTCCGGTTGCGTCGGTGTGCTGCCTATAGAGTTGCGTAATTTCTTCTTTGGTGAAATTGTTTAATGTCAGCGATTTTGCAACGATATTGAACGGGCTGGCGCTGCCCAACGTTTCGCTGTCGGGACGCACCTGCGCTTTGAAGTCGCGGATGTTGCGCATTCCCACTAAGGCTACGGAGTGGACAAACGGCGTGCTACTGCGCTCGTTATAACCCGCCCGCAACTGTCTGAGAAATAAAATCAACGTGTCGCTGCTCAAACAGTCTGCCTCATCAAAGAGAATCAGCAGCGGTTTGTCGAGTTGGATACAATAATCGGTTAAAGCAGTTCGCAACACGTTGTTGTAATCGGTATAATCGGCGTCCGAAGCAAATTCGCCCGCATTGGGAATGTCCGTATATTTCAAAAACGAATAGATACTGCGGATAACCGCCGGTATTCCCTTTTCCGGATCAACAATGTTTTGTATGCTTTCCAATGAGCAATACAGCGCATAATATTTCCCCGCTACGTTAAGCCGCTCGGTCAGGTCTTTCAAATAGGTAGTTTTTCCGCTTTGCCGCGCGGCATGGATTACAAAATACTGTTTGTGTTCTATCAATCGTTCCACGCCGTGCAGGCGCGTGGCGGCGTCAATCATATAATGCTCCGTGTTGTTGCACGGTCCCGCTATGTTAAAGTATTTCATCATTAAAAAGGCTTATTATCCGGCAAAGATACTGTTTTTATGTGTAAATCAAATTGCAAATTATACCTTTGCGGCGAATGACGGAATTAAATGATGACAAAAAACGACAATACACCCACCCTGCAACTGCCTGCTGAATGGGAAACGCAAAGCGGCGTCATGCTGACCTGGCCGCATCAGGCTACGGACTGGAAACCCTATCTGAATGAAGTAATCCCCTGTTTCGCAGCCATCGCTCGCGCCATTGTCCGAAAAGAAAAACTGTTGATTGTTTGCGCTTCGATTAACGAAGTAAAAACCGCTTTGGGAAACATTGACGAATCGCGCATCATTTTCCGGGAAATTCCTTCCAACGATACTTGGGCGCGCGACCACGCCCCGATTGGCGTCCGGCTGAACGGCAATCCGTATATCTACGATTTCACTTTCAACGGCTGGGGATTGAAATTTCCCGCCGCCGCCGACAACCAAATTACGAAGAAACTGTTTGAAAGCCGGGCGTTTTCTCCCCGCACCGGTTATCGGGACATGCGGAACATCGTACTGGAAGGCGGAAGCATCGAATCCGACGGCGAAGGGACTTTGCTTACTACCCGCCGCTGCCTTTTATCAGACAACCGCAACAATTATAAAAGTAAAACGGAAGCCGCCGCCTGCCTCCAAATGATTTTCGGCCTGAAACGGATACTGTGGTTGGACAAAGGCTATCTTGCCGGCGACGATACCGACTGCCATATCGACACTTTGGCGCGGTTTTGCGACCCGCGAACCATCGCTTATGTACGGTGTACGGACAAAAACGACGAGCATTTCAAAGAACTGTCGCAGATGGAACAGGAACTCCAGCGATTCAAAACGCGGGATGGCAAGCCCTATCGCCTAATTCCCCTGCCAATGGCGGAAGCGATCTATGAAAGCGGCGAACGGCTTCCCGCGACCTATGCCAATTTCCTGATTATCAACGGAGCCGTTTTGACGCCCGCTTACAATTCCTCTTTGGATGAAGTTGCTCGCTCGCAGTTGCAAACGACTTTTCCGGACAGGGAAATCATCGGCGTCGATTGTCGTCCGTTAATCAAACAGCGCGGCAGTTTGCATTGTGTAACGATGCAGTTGCCGGAAGAATTTTTATGAAAGTAAACGAGACGGTTTTGCTCATTCGTCAACTTGTCAACTCATTTACTACTAATATGAAAATTGCATTAATCCAACAATCCAACACAGCCGATGCGCAGGAAAACCGCGCCAAATTAACGGCTAACATCCGAGATGGCGCCGCAAAAGGCGCACAGTTAATCGTTTTGCAGGAATTGCACAATTCACTGTATTTCTGCCAGACGGAAAACACGGACAATTTTAATTCGGCGGAAAGCATTCCCGGCTCTTCCACAGAACTGTTCGGCGCGCTTGCTAAGGAATTGGGCGTCGTTCTGGTTTTGTCGCTATTTGAAAAGCGGGCGGCGGGACTTTACCACAACACCGCCACAGTGATTGAAAAAGACGGATCGATTGCCGGAAAGTACCGCAAAATGCACATTCCCGACGATCCGGCATATTACGAAAAGTTTTATTTTACGCCCGGCGATTTGGGTTTTCAACCGGTTCAAACTTCACTTGGAAAATTGGGCGTACTGGTTTGCTGGGATCAGTGGTATCCCGAAGCCGCCCGTTTGATGGCGCTTTCGGGGGCAGATATTTTGATATATCCTACCGCCATCGGTTGGGAATTGTCTGACACGGAAGCGGAAAAAGCAAGGCAAAAAGACGCATGGATCACCGTCCAGCGGGGACATGCCGTAGCCAACGGCATTCCGGTAATCGCCGTCAATCGCGTCGGATACGAAAGCGACCCGTCGGGGCAAACGCAAGGCATCCGCTTCTGGGGAAGCAGTTTTGCCGCAGGGGCGCAGGGGGAAATCCTGGCGGTAGCCTCTACGGAAAAAGAAGAAAACGTGATTGTAGAGGTTGATTTGAAACGGTCGGAAACAGTGCGCCGCTGGTGGCCCTTTCTGCGCGACCGGAGAATTGACGCTTACGGAGACTTGACCAAACGTTTTGTCGATTAACCGTTTTCACCGCTTCCCGGCAAAAAACCGCTGCATCAACGCCTGCGCCTCTTCTGCCGAAACTCCGGCGGAAACCTGCGTTTTAGGGTGCAGTATCGCCGGAGCGACGGTGGAATATCCCCTTTTTTCATCGCCTGCGCCGTAAACAATGCGGGCAATCTGCGCCCACGCCAATGCGCCCGCACACATGGGACAGGGTTCGACGGTTACATACAGCGTACATTCTTTCAAATATTTACCGCCCAAAGCGGCAGCGGCAGCCGTAATTGCCTGCATCTCGGCGTGAGCGGTTACGTCGTTCAGGGTTTCCGTCAGGTTGTGGGCGCGGGCAATGATTTTTCCCTCGCAAGCAATCACCGCGCCAACGGGAACTTCGCCGCTGTCGAAAGCCGTTTCCGCTTCCAACAGGGCTTGTTTCATAAAATAATTGTCGTCCGACAGGCGGTTCATTTTTGGTGTTTGATTATCCGCAAAATCCTGACATCCGCCAAAGGAAAATCGCCGCGTCCGGTTGGGACGGAAGCGATTTTATCAACAACTTCCAGCCCTTCGGTTACTTCCCCGAAAACCGTATAATTCCCATCCAAGAAAGGCGCGCCGCCCAATGTTTTGTAAACGTCCCGCTGAGTTTCGGAATAAGTCAGATGCATTTGATTTTCAATCCCATTCAGTTCCTCGTCAGAAAAGGTTCGCCCCTGCACAATGTAAAACTGCGAGCAAGAGGAACGTTTTTCGGGATTCACCTGATCGCCCGTGCGTGCGGCGGCTAAAGCCCCTTTTTTGTGAAAATTTCCGGGAACAAATTCCGCAGGAATCGTATAACCCAAATCGCCGTCGCCGGAGGGATTTTTCCCCAACTTGGTGGCGCCGTTCCCCGTTTGAATCATAAACTGAGGAATGATACGGTGAAACAAAACACTGTCGTAAAACTGTTCTGCAACTAATTTTTCAAAATTCTCTTTGTGAAGTGGCGTATTTTCAAACAGTTTCACCCGGATGTTTCCCAACGTGGTTTCAATGGTGAACGTTTGCGCCTTCGGTTGACAGGATGCGCTCATAAATACAATTAATAATAAAGTGAATAGATTTGATTTCATATAAATTATAATTAAAAATTACTTTTCTGGATTGTTTCAGGCTGCGCCTTCTCAACGACGTGTGCGGTTCACCGCATCAATGCGTGCATCGTATTTCCCATATCAATGCAAAGCTGTTTTTTTAAGCCGGACAAATCCTTAAACGTTTGGTCTTCCCGAAGGAAGTTTACAAACTCCAATCGAAGCATTTTTCCGTACAAATCGCCCGAAAAATCAAGGATATGCGCTTCTATGCGCCGTTCGCCGCCGGCAAGCACCGTCGGTCGTTTGCCGATGTAAACCATTCCCTTGTATTTTTCCGTTCCGGCGTGTACCCAAGCGGCATAAACGCCATCTTTCGGAATGATTTTGTTTTTGTCGTTTATGTCGAGATTGGCGGTGGGAAAGCCTATTTCCCGCCCCAACTTATTTCCTTCCGCAACGCCGCCTTCCAGACTATAGTTGTATGTCAGCAAGCGGTTTGCTTCTTCCATGCGTCCTTCGGCAAGCAGGTTTCGGATGAACGTTGAGCCGACGTGTTCGGCAAAACCGGGCAATTCCTTTGCTTGAACCACTTTCAGCCCGCAATCCCGCCCGTATGCTACGTAATGGGCAAAACTTTCGGCGCGGTTTTTTCCGAAACGGTGGTCATATCCGATTAGCAGTTGCCGAACGCCTAATTTTCTGCACAGAACGCCTGAAATAAATTCCTGCGCGCCGAGTTGGGAAAGTTCTTTCGTAAAATCGCTCAAATAGCAAATATCAATACCCAAACCGGATAACAGGCTTAATTTTTCGTCCGGCGTATTCAGCAATGCAGGTTTATATCCCGCTTGGACAAGCGATTGCGGATGTTGCCTGAAAGTGATTACGGCAGCGGGTAAACCCTCGTCGGCGGCAAGTTCTTTCAATTGCTCGATTAAAAAGCGATGCCCCTTGTGAACGCCGTCGAAGAAACCGATGGTGGCGGCGCATAATTCCTCCGTTTTTGGGGGGCTTGCGAGGGTTTTGAAAGGACGAATACGCATATATTTATGAACTAAGAGTTAAGAATTGAGGGCGATTTGAGTTAATTAATATTTTTAAAAATGAACGTTTCTGCCATTTTGTCCGATTCTTGTAATTATCAGTTGAAAATTACAACTTTCCTAACAATTAAGCGCTAAAAACTCTTAACTCTTAGTTTTTGGTTTCTTTTTCTGCGCCGGTTTATTTTTAGTTACTTCCAACGGTTTCTGTTTCTCGACAGGCATTTCCCGGATATTCCATTCGTTTTCCAAATCGGTGTTTTTGCGCGGCAGGTCGATGGCGTTTGGGTAATAAAACACTTTTTCAGGTTGCAGGCGGCGTTCGTAATTGCCGGTATCCCATTTCCCGTTTCCGTTGGCGTCTTCGACATAGCGTAGGTAATATTTTCCGGGATTTATGTTTTCAAAAATAAGTTCACCGTCGTGCAGGGCGGAAGTTCTAACCGTTTTATCCGCGCTGTTCAGCAGTTCCCCGAAACCGTCGCCTTTCCCGCCCGCGATTTTCATATAAACATTAACATATTCTTCCGCTTCTTTGAACTTAAACCCGACGGCGGTCGAATCGTTCCATTTGCCATATATGCTGAAAATAGCCGCCGAGTCGACGATAATCCGAAAGGCGCGCCCATAATCCCAATCGCCGTTGACGAGGAAAATGCGCGGGTTGAGGGAGTCGGCGACAATCGGGAAAACGCGGTCTTCCCACAGCGTATCCACCTTTTGCTGTATCCTGATTTTTGCCGGATCGAACGCCCGAACCGGCTCGGAAAAAATAACCTTTAAGGTATCGAAAATATCAGCCGCATTTTTCAGGGAAAACGCTATTTTAAGGAAATCTGTATTGTCCGCAGCCATCTCCCCCTTTTTGGGTCGGGGAGCTTTCCATATAAAACGAAGTGTATCCGCGACCGGCGACAAATCGGGGCTGGTGTCGGTTTGCCGGTACTCCGCCCGTAGCCTGATTGTATCGCGCCCGCAGAGCAGCGAATCGACGAGCCAATAAGTAATGTCCCTTTTGTCGGGCGAATATTCGGGAATATAGCGGTTTTCGAGCGTGTTTTCGACGCTGTCGCCATCCGGCAACGAAAGTGCAGGCGGCAAATCAAGGGGGGTGTTGAAATGGAAAACAAGCCGGTTTTGCGACGGTCGTTCCGTTTTGGCAAGGTATTGGGTTTCGGCATTTTCCCGGAAAAAGAAAAGCGTAATATTGTCGGGAGTGAAGCGCGTATAGGGAATTTTCCTGATGGTGTCGACGGTTAAGTCGTTCGTCCAAATGGTATCCTGCCGAAGGGCAGACTCAAAGGCAGGCGTAATGAGGGAATCGTAAAAAGCAATCGCTTCCGTTTTCCGGTCGAAACGGTAATTGCGGTTTTCGTCTTTCAGGGCGAAAAGGCGGTAGTTTCCGGGCGCCGCATTGCGGATGGTAAACCGTCCGGCGTCGTTGGTCGTCGTGGTTCGCAGAAAAGGCTGCGAGGTAAACGCCGAATCGTGGAGGCAAGCGTGAATTCCGACCACCGCGCCGGGTTGCGGCTCCAAATTTTCGGCGTTGAGCAGCAAACCGGAAATCATTAACGAATCGACCGTATCGCCGGTCGAAAAGGCAAAAGCGAAACCTTCCAGCGGATTTTTTTCGTTATTGTCTACAATTCCGTCGGTGAAATCAAGTGTGTAGGTTGTGCCGGCAATCAGGGAATCTTTCAGTTCCACGAAAATTTGTTTGCCTATCGTTCGTATCGCGGGGGTTTGCTTTTGGGGCGGGGTGATGATTACTTTTTCCGCAGGTTTTTCGATGATGATGTATTCGTCGAAGAGAAGTTCGATTTTGCGCCCGTTGAAACGAACGGCGTCAGCGGGGGGAATACTTTTGACGAGCCTTGGAGGCATATCGTCAAAAGCCCCGCCTTCGGGAGATCCGAGACTTGCGCAGGAGCAGCAGAGTATGGCTCCGCATCCTTTAAGCAGCAGTAAAAGTTTGCGGTGTATGCCGTTCCTCTGCCCCATCGCTCCCTTTTTTATGTTGATTTTCAACGTTAAGTAATTTTAAGTTGTTCGACGTCCGAATTAGTGGGTGCAAATATATGGAAAATATTTTTAATGTGCGCTACGGGCGTTACTAAGAACTAAGCCCCCGCGGGATGACGAGGCTTTTTTAGCGCCTTAACACACAAAAAACCTGATACCCCGAAGCAAGCCACAAACTACCGACAAGCGGAATAAAAGCCACATTTAATTCCTGCGGAATCCAATGCCATCCCAACAAAAATCCCGATAAAAGTACGAAGTTTACAATGTGATAACAGCGGAACAGCAGATGAAATTTCTTAAGCAAAAACCCCGCAAAACCAACCAGATGCAATGGATGCAGCCAAGCGATATTCCAGTTGGGCGAAGTGCAGGGATGCTCCGACAAAAAGACGAGACCGGCAAGCAGGCATCCGCTAAGTCCGGCAAGCAAAAACAGGACGGCAAACGGGAGACGGTAACGCTTCCTCCCGCCATTCCTGCGCGGGAACGACGAAACGCACAAGACCAAATAAACAAGAAACACAAAAACGCATACCGCAAGCGGTTTTAAGAACAAAAAACCGGCTTTTGCCTCGTCGTCGCCCGCCGCCTGTAAAATGGTTTTTTCGGAAAGAACAGCCGGATATTCCTCTCTGTCGGCGGTTTTGACAAGCGAGCGGCTTAAAAGGTTCATTAATCTTTCGGGCAAAAACATCTCAGTGCGCAGGGAAATCAGCGAATCGGCGCCGTTGCCGATTATCAAATCAATGCCAAACTCCATCCAAGGATAATGTTTCGTGCAGCCATGCACTAATTTTCTTATCGTAATCGCTTCATTTTGCTGTGGATAAACGAATGTCCCGCCGCAGACTTTTTCGATGATGTCGCGCGGGCGCGTCGTACAGTTGTCGAAAAAAATATTGTAGCGGTATTCGGTATTTTCAGGTCGGAGGAAGGTTTCCATCATTTGCAGGATGGATGTTTTCAGGCTGTCGGGAATATTTACGACTTGCTCGACGACAGTGGAATTGTCGGCTTCATAAACATCTATAAAATATTGCGTGGAGGTCGCGCTCAGGAAATAATCCGTTTTGCCCAAAAGGAAATGATAGATAAAATTCGGTTTGTCCTCATCGAAAGTACCCCAATTCAGGACGGCGTCGACAGAGCGCGACGGGTCGTACAAGCGCAAAGCCGTGTGTCCGTAAATCGTGTAGACGGCTTTGGAACGGGGCATGACCGTTAATAAACTTACCTGCAAATCGCGATTTGTTTGCGATTGCAGCAGAGCGGGGAAAAGCGGGAGCAAGGCGAAAAAAAGGATGCGTTTCACAGGGTAAAATGTTTATATATTATTACTTAATCAGATTAGTTGCTTCAAGATGATCGGGAAAATGCTGCAGGAGTTCTTCTCTAAAACAAATTATAAAGCTGCGCCAACGGCAACTTCCGTGCCGGTTGCGCAACAATCGCTTCGCCATTGACCGTTACGCGGAATGTGCGCGGGTCAATTTCCACCTGCGGCATAAAATCATTGAGTTTCAAATCGTTTTTCGATACCACGCGGCAACCGCGCACAGCGCTCAGGCTTTTGCTCAAACCATATCCGCCCGCCGTTTCGAGCGCCGCTTCGCTGACAAACACAAGCGACGTTGCGCCCGCCGCTTTGCCCATCGCGCCATACATCGGACGCGCCATGTAGGGTTCGGGCGTGGGAATGGAAGCATTCGGGTCGCCCATTTGCGCGGAGGCAATCATTCCACCTTTGATAACGGTTTCGGGTTTCGTGCCGAAAAACTGCGGTTTCCAAAGCACCAAATCGGCGAGTTTTCCCTTTTCGATGGAACCTACGGCGTGTGAAAGTCCGTGCGCCAACGCCGCATTGATGGTGTATTTGGCAATGTAGCGGCGCACGCGGAAATTGTCGCAACCCGTGCCTTCGTCTTCGGGCAACGCGCCGCGCACTTCCTTCATTTGCGAAGCGATTTGCCACGTGCGGCAAACAACTTCGCCGATACGCCCCATTGCCTGCGAATCGGACGTGAAAACGGAAATAGCGCCCATATCGTGCATAAAATCTTCCGCGCCGATGGTTTCGGGGCGAATGCGACTTTTGGCAAACGCCACATCTTCGGGATTGTTGGGGTCGAGGTGGTGGCAAATCATCAGCATATCAAGGTGTTCGTCGACGGTATTGACGCTGAAAGGATTTGTCGGCGTGGTGGACGATGGCAGGATATTGGCATAGCCGACGGCTTTCATAACGTCCGGCGCGTGTCCGCCGCCTGCGCCCTCGATGTGGTAGGTGTGAATGGTGCGCCCGTCAATAACGCGGAGCGTGTCTTCAATATACCCGCATTCGTTGATGGAATCGGTGTGAATGCAAATCTGCACATCGTATTCGTCGGCAACCCGGAGGGCGACGTCAATCACGTCGGGAGTGCTACCCCAGTCTTCGTGGAGTTTCAAACCGAGCGCACCGGCTCTAATCTGGCTTTCGAGCGCGGCGGGATGGCTGGAATTGCCTTTGCCGAGAAAGCCGAAATTGACGGGTACATTGTCCGTCGCCTCCATCATCCGGCGAATGTGCCAGCCGGGCGTGCAGGTGGTGGCGTAAGTGCCGGTGGCGGGTCCCGTGCCGCCGCCCACGAACGTGGTAACGCCCGCCGCCAAAGCCTCGTCGGCTTGTTGCGGAGAGATATAATGCACGTGGGTATCTATCGCGCCCGCCGTGAGAATCAGCCCTTCGCCCGAAATTACTTCGGTGAGCGCACCGATAATCAATCCGGGCGTTACGCTGGGTTGAACATGCGGATTTCCCGCTTTGCCGACGCCTCTAATTTTACCGTCTTTTATACCCACATCGGCTTTGTACACGCCTTTGTAATCGACTATCAAAGCATTGGTAATGACGGTATCAAGCGTTTCGTCGTCGCTGAAGCCGGAGGCTTGCCCCATGTCGTCGCGAATGACTTTGCCGCCGCCAAAAACACATTCTTCGCCATACACGGTATGGTCGTTTTCTACTTTGATTTTCAAGCCGGTGTCGCCGAGCCTGACGAGGTCGCCGGTGGTGAGACCGTACATGGAGGCGTATTGATTTCTTGTTATTTGTGCCATAATTTTAATTAGTTACGAGTTACAAGTTTATGAGTTACAAATTACGGGGTTTCAGCGGACTTCGTAACTTGTAACTATCCCCACCAATTCCACCGTCCGCGTTTCCCCTGCACTAAACCGAACCGCCGTCCCTGCGGGAATATTGAGGCGATATCCAACGCTCGCCTCGCGGTCGAAAACAAGGGCTTTGTTCACTTTTTCAAATCGGAGGTGAGAGCCGACCTGAATATCGCGACTACCGGCATTGGTAACTTTGAGGGCGACGGTTTTCCGCCCTTCGTTGTAGAAAACAGGGTCGCCGAGCAGGGTTTCTTCGCCGGCGAGGACGTTCATGCTGTTGTCGGGTTGCTGTTTCCCGCCGTAAAGGGGGATTTTTGTCAAACCCGATGCGTAGAGCGCAAGTTCGGCATTGCCCGTTTTCCGCGAAACGGGACGATGCACCGACACAAGTTTCGTGCCGTCTATCAGCGTCCCTTCCACCTGCACGCGGTCGATCATTTCGGCAACGCCGGGCATTACGTCGTCCGTACCGAGAATGGTTTTGCCCAGTTCGGTGAGTTCGGCGAGGGTGTATCCGTCGCGCACAAGTTCGAGCAACTGCCCCGAAATGAGCGCAACGGCTTCGGGATAGTTGAGTTTCAATCCGCGTGCATACCGTTTTTGCGCTACGGTGCAGGCGGTATGTAGCATTAATTTTTCTTGATCTCTGGGTGTTAATCGCATAGTTTTTTTATTTTATTATTTTTTCTGGATTGCTTCAGGCTTCGCATTCGCTGGTGACGACTACGGTATGCAACCCCACTACGTCATTGCGAACCGCGAAACGGTGAAGCAATCCAGAGAATACCCTAAACAGATAAATACGTCTTCAACTCATCAAAATCAATATTATTTTTCGAGTCGTGTTTAATCATTTTCCCCCTATCCATAATATAATAGAAATCGGAGAGGCGGCGGGCAAAATCAAGTTTCTGCTCCACAAGCAGGATGGTCAAACCCTGCGCGACAAGCCGGTTCAGCACATCGGCGATTTCGATAGTGATGGACGGCTGTATGCCTTCGGTCGGCTCGTCAAGTATGAGCAAATCGGGCTTTCCGACGAGGGCGCGGGCAATGGCAAGTTGTTGTTGCTGTCCGCCGCTGAGGTTGCCGCCCAAACGGTTGCGAAAATCCCGCAGGACGGGAAACAAGCCGTAAATTTCATCCTCGTCGAACGTGCGCACGCTGTCGTTCCGCGCTTCCGTGCCGATGAGAATGTTTTCATACACCGTCAGTCGGGGAATGATTTCCCTGCCCTGCGGCACATATCCGACGCCTCGCCGAGCGCGTCGACAGGTGGAGCGGTTTTGTATTTCTTCGCGCTTGAAAATGATGGGGTCTTTGGTGCGCACCAAGCCCATGACCGTGCGCAGGAGGGTGGTTTTGCCCACGCCGTTGCGCCCCATCACGGTGGTTACTTTGCCGCGCGGCACGGTGATGTCTACGCCCCGCAGGATTTGGCTTTCGCCATAACCCGCCTGCACGTTGTGCGTTTCGAGGATGACGCCGAGTTCCATTTGGCGCACGTCGAAGGGGTAATTTTTCATATAAATAATGATTAGTGATTAATTATTAATGAAAACCGCAGTCTCTGCTTGACGTAGCGTGAACGCTACGCCGAGCGCGGGGTATGTTTGTAATTAATATATATGTTATTTTTCCGGATTGCTTCACCGCTACGCGGTTCGCAATGACGACTGCGGGTTTTCATTAATCGTTAATCACTATTCCCAAGATAGCAATCAATGACCTCCTGATTATTTTTCACCTCCTCAAAACCGCCTTCGGTCAGGATTTCGCCGCGCACCAGCACGGTTACTTTTTCCTGCGCGATTTGTTCCACGAAGTGCATATCGTGTTCAATCACAATCACGCCTTTGTCGCGTCCCAGTTCGCAGAGCAGTTCGCCGGTGCGGGCGGTTTCGGCGTCGCTCATTCCGGCGGCGGGTTCGTCAATAAGTAGCAGGTCGGGTTCTTGCAGGAGTACGATGGCAATTTCGAGCCACTGTTTTTGTCCGTGCGAGAGCGATGCGGCAAGGGTTTTCATCTGTTCGTGCAGGTTTACGCGGCGAGCGACGGCAAGGATTTTGTCGGATTGCGCCGTCGTCATTCTGAAAAACATCGCCGACAGGAAATTACGTGAACCTATCAAGCCGAGCATCAGGTTGTCGAACACCGTCAATCCCTCGAAGATGGAGGGTTTTTGGAATTTCCGACCGACGCCCATGCGGGCGATTTCGACTTCCGAGCGACCAATCAGGTTTTTGCCTTTGAAAAGGGCGGTGCCGCCGTCCGCCGCCGTTTTGCCGCAAAGCAAATCCATAAAGGTGGATTTGCCCGCGCCGTTGGGACCGATGACTACGCGGAGTTCGCGCTCGCGCAGGTGAAAACTGCTGAGGTTTAGGGCGCGGACGCCGCCGAATGAGACTTGGAGGTTGGAAATTGTTAGCATAAATCGAATTAAAAATTAAAAATTAAGAGAGAATGAAAGGCTATGAATCCTTATCTCTTAATTCTTAATTGATTTTCTCTATCGCGCGATAATAAACGTAACCGTTTTACTACCCCGATAAGCCCCCTTCCCGCGAATAGTACATTCCGCATTCCCGACTTCGACATTATTCTTATAAGTAACGTCATAATCTTTGCCGAGTACCAGCCTGGTTTCGCTTTTGTTGGTGACGTGTGCGATATTTTAACAGCATAAATAATATATAAATGGGTTTGCTCAATGTTGAGCAAGTGTTCGGAGGGACGTTTGCAACGTTATCAAGCGCGGGATGACGGTCGTTTAAACATCCCCACAATCCCATCCTTCAAATAAAGCACAGTAACAATATACAACGCGCCCAAAATATACTGCCACGCCTCCGGCATCAACGAAGTGAAGAGGCTGTAAAGTGCATTCACCGCGAGCGCGCCCGCCACCGCGCCTTTCAGGTTTCCGCGCCCGCCCAAAGCGACCCACACAAGCATTTCGACAGAAGCTTTTACGTCCATTCGTCCCGGCGTGATGATGCCCGTTTGCGGTAAATACAACATACCCGCGATGGCGGCAATCAGCGCGCCGATGACGAAAATGGCACTCTGGTAGCCCACCACGCGATAGCCCGCAAAACGCAGTCGCGATTCGCTGTCGCGGATGCCGACAAGCACTTTTCCGAATTTCGACCGCGTCAGTTTCGCCGATAAAAAGAAAATCAGCGCAAGCATCAACACGGTGGCAATGTAAAGACCGAGTTTTACGTTCGCGGAATATAAATCCAAGCCGAGCAGGTAGCGGAAATGCGTGAGTCCGTTCGACCCGCCGAGCAGGGTTTCGTTACGCGAGAAAAGCAGGTACGCTGCCAGCGCGAACGCCTGCGTGATGATGGCGAAAAATACGCCTTTTATTCTTCTTCGGAAAATAAAATAACTGAACAGAAAGGCGAAAACGCCCGTCAGCAGCAGGGCGCACGCCACCGCGCCGCCGAAACTTCGGAACGGTAGCCAAAACGCGGGCAGCGATTCGTAGCCGTTCCATGACATAAAGTCAGGAACCGTTTGCCATTCCTGCAAGTTGTGTATCGTCATGTACATGCCCAATCCGTATGCGCCGAGGCAGAAGAAAAAGGCGTGGCACATCGTCATAATGCCCGTGTATCCCCAAATCAAATCCACTCCGATGGCGGCGATGGCGAAGCAGCAGTAGCGTCCCCAGAGATTTATTGTGCCGGTTTCTACGATGCCGAGTAGGTTTCCGAGCGGCATTAGCACCAGAAATATGGAGAGGAATATAATATATGGTAGGTTTGTTTTCATTTTATTTAATGGTTAATTATTCGTCTACGCGGTTCGCAATGACGTGTACGGTATTGCGAACAAAGCGAAGCAATCCGGATTAATCATTAGCTATCCTGCCTTTATCCGGAAACAGCCCCCTGGGCTTATATTGCAAAAAAACAATAATCAAAATCAAAATCAACGCCTTTCCATACACCGCCTCAAAGCCGATTTCAAACACTTTGGAAAAAATGCCGATGCCCAGCCCCGACGCCGCGCAACCCGCCAATTTACCCACGCCCCCCGTTACCACCACAAGAAACGAATCGACGATATAGGTTTGCCCCATGTTCGGCACGATGTTGCCGATGAGCGTAATCGCCCAGCCCGCAATGCCCGCCAAACCCGAACCGAGCATGAAAGTCGCCATGTCGATCCGTTCGGTGGAAATGCCTACGCAGGCGCTCATGTTGCGGTTTTGCGTAACGGCGCGAATCTTAACGCCCAGCCGCGTTTTTTGGAAAATAAAATAAACCGCCGCAAACACCGCCGCGCTGAACGCAATAATAAACAACCGGTTGTAAGGCAGGATAAGCCCTTCGGCGATTTTCAAGCCGCCCGTCAGCAGCGCAGGCGATTTCACCGAAGTGAGGTCGCCGAAAATATTCCGCGCCAACTGAATCAATACCAGACTAACGCCCCACGTGGCAAGCAAACTTTCGAGCGGACGGTTGTACAAATGCCTGATGACAAGCCGCTCGACCATCAGCCCAAACAAACTCGCCACGACGAATGCCGCAGGAAGCGAAAAGTAGAATGCCAAATGAAACCACTCCTGCGGCATGTAAGCAATGAAAATCTGCTGCATACAATAGGTGGTGTATGCGCCGATCATGATGAATTCGCCGTGACTCATGTTGATTACGCCCGCCAGACCGTAAATAATGTTCAGTCCCAGCGCAACCAGTAGGAGAATGCTGCCCAAACTGATGCCACTGAAAATATTTTGACAAATGTCAATCACTATTTCGCGTATTCGCTGAACGGCTCAGGACTAACTAATCCGTCCGTTTCGTGGATAATGTTAAACTGCCCGTCGGGACGGATTTCGCCAATCAGCACCCGTTTCGCCAAATGGTGATTGTCGTGGTGCATCTTCACCAATCCCGACGGCGAACTGCTTTCCAAATCAGACAGCGCGGCAATCACTTTTTCCACTTCAAACGAGCCGGCTTTTTCGACCGCCGCTTTCCATAAATACAGTCCCGTGTATGACCAGCAAATCGGGTCGTCCGTTACGCGCTCGCCGCCCGGCAAATTTTTGGTTTTGCAGTAGGTCTTAAAGTTTTCTACAAATTGCCGGTTTTCGGACGTTTCGATGGATTGGAAATAGTTCCACGCCGCAAGATGTTTTACGAGAAATTCGGTGTCCATTGCCCGCAATTCGTCTTCGGCAACCGAAAACGCCATAATCGGACAGTCTGCCGCGCTCAATCCCTGATTGGCAAATTCCTTGTAAAACGGTACGTTGCTGTCGCCGTTGATGGTACTCAGCACGCACGCGCCGCCGCCCGCCGCAAAACGTTTGATTTTCGACACAATCGTTTGGTAATCCTGATGGTGAAACGGCGTATATTCTTCGATGATGTTTTCCGCCGGAATGCCTTTTGCCAGCAGGAAGTTCTTCAAAATTTTGTTTGCCGTACGCGGGAAAACGTAATCCGTTCCGAGCAGGTAGAATTTTCGGTGCGCTCCGCCCGCTTCGCTCATCAGGTATTCCGCTGCGGGAATTAGTTGCTGGTTGGGCGTTGCGCCGGTATAGATAATGTTGGGCGACTGCTCCTGTCCCTCGTACTGCACGGGGTAGAACAACAAACCGTTGTACTCCTCAAACACCGGCAAAACGGATTTGCGCGAAACCGACGTCCAGCAGCCAAACACGACGCTCACCTTGTCTTTCGTGAGCAGTTCTTTCGATTTTTCGGCAAACAAATCCCAGTCCGAAGCGGGGTCTACCACTTTCGGGACAATGGTTTTGCCCAATACGCCGCCTGCTGCGTTAATCTCGTCGATGCCCATCAGCAGTACGTCGCGCAGGGAAACTTCCGAAATAGCCATCGTACCGCTCAATGAGTGGAGGATGCCGACTTCGACCGTGTTGCCGTCGGCATTTGCGCCGTCTGTTTTTTTGCCGCCGCTGCAGGCGGTTGTCATCATTGCGCTTGCTAATAAAGCGCATAGTGCTTTTGATAATGTTGTTTTCATACTTGCTATAATATTAATTGTTTTTATTTGTATTAATTCGTGCATTAGCGGCTTATATATCTTAGTTGCCGCTAATGCACGAATTGCCAAGCAAATGTTTTCAGAAATAACAAAGCTGCAACTGCAACCAAACCTGCCCGAAAGATTTGCTCTTAATGCCTGCGTCCGTCGCCACATCCTTTTGCCAAGACACATACGAAAGTTTCAGGTTCGTCCCGTAGCCGTTGAAAAAATAACTGATGCCGCCGCCAAACACGTCGTTGGAATTCAGTTTGTCGAACTCCGTCGCCGCCATGCCGTCGCGCTGCTTGTCCTGCGAAACCACGTCCTGTTTCTCAAAGCGCAACCAAGGTTGCAGTTTCAGCGATTTGATGTAATAACCGAGTTCGGCAAGGAAAACGTTTTGCGTCGGAATCTCGGATGCAAAGCTGTGTTTTGCCGCCGGATCGTTGCCGCCGGTAATGTAGGAATACGCGCCGTTGAAAGTAACGGAGCCGCTCCCAAGCGGACAATCCGCAAACATGTCGACGCCGCCCGCCGCGTAATCGCCCTGCGTGTCAACACCACCCGCAAGCGTAAAGGTCTTGCCCTCGCCGAGATTCGTACCTGAATACTTGTCGACGTCGAAAAAATTATACTCCACGCGCCCGACGAAACGGGGGGCGTTGTCGCTAAAATATGCACGCTTTCCGACGAAAGCGCCCACGCGGTATTTTAATTTGTTTCCCAAAAAGCCGCCCGAAAGATTTACCCCGATGTCGCGCCCCAAATCGTTTTGCAGCGGGCTTTCCTCCGACGTATTGTAAGGATACTGGAAATAGGTGAAATCATTAATCATCAGCGTGTGCGCCGTTTGCAGTCCGTTCCGGTTGTGCGACACCAGTACTTTCCCGCCCGACACCGTCAGGTAATCGGCAAATTTGTGGTCATACTGCGCATCAATCACTTTCATCACCGCCGGTTTTGCTATGCCGTTTGTGCCGATGATGGTCGTCAGTTCCGTTTGAAAAAACACGTAATCTCTGGGCGTGAGATGTGTTTCCGTTATAATTCGCCCGCGTTGGAGAGCCGCCGTTGCCGACCAGTCGTCTGCCTTATCGGCACCGAAATCGTCGAACCCCTTTTGCTGCATACCTACGTAAGTATGCATCAATACTCCCGCATGAAACGACGGCTTAAACGTCTCGTTCTGCGCAAAACCTACCATGTAACAGCCTGCAAAGAAAACAAGTCCCAGGCACAAAATTTTTTTAATACTTTTCATAATTTCTTAGTGAATAATTTAAGTTTAAGTGAAAAATACGTGTAGTGTGTTGTGTAGTTTAATTCGCGTGCAAAGTAACGGACTTTTTCCGAGATACGAAAGTATTTTGGGATGATTTTTTTCAAAAACACATCTTTGTGATACGATATTTCTGTAAACTATGTCTTTATGGTTGGATTAATTATTGATTTTGGTGCAAAATAATATTTTTGAGGGATATAAATAAATGAACTGTCGCGAGGTTAAAGAATCGTACACGTCACCAGCGAAGGCGAAGCCTGAAGCAATCCGGAATAAAATATAATTTAATTTTTCACACATAATTTGATATTCTAAAATCCTTGCTCGGCAAAAACTCGCCCTCGCAAAACAAAATAAATATGCGATTATTTAAAATATTAATGTAATTTTGCCAAAAATTAAAAAAATAATAAACGGTGAACAAAATTTGGTACATATTATCAGTGGTTACATGGCTTTTTGTATTTCCGGCGCAAGCTACGGTAAACGTCCCGCCTTTTGTGCTGGTCATTGATCCCGGACACGGCGGAAAGGCTGCCGGCGCAGTAGGAAAACAGGGAAAAGAGAAGGACATAAATCTGGCTGTCAGTAAATTGTTGCGACAATATATTGAGGAAGAGCATCCGGATGTAGTAATCATCATGACACGGGAAAGGGATGTAGCTGTCGGTTTGGACGAACGGGCGAATATAGCAAACAAGGCAAACGCCAATTTATTTATTTCCGTTCATGCCAATGCTATTCGCAAAAACACGCAAATTCACGGCGCCGAAGTTTACACGTTTGGGCTTTCGAGAAACGAGGAAAATCTGGAAGTGGCGAAACGGGAAAATGCCGTTATCCTCTTGGAAGACAATTACGAACAAAAATATGAAGGCTTCGACCCTAATTCGTCGGAATCGTACATTATTTTTGAGTTTATGCAAAACAAATTTGTGGAACAAAGCGTTGATTTTGCAACCATGGTTCAAACAGAATTGGTCGAAACAGCCCACAGGAAAAATTTGGGCGTGAAACAAGCCGAGTTTTTGGTGCTTAGAAAGGCAACCATGCCGAGAGTGCTGGTTGAGCTTGATTTTATCAGCAATCCCGAAGCGGAACTGTTTATGCTCGGCAGGGCAGGGCAGGAACTTTTGGCGCGTTCCATTTGCAATGCTTTTACCAAGTATAAAAAAGATTTCGACCGGAAAACCAGAAAGGAATAGGCGGTAGTTTTAACTGCGGAGTTAGGTCATATTATTTTTTCCGGATTGTTTCACCGCTTCGCGGTTCGCAATGACGTGTGCGGTATTGCAACCTCTCCGCGTCATTGCGAAGGCAAAGCCTGAAGCAATCCAGAAAATACTTAGATAGTATTTGTTTAGCATCTCCAAATATTATAATGATAAACATCATGAAAAAAATTGTTTTCCTACTAATTTGCATTGCGGTTAATTTGTCATGTTCTTCGGCTCAGGAGGACGGCAAGATTACTTTCAATGAAAAAAAGCACGATTTCGGCGAGATTTCCGACAAAGGCGGCAACGTAAGTTTTGATTTCATTTTGACGAACCGTTCCAATGAACCGCTGCTAATAAGTAACGTTAAGGCATCTTGCGGATGCACCACGCCTTCGTGGACAAAAACGCCCATTAAACCGAAAAAGTCGGGAACAATCACCGTTTCCTATAACCCGAACGGACAGCACGGCTCTTTCCTCAAGTCGATTACGGTTTATACCAACCTTGGAACGCCGATTACCCTGCAAATAAGCGGCAAAGTAACAAGCGCACCCATTTCCGAACAAGGCGACGAAACCTATCCGGTTACTTTCGGAAACGACCTTTCAAGATAGCAAAACTCCGACAATGAATTTGACAGAGCATCCGGAAAACAGCGCCCAATACGCCAGTTTGAACGTGAATCGGGGAATTGCCCAGCCTCCCGCCGTCAACCCCTACCCGACGGAACGGAAAAAACGCCGCGATTATACGCCGGCAGAATATACGGAAGAAATACGAAAAGGAAACATCACGGTTTTAAGCCAAGCCGTTACCCTGCTGGAAAGTCAAAAACCGGAGCATCAGGCTATCGCGCAGGAGGTCATTGAAAAATGCCTGCCTTTTTCCGGAAATTCGGTGCGCACGGGCATTACCGGCGTTCCGGGCGCGGGAAAAAGCACTTCGATTGACGCTTTCGGAACACATTTAATTCACCAGCGAAACCGGAAATTAGCCGTGCTTGCCATTGATCCGAGCAGCGAGCGTTCCAAAGGCAGTATTCTGGGCGATAAAACGCGCATGGAAGAGTTGTCGCGGGATGCGAAAGCGTTTATCCGACCTTCGCCGGCAGCAGGTTCTTTGGGCGGCGTAGCCCGCAAAACGCGCGAGACAATTATTTTGTGCGAAGCCGCAGGGTTCGATACTATTTTTGTGGAAACCGTCGGTGTGGGGCAATCGGAAACGGCTGTCCATTCGATGGTTGATTTTTTTCTGCTTATTCAACTGGCAGGCACGGGCGACGAACTGCAAGGAATCAAGCGCGGCATCATGGAAATGGCAGATGGGATTATCGTCAACAAAGCCGACGGGAACAATATCGAAAAAGCCCAACTGGCTGCCGCCCAGTATCGCAACGCTCTGCACCTGTTTCCTTTGCCGCCTTCGGGTTGGACGCCCAAAGTGCTGACTTATTCCGGTTATTACCAAATGGGAATATCCGAAATATGGGATATGGTGGACGAATATATCGCGTTTACGCGGGAAAACGGCTATTTTGAGCGCCGCCGCAATTCGCAGGCGAAATACTGGATGTATGAAAGTATAAACGAGCAATTGAAAAATCACTTTTACCGGTCGCCCGTTATTGAGAAAAAATTGCCTGACAAGGAAGCGCAGGTGCTTCGCTCAGAGATAAGTTCGTTTGCGGCTGCCAAGCAATTGCTGGATAGTTATTTTAATTTCTGATTTGCCCCCGCCCTTCAATCAGCCATTTATAAGTTGTCAATTCTTCCAGAGCCATAGGACCGCGGGCGTGCAGTTTTTGCGTACTGATGCCGATTTCCGCGCCCAATCCGAACTGTGCGCCGTCGGAAAAAGACGTCGGTGCATTTACGTAAACGCAAGCTGCATCGACCTGATTTTGAAACCGTGCGGCTGTTTCCCCGTTTTCGGAAACAATACATTCGCTGTGCCGGGAGCCGTAGCGGGCAATGTGCCGGAACGCTTCCCCGATGTCCGAAACCGTTTTGACGCTCATTTTATAATCCAAAAATTCTACGCCGAAATTTTCCTCCTCAGCCCGTTGCAACAGATTGTCGGGATAAAAACCGGACAACGTCCGGTATGACTGCTCATCGGCATAAACAATCACATCACTTTCCCGTAATTTTTCGCAGATAAAAGGCAAATCCGAAAGCCTTTTTTCGTGGATAATGAGGCAGTCTAACGCATTGCAAACGCTCACGCGGCGCGTTTTTGCATTGGTTACGACGGCTTGCCCGATTTCCCTGTCGCCCTCTGCATCGAAATAGGTATGGCAAATGCCCGCGCCGGTTTCGATAACCGGAACTTTTGCGTTTTCCCGCACAAATTGAATTAAACTCTGGTTGCCGCGCGGAATAATCAAATCGACCAATCCGCGAGCGTTCAACAGCGCGGCGGTTGCTTCCCTGCCCGACGGCAGCAGCGTGCAACAGTCTGCCGGTACGGAAAAAGATTGCAGTACTTCTCGAATTGCCGACACGATGGCGCGGTTGGAAAATTCGGCGTCGGAACCGCCTTTTAGGACGCAAACATTGCCCGCCTTGAAGCAAAGCGAAAAAACGTCGAGACTTACATTGGGGCGCGCTTCGTAAATCACGCCGATTACGCCGAAAGGAACGCTTGTTTTTTTGATTTTCAAACCGTTGGGGCGCACTGTTTCCATCAGTATCCGTCCCGAAGGCGAAGGTAAACGCACGACGTTTTCCAAATCGGCGACCATGCCCTCCAGCCGTTCGGCGGTCAGTTTCAGGCGGTCGTATTTGGGATCGGAAGTCGGCATTCGGTCGAGGTCTTTTTGATTTTCCGCAAGGATGTCGTTCTTTTTGCGCAGTATGTTTTCGCCCGTCGCGTGCAGGACGGCATTAATCCTTTCGTCGGAAAGGGTTAAGAGTGTTTTTTCCGCTTTTTGCGCGTCTTCTAAGAGAGATATTTCCATGATTGAATTTGTAAATGTGAGGCGCAAAGGTAACAATTATTTAGTATTTATATCGCTCGCCGTCATTAGACCTGTTGCGAAATAGCCATATAATAAACAGTTATCTTTGCCAAATGTCGAAGTTCACAAGAATCGTGGTCGCCATCGTGAGTTATCAATAAGAAGAATATGCTATGATGTTGGAGTATTATGAAGGGCTACAAAAGCCTGCCAATAAAAAGTAGAACACATCATCAACGGAACAAAAAGGTTGGCATAGCACAAGAGCGATATCGTAACAGAAGAAAAGGATTCGGGTTAAGATATAACTTGATTTGTGGAATAGTTAACTATGAAAATAGGGAGTTAAAGGGGTTTTCGCAGCAAGTCTAATGGCGGCTACGGCAACTCCGCATCTCCGCACACATTCATAAATAGTATCGCAATTATATACGCTTTTGATTTTTTCTCCGTTATTATCAATAACAATATTTAAAATTACCGTATGTTTGATTACATTAAAGGAGAAATTGCCGAACTGACGCCGGCTTCGGTCGTCGTCGAAACCGGAGGCGTGGGCTATCTTGCCCATATTTCGTTGAATACCTACAGCGCCCTCTCCGGACTGAAAACCTGTAAATTGTTTGTCTACGAAGCCATCAGGGAAGATGCGCACCAACTGTTTGGCTTCATGGAAAAACGCGAGCGCGAACTTTTCCTGCTTCTGATTTCGGTTTCCGGCGTCGGCGCAAACACCGCCCGGATGGTGCTTTCGTCCATTGCCGTTTATGAACTCGAAGGCATTATCGCGTCGGGAAACGCCGATGCGCTGAAAACCGTGAAAGGCGTTGGAAACAAAACCGCCGAGCGGATTATCCTCGACTTGAAAGGCAAGGTAAAAGCAGGCGAAACCACCGCGTCCGCCCCCGGCGCCCCTATGGGTGAAGCCGCACAGGAAGCCGTTTCGGCGCTCGTTATGCTGGGCTTCAACCAACCGGCGTCCCAAAAAATAGTCCATAAAATATCGGCGGACAATCCGGCTGCAACGGTAGAAGAAATTATTAAACGCGCACTGAAAATGCTTTGATGAAACGCTGGAGAAAATACATATTTATCCTCTTATTTTTTACCTCTGCAAGCGGGTTTTCCGGCTTGTCGTCGCCGCAGTCGCCCCCCCCGAAAACGCTAAGCCAAAGTACGGATACGGCGAATACGATTTTTCCGGTAGCAAAAACCGTTCCCGAAGAATACAGGGACGTTGAAACCGTTTATCCCATTGATTTGTCTGCGCCGGAAAATTTTAAATCCGATTTTAAATACAATCCACTGACCGGCAAATACGAACTGCGAACAAAAATCGGGGACGAAGACGTGGAAACGCCCCTCACGCTCACACCCGACGAATACTACAAATACAGCCTGCAAAAAAACATGGATCGGTTTTACAGGGAAAAATACTCGGCTGAATTCGACAGTATGACGATGAAAAAAGACAAAGATGCGCTGTCGGCTTTCGATTTTGCCGTAAATATCGGTCCTGCCGATAAAATTTTCGGTCCCGGCGGCGTTCGCCTCAACGCAAACGGAAGCCTCACCACCAAACTGGGTTTCACCCACACTTCCACCGGAAATCCCACGCTCACCGAGCGGCAACGGAACAAGACCGCTTTCGATTTCGATACCCAAATTCAAGCCGACATCCGCGCGTCGGTGGGCGACAAACTCAATTTTGATTTGAATTATAATACCGAATCCACGTTTGATTTCGATACGAAAAAACTGAAACTGGGTTATAACGGAAAAGAAGACGAAATAGTGAAAGTGTTGGAAGCCGGCAATGTCAGCATGAATACGAGTAATTCCCTTATCAGGGGCGGCGCGGCTTTGTTTGGCGTTAAAACCCAGCTGCAATTCGGGAAACTGACCGTCGACGCCGTGTTTTCGCAGCAGGAATCGCAATCCCGCTCCGTCGCCACCAAAGGGAACGTGCAGACGACGCCTTTTGAAACGCCCGTCGATAAATACGACGAAAACATGCACTATTTTCTGGCGCATTATTTTTACGACAACTACGACGAGGCAATGAGCGCCCTACCCTACATCAAATCCCCGATAAGCATCGACCGGATAGAAGTGTGGATAACCAACCGGCGTTCGGATTTCAGGGAAGCGCGGAACATCGTTGCTTTCACCGACTTGGCGGAATACGACGTTTTCAGCAATCCCGATTTTACGTATCCGACGGGCGGCGACATTGTACCTTATAATGGTGCTAACGATTTATACGGCAATATCGTAGCCAATTATTCGGGTGTGCGCAACATCAGCATGGTCAATCAGGTTTTGAGCGGCAGCATGGAAAACAGTCGGGATTATGAAAAAATCGAAAACGCCCGAAAATTAGAGGCTTCGGAATATACTTTCAATCCGCAACTGGGTTATATTTCGCTCCGTTATCCCTTGCAGGCAGACGAAGTGCTGGCGGTTGCCTACTCGTATGTCTACAAGGGAACTACCTATCAGGTCGGCGAATTTTCGACCGATAATCCCAACGACAGCCAAAGCAACCTCTACGTCAAGCTCATCAAAGGCACTTCCGTTTCCCCCCAATCCAAGACATGGAAACTGATGATGCGGAATATTTATCCCATCACGGCATACAACCGGAGTTTGACTGCCGATAAATTCCGCCTGAACATCAAATACCTGAGCGATACGACCGGCGTTTACCTGAATTATATTACCGAAGGCAAAATCGCCAATCAACTGCTGCTTCGGGTTGAACGGTTAGACCGCTTAGATTCTCGCAACGAACCGCGTCCCGACGGCTTTTTCGATTTCATTCCCGGTCTCACCGTTAAAGCCGACGAGGGAAAAATCATCTTCCCCGTAGTCGAACCGTTTGGCTCACACCTGCGGAAAATGATTGGCGACGACAGGATTGCCGACAAATATGTATTTCAAGAACTGTATGATTCGACGCTGACTGTGGCACGGCAAACCGCCGAAAAAAACAAATTTATCATCACCGGCGAATACAAGGGTTCGGACGCAGCCAACATCAACCTCGACGGAATGAACATTGCCAGAGGCTCGGTTACGGTTACCGCAAACGGCGTTCGCCTGAAAGAAAACGTCGATTATACCGTCAATTACGCAACCGGAGAGGTTACGATTATCAACCCGCTGTATGAAAATGCAAATATCCAAACCTCCTCAGAAGACCGCTCCGCTTTCGGAATGCAGCGGAAAACCATGATGGGGCTGAACCTGAATTACGCCGTAAACAAGCAGTTCAACATCGGCGCGACCCTCATGAACCTAAACGAAATGCCGCTTACGATGAAAACCGAACCCGGACAGGAATCTATCAACAATACCCTGTTTGGTTTCAACGTCAACTACACTACGCAATCGCAGTGGCTGACCAACGCGCTGGACAAAATACCTTTGCTGGAACTCTCCGAACCTTCCCAGATTACCCTTTCCGCCGAATATGCCCGCTTGGTTCCCGGACACTACAAAAGCAAATACGGCGGAAACCATTCCTACATCGACGATTTTGAACAGGCTAAACAGGTTATCGACTTGCGCACGCCTTACGCTTGGAGCTTGGCTGCTACGCCCGCCATGTTTGAAGAATCCCGAAAATCGAACGATACGGACTACGGCAAAAACCGGTCGCTATTGGCTTGGTATCACATCGACGCTTTATTTACCAGCAAATCTTCGCTGACGCCGACCCATATCAAAAACGACCTTGACCAACTCTCCGACCACTACGTGCGGGAAATACCGGAAAGCGAACTTTTCCCCGACAAAGACCCCACTTTCGGGGAATCCGCAACCATTCCCGTACTCAATCTCGCTTATTATCCCCGCGAACGCGGTCCCTACAACGTAGACGCTACGGGTATGAACCCCGACGGAACGCTGGATAGCCCCGAAAAACGGTGGGGCGGCATCACTCGCCGTATCGAAAGCGGAAACACCGATTTTGAAGCCAACAACATCGAAACCATCGAGTTCTGGCTGCTCGACCCTTTTATCGGAAACCCGAATGCACGCGGCGGCGATTTGTATTTCAATCTGGGCGAAATCTCGGAAGACATTCTGAAAGATGAAAAGAAATTCTTTGAAAACGGTTTGCCTGTAAACGGCGATTCGGCAAAAGTCGAAAAAACAGTCTGGGGACTGGTTCCCAAACAGCAATCCCTCGCCTATGCCTTTGATAACGCCGACGGCGCAAGAACCATGCAGGACGTCGGGCTAAACGGTTTATCCACCGAACAGGAATTTACTTTTGATACTTATGCCAACTACCTGAAAGAACTGGACGGCAGGCTTTCTTCCGAAACAAAAAACCGTATGACGGACGACCCGTTTTCTCCATACAACGACCCCGCCGGCGACAATTATCACTATTTCAGGGGTGGCGACTACGATGCGCGGCGCTTGTCCGTCCTCGAAAGATACAAGCATTACAACGGCACGGAAGGAAACTCCGCCGACGCTTCCACTTCGCCCGAAAACTACAACACCGCCGCCCGGCTTATCCCCGACGTGGAAGACATCAATCAGGACAATACCCTCAACGAAGCCGAAAAGTATTTCCAATACAGGGTATCCATCCGTCCCGACAGCATGGTTGTGGGCAAAAATTTCATCGTACAGAAAATGGAGGTGAAACCGCATTTGAAAAACGGCAAAAACGAGACGGTCAACTGGTATCAGTTCAAAATCCCCGTCAGCGAATACGAACAGAAAATGGGCAACATTGCCGATTTCAAAACAATACGTTTTATACGTATGTTTTTGACCAATTTTTCCGATTCCGTCATTCTCCGTTTCGGGACGCTGCAGTTTGATTACGGGCAGTGGCGCATTTACCGGAAAGACCTGTTCGATCCCAAGTCGCCGCCGCAGGGAAGCGGCGACGTCAGCATGTCGACTGTAAACATTGAGGAAAGCGGCAGCAAAGAACCGGTTAATTATGTGATGCCGCCGGGCGTAAACCGGATCTTAGACCCCGGACAAACCCAGTTGCGCCAGCAAAACGAGCAGTCCATGTCGCTTCGTATCAACAACCTTTCGCAGGGCGACGCTCGCGCGATTTACAAATCGACCGGACTTGACACACGCCAATACCGCCGTTTGCAGATGTTTACCCACGCCGAAAAATTAATCGACCTGCCCACTGATTTGCAAGACAACGATTTGTCGGTATTCATCCGTTTGGGTTCGGACTACAGAAACCATTATTACGAATATGAAACGCCGTTGCAACTCACGCCGCCGGGACGTTACATCGAAACCGCCGAATCGCAAAGAACGGTGTGGCCGGAATCAAACATGATTGATTTCCCGTTTGAACTGCTCACCAATCTCAAAGTGGAAAGAAACAAAGCCAAGCGGAGAGCCGGTTCGACGGTTACTTACTACACGCCTTTTTCCATCTTCGACCCCGAAAAACCGATGAATAAGGTAAGCGTCGTGGGCAATCCGACCATTTCCGACATCAAGGTCGTTATGATTGGCGTTCGCAACAATTCCCGCGTTACCCAGTCCGCCGAAATATGGGTGAACGAACTGCGCCTGACCGACTTCAACGAAGACGGTGGATGGGCGGGAAACGCCAACCTGTATGTGGGACTTTCAAACATGGGTTCGGTCAGTTTTTCGGGACGCACGGAAACGGCGGGCTTCGGTAGCCTCGACCAGGGTATTATGGACAGGAATATCGACGACATTTACCAATATAACTTCGCTTCGCAAATCAATCTCGGTCGCTTTTTCCCCGAAAAGGCAAAAATCAGCCTCCCGTTTTATTATTCCTACACGGAAGACGCGGTTAGTCCGAAATACAATCCCCTCGACCAAGACGTGTTGCTGAAAGACGCTTTGGAGGCGACAGAAACGCAAGCCGAACGGGATTCAATCAACAATTTCGCCCGCAATAGGAAAACAACTAAATCCGTTTCTTTCAATAATATCCGGGCAGACATCCGGAGCAAACGCCCGATGCCTTACGATCCCGCGAATTTCTCGCTTGACTGGGCGCATGTCGAAAATCATACGCAGGACGCCACCACTCAATACGAACAGATCACCGATGAAGCCCTGAACCTGAATTATTCCTATTCGCCGATGTTCAACCCCTGGAAACCTTTCGCAAAAAGCGATGAAAAGCAAGACAAGAGGCAGGACAAAGAGCCGCTGCGCTCGAAAACCGCCGCTTCGCGCTCAAAATCCGGCGGCTTCCTGCAAAACATCGAAGTCGGCTATTTGCCCAAATCGCTGGAAATTAATCTGGAACGCACCCGGAATTATTACGAAGTGCAACTGCGGGATATGGGCGAAGCGGGCGTAAACATGATTCCGCCTTCGTTCAGGGACGATTTTTACTGGAACCGCTCGCTGAAAACCCAATGGAGTTTGACGAAAAACCTGAGCCTGTCGTTCAATTCAGGAACAAACGCGCGGATAGAAACGCTTCGCGGGAAGACCGACGACAGCCTCCTGCCCGACGACGAATACCTGAAACGGAAAAAATCGGTCTGGCAAGACCTCCGCGATTTGGGCGACCCAATGGAATACAAACAAACCTTTTCAGCCGCTTATTCGATTCCTTTCTCCGTCATTCCCGCGCTCGCCTTTATCAAAGGTTCTCTCTCGTTCAACAGCGGATACAACTGGCAAAGAGGCGCTACGCTCGCTGCCGAAAACAGCGGCGAAACGGAAATAGTAGAAATGGGAAATACGATCAACAACAACCGCACCGTCGGAATTGAAAACATCCAGTTTGATTTGCTGAGTCTCTATAACAAATCCAAATTTCTGTCGGACGTAAACAAAAAGTTTACGCCTGCGAAAAGCGAACCTGCCCGCAAAAAGACGGAAAAACCCGACGCCGGCGCGGAAAAGAAAGCCGAGCCGGAAAAGAAAAAGAAAAAATACGAAGGATCGGTCGCCCTCACGCCCGACTCGGCAGCCACAGTCGATCACCAGTTAGACAGCAAACGCCTGCGAATCACGGCGCGCGACGAAAACGGCAGGTTGTATCCCATCAAATACAAAACCGTAGATAACAATTCGATACGCATAGAGGGAAAGGATTCGGTAAACCTGAAAATAGCCGTGTCCGCCCTGCCGCCCCTCGACGATGAAACATGGTACAAAACCCTGCAATACGCGGCGCGGGGACTGATGGCGATAAGGTCGTTCGGCTTTTCATACAACACGGGAACCGACATGATGCTGCCCAATTTCCAGCCTCATGCCGGCAATTTCTTCGGGCAAACCGCCACGCCTTTCGGAACCGCACCCGGATTGGATTTCGCCTTCGGGCTTGTCGGCGAAAGTTACATCGAAAAGGCAAAAAACAACGAATGGCTGATGAAAAACGAGGCAATCGAAAACAACATCACCCCCGCCATGATCAACAAAACGGGAACTTTCAATTTCACGGCAACTCTGGAACCTGTCGTCGGGATGCGCATCGCTCTAAACGCCACGCGGACAAGAACCGACCGGCAACAAACCTATTTCATGTATGGCAACGATTTGAATTCAATGCCCCGCAAATTTACCGGCGATTTCAAAATGACCGTCGTCAGCATAGGCACGGCTTTCGAGTCGGGCAACGCCAATAACGGCTACCATTCCAAAGCCTTCGACGATTTTCTCCTCAATCGGGAAATGATTGCCGCCCGCCTGCGGCAGGTTTACAGTCGGACAACCTACCCCGACGCCGGTTTCCTGAAAGGCGACCCGCTGGCAGGACAGCCTTTTGACCCCCGCAACGGTAATGTCGACCTCAATTCGACCGATGTGTTAATCCCCGCTTTCATTGCGGCTTACACCGGCGGGAACGCCAAATCGGTCGGTCTTTCGGCTTTCCCCTCGCTGAAAAAATTGCTCCCCAACTGGAAAATCACTTACGACGGCTTGATGCAAATCCCATACATCAATAAAACCTTCAAATCGTTTGCGATAGAACACGCCTACACGAGCGTTTACAGCGTGGGCGCGTTCAATTCGTTCATGAGTTGGGTCGGCGCGGGAACCGACGACGTCGGCTTCGTCCAAAGCGTAACCGACAACAGCCCGCATCCCTCTTCGCCTTTCGACATCACGGCAGTCAGCATCGTCGAAGCCTTCAATCCGCTGCTGGGCGTTACTTCCACGCTCCAAAACAACATGAGCATTTCGCTCCGGTACAATACCGGACGGACTATTAACCTCAATGTGTCGGCTTACCAGATTGTGGAATCGAAAACGCAGAACTTCACGATCGGCACAGGCTACCGCTTTGAAAATTTTAACCGCATACTGAAAATCCGGAAAACCGGCGGACCCAATTTCAACAACGAACTGAATGTAAAAGCCGATATTTCCTACAACATGACGCAAAACCTAATTCGCAAAATCCAAGACAACCTCACGCAAGCCACCAACGGAAATTCGCAGACCATGATTAAACTCTCTGCCGATTATAATTTGAGCCGGCTAATTACCCTACAGGCATTTTTCGACAGGCAGGTCAGCAAACCTTTGGTTTCGGCGACGGCTTATCCCGTGTCCAAATCCGGCTTCGGCATAAGCGTCCGCGTTAGTTTGATGCGGTGATGGCTTTTCGCAACAAATCTAATGGCAGCTACGATAATTGAATTTGAAACAAAATTTGATGTAACCAAATCACTCCCCGATTTCACATTTTAAGCAAAACCCCAATTTGTAGACCCTCGCAAAGATTTTTTTTTTATTTTTGCAAATTAATTTCAAAAGCGCTGTAAGTTTTCAAATGTATTTACAATCGGGATATTATTTACATAACCGCAAATACCAACTCCTCAATGTATTGGGGGAAGGCGGGTTTTCGCTGACCTATCGCGGTATGTGGAAAACGGAAATTCATGGCGCTTTGGGCAAACTTTCCGCCGGCGTCCCGGTTTGCATCAAGGAGTTTTTTTTCAAAGATTATTGTCGCCGCAATCCGCAGTCCTTTTTTGTAGAAACAAACAGCGACGCCGCTAAGGATATTTTCAATAAAAACAAAGAAAAAGTTATTCGGGAAGCCCGTATTTTATCGGAAATTCATCATCCCAATGTGGTCAATGTTTTAGAAGTTTTTAAACAAAACAACACGGTTTACATTGTCATGGAATTTATCGCCGGTCATTCCCTAAAGCGGGAAGTGGAACTGAACGGCGTTTTTACGGAAGAAAAACTGCGTCCGGTGATTTACAAAATCGGGCAGGCGCTTGATTATATCCACGAAAAAAATATCCTTCATTTGGATGTTAAACCCAGTAACATTCTCTTAACCAAAAACAACAATCCCAAATTGATTGACTTCGGCATCAGCAAAAAATACAATTTGCTGAACGACCAAGAGACGAGCGCCACATTTCAAGCCGCGTCGAAAGGCTATGCCTCTATCGAACAGTACGACAACGAAGCCATGCAGGTTTTTTCGCCCTGTCCCGATGTTTATTCTTTAGGCGCAACGATGTATTTTTTGCTTACCGGACAAATCCCCACAGAGTCTATCTTACGTTCCGCCAAAGGTTTGCAAAGTCCGAGAGAATTAAATCCCGCCATTTCCGAAAACACGGAAAAGGTGATTCTCAAAGCCATGGAACTGAACGCTTCCGACCGCTACAAAACCGTAACCGATATGTTGATTGATTGGGGTTTTGACCCCGAAAAAGACAAAATCGACCTGTCTGCCATTCCCGACAATGAAAAGCGTCCGGAATTAATGAAGCAGATAAACGAGCCGGTTTATGACGCTGACGCCGACGATGAAACCGTTATCCATTCTTCGTCGGTCGATAGGGAGCGAAAGAAAAAAAGGAAAAAACGGCTACTCGCCACGTCTGCTTTTCTGCTCATTTGTGCAGTAATTCTTTATATTTTCGGAAACAATGCGCTTGAAAATCGTCCGAAACCCGCTCCTGTTCCTAAAACGGAAAAACCCGTCCCTGCGCCCCCCGCCGTGCAATCAATTCCGGAAACCGTCCTGCCTGCGCGCGAGGAAACGCCCGAAGAGACGCCGCCCATAGACCCAGAACAAGAAAAATACAACAATTCGTTCAACAACGCCCTGAAAGCGTTTAACGCTCAAGAGTATGAAAAAGCCGTAAAGTTCATTGAAGAAGCCGAAAAACAAATGGTTACGGACGATACGAAAAAATATAAACAACTCTGCCTGCAGGAACTTGAAAAAATTGAAATACAAAAAAGGAAAAACCGCTATGATTTCTTCGTGAAATTCGGAAACCTTGCCGTCGTGAAAAAGAAAACAAACGGCTTGTATGGCGCGATTGACGACAGTGGAATTGAAATCGTCGAATGTATTTATATCAGCACGCAACCTTCGGGCAACAATCGATTGTTTCAGCGAAACGACGACCTGTATGACAGGTACGACACTACGGGTAAGCTGTTGGCTACAGGGGTTACCGGATTTGAATAAGTAATGCGTGGCGCTGTTATAAACCGTCGTCTTTGCGGGTGGAGAGCCGCAATCCCCTGCAAACCCGGATTTAGTTCTTAGTCCTTGTTATTCGGAGGCTCTCGCGTCAAGCGCGGACGGTATTGCACCCCACCACGTCATTGCGAACCGCGCAGCGGTGAAGCAATCCAGCCCCCCTGCGTAATTCTCTGGATTGCTTCAGGCTTCGCCTTCGCAATGACGCAACGAGGTTACAATACCGCAGCGAAGTATTTCATTAATTATTAAAAAATTAATTATTAAAAAATTATTTTACTATCTTTGCAAAGTTTTCCAAAAGCAATCAAAAAAACAAATTTCATATGAAAACAATTTCTATTAAAAAAGCAAAAGCATTAGCGGCAGCAGCGTTGTCGCTAATGTTCGCCGCCGGCGTATCGGCGGTGCCTACCGTCATTTCGACGGACTTGGAACAGGGCATAACAGAAGACGGAAAAAACTGGATAATCAGTGACAACGAAACTCACCTATTTACCGGCAAACTTTATTACAACATTACGGTGCTTCCAAATGCGTCGCCCCAGATTATTTTTGAAAACGTAACCCTTAACGTGCAGGAATTGGGACTTCACGGTCAAGAGGGTGCGCTTAATGTGCAAGACGGCGCAACAGTTCGCCTCACCATTATAGGCGAAAATACGTTGATAGGCGGCAGCAACGGTCCCGGTATCGCGGTGCCGGAACACGCAACGCTTATTATAGACGGCAACGGCAAACTTAACGCTGAAGGCGGATACGAGAGCGCAGGTATTGGCGGCGGAGAACATATCGGCGGCGTAGCATACGGAACCATTATCATAAACAACGGTCATATTATTGCAAAAGGAGGCACAATAGACGGTTTCGGCAGTGGTATAGGCGACGGCGGTTGGTGTTCCAACGGCACGATTATCATTAACGGCGGCACGGTTGAGGCTTTCGGTAGAAACAATGCAGACATCGGCGGTAGCAACGGCACGATTACCATTAACGGCGGCACGGTATCTGCTAACACAATCGGTGATGGGAACACAGTTATCATTACCGGCGGTAGCGTTGTAGGAAACCCCACCATAACGCCCACCGACTTGGCAGGCAATACCCTGTATCCGATTGAAGCGAGAACGAACGCATCCGAGCAGTCGTTTTCGGGTCATACGTTGTCCTTCAATTTCAATGGTAGCGAGTACGCCTACCGTTTGAATGACGTAACAGTTTCTTTCGACGACGCCCTGCGACTTTGGTTTCCGAGGGGTGTGTTCCCTGTGAATAGTTGTGTGATAAAAAACAGCGACGGGAGAGTGGTATTCACAAATATGAACGCCTTTGAAGTGGGCGTTACTCCCTCGTTCCGCTTCAGTGCGTGTGACACGGTGTATTACAGCATTCACAACCTCGCCGGAGCGAGGATGACGGCTTCGTTTGTCGGCGACCAGGCAACGGCGATTACCTCCGGCGGCCGGCTAACTATAACGGATGATATTCGTTTTGAAGTTACCGGTATGAACGATACTACCCTCTATCGATACCGCTGGGAGTATATTACCGGCGGCAGCGCGAAGGTTGAGTATACCATGGATCCCTATCTCATTGTCTCGCTCGCGGACAACGGCAGTACGACTACGATGCGATGCTACATTAATGATATAGATAGTTGCGCGCTCATTTCTTACCGCCTGCTGGAAGGCGATGTTGCCCTCTCGATCGGGTACGGTGGGCAGACTTATGAATTAAAAAACGAAACTTCGATTATTTACGCCGTCTTGGGCGACACAATTACCCTCTCCTCCAAAGCCCCTGCCGGAAAATACGAATATTCCATCACCGTCAACGACGAATTAAAGGCGATCGACGTCAAACCGGTGGTAAATACGCAAATCGTAACCGGTGCGATTAATGCGGAATATTCGGCAAAACGCATGGAGCCGATTCGGTTTCCCGATAGGTTTATCCACAACGGCGTAACGTTCAACGTGAGCGGCAAATATACGGGCAACACTTATTCGGGGTTAAGCGCGGGCAAACCATATGACAAGATAGAACCGCTACCCGTGAAAAACGACGATTGGATTACGCCCGGCGGTAGCCTGCTGTTAACGATTAATCCGGACTGCGATGACGACCGGCTATTTAAATACATATATAATGGTAATGAAACATTTTATAACGAATGGCAGATTGATAGCGCGCAGCTGAACCAATTCACGGAAATTACCGCCAAGGGACCTTATTATCCCGTAAGGCTTTCACTTTTGGATGCGCCGGCAGGTACGACGCTCACGGCGGAACACGGGACTTTCGTTTCGGAAATCCACGTCGCCGACGATTGGCAGAACGTTAGCAAACTTGACACCGTTCTCTTCGAGGGCAGCCAAACGCTGACCTTGCGCATCAACGCGCCGCAGCAGGCTGAAATCGACCGCCGCTACAAATGGAGCGGCATACCGAGCATGCCGGAATCCACTACTCCCGACAATGTATTGACTACGCCGAACGTCGCGCTCAACAGGGCGATGAACATCGTTTGCGGAGTATTATACCAACATCCGGTGGCGTTCTCCTTGTCGGAAAACATTCCGGGTCTGACGCTTACAGCTACTTACGACGACAGCCCCGTTGAAACCGGCGGCGAAGTGTGGTCGGGCGGAAAACTTTCCGTTACGGTGTCCGGCGATAGCGCCCACCTCTACCGCTACGCTTGGGACGGCGTGGAGGAAGCTTTCGACCGCAACGCCTTGATTGAACGGGTGATCGGCAGGGTAGAGATACAATGCACGCCGCGCCGGATAGAAAAAAACGCGGACTTGGCAAGCCTTTTCGTGAACACGGGCAATGAACGGATAAGCGTTTGGGACGGCGAAAGCATCCGGGAGGTTACGGTGAGCAAAGAAATCTCGGAAGTGCTGATTGAGGCGATTGCGTCTGCGAGCGACAGTTCCACTATTTCCGGCGACGGGACGCATTTCTTGGCATACGGCAAAAACGAGATTACGGTAACGGTCGAATCCAACGATGGTGCGACGACAAAAACCTATCGGCTGACGATAACGCGCAAATACCCCGACCTTATCGGCAACACCCTGTTTTGGGAGCCGCGCGGGGATACGTTGATTATTCGGGGGTCGGGGAAAATGTATCCGTTCGCGCTTACGGAATATCCTTGGTATCCTTTTGCCGGTACTTTCAAGGTGATTGTGTTGGAAGAAGGGGTCGATTTCTTGGGCGACTACGCCTTCATTAATTTTTTCGCTTTGGAGGAAGTGATTAACCGCAATGCGACGCCGCAAAGTGTTACCAACAATGTGTTTAATCTTACTGTGAAGGGGACGCTTTATGTTCCTGCGGGAGCGGAGCAGACTTACAAGTCCTATCCGATTTGGCAGAAATTCAATGTTATTGGCGTGGGCGCGCCGACAAGCATCGCGCCTCTTCCCGCCTCTTTCCCCGCGCGGGTTTATCTCGCCGGGCAAACGCTTTACATTGATACGCCGGAAGCGGAACGGATAAGCATTTATTCCCTTACTGGAAAACTGCTTCATCGGATTGAAAAACCGGCTGGCATTTCAAGTTTTCATGTACCCTCTTTTGGGGTTGTGATTATCAAGGGCAGCTCCGGCTGGGTTCGGAAAGTTGTTGGGGATTAGGAAATAAGAGTTAGGAATTAAAAAAAGAGTTAAGGATTTTTGTTCTTAACTCTTTTTTTTCGTACACGTCATTGCAAAAAGCCCGTCATCCCGCGCTTTTGGAGCTGCTACGCCCGCAATGGCGGCGATACGCCTCCGCGCCTTAGCATACAAACCCATGAACACTATTTGCGCCTATACAAATTTTACACATCCACTTGCAACATCCGGAAAATCACGTACCTTTGCATTTACTAATCGAACTTGCAAAAAGATAAATTTATGAAAAATTATTTTTTATTGGCAATCATGTGTTACTTGAATTCATTCTTGGCAATGGCTGAGAAATTTTCGGCAGACAGTTTGCCGGAACAGTTTCAGGTTTACCGGATGTCCGACCGACTAAATTATACGGGCAAAGAACTGTATGACTACATCAACGAAGGCGCGGAAATGTATCTTTCCTACGGTTTTGCGAACATGACCGCTTGCAAATACAACGGGGAAAACCTTCCGCAGGTAACGGTGGAAATCTACGAAATGACGAGTTCCGAAAATGCTTTCGGCGTTTATACGCAAAGTCGCGACAAAGAGGAATTTGATTACGGGCAGGGTTCGCAAAGTTTTCTTGATTTCATTTTGTTTTGGAAAGACCGTTATTTTGTGATTGTCAGTACGCAGGAAATTGTTCCGCAAAGCGAAAGCGCAATCAAATACTTGGCGGAACTCATCGACCGGCTGATACCAGACAATGGGACGATACCCGCCATTATCAACGATTTACCGAAAGAAAATCTGCTTCCTGCCGGTTTCCTCTATTTTCACCATTACATTTGGTTGAATGCCTATTATTTCATTGCCAACCATAATATTCTCCAAATCAACGAACATACGGATGCCGTTTTAGCTAAATGCGCCGTTGACGGCGATCGTCTGTTTCTTCTTCTGGTCGAATATCCCGACGAAACGAAGGCTGCGGAAGCTGATAAGCGGTTCAGGGAAAAATACGCTCCCGAATTGAACCCGTTCGATCCGTTTATCCGCTTGGAAGACAACACTTGGTTTTCCATCTGGCAAAAAGGAAATCAATTGGGCGCTATTTTCAACGGGAATTCGCGCGAAAAGACGGAAAAATTGTATAAATCTATATTTAGTGAAAAATAAAAAGTTATGGATGACGGGAACCGCGACGCAACAAACTTAAAAACAGAATATCCAATAAAAATTCCATTTATATAATAAATATTCTTTACTTTTGTCCCCGCAAATAAATAAACCATTAAAAACAAATCAGGTTCATATGAAAAATGCCAATTACATTATTAACGGAGTGTTGACGCTGGCGGTCATCGTGTTGTTTATATTGCACTTTTCGGGAGAAAAGCGCAGCGTGTCGGGTGGCGGCGATTTGCCGGGCAGCGATTCCATCCGCCGGTCGCCTTTGTTGATGGCTTATATCCGCACGGATTCTCTGTTAAATAATTATAAACTCTTCTCGGATTTGAACGAAGCGAGCATGAAAGAATTGGAAAACCACCGCCTCGACATTAACCGGCGCAAACAGGCTTTTGAAAAAGAGGTGCAGAATTTCCAGCAAAAAGTCCAACTGAACGCTTTTATTACGCAAGAACGGATGAATCAGGAAGGCGCTCGTCTGGAAAAAACAAGAAACGATTTGGAAAGATATGCCGCTCAAATCGAACAAAATTTGTCCGAAACGCAAATGCGTATGCAAAAACAGTTGCAAGATTCGGTGTTATCCGGCTTGAAACAGTTCAATACGCCCCAAAAATACCGCGTCATTTTCAGCAATATCGGCACCGACAATTTTTATTATGTCGACGATGCGTACGATATTACGCGAGAAGTGGTTGATTTCCTGAACGCCCGCTACACGCCGGCGAAATGACGATTTTCCGCTTTGCCGATGATAACGGTCGTCATTCCCTGCTACAAGGAACCGGATGCCATGCAAACCATCCGCAGCCTTTTCGGATGCGAACGCGGCGATTTTAAGACGGAAATTATTGTCGTGGTAAATTCATACCGGATTGATTCCGCCGAAATTATAGCGCTCAATCGCCGGTCGTACAATGAAATTTGCGGTTTTGCTTTCGGAAGCAAAACCGCAAATTTTTTTTTAACGCCCGTTTGGGTCGATAACCTGCCCGGACATCAAACCGGCGCCGGACTGCCGCGCAAGCTGGGAATGGACGAAGCCATCCGGCGTTTTCACGGGAATAAATCGGGCGTCATCGCAAGTTTGGATGCCGATTGCACGGTAGAAAAGAATTACCTGACGGAAATTGACCGGAATTTTAGGCAATATGATTTAAATTCTGCAACCATTGCCTTTCATCACCCCGTTGAACATTTGGACGAAGCCGATCCTTTGCGACAGGCGACCGTACAGTATGAAATGTACCTGCATTATTACCGTTCGGCTTTGGAATATTGCGGCTATCCGTATCCGTATTTTACGGTGGGTTCGGCTTTTGCCGTTACGGCGGAAACTTACGCAAAAGTCGGCGGTATGGGGAAACAGCAGTCGGGCGAGGATTTTTATTTCCTGCAAAAAGTATTTCCTTTGGGAAAAACCCGGTTTATTGACACAACTTGCGTTTATCCGGCGGCGCGGCTTTCCGACCGCGTTCCTTTCGGCACGGGGACGGCGTTGCAAAAAATGCTTCGCGAAAACCGGGCGGTCAAGATGACTTACCGGTTCGAGGCGTTCAAAAGTCTGAAAATGCTTTTCGACGGTTTGGATGCCTTGTTCGGGCAGCCCGCCGAAACGGTCGACGCTTTCATCCCGAACCTGCCGGAATATCTGGCCCTTTTCCTGCAAGCCGACCGGTTCGCCGAAAAGATTGCCGAAATTAACCAACATACGGCTACGCTATCCGCTTTTCGCAAACGGTTTTTTGATTATTTCAATGCGTTTAAGATTGTAAAGTATTTGAATTTTGTGCATCCCGATTATTTGGCGTTTGGCGATGTGGAGTCGCAGGCGAATATGGGGTTGCGGTGAATGGGTTGGTACGCTAAGGCGCGAAGCCGCAAAACTCCCGTCATTCCGCGTCCCACGCGGGATACCCCGAAAAACGACCTGCGGTTTTGCGGGTTTCCGCTCGCCCGAAATGATACTAAAAAACCTTCGCGTCTTCACACCTTTGCGTACATTTATTCGTATTTTTGCACGAAATTTATTCCCCAATGAAAAAGAAAATTCTACTCACAGGCGCAAACGGACAGTTGGGAAGCGAATTGCAACAACTTGCCCCCGCCTATCCCCAATTTCAATTTTTACCGACGGATGTTGCTACGCTGAATCTCTGCGACAAAATGGAACTGACGTCTTTTTTCGACAAGCATCCTATCAACTATGTCGTCAATTGCGCCGCTTACACGGCGGTTGATAAAGCGGAAAATGAAGTTGAAATTTGTTACGGAATTAACCGCGACGCGGTGCAAAATCTGGCGGAAGCGACGCAAAAACAAACCCGCATCATCCACATTTCAACGGATTATGTTTTTGACGGCGCGGGCAGCACGCCGCTGAAAGAATCGGATCCGACAAATCCGCAGTCGGTTTACGGAAAAAGCAAGCTGGCAGGCGAACAGGCATTGATGAAGACCAAACCGGAAAGTATTATCATTCGGACGGCTTGGCTGTATTCGTCGTTCGGCAGTAATTTTGTTAAAACCATGCTTCGCCTCGCTACGGAACGTTCGGAACTGAATGTGGTGTGCGACCAATACGGCGCCCCCACTTATGCCGCCGATTTGGCGCAAGCCATTCTGTCCATGATTGTCCGCGCCGAAGAGACCGGAAGTTTTCCGGCGGGCATTTACCATTACAGCAATGCGGGCATTACAAACTGGTTTGAGTTTGCGCAAAAAATCTTGCAGTTGGCGGGCGTTACGACCTGTGCCGTGCATCCGATACCGACCGACCGGTATCCGTCTGTTGCGCTCCGACCGGAATACAGCGTTTTGGATAAGTCGAAAATCGTGGAACGGTTTGGAATTGTTGTCCCTGCGTGGGAGGAGAGTTTGCGGCGGTGCATCCGGCTGCTGAATTCTATTTGATGTAGCGGGCGGATTATAGCTGGGATAATAATCTTAAACTTTAGTCCGTTTTTCAGGGGATACCGCATGGGGTACAGGATGACGGGCTTTTGAACGGTGTATTGAATTTTTCAACCATTTTCATTCTTATAAAACACAACAAACAAAAGCAAAACAATCAGGGAAAAACCGGAAGTTACGCCGAATATGACCGACCAGTTGTAAATTGTATGCCCTGCCGCATCAATCGTCGTATTGGCGTCGATAAGGTTGCTGCAAATGAAATTGCCTACCAGCAAACCGACGCCCCACAGCAGAAAAGCCAGCAAACCCTGCGCCTGCGCACGCAACGCATCAGAGGCTTTTTTGTCGGTATAAATTTGTCCGGTTACAAAAAACAAGCCAAAAATCACGCCGTGAAAGAGAATCCCGACAATGTAAAACGCCGGCGTGTCGGAAACGCTTCCCCACCAAAACGACAAATAACGGGCAAGCATAGCCGCCAAACCGATAATCATCGCTTTCTTGAAGCCGAACCGCGTAATCAAAATCGTTGTGATGAACAAAAAGAACAATTCCCCGACCTGCCCCCAATTCAAAGTGATTGTAATATATTCAAAACGACGGTCTTGTAAAAATTCGGCTCCGAAAGTATAATAAAGCGAATACGCCAGCACGGCGGCAAAGGCGCAAAGGGTGAAAACCAGAAAATTGCGGTCGCGAAACATCGTAAACGCTTTGAAACCCAATAGTTCGCTTACGGAAATTTTATCTTTTTCCCCGCCCGGCGGCGTATTGGGAAGCGTCAGGTTCAAGACCGAAGCAATCAGCGCAACGCCGCTTCCACAAAGGAAAGGAAGCGTGCCGCCATCAAAAACCGTTACATGAAAAACTTTGATAAATACCAGACTGAAAAGTCCGGATGCAACCCATCCGAGCGTGCCAAAGAGCCGGATACGGGGGAAATGTTCCGGTTGAACATGCTTTAGTACAATTGCGCCGGTCAGGCTCCATGTGGGCATGTGCAAAAGCATAATCGGAAATATGAGGATTACGGCTAAAGTGGTGTTGTGCGTCAATCCGGTGCAAGCCAACAAACCGGCTACGACAAAATTGGAAAACGACAATACTTTTTGCGCCGGAAAATAACGGTCGGCAAAGGCGCCCATAACGGACGACGCCATAAATCCAATAGCCATCGAACTCATTATTAGCGCTTTCAAATTGCCTGAAATGCCTGCATTGGTCAGGTATGCTACGTAAGGCACCCACCAGACGGCAAGCAACAGGTATTGCATAAACATCATCAGGCAAAGTGAAATTTGTGTTTTCAGTTTTCCGTTGCTCATTTTTTGCTCGAATTAGCCGTTAGTAATTGCTTTTTCAATTCTTTAATGATTTTATCTTTTTCTTTGAGCGTTTTCCGGTGTTCTTTAATCTCTTTTTTGTGTTCTTTAAGTTCTTCCCTATGTTCTTCAATAAGCCGTTCTTTTTCCTGAAGTTCCGAAAGATAATCGTCTTCCATTTCCATCTCAATCTGGATGTCTTCGCTTTCGCAAGCCATACGCAGACGGCGAATGATGGGACGGTATTGTTCGGGAAAATCGTCTTCGTCCACATTCAGGATATAGTGGCTTTTGGTGCGGTTTGCCTGGTCAAAAATACTCAGTAGTTTTTCGAGATCGTTGCGGCGACGCTGTTTGAGTTGTTCTATCTGGATTATCCACGAACGGTGGTGCAGGCTTTGGATAAATTCGTTGGCGGCGGTCAATTCTTCATTTGTCGTAACGTCTTTTGCCGTGTAATCCACCTCAATCACTGTTCGTCCGGGAATGCAGACGTCGTAACCCAGCAGGAAAATGCAGTAGATTTGCCGCGCTTTCCGGTCGTTTTCTTCGCCGTAAACATTGTCCTCATCTTGATAATTTCGCCCAAGGTAACGCCGGAAACGCATGATGTCCGAAGCCAGTTTGGCTTTTTGCAATTCAATCAATACGGTTTTGAAACCGCCGCCGGGAAGGGCTATTCGGGCGGAAAAGTCGTAGCGGCATACGGTAAGGCACAAGCCGCCGTCTTCGTCTTTTTCCCTTCTTTGCTCTTTTTTCTTCCCGACAGGTCTGCGGACAGTCCGTTCCCGCGAGGCAAAATCCAGTTCCAGCACCTCTTCCCCGATAATTGCCGAGAGAAAGGACTTTGCCGATTTTTCGTCTTCCATCATGAATTTGAAGACTACGTCGTAGATGGGATTTGCGATGTGCATATTTGTTTTATTTGTTATCGCCGCAAAAATACATGAAAATCTTGCAATTTACAAACCGTATATAAAAAGAAGAGACGCGGGGGCGCCGCGTCTCTTCAAAGTTATGGTAAAAAAGAATTTAAATTTAATATACGTCAAACCATAATTTGGTAGTTAAATTGTCTTCGCCCTGCCGCTTTACCGCCGTTTCGCGGTTTTTTCCGTTCAACGACTGTTCCGTGCCGGGGTAAAAAATCCTTACGGGAATTTCGCCGTTAAGCGCACCGGCAGGACCCGCCGTCAATTGCGGGAAATCCAGTCGCCGCCATTCGGCATAAGCATCCGCTCCCTGCCCGAAAAAAGCAATCCATTTCTGTTCGCCGATGGATTTTTTCCAATTCGTCGCATCGTATTGCACGGAAGGTTGCGCCAAGTAAGCATCAATTGCCTCGTCGCCGGTAATACCAAATTGATCGAATGAGGCTTTAACCGCCTGCCTGTAGTAATTTTCCGCGTTGCCGCCGATGTATCCGCGTTCCACCGCTTCGGCAAGATTGAACAGCACTTCCGCGTAGCTGTATATCACCGCAGGGGCGGCAGGCGAAATAAAATACGCGCCCGGACGCGAAATTCTGTCAAAACCCTGATTGGCAGCCGCATCGTTCGGCAAACCGTTTGCGCCGCCTGCATAATCGGTTACGGATTCGTCTTTCGGAAGGTCGGCATAAACGGGCAAGCGCGGGTCGTTCAACGCTTTCAATTTATCAACAATGGTTTTTGAAATGCGATAATCGTTGCGGGAAACGAAATGATCGTGCTGCGGATTGTTGTAGGGCGACGAAGTATAAACAAACCGGAATGTTTCGTCGTTACTGCCTATCAAATCCGCCGGAGCGAGCGAAGCAATGATTTCCCCAGCCTTTTCCGGTTCGCGGTCTGCCGTGCGCAGGGCGATGCGAAATTTCAGCGAAGTGGCAAATTTGCGCCATTTGGCAATGTCACCGTTATATACCACGTCGCCCGCAACAGTTCCGGCATCAAGATTCAGCAAAGCCAAAGCCTCATTGAGGTCGGCTTGTAACCCTGCATACACGCTTTGTTGCGTATCAAAAACAGGAACCACACTTTTGCCGGCTTCCGAATAGGGAATGTCGCCGTAAAGGTCGGCGAGCAGCAGGAACACCCACGAACGAAGCGTAAGCGCCACCCCTTTGTAATTGGCATTGGCTATTGCGCCGTCCAGTGAAAGTATGGCGTTTAAGTTGGTGACGAGGGTAGTATAGCCTGTATTCCAAGGCGTTGTAACTATTCCATCGGTATTTGAAATGCGGTAACGGTCAATGTCCGTATACTGAATAGCCGCCCAATGCTGCACAAAAAGCAGGAGACCGCCGTAATTGGCGGAATTGCCCCAGTAAAGGTCGGCGCCGTTTTTTTCAACGCCCGTTAATAGATAGGCGGGATTGGGATATTCCGTTGCGTTGGGATTTCTGTTAATATCGTCCAGCGATTCGCTGCAAGAAGCAAGTAAAATTGCTGTTGCTAATAATGATATGAGATATTTTTTCATCTTGTCTGTGAAATTAAAAAATGATTAAAATTTAAGTCTTACATTCAGCCCAAACGAACGGGTTGTAGGGCGTGTCAATGCTTCCACGCCCTGCACGTTGCCTGTGTTGAGGGCGACTTCGGGATCCATATTCAAATCTTTATCGCGGTGCAAAATGGCGAGATTGTGAGCCACCGCCGCAATGGTCAAACCGCCCAAACCGAACTTTTGAAGGGCTTTTGCGCCGAACGTATAACTCAGGCTTATGTCGCGCAGCTTGACGAACGAAGCGTCGTAAACATACCTTTCATACGGATGATTGGAATAGCTGTAATAATCCTGTGCGGACATCTTCGCCTCGTTGGGCTGTCCCGTATTCACATTGACGCCTTGGAAAATAACGCCGTCGTCGCGCACATTGCCGTCGCCGTCCGTCCATGTTAAACCGCCGAACTCTGCCGTCCGCCCGAACACGGTATTGGCATATACGCCCGTCGCCATTCCCGTCCGCGCCGAACTCGAATAGAGCGATGCGCCGAAGCTCGCGTCAATCAGCACCGACAGCGAAAAACCCTTGTAGGTGAAAGTATTGGTAAGTGCGCCAGTCCAATCGGGCGTGAAATAACCCAGTATCTGATTTGTTGAGTTAATTAGCGGAAATCCGTTGTCGCCTGTCAGTATCTCGCCGTTGTCGTTGCGCCTATAAGCCGTGCCGTAAAGAGCGCCGTAACGTTCGCCCACGGCGGCTACGACTTGCAGCCCTGCGGAGCCTATCACATAGCGCGTCAGCATCCCTTCATCGTCCAAAGCGACCACTTTGCTGCGGTTGGCAGCATAATTCAAGCCGACGTCCCATTTGAAATCGCCGGTCTTTACGGGCGTTGTGTTCAACTGGATTTCCACGCCTTTGTTGTTTATTTTCCCCGCATTGATAAGCTGGTAAGTATAACCGCTTGCCGCCGAAGTTTGTACGTTCAATATCTGGTCGATACTGTTGGTATTGTAAAGCGCAAGGTCGAGCGAAAGCCGGTTGTTCAGAAATCCCGCTTCCAAGCCTAATTCAGCCGATTGCGTACGTTCCGGTCTGATGTTGGGATTATTTTTCGTGGAAGCAGAAGTTTGGATGGGATTTCCGGAAAATGCCTGCTGTATGTTATATACGGTAATCAGTTGGTAAGGGTCGGCGTCGCTGCCCACTTCCGACCATCCGCCGCGAATTTTGAGAAACGAAAGCGCATGGCTCTTGATGGGCAAAGCGTCAGTCAATACGGCGCTTGCCGTTGCCGACGGATAGAAATAAGAACGGTTATCGCTCGGCAATGTACTGCTCCAATCGTTGCGCCCCGTAAGATTCAGGAAAACCCAACTTTTGAAACCTATTTGCGCCGAAGCAAAACCGCTGTATACGCGCAAACGCTTGAATACATTGTCCGATTCCAGCGGGTCTTTGGAATTGCTCAAAGTATACAGGTCGGGAGCCGCCAATTTGGTGGCTTTCTGCCAATTATTGGCATAGCTGTTGTTGCGCACATTATATCCGGCTAAAGCATCCAGCGACAAATCGCCCGACAAATCCCGCTTAAAATTGAACAAGGCTTCCGTGTTGTCTTCGCTCACCGTGTAGGCGTCTTCGGCGTAAGAGCCGTCGGGACTGCCCGCCCCAGAGGAACCCGTTTTGATTTTATATTTCCGCCTGTCGTTGTAATAATCCGTGCCTGAACGGAAACGAAAATCCAGTCCTTGCAGCAGGTTTACGCTGAAATGCACGTCACCGATAACGCGGTTGCGGTTTTGTTCGGTCGTGTTGAAATAACATTCCCAATAGGGATTGTCGTAATAGCTGGCGTTCCAGTTGCGGTTCACCTTGTAGCCGTTCCACAGTTCTTTGGTATCAACCTGCCGTCCGAACCAGAGGAATTGCAGCATGATGCTCGATGCGCGGTAATTGCTGCCCGTAGGGGAACCGCCGCTCGGTATGTTCGGCGCATCGGTAACGATGTAATTCACATTTGCGCCCGCTTTTATCCGTTCGCTCATCTGAAAATCGCCGTTGAACGTAAAATTAGTTTTCCTGATTTCCGTGTTGGGCAACGTACTGGTTTGGTCTTGAAAATTGGTTCCCAGCCGAAAATTGTACTTATCTCCAGCATTGGCAATGGATATGCCGTAATCCTGCGTAACGCCCGTTTCAAAGAAATCGCGCACGTTGTTGGGATGCGCCACCCAAGGCACAGCCACGCCGTCCGAATGAAATTGCGGGATAAGCCGTCCGTCGAGGCGCGGGCCCCAACTTTCGTCCGAGCCGTCGTCTATGCCGCTACCTTTGCCGTCCACATAACTGAACTCGCCGCCCATACCCTGTCCGAATTCATTTTGAAATTCGGGTAAAGTAGCGACGGTAGCAAATGTCCAGCCTGCGTTTACGTTGATGCCCAATCCTTTTTGCGCGCTTCCTTTTTTAGTCGTAATCAGTATTACGCCGTGCGCAGCCCGCGAACCGTAAAGGGCGGCGGCATTCGGGCCTTTCAGTACGTTGAGCGATTCGATGTCTTCGGCATTGAGGTCGGCAACGGCATTGCGGAAATCGCGGCTCTGGTCTCTTCCCGAAGCCGGCAGCAATTGCGAATTGTCCACCGGAACGCCGTCAACGATAAAAAGCGGCTGGTTGTTGCCCGCGATGGAGGTTTCGCCGCGAATCACAATCCGCGAAGCGCCGATGTCGCCCTGCGCATTGGTGATGCGCACGCCCGCCGCTTTGCCGGCAAGCGCGTTTACGATGTTTGAAGACGTATTGCCGTTGATGTTTTCGCCCTTGATATTTTGCGTGGCGTATCCCAGCGATTTCTTTTCGCGGGTAACTCCCAGCGCGGTAACCACCACTTCGTTCAAAAGGTTTAAATTTTCGGGCAACAGCACAACAAGCGGTTCCGTAAATCGGCTCAACTTGATTTCCCGGTGTTCATACCCAAGATAATCCACCAAAACCGTAGCCGGAAATTTTGTAACTTTCAGGGAAAAACCGCCGTCTGCGTCGGTGATTGTTCCCGCACGTTCGTTTGCGATAGAAATACTCGCGCCTGCAAGAGGTTCGCCGGTTTTTTCGTCCAGTACCTTGCCGGTAACGTTCTCGCCGTTTTGCGCCGAAGTGGGAAAAACGGCGAAGATAATCGCCAATAAAACACACACTCTTAACTTTGTCATGATTTTAAATTGTTTTTAATTCCGGCGTTCCCTTTTTCCGGTTTGCGAGCCGGTTGACAGAACGCCTGTGTTTACTTGTTTTTTTATATAGAAGACCGTATATTTATTATTCTTATACATAAGTGGGGGTATTTATATAAAGAAATCGCGGATAATCGGAAGTTGTTTTTTGCGCAAAAATAAGGGTATTGCAAAGATGTTGCAATACCCTATTTGTGGTATATTTGGCGTTGAGAGTTGAGTTTAGGAACTAAGTCGTGTAATTTTACTGCGGACATAATTGTACACAAAAGCGCAAAAACGCCAAGATTTTATTAAGACATCCCTTTGCGTCTTCGCGCCTTAGCGTACAATTATCATTACATCTTCCGCACCCAACCGGAGCAGTTTTTCACGATTAAGATGCCTTTCGGCACACGGATAATTGCTTCGCTCCCTTTATACAAAAATACCCCCGAAACACCATAAACCAGGATGTTTTCATTGGAGGGATTGTAGAGATAATCCCCCTTGCGATAAATATCCGGCTGTTCCGAGTTCGGATGATTGATGCCGGTTGGTTCGGTCGGCTCTTCCGGCGCTTCCTGCCGATT
>JAIRKO010000052.1 GCA_031260045.1 Dysgonamonadaceae bacterium | reverse complement strand
GCTTCTTGTATTTCTTCGCTATCCAGCAGTTCGGCGGGTACTTCTTGCGTTAGGTCTTTGATTTCACGGAGGAAACGAAGCCACAGAACAGCCATTTTGCGGTCTGCCCATTTTTCGGGTTTAAATTTCTCCAACTCTATCAACACAAATTCCAGTCCTTCGATGACTTCGTTCGTGTTGTAGCGGTTAATTGTTTGGTAATGATGGTAAAACTCGTTGGTATGCGGGTCGAAAGTATCGTTGATAATGCCCAGTCCGTAAACCGGTTGCAGCAGGTGATAACTTTTGCCCCTGTCAATTTGCCGCACGTAAGCCTTTGAAGCGTTGAACACGATACGGCTTTTGAAAATTTCACTCCAATATATCTGCATTTCCACAATAAAATGCCGTCCTAAATTGTCGGTACACCTTACGTCAACAATGGAATTTTTGCCCAGTGGGTTTTCCGGCACCTGTTCGGGCGAAAGATATTGAATACTTTCTATTCTCCGGTCGGGCGCAAGCGGCATCAGGGCGTTCAGGAAACTGATGAGCAGGTGGGGATGTTCGCCGAATATCCGCTTAAAAGTCAAATCGTTTTTGGGGTCAAGATAGCGTGTCATTGTTTATTAGTTTTTGTTTTTGGTAAATGATATTTTTATTCACGGGGCAAAGATAGTTTGTTTTTCCCATTTCGACAATAAAAAAGCGCAGAGATAATTTTGTCAATTCAAAAATAAAGTCTACATTTGCACCCGCAAACGAAAAACGGGGTCCATTCGTCTATCGGTTAGGACACAAGATTTTCATTCTTGAAAGAGGGGTTCGATTCCCCTATGGACTACTTAAAATAGCAAAACAGATTCAAAATAAGCAAATTACGAAAAATGGCAAATCATAAATCATCGCTGAAAAGAATTAGACAAACACTTGCGAGAAGACTACGCAACCGGTATTATGCAAAAACGGCAAGAAATGCGGTGAGAAAACTTCGCGCAACAACCGAAAAAACCGAAGCGGCGGAACTTTACAAAAAAGTAAGTTCGATGCTGGACAAATTAGCTAAAAAGAATGTTATCCACAAAAACAAAGCGGGTAATCTTAAATCCAAGTTGGCTGTGCATGTCAACAAATTGAATTAGTTGCCGATATTGGGGGTACAACGTGATTTTCTGTTTTCGCATTTAGTTTTGCTTTGTTTTCATCTCTTCTGTTGAAATAATTATCTATCATTTATTTTTCAAAAGCAGTCATTCCGAGCCACAACACAATCTTATAACCAACAACCCAAATTAATAAATATTCGTTATATTTGCGCCCGCTAAATATTTAGAAACGAATGGATAATTACAACGAAGTCATAGACATACAGGGCGCCCGCGTCCACAACCTGAAAAACATCGACGTCCGCATTCCCCGCAACAAGTTCACCGTCATCACCGGACTGAGTGGAAGCGGCAAATCTTCTTTGGCTTTCGATACGATTTTTGCCGAAGGGCAACGGCGTTACATTGAAACGTTTTCGGCTTACGCCCGCTCTTTTCTCGGCAGTCTCGAACGTCCCGACGTGGACAAAATTTCCGGCTTAAGCCCCGTTATTTCCATCGAACAGAAAACGACCAACCGCAGCCCCCGCTCAACGGTGGGTACGACAACGGAAATTTATGATTTCCTCCGCCTCCTCTACGCCCGCGCCGCCGACGCTTATTCTTACCTGTCGGGCGAAAAAATGATTAAATATACGGAAGACCAAATCGTCGGTCTAATCATAAATCAATACGAAAAAAAGAAAGTTTATGTGCTGGCTCCGGTGGTCAGAAACCGGAAGGGGCATTACAAAGAACTGTTTGAACAGTTGCAAAAAAAGGGCTTTCTGAATGTCCGCACCGACGGTCAATTGCGGGAAATTGTTCCGGGTTTGAAGTTAGACCGTTACAAAAACCACTCGGTGGAAGTGGTAATCGACAAACTGGTTATCGGCAAGGAAGATGAAAAACGGGTGAAAGAAAGCGTGAAAACCGCGATGCGCACCGGCGAGGGTTTGCTGTTGATACTTGAACCGGAGACCGATAAGATCCGCTATTTCAGTCGACAACTGATGTGTCCCGTTACGGGGCTGTCATACAGCGAGCCGGCGCCGCACAATTTCTCGTTCAATTCCCCGCAGGGCGCTTGCCCCAAGTGTAAAGGGCTTGGCTGCGTAAATCAGATTGATTTGCAGAAAATTATTCCCAATCCCGAATTGAATATTTATCAGGGCGGTATCGTTCCGCTTGGAAAATACCGGAATGTATTGATATTCTGGCAGGTTGAAGCCATTCTGGAACGGCATGGCGTTTCCCTGAAAACGCCTTTGAAAAACGTTCCCGAAGAAGCCATTGACGAAATTATGAACGGGACGGAAGAACGTCTGCAAATCAAAAACGAATCGTTGGGAAATTCCAACTATTTCCTTTCTTTTGAGGGCGTTAACAGGTACATCGACATCCAGCGGGAGCAGGAAACTTCGGCGGCGGCGCAAAAATGGGCGGAACAGTTTATCCGCACCCTGCCCTGCCCCGAATGTGCCGGGCGAAGGCTGAACAAAGAAGCCCTGCATTATTTCCTGAACGGAAAAAATATTGCCGACCTCTCGGAAATGGATATTTCGGAACTTTACGAATGGCTGAACGGCTTGGACAGTCATTTGTCGAACAAACAGAGAGCCATTGCGGGAGAAATTCTCAAGGAAATTCGCTCAAGGCTTCAGTTTTTGCTGGACGTCGGTTTGGATTATCTGTCGCTGAACCGGTCGTCCGCGAGCCTTTCGGGCGGGGAAAGTCAGCGCATCAGGCTGGCGACCCAAATCGGGTCTCAATTAGTGAATGTGCTGTATATTCTCGACGAGCCAAGCATCGGTTTGCATCAGCGCGATAACGAACGCTTGATTGAATCGTTGAAACAACTGCGCGATACGGGCAATTCCGTTATCGTTGTGGAACACGACAAAGACATGATGCTGAGCGCCGATTATGTAATCGACCTCGGTCCTCGCGCCGGACGCAAAGGCGGCGAACTCGTTTTTGCAGGCGCACCGGAAGAACTACTCCGGGCTGATACCTTAACGTCTTCATATTTAAACGGAAAAGAATGTATTTCCCTTCCCCCGAAAAGGAGGAAAGGAAACGGCAAGGCAATTGTTTTGAAAAACGCTTCGGGCAACAACCTGAAAAATGTAACCGTTCGTTTGCCTTTGGGAAAATTTATCTGCGTTACCGGCGTTTCGGGAAGCGGGAAATCGTCGCTTATCAACGACACGCTGGAGCCTGCCGTCAGCCAAAAACTCTACCGTTCCCTTCGGGAGCCGCTGCCTTACAAATCGCTTGAAGGACTGGAACATATCGACAAAATCGTCAACGTCGACCAGTCGCCCATCGGAAGAACGCCGCGTTCCAATCCGGCTACCTATACCGGCATTTTTTCCGACATCCGCAACCTGTTTGTCGAATTGCCCGAATCGAAAATACGCGCCTACAAGCCCGGTCGGTTTTCGTTCAACGTGGCGGGGGGACGCTGCGAAGCCTGCAGTGGAAACGGTTACAAATCCATCGAAATGAATTTCCTGCCCGATGTGATGGTTCCCTGCGAGGTTTGCCACGGGAAACGCTACAACCGCGAAACGCTCGAAGTCCGTTATCGGGGGAAATCCATTGCCGACGTCTTGGACATGACCATCAACATGGCTGTCGAATTTTTTGAAAACGTGCCGACTATTTACCACAAAGTTAAAGTCCTGCAAGACGTTGGCATGGGTTACATCAAACTTGGGCAATCGTCCGTAACGCTGTCGGGCGGCGAAAGCCAGCGCGTGAAACTGGCAGCCGAACTCTCCCGTCGAGATACCGGCAAAACGCTTTATATTTTGGACGAACCGACTACCGGCTTGCATTTCGACGACGTCAAGGCGTTGCTCGAAGTCATCAACCGCTTGGTTGACAAAGGAAATACCGTGATTATTATTGAACACAACATGGATGTTATCAAATGCGCCGACTACATTATTGACATGGGACCCGAAGGCGGCAAGGGCGGCGGCGAGACGCTTTTTGCCGGAACGCCGGAGGAATTAGTAAAATGGGGCGGGGGTTTTACGGCTGGGTTTTTGGCGAAAGAGCCTGTCATTGCGGGCGGAGCATAGCGGAGACGCAATCCCTTGCAAGGCGCGGCATCTAAAATTTAACCAAATACAATGACTTCACAACAATTATTCTGTCTGTATAGGAAATTAAGGATACTATATAAAAGACAGTAGGGAGTTAAAAAACTCCCCCTGCAAGCGCCGATCCGCAGAACGGCTAAATATCTTTCAATATTTGACGCAAGGATATTACTTTTTTCAATACACGCAAAAATGTTTGTTAAAAAATCACTTTTACAGCATCAATTGCCCGCCAAAACCAAAAAAATTCCGGTCAAATTCGATTTATGTAAAAAATATTTGTTAGTTTCGCACCGTTTTTTTGCAAACGAAACAAAACAGTAAAAACGCGATTGTGCCATAACGGCATAATTTTAAACAAATAAAATAATACAAAATGAAAAAAATCAATTTATTGGCAGGCTTGCTTTTGTTTAGCCTGTGTGGTTATTCACAAACGATGAACGTTGGACTCAGGGGAGGTTTGAGCGTTCCCAACATCGTTGCCGGCGGCGACAATCCTTTGAGTACGGGTTATACGTCGCATGTGGCGGGAGAAGGTGGCATATTCGCCGAAATGGAACTGAACAATCATGTAGCATTCCGGCTGGGCGTGGAGTACAGCGGTCAGGGTGGTCGGAGAAACGGTATGCAGGGAATGCCGTCGGAGCCGATGATGGAACAGATGAAACCACTGACGGAACAGATGATAACGAATCTTACAAATGCTGTTACGTCCGGTGAAATTTCACGGGAGACGGCTGCGAGCCTTGGTGGGTTGATGAGCAATATGCCCAACATATTCTATGCCGACGTTAAAAACACTGCCGAATTCGACTATCTGATGATACCGATATCCGTGCAAATTGGGACGGACGCAAGCAAACGGTGGCGGGTTTATGCCAATGCAGGTCCCTTTGTTTCATTCCTTTTGCATGGGAAACAGATTACGAAAGGCAGTAGTAATATATATATGGACAAAGGGAAATCGAAAACCGTGTGGAGCAATATCCCCGCAGAGATGATGTCGCTTATTGAGATGATTGCTCCCGAAAAATTGCAAGCGATTATACAAAACGGAACGGATTTTACCGGCACGCAAGACATCACACAAGATTTAAATCCGGTAAATGCCGGTATACAAGGTGATATCGGATTGGCTTACCGCTGCAACCGCCACAAAATTTTTGTTGAAGTCGGCGGCAATTACGGTTTTATCAAAATGCAAAAAAACACGGATAACGGCTCAAACCGTATCGGGGCGGCAACCGTTATGCTCGGATATGCGTTCCGGATGGGACAGATATAAAAACCGTTTTATAACACAAAGACGCGAAGGCACAACGTAATATCTTATATATAAACGTTGTGCCTTTGTATTTTCGTGCCTTTGCGTTTTATTTAGCCCGAAATTGGGAAATATCAAAATAAAGCCGGTAACTTTGCAGCCGATTTATGCAATTCTATGGACGGAAATTTCCATCGGGACGAAAATTTATTTGTATCGGGACGAAAATTTATTTACATCGGGACGAAAATTTATTTGCATCGGGACAGAAATTTATTTGTATCAAGATGAAAATTTAATGGCAGAAACAACCTTAAAACAAAAGACGGCAAAAGGACTTTTTTGGGGCGGATTCGGCAGCGCAGCGCAGCAGGTAATCGGTTTGGGATTCGGTATTTATTTTGCTCGGATGTTAACCCCCAGCGATTACGGTATGATTGGTCTGCTGTCGATTTTTTCCGGTATTGCCGGCACGCTGGTTAACGCCGGTTTTTCGACGGCGCTAATCAACAGGCGCAATGTAACGCACAGGGATTATAACGCCGTATTCTGGTTTTCCTTTTCCATGAGCCTGTTTTTATACATCGTGCTTTTTTTCGCTTCTCCGCTGATAGCCGCTTTTTTCAAAAAGCCCGAACTGACCGCCCTTTCCCGCGTAATGTTTCTCAGTTTTTGCTTCGGAGGCGCAGGGATGGTGTCCTACACCATTCTATTCAGGCAACTGAAAACAAAGCAATTGGCGACAATCGAAGCTACCTCGTTGCTTGTCGCTTGCTTCATCGGCATGACGCTTGTAATGAACGGATTTACTTATTGGGCGATTGCCATCCAAAGCATTATCTATATTTCGCTTGCCGTTGTTTTGAGAATGATTGTCGCGCGGTGGACGCCCACCCTCCATTTTGATTTTTCCCCCTTGAAAGAGATGCTCCCTTTTAGCGTAAAACTGTTGTTTACCGGAATTTTCGCCCAAATCAACGCGAATGTGTTTTCCGTATTGCTGGGCAAATTTTACTCGATAACGGACGTCGGCAATTACTCGCAGGGGCAAAAATGGATGAGCATGGGACATGCGTTTATCAACACGATGATTAGTTACGTTACCCAGCCTGTGTTGGCGCAGGTGAATGACGAACGCAACCGCCAAATCAAAGTGCTGCGGAAACTGATTCGTTTCGGCGCGTTTGTTTCTTTCCCCATGATGTTGGGGCTGGCATTTGCAGGCAGGGAATTTATTGTCATTGCGATTGGCGAAAAATGGCTGCCCGCCGTGCCTTTTCTGCAATTGTTCTGCGTTTGGGGAGCCGCCGGTTTCCTGTGGACGCTTTATACCAATCTGATTTGCACGCAAGGGAAATCGAACATTCATATGTATGTGTCGATTACCGTCGGACTGCTGCAATTGACAGTTGTTCTTTCCCTCTATCCGTTGGGGATCTATCCGATGGTTGCCGGTTATATTTTCATGTATTTCACCGGGTTGCTTATCTGGCATTATTTTGCAAATAAACTGATCGGACTGCGCCTGCGGGAGGTTTTGAGCGATACCCTGCCGTATTTGGGCATCTCGCTTGTTTGTTTCGGAATAACCCGACTGCTAACGGCGAACGTTCACAATATATACCTGCTTTTTACGCTGAAAATAATGATCTCCGGACTGCTTTATGTCGCCATTTTGAGAATCAGCAAATCGGTGATATTTCGGGAATGTGTCGAGTTTTTTAATGCGGCGGCGAAACAGCAAGTCGGGAAATAGAACTGCGCCTGCAATGATGGGTGCGGTGTTTTGACTTCGCAAAGACAACGATGAAATTATTCAATAAAATTGTTACCTTTGTCAACAAAATAACAATAAATTGTCCATAAATGAGTATTTTTCAAAGAAAACCGTTACATGTCCTGCTGAACCAGTCGAAAGAAAGCGGGGAACATACCCTAAAAAAAACGTTAGGCGCTTATAAATTGATAGCCTTAGGATTAGGCGCGATTATCGGCGCCGGTTTATTTTCGATAACCGGCATGGCAGCCGGTTTGTATGCCGGTCCGGCAATTACCGTTTCGTTCATCATTGCGGCGGCGGGATGCTGTTTTGCCGGTCTGTGTTACGCCGAATTTGCGTCCATGCTGCCGATTGCGGGAAGCGCCTATACATATTCTTATGCAACTTTGGGCGAATTTATTGCCTGGGTAATCGGTTGGGATTTGGTGCTGGAATATGCGGTGGGCGCGCTCACGGTGAGCATCAGTTTCAGCGTTTATTTAGTGAAATTTCTGGAAGGGCTTGGGATACATTTTCCTCACGCGCTCTCGACATGTCCGATGGATGGCGGCATAGTGAACATCCCGTCGGCTTTGATTGTGATTTTCCTAAGTCTTTTGCTGATAAGCGGCACCGAAAGCAGCTCGAAAGTCAATTCGGTCATTGTAGCCCTGAAAGTCGCCGTCGTGTTGATATTCATCGGCGTGGGGTGGCAATTTATCAATACCGACAATTATATTCCTTATATTCCGGAAAATACGGGAACGTGGGGTTCATTCGGTTTTAGCGGCATTATTCGCGGGGCGGCAATTGTTTTTTTCGCATTCATCGGGTTTGATGCGGTCAGCACGGCTGCGCAGGAAACCAAAAATCCGAAGCGGGATATGCCTATCGGTATTTTGGGCGCATTGTTTGTCTGCACGATTTTGTACGTGCTTTTCTCTCATGTTTTAACCGGCGTTGCCAATTATACGCAGTTTCAGGGCAGCACGGGCATTGCGCCCATAGCCGTTGCCATCGACAATATGGGAACCGCCCTGCCCGACGGAACGATACAACCGGCTTTCCCGTGGTTGAACAAAGCCATTATTTTGGCTATTCTCGCCGGTTATTCTTCGGTAATTCTGGTGATGCTGTTAGGTCAAAGCCGCGTTTTTTACACCATGAGCCGCGACGGGCTGCTTCCCGGAATATTTTCGCAGGTTCACCGGAAATTCCGCACTCCCTACAAGTCCAACCTGCTTTTTCTTGCGGCAATCAGCATTCTGGCAATGTTTGTTCCGGCGCGGGTAGCCGGCGAATTAACGAGTATCGGTACATTATTTGCGTTCATCATCGTTTGCATGGGTATTTTGGTGATGCGGAAGAAAATGCCCGATGCGCCGCGCGGTTTCAAAACGCCTTGGGTGCCTTTCGTACCGGTTTTGGGTATCGGCGTTTGCCTTTTCATGATGGTGTTTCTGCCTTTTGACACGTGGATTCGCCTCATTCTCTGGATGCTGTTCGGGCATAATATTTACACGTTTTACGGTTCAAAACACAGTAAATTGGGCGTAAGCCACTCTATCAGGACTTTACCGTTAATCGGAATAGGCATTTCCCTGTTATTGACGGGTTTTGTTTTGGTTCATCAAACGCAAATCGGGTGGCATGAAAACACCGGCTTTGCTGTTACGCTTTTGGTTATTGCGCTTGCGCATATTGTGTTGTATGGGGTGAAATTGATTAGGAAAGTATAAATCAAATACCGTACACGTCATTAGACTTGTTGCGAAATATCCTTTTACAGTAAAAAAGTTATCTTTGCCCAATGAAATATGAGTTAATAAAAGGATTTAATAACGATCGTTTTCGTCAGGTTACCGGTGTCAATATTTCCACTTTTAACAGGATGGTAGAAGTACTTACAGTCAGTTATGCCGACGTTCACAGGAAGCGTGGTCGGCATCGCGAGTTACCCATAGAAGATATGCTTCTAATGATGTTGGAGTATTATAAGGAATATCGCACATTTGATTGTATAGGAGCAAGTTACGGCATCACCAAATCTAATGTTTGCAGAACAATACAGTGGGTTGAAACGGTATTGATTCGTTGCGGGTTATTCAGATTGTCCGGCAAAAAAGCGTTGACAGACCCCGAAACCGAAGTTGAAGTAGTCCTTGTGGACAGTACCGAAATACCCATTGAACGACCTGAAAAAGGTCAAAGGAATACTATTCGGGTAAAAAAACGACATACGATAAAGGTTCAGGTCGTGGTAGATAAGAAAACGGAAAAGATTATTTGCACGGAGTTTTTTACCGGGAAATCGCACGACGCAGCATCTTCAAAACCACGCTATCCATCTTGGACAGGATACTTGTTTTTGCCGACAGTGGTTATCGATGGGTTCAAAAAGTTCACTCCAATACCCGGTTTCCTTTGCGCCACAGGGAAGATTTCGGATCGCTAACCGACAGAGAGCGAAAGTCTTACAACAGACGTATTTCAAGCCAACGAATGAAAGTGGAGCACATCATCGGCAGAACAAAAAGGTTTAGCATAGCGCGAGAGCGATATCATAACAGACGAAGAAGATTCGGGTTGAGATATAACTTGATTTGTGGAATAGTGAATTATGAAAATAGGGCGTGAAAGGCTTTTCGCAACAAGTCTATTGCGAACCGCGAGCGGTGGAGCAATCCAGAGAATTACGCAGTGGTTTGCTTTGGATTGCTTCAGGCTGCAATGACGGCTGCGATTACAAACCCCCAACATTTTCTATAATCTCATCCATATCATAATACTTGTATTCAGCCAACCGCCCGCCAAACAAAACAGCCGGTTCATCATCAGCCAACCGTTTATATTGCTGGTACAGCGCATTATTTTTTTCGTCATTCACCGGATACATCGGCTCGCTCCCCGCTTGCCATTCGGAGGGATACTCTTTTGAAACAACCGTTTGCGGTTGTGCGCCGAACTCAAAATGTTTGTGCTCTATGACGCGGGTATGGGAAATTTCCCGCTCCGTATAATTAACTACGGCGTTTCCCTGATAATTTTCACAGTCCAAAACTTCAGTTTCCCACCTCACGGTGCGGTATTCCAGTTTTCCGAACCGGTAGTTATAAAACTCGTCAATTTTCCCCGTGAAAACCGTTTTGTCGGCTATACGCTCAAAGTATTCGCGGTTTGCAAAAAAGTCCGTATTGCATTTTGTTTCAACGCCCGACAACAACCCGTTTATCAGCGGATTATATCCCCCGACGGGAATGCCTTGATATATATCGTTAAAATAGTTGTTGTTAAAAGTAAAGCGCACCGGCAGCCGTTGAATGATAAAAGCCGGGAGTTCCGTACATTTTCGTCCCCACTGTTTTTCGGTATAGCCTTTTATGAGAATTTCATAAATGTCTTTTCCTACAAGGGAAATAGCCTGTTCTTCCAAATTTTTCGGCGCGGTAATTCCCGCATCTTTCCTTTGTTTTTCGATTTGCGACATGGCTTCTTCGGGCGTTTTCACACCCCAAAGCGCATAAAAAGTATTCATGTTGAAGGGAAGGTTATACAGTTTTCATTTATAATTGGCTATGGGAGAAAGAATAAAATGATTGAAACCAACAAGGGTATTCACAAAATCCCAAACCTGTTTATTGGAAGTATGAAAAATATGCGGTCCGTATGTGTGAACCCGAATGTCGACAACCGTTTCGCAGAAAATATTCCCGCCGGTGTGCGGACGTTTGTCGATAACCAGACATTTTTTTCCCATCCGGTTTGCCTTATAAGCGAATGCGGAGCCGTAAAGCCCCGCGCCGACTATTAAATAATCGTATTCTTTTGTCATGTGTTTTTTATTTTATGTATTTCACGAATGCATCTTGTTTCTATAAAACAGACTCATAAACCTTTAAAGTTTCTTCTGCCGTTTTTCTCCACGAAAATACCCCCCCCCACTCCGTTTTATTCCTTTATGTATTAACTCATTACGCATGTCGTTTGACGATAATATTTGCGACAGTCTATCAATTAACGAATCCAAATCGTACGGGTCAAAATATAATCCGGCATCTCCCGCTATCTCCGGAAGACAACTTGCATTACTCACTAAAACCGGACATTTACAGGCAAAAGCCTCCAAAATCGGCATCCCAAATCCCTCTTTCAAAGAGGGGTAAACGAAACATACGGCATCGGAATAAAGCCGACACATTTCCGCATCATTTTTAACGATAAATCCTTTTACCCTGTCGGATAGACCCATACCGGCAATCATTTTCTTTTCAGACGATGAAAACGGGGAACCCGTACATAAAAGCATGAGATCATATTTAGCCGAAATCACCTTAAACGCCTTTAATAGAAACGGAAAATTTTTAGTCGGCTGCCTACCGCCCACATATAAAATATACGGTTTCTCCCATTTGTTTTTCCCGCTGGTGGGATAGAGCGACGGGGACAAAGAACATCCGTGATGAATCACGGTAATTTTATGCTCATCGATAGAAGTATAATTCAACATATCATTTTTTGTGGCTTCGCTAATAGCGATGATATGATTTGCTTTCTTAATCAACTCTTCTTCGCCTGGCACAAATAACCTGTCTGGCGCAAACGTGTTCAGGTGATGAACGGTGAAAACAAACGGCTTCCCTTTTAAATAGTCCAAAAAATAGTGCGAACAGAATGTCGGGTGAAACACATCATAATCCCGCTTCATTAAAGCGCGTTTTGAACAATACCGGTTAAACTTCGGCAACGTTCTGTTGAACACCTTCAAATTAAACGGGAGCGATGAAAAGTGATTGGAAACATCCTTATTTTTCAAGTAATAATTATTCGAGAAAAACAACGGCAATTCCGTCTCTACTCCTATTTCATTCAAACTTTTAATTAATTCATAATGATACCTCGGTATGCCGCTATGGGTTACCAGCGAGAATATCTGATCGTCATACAAAATTTTCATTTCTTTTATTTTTAATTTAAGTTGCTATTTATAATAAGCAAAAACATTAAAAAAAGTTTACAAATGCAAAGTTATTTTATGTACTTCACCATAGAAAACATATACTTCATCTGCCACAAAGGATACAGTTTCAACACAGGCAACACTTTCCATTTTGAAATCCTGCTCGCAACAGTTCCTTTCTCTTGTTGTGAAACCAAAATATCCGGCTCTCCCAATATTTCCGTTTTCCGCTCTTCAACCTCACGCATCGCCTCTTTAATTGCTTGGTTAACAGGAGATTCCCCCCCCCCGTTCATTTCCGACGCAAATGCTCCGTAACGCCCAAGTATATTCAGTTTATCCAATTTTTTCCGCTGCGGATAGAATGCAAAATGAGCGGTAATCGCATCGCCGTTAATACAGTTAACCGCGCCCAATTCCGTCGGTTTAATAACAGTCATCCATTCTTCTTCATCGCCGGAAACAACGCCGCCGAACTTCGCCATTTCGCTTCCGAACCACAAAATTGAATTAATCGAAAAACGGTTCAGAGCGATAGGGCGTTTGCCGCAATACAACTTCTTGTAGCGTTTGCCGGGCATCTGGGCTAAAAACCATTCATGCAGTTGAGCGGCAAACTCGCCGCTTTTCCAAAGCACGTCATCACATGCCTGTGCCGGACAATATTTGCGCAGTTTAATTTTACCAGTATTATGCATAATATAAGTACAGATAGCATTATTAATAACCAGCGGCGACACAACGAAATAATCGGGATTGTCTATTCTAAAACGCACCATTTTTTCAATCATATCGGGTTCCATCCACACAATATCATCATCCATCCTGAAATATATGGTATCTTTCTCTACGCATTGTTTATAAAATGCATTGATCGACCGGCATCCGTCCACCACGCCGTCGGGCTGGTAAACCAAGTTGATTTTTGGGAACTTTTTCGCCAAAATTTGAAAGAACGCAATATCCTGTTTATCCGTCGTATTCACCCATATATCGTACCTGTCCACAATCTCATTGTTCACGATAAAGGGAATTAAATACTGCATATAGCGCCGGCGTCCTGCCGCGGTATTGCATACGATTTTGTAATTATCTACCATGATTTAATAATTTATATGTTTTTTGTTTTAAGTAAATGTTCATAATAGTTTATTTCGTTTCCGTATTGCATCTACAAATTCCTTGAATAGCGGCAATTTATTTTTCACGGTAGCATACACGATTTCCAAATCTATTTTCTCATAACGATGCACAATAAAATTACGGAACTTCACCATCTCCACGTAAGCGGGATGGGCGGGTATAATGCCCAACTCCTGCACTTTTTTAATCGCGTCGGCTGAAGTACCGGAAGGTGTCTGTTTTTCGATTGCCAATACGCGCTGAACAATATCAATAACCGCTTCTATGGCAATCTGCAAGTCCCGCTCAACCGCCCTTTGCAGCATCACATTTTCCCGTAACATCTCAAAAGAAACAATATTCCAACGCTCTATCTCGGATATCATTTCTTCTATAACTCTCAACTTTTTTTCAATTGTCCCATTGTACTTCATAACCACGATACTCCAATTGTTTTTTCATCCAATAAATATCATCTTCATACTCTCGGCAGACGTAAACATAAAAATTGACATAATCATCCAGAAATTCGTCCCTCACAAAGAGCATTTTCCCGCGTAATGCTTCAAATGCCAAAACAAAATTGCGTGTTTTTTGCAGTTCTACAATATCTATCGGTATTTCGCGTCCGATTACCTTTTCGAGTTGCTCTTCAATGCGAAACCTGGCAAAAACATCTTTTCCTGTGTAATAGACCGCAATATCTATATCCGACCTATCGTTTACCGTTCCTTCCTGCGACGATCCGAACAGATAAGCAAAAGCCACTTCCGGACAATTTTCCCGAATCGCCTGCGCTATTTGTTGAACATCTATTGTTTTCATTTTACTTCCAATCCAAAGCCTTCTCTATCAAAAATGCCTTTATTTCTTCCTTATCCGTTTCATAACCGTTCATAAATTCTACTTCTTCCGTGTAGTCAATATCAGCGTGATATGCCAGTTGCGAACGAAAAAGTTTGCCGGAAAATTCCTGCCCGTAAAGGATTTCCGCTTTTTGGATTACGTCGTTGACGCTAAAATAATCTTTCAACAGGAAATACAAATCCACATAATCTTTCCATTTTGAACGCCGACCTAATGCAAAGATTTTCATAGCACCCAACGCAAGCAAATCGGGCATACGAAGTATTTTATCAAAGTCCGACTGAGCCTCAATGGGATACGGATATTCAAAAAACGTCATCTTCACATTCAATATCACCAAATTCAATTGCTCGGACACTCTGCGGGTAATGATATAACGGTAATTATTTGCGTCGATTTTGGTTAGAATTTTTTTCGCATTAAACGGACTCGCCTTGAACAAATCAAAATCAATAGACCTTCTGTGTCCGATTTGAAGCGCAATTGCCGTACCGCCGACAAGATAAAACTCCCGACGGAACAATTTTACCAGCGGGAGTAACTCTTTTTGTTCTTTATTAAGAATTTCAGGATGCATATTTATTGAAATATAATTCAAAATAGCGCCGCAGTTCGGGATATATATTTTTACTTTTCCGCCCTGTCATTTGCCTGAAAACAGAGGCTACACGGTATATTCCCATGACTTTGAATAGTTGGCGAATATCGTCCAGCGTACCGTAATTAATGATTGTTTCCACCAGCAACCCATCGCTCACAGTTTCCTCCTTATTTTCAGGCGAATACCAGAACAAACCCTCATGTTTACGGATAAAATCCTTTATTTCCTGCGTTCTCATATGGTAATATTGAAAAGTACAGCACAAAAGTAACAATAATTTTTCAGTTTTTAATGCGCAGACCGGCTTTTTCGTCGGCGGATTTTTGAGGCAATTTTATTAGGAAAAACGGATGCAACTTTCCACTCTCATCACCTTTTTTTCTTTACCTCCGACAGCCAAAAAATGAACTTAAACAACGCAATTCGGCAAGGCAAATGAAACGCAAACCACATAATATAAAAAAACGATTTTTTCCTTTTCAGTCCGGCAATCCCGCCGAAACTTACGGGAAACCGCGCCGTATCTTCCAAAAATTTCCGCTTATCGGGTTTGGCAATAACCGCACTATCGCTAACCTTGATCGAATAAAAATACTCATTATTAACAATCCATTGCAAAACGGATTCATATATATTTTCCTTGCGGTATTTTTGTACGTATTCGCGGTAAAATGAACACATTTCGGCATAGTTGAGTCCCAATCGGGGCGGCAGGTTTTTCTTTTGCATTTTTACGATTGAATCCGGAGTGTCGTAATAAAAATAAGTTATCTCCGGGACAAAAGAACAGGAAAACGCATTGAGAAATACTTGGAACGAAAACGCAGTATCTTCATTCAAATGCGTGGGATTACTCAATATCCGGTTGTCGCGCAAAAACGACAGGCGATACAATCTGTTCCACGAGGCGACATGCAATGCTTTGTTCCTTTTTTCAAAAAATTGCCGCGCCACATCCAAATGCCCTTTCATATTGGGGACGTTGCATATCAAGTCTTCAATTATTTCGCCCGACTGCATCAACCGCCGACGGGAGCCGGTAACAAAATCGACGTTTTCTTCCTGCATTTTGGCGGATAACCGAGCGATGCAATCGGGCGATATGGCATCGTCGCTATCCATGAAATACAGGTATTTTCCCTGCGCATTTTCGATAGCGGTATTCCGTCCGGCACCGGGTCCGATATTCCGTTCGTGTTCAATAATCCGAACCTGTTTCTCTCTGGGATGACCGGCAACAATTCGCCGGATGATTTCCATGCTTTTGTCCGTTCCCCGATCATCGGCAATGATAAATTCCATGTTTTCATACGTTTGGTTTAATGCCGAAAGTAACGCCCTTTCCACGTATTTTTCTACGTTGTAAACAGGCATTGAGAGTGTTATTAAATCCATATTTGTAATTTTATTAAACATATTTAAGTAATCAGCTGCAAATGTATGAATTTTCTGTAAATAACAAATATTCCAGTAGTTTTTTATTATATAATTTGCGTTGCTATTTATAAATTGTCATTGCGGGCGAAGCGAAGATCCGCAAACCCGAACTTAGTTCTTTTTTCAGGGATGACGGGCTTTTTCGGAATACAGCATCAACTTCCCCCCGCCTGCTTTCGGGAAACCGCCCCCAAATACCCCCCATGATGCCTTTTGGCATAATCGCTCGCCGAAAAATGAATCCTTTTCATGGTTTCGACCACCAATAAATCGCCCATCACAGTCATGACGGTGGTGGAAGTCGTGGGCGTCAATCCGAGCGGGCAAACTTCGGGCGGGTTGCCGGTCGGCAGGCAAACGGTGGCGCTTCGTGCCAGTTCGCTTTCAGCGTTGCCGGTTATCACAATGCATTGAATATCGGAAATTAAATTGCGGGCTAAGGTGATTAACTCGACAATTTCCCGCGTTTTCCCCGAATTGGAAATCAACAGCATCAGGTCGTTTTCCCGCAAAATACCCAAATCGCCGTGCTGCGCCTCACTCGGATGCAAAAAACACGCCGGCGTGCCGGTCGAACTGAACGTGGTCGCTATGTTGGACGCTATTTGTCCGGCTTTTCCCATGCCGCTACACACGAGCGTTCCACGTTTGGCGTGAACCTGTTTTACAATCAACTCAATGGCTTTGTCGTAAGCATCCGTTACGGGGATATTTAGGATGGCTTTTGCTTCTTTTTCTATGATTTCCGTTAAATTTGTAATCATTGTTTTTATTATTGTACGCTAAAACGCGAAGTTTTTTTAATAAACCCTTTAGCGTCTTTGCGTACAGTCCTATAATTATTTCCGCGCAAAGGTATTTATTTATACTTTTGCATGCAAACTAATGAATTAAAAATATGCAATATTGCTCATTTACGCTGCCGAACGGGCTGCGAATCGTGTATTTACCTTCCGGTTCAAATGTCGCCTACTGCGGTTTTGCCATCGACGCCGGTACGCGCGACGAAACCAAAATGCAGCACGGTCTTGCGCATTTTGTTGAACACACGCTTTTTAAGGGGACAAAAAAACGGAAGGCGCGGCACATTTTGAACCGGATGGAAAACGTCGGCGGCGAACTGGACGCCAGTACTTCCAAAGAAGAAACGCTGCTTTATACTGTTTCCCTTTCGGAAGATGTGGAGCGGGCGATTGATTTGCTTGCCGACCTCGTTTTTAACCCGCAGTTTCCCGCGCCGGAACTTGAAAAGGAAAAGGAAGTGATTCTCGACGAAATTAATTCTTGTTTGGATACGCCTTCGGAATGGATTTTCGACGAATTCGAGAATCTGTTTTTTGAAGGAAACGAGTTGGGACACAATATATTGGGTGACGCGAAAAGTCTCGGAACTTTCACGCAGGAAACATGCCGCCTCTTCACATCCCGATTTTACAATCCCGACAATATGGTTTTCTTTTTTTATGGAAATACACCTTTTAGGAAAATCCTGCGGCTTGCCGATAAATACATGCAAATCGAAAATCGACCCGCGAGCGTCGTCGATCGAAAAACGCCGTCGTTTAATTCGCCCAAGCATGTCGGAATCAATAAAAACCTGCATCAAACGCATGTGGTTGTCGGGGGAAAAACTTGGTCGGTTTTTGACGAAAGGCGGACGGGTTTGTATCTCTTGAACAATATTTTGGGCGGGCAGGGCATGAATAGCCGTTTGAATATGAGCCTCCGCGAAAAACATGGGTTGGTTTATTCCGTCGAATCGGAAGTGATTTCTTATACCGACGCCGGTTTTTTTACCGTTTATTTCGGTTGCGACCGGAAATCGGAAAGCCAGTGCCTAAGTTTAACCTATAAGGAACTGAAACGGTTGCGGGACAATAAACTGTCAACGTCGCAATTCGCTGCGGCGGTCAAACAGTGGAAAGGGCAGTTGGGCATCATGAGCGAACACGGCGAAAACCTTGCACTCGGACTGGGGAAAAGTTTCCTGCGGTTCAACAAATACGATGGTTTGCCGGAAATTTACCGGAAAATTGATGCATTGACAGCCGGGCAATTATTGGAAATCGCTAATGAAATTTATGATGAGGGGCGGCTTTGGGGGTTGGTAGTGCGTTGAATTTTATTTGTGGCGCGGTTTATAAATTGCAACTTGCGTTATAAAAATCAATCAAAGCGCGGGCAAAACCGTCCCAAGAAAGTTTTTTCTTTTCAATACGGATATTTGCAATAAATTTTTCTTTTCCTTCGGAAAATACCTTTTGAATCCCTTCGGCGATGTTTTCCGCTTGCGGACAACAAACAATGCCCGTCCCCGCCGTTTCAATCGTGTCTTTCAAACTGCCAACGCCGGAGGCAACAATTGGAATCTCAAAATGATAGGCAACGGGAATAACTCCGCTTTGCGTAGCTGATTTATAAGGCAGAATCAATACATCGGCTGCCGAAAAAAGAATGGGAACTTCGTCGTCGGAAATGTATTGATTCCGGACTTGTATCCGGTTCTTGGCAGGAGAAGCCTCAATCAGTTGCCGGTATTTCCCGAAATCGCCGTAAGATTCGCCGGCAATGAGCAATTGGTAGGAATCGTCTAAAAAAGACATGGCTCGTATCAGTAAATCCAAGCCTTTGTAGTCGCGGATTAAACCGAAAAAAAGCAAAGTTTTCTTGCTGGGATGCAGGTTTAAGGCTTCGGAGGATTTTCCCCTGTCGTGCTTTTCGCCGAAATGATCGTATAAAGGATGCGCATGCAGGCAATAATTTGCGTAGGGATAAAGCGATAGTAAATCCTTTTTTACAGATTCGCTCAAAACCATGAATCCGTCTACTTGATTGAAAAACAGCATTGATAGCGGCTTGTCGTAAAATTTTGGTTCATGGGGAATAGCATTGTGAATCAGGGCGATGATGCGGGTTTTACCGCGTAATTGATAGGCGATATGTCCATAAGCCGGAGCGAAGAACGGCATCCAGTAAACAATCATCAGCACATCGGGTTGAAATTTTTCGATAGTTTTAGCTGTTTTTCTGTAAGAAATAGGATTGATACTGTCCAAAATTCTTTCGGATGGAACGGAAAAACTTGCTTCATTTCTTTCCACAAATTGCGTTTTACCCGGGAATAAAAATCCCGGATATAAACGCGAAAAAGAAAACGCTTTTACGGTATGCTCTTTCGCCAATGCCTGATAAAGCGACGTACTGAATTGGGCTATGCCGCCGCGGTAAGGATGGAAAGGCGAGAGAATCGCAATTTTCATAAAACCCGAAAAATTAATCAATACCTATAATGCTCCGCCTTATACGGTCCATGAACATCAACCCCAATATATTCCGCCTGTTCGGGCGTTAAAACCGTCAACTCAACGCCGATGCGCTCCAAATGCAAACGGGCGACCTCTTCGTCCAAATGTTTCGGCAAACGGTAAACGCCGATTTCGTATTTGTTTTTCCACAAATCCAACTGCGCCAAAGTCTGATTGGTGAACGAATTACTCATTACAAACGACGGATGCCCGGTGGCATTGCCGAGATTAACCAAGCGACCTTCCGAAAGCAGAAAAACGGATTTGCCCGTAGCCGGAAAAGTATATTTATCCACCTGCGGCTTGATGTTGGTATGGACAACGCCGGGATAATTCACTAATTTATCCACTTGAATTTCGTTGTCGAAATGACCGATATTGCACACAATAGCCTGATCTTTCATTTGCGTGATATGGTCGATGGTGATAACGTCGCGGTTTCCGGTCGTCGTTACAAAAATATTGCCCTCTTTGACGGCTTTTGCCATCGGCGTTACCTCAAAACCTTCCATTGCCGCCTGCAAAGCGCAAATCGGATCAATTTCGGTAACAATTACGCGGGCGCCGTAGGAACGCATGGACTTGGCGCAGCCTTTGCCCACATCGCCGTAACCCAGCACGACCGCTACTTTTCCGGCAATCATTACGTCGGTGCCTCTTTTGATGCCGTCTGCCAAAGACTCGCGGCAGCCGTAGAGGTTGTCGAATTTGGATTTGGTAACCGAATCGTTTACATTAATAGCAGGGAACAGCAGTTCGCCTTTTTCGAGCATTTGATAAAGCCGGTGAACGCCGGTTGTTGTTTCTTCCGAAACGCCCTTCAATCCTGCTACGGTGCGATGCCAGCGTGAATTGTCTTCCGTCAGAATGCGGCGTAGTGTGTCAATGATCACCTGTTCCTCGTGATTACCGCCTTTCCGGTTTAGGAATGCGGCATCGTTTTCGGCTTTAAAACCCCAATGTATCAACAGCGTAGCGTCGCCGCCGTCGTCAACGATAAGGTTGGGACCTTGTCCGTCGGGGAAACGCAAAGCCTGATCGGTACACCACCAATATTCTTTCAGCGATTCGCCTTTCCATGCAAATACGGGGATTCCGCGTGCGGCAACGGCGGCGGCGGCATGATCCTGCGTGGAAAAAATGTTGCAGGAGGCCCAGCGCAAATCCGCGCCCAGAGCGTGCAGGGTTTTTATGAGCATGGCCGTCTGAATGGTCATATGCAGGGAGCCGGTGATCCGCAGGCCCTGAAGAGGCTTTTCCTTCCCATGTTTTTTCATCAGTTCCATAAGCCCCGGCATTTCATTTTCAGCAATCTGCATCTCCCTGTGTCCGAAATCGGCCAGGGCTATATCCGCCACTTTACCGGGCAGGGCAGGGTCAAGGGGGGCGGGGTATTTTTCCTCGGACATGATAATTCTCCGTAAAATCAGGCCTGGAGCCGTTCACGCTTCAAACGTCCGCTTTATTCCGGATTCTGGATAAAAATCGCGTCCGGCAATTTTTAAGCCGGAACT
>JAIRKO010000031.1 GCA_031260045.1 Dysgonamonadaceae bacterium | reverse complement strand
CTAGTCAGCAAATTTCAGCAATTCCGATTTCAACCATCAGGAGGGTGGCCGGAGACGGTCAGAAACAGTGAAACCCGGTTTTTGTGGAAGTAACGGTTTACCCCGTAGCGCAACACCCGGAAAAAATCGATTTTTCTGCCGAACGAGCCGAAGGCTTTGCGGCAGCCTTGTGATTATTTCCCCCTCCATGCTCCTTTTATATCATATTTTTTTTGAAATCGGAATTGCTGCACCCCGGGCGGGCTTAACATTAGCGGGAAAAACTGATAATATGACGAAATGGGTAATGCCGAAGAGTTTCAACTGCTGGAATTTTTTAGGATGGGCGGCGCTTTCATGTGGCCGCTGCTGGTTTTTTCGATCGCGACGGTCTCGATAGCGCTGGAGAGGGTTATTTTTCTGCTGTCCCAGGACTTGCGGACGGAAAAGCTAGGCCGGGACGTGATGGAATACGTGCGCAAAAACGACATAGCTGGAGCAAAGGCGTATCTGGCCGAAAAAACAAAGCGGTCGGCGGGGGCGCGGATACTGCTCGCGATGCTGGACCATGCGGGACAATCGGAACATTTGATGGAAAAGGCGGCGGAAACGGAGGCGCAAAACTGCGTCAACGAACTGGAAAGCGGCTTCGATTTTCTTGCGGCGCTTGGAGCCGTGGCGCCGATTACAGGCTTTTTGGGGACGGTCTCCGGCATGATAGGCGCGTTCAAATCGATAGCGGAAGCGACGGAAGTGAACGCGCAGATAGTCGCGAACGGCATCTACGAAGCGCTGATAACCACGGTTTTCGGGCTGATAATCGCTATAATCGCGATGACCGCCAACTCGCTGTTGACCCATGCCGTCGATACCTTCGCGGCGGGCGCCGAAAAAACCTGCTCGGAAGCGCTTCTGGAGATGGCGGGCGGCGGTCAATAAGTGGTTATCAAACGGCGCGTCAAAAAAAAGGTTGAAGAGAATTCCGCATTAAGCGACTTGGCGTTTCTGCTGATAATTTATTTTATCGTAATCGCAGGATTCAATATAAACAAGGGCTTTTTGATGAATCTGCCCGCCAAAGATTCGACGCGCATCGTGGCACGGGAAGATATCCTCCGCTACGAGATTGACGCATCGGGGCGCATAGTTTCGGGCGGGAGCACGGTCGATGCGGGGACGGTCGAGCGGGCCATAAGGAGCGGCACGGCGCGGAACCCCAACATTGCAGTGGCGCTGGCAATCTCGCCCCATGCGCCGTGGCAGGCCGTCGTGTCCTTCGTGGAACTTGCCCAAAAACTGCGCGTCGAGTCGTTCTCGTTCAAGATGCAAGAGGCCGAATGATGAAATTCTCCCGCCCGCGGCGGCGGTTTTCGGTCCCTATGAACGCGACATCGGATGTAGCGTTTCTGCTACTGATCTTCATAATGCTGGTCGCGCTGATAAACTATCGCAAAGAGGTAAAGATAGATTATCCTGAAGCCGCCAAAGCCGCGTCAAAAGTGAGCGACAGAAAAAACCTTGAACTGTGGATGGACAAGTCGGGCGCGGTCTACATAGACGGCTCGCCGTCGACCCTTGCCGAAGTCGAAAACACTATCGGCGAACTGTACCGCAACGCCCCCGACACGCGGATACACGTTATCGCGGACAGGGCCACCCCGTTCGCAAGGGTAAACGATGTCCTTGCGATATTGCAACTGCTCGAATATCGCGTCGTATCGTTCGTTGTCCGCGACAAAACTTGACCCTGCCGTCCCGGCAATTCAAAGTATCAAAAACGTAAACAGCGCGGCGGAGTGGTGTGGGGTTTTGGTTCCTAAAAAGGGACGGCAGGCCAAAGTCCGCCGTCCCGCTGTTGCACGGCAAACGTTCCGGCTGTATATGACGTTCCAGCCCGCCCATAAAGCGTTGCGTAGCAACGCGGCGGGCTGGAATGTGGGTGAGGGAGGCGTGGAAATGGAGCGTAGCGGAATGACCTAGCCGTTGCGGAGGCCGAGCCCGCTACTGCGGGCGAAGCGTAAACAGTCCTGTTATGCGAAGTTTTTGCGATTTCAAATCAATACCCGCTTCCTTTCTTGCAATTAGCAAGAAAAAGAACTGCTACGAAGCGCCGCGCCATGGACGGCGCGGCGGATAATGTATCACAATTAGAATACACCTTTATATCCAGCTTTTCGTAACGCGCTTTGCGAAGCAATATTTAATTTAGAACCATTAAATACTTCATTATCAAATTCTATGCTTAATCCATCTTGCAAATTTACCGTTGTAAGTTTTCTGCATGTACTAAATGCATCATAATCAACAACAGAAATACTTTTTGGCAATGTTACATTTGCCAGATTGAAGCAATTACTAAAAGCAGATGTACCAATATAAGTTACTCCCTCTGGAATAATTATTTGGGTAAAACCACAACTGGAAAAAACTCCTCGTTCTATACGACTTAGGCCACTTGGTATATTTATGGTGGTAAGTTTTGTACAAGCCATAAAAGCATTAGCGCCAATTTTTGAAAGATTTTTCGGCAAGGTCACTGACGTTAAATTTGGACACTGTTGAAAACAGCTTTCGCCAATTTCTATTACGCTGTCTGGAATAACAACCGAACCAATGACCCTATTAGAATAGAAAGCACCATAGGCGATTTCCGTGACGGGAAGCCCTTCGATTTTTGAAGGAATAGCAATTTTTGCAGTATTTCCGGTATACCCAACAATTATTATGCCACTCGAATCATTGTTGAGTTCAACCTCAAAATCGTCGACACGTTGCCCAAACACCGAAACTGAAACAAATGAGAATATAAGAATCCCCAGCAACCATGATATTAAATTTTTTTTCATAAATTCCTCCTCTTATCGGAAAATATTGAATTTATCTTCAATAGGTTCAAACCAACCTACAGTTCTCGCCGTAAACGCACGGCCACACTTTTTGCATTGAACAGTGTCTCTCAAATCACCACTTCCAATGCCTTCGGTAATCCCATTACAATTACCGCAAAGCAAATAGACTTCAGTATCCATAAATACCCCCATAATATTTTACTTCGCTTTATATTTGACATTCAGCGAGTAAAAAACCAGTTTCAATCCCCTATTTTTTCTTTTTGGGGGTTGTAAAGTGTCGAACGAACCTAAATTTTTTGGTTCCCCTCTTCATTTTAACTGTCTTTGTGTATCTTTTTTATATGCATACCAGCATAACTTTCCTCCTTATTTCCTTTGCGAAGCGGCGGCATGGATGCCGCCGTGCCGAACAATTCCAGTTCTTTTTCTTGCGTTTTATCATATCACGCTAATATCACAATGTCAAGCGGTCGCAAAAATTTCGCATAACGTTCCGGCTGTATATGACGGTTTGGCGGCCCGGATAAGGGCTTTGCGAAGCAAAGACCAGGGCCGACAAACTGTGGCGGAGGTTTGCCGTGGGAATGGAGCGTAGCGGAATGACCTAGG
>JAIRKO010000025.1 GCA_031260045.1 Dysgonamonadaceae bacterium | reverse complement strand
TTAAGGATTTCAAAAAACAAAAAATTAAGGAACCAATCCCAATTCTTTTAAATAAACTTCAATTTCTTTATCTAAATCTGCACGTTTGGCCTCCAACTCTTTGATTTCAGCCATTACGGCGTGAATATCAACAGGTTCTTCTTCTTGGAACGTACTTACGTACCTTGAGATGTTAAGATTATAACCGTTTTCCTTTATCTCATCCAAAGAAACTTTCCGAGAATATCGTTCTTCTTCTTTACGGTATTGGTAAGTCTCTATTATTTTCTGAATATCATTAGGTTTTCCATATTCTCCTTCTCGCAAACGATTCTGTCTTTTCTCTTTCTCAAAATGCTCACTGGCGTTGATGAAAAGGACATCGTCAAATTTTTTACATTTCTTAAATACCAAAATACAAACTGGAATTCCTGTTGAAAAGAACAAATTAGATGGCAAACCTATGACAGTATCAATATTATTGTCCTTCAATAGCTTTGTACGAATGCGCTCTTCGGCTCCACTGCGGAACAAAACTCCGTGCGGAAGTATAATCGCCATTGTTCCTTCTCCGGAAAGAAAATGAAAACCGTGTAATAAAAATGCAAAATCAGCTGCAGATTTTGGAGCAACACCGTAACTTTTAAATCGAAAATCTTCTGCCAATGTATCATTCGGTTCCCACTTTAGGCTAAATGGTGGATTAGCGACAATAGCGTCAAACTCCATTTTTTTCGATGGATTCATTTCGTTCAAAATATTCCAATCATTTAACAACGTGTCTCCATGATGAATTTCAAACTCGGTATCTTTAAGTCCGTGTAAAAGCATATTCATTCGGGCGAGGTTGTAAGTGGTAACGTTTTTCTCTTGACCATATATTTTACCTATACTACCTTCGCTTTCTCCCATTTGTCGACGAACATTCAACAATAAAGAACCTGAACCACAAGCAAAATCCAGCACTTTATCTAATTTGTTTTTCTCTCCTAATTCCGGATTTTGACTGTCCAGAATCACAATTTTAGACAAAATGGTTGATAGTTGTTGAGGTGTGTAAAATTCTCCGGCTTTTTTCCCTGAACCTGCGGCAAACTGACCTATCAGGTATTCATAAGCATCGCCCAGAATATCACTGCTGGTAGAGAACCGGGCACAGCCTTCGGCTATCTTTGTAATGATTACGTGAAGTTTTTTGTTTCTCTCGGTGTAATTCTTTCCTAATTTTTCCGAGTTAAGATTGATTTCCGAAAATAACCCTTGAAATGTTCTCTCAAAAGATTCATTCTCTATATATTCAAACCCTAATTGAAGAGTATGCAAGAGATCATCGTCTTTTGTCCGTGCAAGTTCATATATATTGTTCCATAAATATCGCGGCTCAATTACATAATGAGCTTTGCGACGCATTTGTTTTTCAAATTCGGTTACATCACTGGGATTCTCTTTATACCAGAGTTGCAAAGGGGTTGCAACACCTGATTTTTTTATATCGCCTTCCGGCATTTCAGGATAATCCGAACCCAATTCTTTTCTGACGGCATTTTCGTAATTGTCCGACAGATAGCGCAAAAAAAGGAACGACAGTATATAATCGCGAAAATCGTCCGCATTCATTGCTCCACGTAGTTGATCTGCAATATCCCAAAGGGTTTTTCCTAATTGTTGTTGTGTCGTCATTATTTATTTTTATTCTTCTTCATACACCGACAGTCCCGAAATTTCGCGCCCTGCAGCTAATTTTTTCAGTAATGGCGTCAATTCTTCCATCAATGCCAATTCCCTTTGAGTACGGGCTTTCCAGCCCAATCCCAATGGTGCAAACAGGTCGTTCAACTGTTCACCGTCGAAAATCATCCGACTTATTATACTATCTACAAAACCTTGCAGTATTATTGCATCAAGCTCGTTTCTATCGGCAATCGCCGCCATTTCTTTTGCAAATTTTTCAACTTTGAAAGTTTGGTAACCATCTCGTATCTCTTTTTCGGTTTTGCCGTTCACTTCGTCCAAACTGTTGATATATTCCACAATATCGTCCCGTTCGTCCATCAGATTGGCGCTCGAAGCAACAAGGCTAATCAACTGTTCTTTGGTTATTTTATGTTTCGACGGCTCACTACTTGAATACTTGGCAATCACTCCCATAATGTAGTCGTAATCAATTATGGCGGAGGCAAAAAGCACAAATTCAAAATCCAATTGCTGTATTTTCAGGCTTGCTGTCGTATTGGCTTTTTGTTTGGTTTTAAGCCTTTGCGCCGTTTCCAGATAGGCGCCGCGGAAAGCGCGTAAATCATCTTCCGGCAGCAATGCGTTTATTTTAGTTTGGTTTTCTTTACTTATATCGGTATATTGATCAAGCTGAGTTCTAAGACGTTGTATTTCTTTAAAACGATTGATAAATTCCGCACGCGCTTCGTCGCCTTTCAAATTATTTACTTCTTCAGGTTTACATTCCAAATCCTGCGATTTCATAAATTGGGTCAAATCCGACACGGCTTTTTCAAATTTTTCAACCACTATCGGTGCAGGATCCACCAACCAGATTTTTTTAGCCTGTTCAATTTCTTTTCCCGAAAATCTTGCAATAGCCGTATCAACCGCATCTTGTTGTCCTCGAAAATCAAGAATATGACCGTAGGGCTTCGTACCATTCAAAACGCGATTTGTGCGCGAAAAAGCCTGTATCAAGCCGTGATATTTCAGGTTTTTATCCACATATAACGTATTAAGAAACTTAGAGTCGAAACCGGTAAGTAGCATATCCACCACAATAACAACATCAATTTTGTTTCTGTGAGGATAGTCTTTATTCGTGTATTTTTGATATTTAATGCGTTGTTGCACATCCTGATAATACAAGTCAAACTCGTTTATATTGTGGTTGGTTCCGTATTGTCTGTTATAATCAGTAATAATGGCTTTTAATGCCTTTTTCTTCACATCGGGTTCTTGCTGATTATCTGCCTTTTCCTGTGGTAAATCTTCCTGAACCTGCTGTACGTCTTTATCTCCTTCTGCTGGCGGAGAAAATACACAGGCAATATTTAACGGCTCGAAATTTTCGTCTTCTTCTTGCTGTTTTGCTTGTAAACTCTTAAAAAGTTTGTAATATTCGATGGCGTCGTTAATAGATGCTGTCGCCAGAAATGCATTAAACCGGCGGTTACTTGTTGCAGCATCGTGTTTGGATAGTATTGCTTCGGCAACCGCTTGCTTGGCGATAGTTCCATCCGCTCTGCGACTATTGTTGCCATCCGGCTTAAAGTAATCTATATGAAAACGCAATACGTTTTTATCATCAATAGCGTGGGTAATGGTGTAGTTGTGCAGTTCTTTTTGAAATATGTCTTTTGTAGTTACAAGAGACGCCTGTTCTCCGTCTATTCGGGTATAAGAGGCATTTTCCTCAAAAATCGGTGTGCCGGTAAATCCGAAAAGTTGTGCATTTGGGAAAAACTCTTTGATTGCTTTATGATTGTCTCCAAATTGCGAACGGTGGCATTCGTCAAAAATGAATACGATGCGTTTCTTGCTTAACGGTCGTAAGCGTTCTTTGTAGTTTTTCCGGTGATTGGGATCAAGCGCCAAACCAAGTTTTTGAATGGTGGTAACGATAACTTTATTGGCGTAATCATCTGATAACATTCTTCTTACAAATGTATCTGTATTAGTATTTTCTTCGACACAACCTTCTTGAAACTTGTTAAATTCTTCGCGCGTTTGCCGGTCAAGGTCTTTACGGTCAACTACGAACAGGCATTTTTCAATATCAGGATTGTCTTTGAGTAGCGTGGATGCTTTAAACGAAGTAAGTGTTTTGCCACTACCTGTTGTATGCCATATATAGCCGTTACCTCTGTTTTGGCGGATACAATCAACGATTGCTTTTACCGCATAAATCTGATAGGGGCGCATCACCAACAGTTTTTGTTCGCTTGCCACAAGCACCATGTACCGGCTAACTATTTCGCCAAGCGTACATTTGGCAAGAAACTTTTCGGCAAAATCATCCAAATGAGTGATTTTTTTATTATCCTCATTTGCATATTGATAAACAGGCAAGAATTGTTCGTCGGCATTAAATAGAAAATGCTGATTGTTATTGTTCGTAAAGTAATATGTATTGGTTTGATTGCTTGCTATAAAAAGTTGCATAAAACATAGTAAGGTATTGGTAAAGCCATTACCGGGTTCATTTTTATAATCAACAATTTGTTGTATTGCGCTACGCGGGCTGACTTCCAATGCTTTTAACTCAATTTGGACAACCGGAACGCCGTTAATCAGCAAAATCACATCATAGCGGTGGTGGCTATTGTTGGTGTTAATGCGTAGTTGGTTAACAATTTCATATTCATTTTTACACCAGCATTTGATGTTTACCAACGTGTATTGCAGCGGGGTTCCGTCTTCGCGAAAAAAAGTGTTTCGTTCGCGTAACCTTTTGGAAGCGATGAACACATCGGGACTAACGATTTCGTTTAATAGGCGGCTAAACTCCGTATCAGTTAAATGAACGCAGTGAAGCGTCTCAAATTTTTCACGAAAGTTGCGCTCAAGTGCATCTCGATCCCGAATATCCGAACGATAGGTGTATTTGAGGTCGGACAATTTTTTTATTAACTGTTCTTCAATTTGTGTTTCTTTAGTCATTAATATACTCAAATTAATTATGCAAGCGCAAAGATACGCATATTCATTTTAGAAATAAAAAAATAGAGGAAATCCATGTAGTGCAAATGAATAAAATATTAGCGAACAGGAAAAAACAACAATGGCGGGACAAGCCCGCCATTGTATTTTAAGCGTGGAAAATCCCTCACCCACGCTTTCACCCTCATGAGCCGTAATGGTGACGGCATCAATGAGTAATTGCATAAACATAAAGGTTTCAATTAAACAGGTTAATCTGCAAAAACAATACAAAGAAAATGATTATTTTTCAATAATTGTGTTGATGGAATGTTATCTTTATGTTAAAAGTTTATTATAATTCATAGATTTCAGAATATCGTCAAAAAAGGTGTATCTTGCAACGGTTTTTGTAACTATGGTACATCCTCTTTTTTTATTGTAAAACATTAATTATTTTATTATTTATGAATGGTTTTAACGGCATTATCAGAATCAACCCCGAAAAACGATTTCATAATCATAACTTTCGACGCCGATCCTTTATTGATAATCCCAAACTTAACTGTTTGGAAATTTATTAATCCTCCCTAAAATACAAATTGCCTTCCATCCCCTCTCTTACCGTCGACCGAAGCCAACGGCAATAAGAAGCAATGAAAGGCAATCATTGTAATCAGTCAAGCGACTGTTTTTCGCTAAAACGCTGCAAACTTGAATATTAACCGCTCGCTTCCTTTTTGCGCCGTGAGGATATACACCCCGGGCGGCAATGAAACAAAGCGGGTTTCTTCGTCGGAAACCGCTTTGGAGGCGATTAGAACCTGTCCGCCCACAGAGGCGATGCGGTAATGGTAGCCTTCAAGGTTACGCAGCCGCAACACGCCGGCGGCATACCATACGGCGGCATCCGGAGCAGCTGTTACAGCAAGACCTGTCTCCTGTTGCGTGGTAAACGAAATGCTTAGTTTAGCGGTTGCTTCGACCGTCCCGTTGATTTCGCGCAGCACATCAATTTCGGCTTCATATTTGGACGCGGGGCTTAGATCGTTGACAACCAGGCAAATGTTATCGTCGTCGGCACGCAGATTGATCACATTAGCCACCGTGCCGTTGGGGTTCACCTTGATGGCTACCTCAGGCTGCCGAACGTCGCCGGAAATCCTGTACAGATGCACCAAATAATAGTCCGTGTTGACGAGTTTCGGGAAAGAAAGCGTTGCGCTGTGCGTTCCCACGTCGGAGGTTGTGATTGAGACAGCCGTTTCGCGGACGGTCACGCTGCACGTTGCCGAGTCCTTCCCGTCGGACAGTTTGGCAGTAATCACCGCATTACCCGGCATAAAGGCGATGATCGTTCCGCCGGAGGTTACGTCCACCACCTGCGGATTGTTGCTTGACCAGCTTACCGTTGCGTCGGTTGCGGACGAAACAGAGAGCGTTGCGCGGTCGCCTTGATTCATCACCAGCATGCTATGATTGAGTTTGACGGCGTATGTGGATTGCGCTCCGAGAACCGTTACGACACACTCATCCTGTTTGCCTTTGGAAGTGTCGGAGGCGATGATGCGGGTAGTCCCCGCCGCGAGCGCCACCACCTTACCCGTATTGCTCACTATGGCTATGTTTTCGTTCAGCGATTGCCACGCCACATTGTACTGTTCCGGCGCCGTGATCTGCAATTGCGCCATTTGGGCAATGTCGAGCGTCAGCGAATCCGCGTTCAGTTCAAACGGGTTGAGGACAACGGCGGGAAGTACGGTTACGGTGCAAGTGTCGGACTTGCCTTGCGCAAGGTCTTCGGCAATAATTTGCGTCCTTCCTTCGCCCACGCCGGTTACCTCGCCTGCGTTGTTTACCGTAGCCACATTTGCATTTTCCGAACGCCAGTTAACGGTGTATCCAAGCGGGTAAACAAGGCTTAACTGCTCGGTTTGACCGGAGGACACGCTGAGGGTATGCAGGTTCAGTTCCAGCGGATAGTCGACGACCGGCGGAGCGATGGCAACAACGCCGGGCTGCACGGTCACGCCAACTGCCTTTGTTATCACATGCCCATTAGAGTTGAACCTAAGCGTAAGCGTTGTCGATTCGGCGGGCTGCCCTTCGGGGATGCTCTTGCGTGCGGCGACCACCAGTGTATCGCGCCAAATGTAGGCATTGACGAGCGATTTGTCGTAGCCGTCGGCGACGGTAGTAACAATCGAAGCCCGCATGTTGTCCGCATCAGTCACTTTGTCCGTCAGGTTGAGGCTATCTGCCGGATGATTCCCGTTTAGCGGGATGTTTTCGGGGAAGGCTGCGGCGGTGAATTCCGGGCGGTGTTTGTCGGGGAAGACCGGCATGGCGGGGAACCAGTAATGATCCTCAAGCGGGTATTCTTCGATGATATTGCCGATTGCACCTTCGTCGTCTGCATTAGGCTGATCGCCGTCAGGGTTTATCTTCAGCACTTTCCAATGATTGCGATGGGCAATGTTGCCCGAAATATAAAATGTGCCAACTACAGCATACAGCGTATCCGTGCCGGGTTGCACACGGAAAGCCGTGCCGTAGAACGCCCACGGGTCTGCGGCAGAAATCGGATGCCGCCTATAATCGTTAAGGTCAAGAACTTTTGTCAGCGTATTACCGTCAATATCATAGCAAACGATTATTTTGTCGGTTGTCTTCCAGTAAATTTTGTTTGTCGTCGTGGCAGCCCAGATTGCGGGACATTGCCATGCGCCCCACGATGCAGGCGGTCCGCTTATTCCCGACGACAGTGTGATGGGTGTTTCCGTGAACGTCCACGGGTCAATCCGGACAATGATGTTGAGCGCCACACTCTCTAATCCTTGTCCGTCATCAGGAACAACAACGTTATCGGAAACCGTCCCCGTGGTACCTGCATACAAATAGCCATCTTTTGCCAACGTCAACGAATGATAATTATAGTCTATCAGCGTCCGTTCAACAATGTGCGTTTTAGCGTTAATAACAAGTATGCCCACGCCCTGCTGAATAGCGAAAACATAATTGCCTACACGTTCCATTGTAGCAACCTGACTACTGTACAGACCGTTGTGACTCTCTGCACCACTAATTATAGTGTGGGGCAATTGATCGACAACTTTTGGGTGTACAGTACCATTATTAATGAAATTGCCAGGTATATCGGGCAAATTATCCAAATTGACCACGCGGATACCTGAGGCAGTGCCTACATAGCCTGTATGCTCATCCACTCCAATAAATGACCGACCATCGCCTCCCATGTCGATAAAGCTTTTTATCCATTCCATTGTTTGAGCATCTGCAATACTTAACCGCAATCCTTGTTTGGAAATGAAGTAGAACTTACCACCGTAAATCGTTCCAAACTGTGTTGTTGTGCCAAGCATATTATCACCGTTTATCCAGGAAGAAGCCCGCAAATCCCAGCTTCCGTTGGGATACAGATAATTCAGAGAACTTGGACTTCTCCCGAACCAGTCTTCATTGACAATAAACATGCCATCCCTGTAGTCTGCTTTGGTAACAACCACCTGGTACGTTTCCGTCTGCCCGTTGTCTTCCGCCGTTGCCGTCAGGATTGTCGTCCCCGCTTTCAGCGCTTTAATTGTGGGCGTTGCATTTCCGTTTTCGGTGGTGATGCTGACTATATCGTCAGGATCTGCCGTCCATACAAGTGCAGGATTAAGAGCCGCACTGTCGGGACGCGAGGGTTCTACGGTAGCGCTGATTGTCCGCGAATAGCCGTTTACAAAAGGCGTTACCGTTAATTCGCCGGCATCAAGGATAATCCCTGAAACGTGAATATAGGGTTTCACGGTGAGGCTTACGGTTCTTGACAAAAACTCGCCCTCTGCATTTCTTGCAACAGTGGTGGTTGCGGTAACATCAACCGTTACTGTTTCCGTCCGGTCGGAGGGCAATACGGTTACCAGTCCGTTTTCGTCCACCGTGGCGATTGTTTCGTCGCTGCTTGTCCACGCCACATCCTGTTCCGCATGGTTCGGCTGCACGGAAAAGTTTATCTGCACGGTCTGTTCGGTATATATTTCCCTATCCGGCGTTATGCTCATCCCTGTGGCTACCGTTTCGCCGATCGGCGGCGTTTCGCCATCAGCGAAATAGACCGATTGCCACGCCCCACTGTGCGACGGTCTGCTATAATCTATCTCGTTGCCGGACAGATCGTATCGGGGAAACGAAATATCGGCAAGCGTCGCGAGTAAGTGGGGCGCGGCAGGCAGGCGGAGGTAAGCGAGTCCATTTCCGCCGGCATAGCGCACTTTGTAGGTATCAACTACAAGCATAAGCGGCTGTTCGGCGCTTAGCGCAATAATCGTGTCGGTTTCCATCTTTGTCCATCCGAGGTTTTCACTTCCTGGCGTAATATTTGTAGTATTCGTTTTGATATAACCTTGTATGGCATTGAAGCCTTTTGAGGTTACATTATAGCAGTTAATGGTTGGGGCGCTATTTGAGCCGGTCAAGTCTATCAAAACACAATTCACAAACTCGGCTGATAACTTCGGACTGCTTTGCGAAGAAAATAAAGATGTGTTTGATAAATTGTTTTTAAAGGTACATGAAACAAATTTCACTGCTTTCGATGTAGCATTTGTGGAAGTCACTACAGTAAAGTGCAAAGATTTGCTTGTCTGCTCAAAAACGCATCCTTCAAAAAGACTGACTCCAGTCGCACTCGACATATTATAAATGCCATTTTCAAGAATTACTCCATACAATCCTGCATCGTTTGAGTTGGTAATAAAACGGCAATTGGTATAACGCATTTGCCTTACAAATTTCGCACTCAAATAAGGGTTCTCAAATCGGAAATTTTCAAAAATAACTTCATCGGCAGCATCACTTTGGGCGCTGCCTCCAAAGGAAATACCCAGATTTACAATAGTTGCATTGTTGCCTATGAAAGTGAGTTTCATATTGCGGCCTGAACAAACTTTCGTATAGATAGCAGTCATTGTAATTGTTGATACAGTAGTTCTGTCAACGGTTACAGTATCTCCATTACCCATATTGGCAAGTGCTTCCGTAAAAGAGCCTTCACCTGTACCTGTTTCCACTGTTACAAACCATTCTCTCGCGCACACTGTTTGGGACGGTACGTAAAGCAAGAGCATTAAAAAGAATACGCACAACGGCGTACTCTTTTTATTAAATATTTCCCGTATCATGTAGCTTACCTTTTTAATAATTGACATGTACGGCAAATTGTGCAATCTTCATAGTAAAGATTACCGCTAAAATCATGAACAGGCGGATAGTCTGCAGGTGATTCAAACACAAAACCGTGAACTTCCTGATTGTTTAATACCTGATAAGCAATACCCAATTGGGCGTAGTTGCTTGTAGTAGGCACCTGCCTGTTGACGCCTATAAAATACCCCCAATAGGCATTCTTCCATCCAGCTTGCCACGAATGTAAAGCAGGGGTTGGGTCGTTCATGTCTAACTTCCAGTAGTCGTAATCGTAAGCAGGATAACCATAGAACGCATTAAACGGATGGTCTATAATTCCGGTGGAGTCTCCGATTTCGATTGCAAGTTGAGCCAGTGTTTGAGGTATAGGCGGCACAGCAACCTGTCCAACATTGCAATTCGGCGTTCCAATATAATGGAAAGCAATCGTTGTATCGCTTACCGCACCTTTGTAATCAAAGAATACAGGCACCCGCGAACAGTCCTTATTGTGATTGTAACCGATACCAACAACAGAATAACCATAAACACCGGTATATTGCAGCATAACAGTCAAACGCTTGTCGAGATTAGCTACGGTTCGTAGCATATCAATGGTATGTATGCCTGTCGTATCGCCGTAACTGTCTATCGAATTGTAACGGAAACCCCATACAATAAGACTGTCAACTCCTGTCGGAGATATTTTTCCATCCGTAAACTTAATCAGCAAATAAGCCGTATCCACCACTGCAGGCGGGGTTGTTATCAGATTGGCAATATTTGCCCAGCAAAGAATATTATCCGGGTCAATAGTGCCTCTGAGCGCCTTAGGCGGTTTGAGATGCAGTCGCTTTAGCTTCCCTTCAGCGGCCTTTCGGGTTAATAACTCGTGCGGGTGTCCCTGCACCTTAACAACTCTTTTCTGAGCGCTCAAGCCCTGCGGGGCGAGCATCGCGGCGCCCATTACGAGCGCGGCAAATAAAAATAAATACTTTTTCATAAAATATAAATATAATGATTAATGTACGCTAAGGCGCAAAGACGCTAAGCAATACTAAAAAAACTTCGCACCTTCGCGTCTTAGCGTACATTATTTGTGCGCTAAGCGTTAATCATTTAAAATCGGAGATAAACCGGCAGCAAAAGCCACCCTATCGGTTTGTCGCCGGCTCTATTCCACGAAAGCCTTCAACTTATCAACTCTGGCAGGTCTTCTGACTTACTCCATCTTTGAAACGCCCTTCCCGTTCCCCATCGGAACAGTGGATTTGAGTATTGTTCAAAGATTGTTGGCGGAGCTTACAGCAGCGGGTCTGTTCGGGATTTTCACCCGATTCCCTTTTCAGCGCCTTTCCCGAATGGGAAAAGGACGCCACCAAAATCGCGTACAAAAGTATGAATAATAATTTAATTAACCTGAAATTATCGCATGTTTTTTTTCAGGGCTTCGTCTTCCAATGACGGCTGCGGTGTTTGGCTTCGCCGATTTTCAATGCAACTTCGCCGCGTCGAACGTGGGATGACAGGGCTTTTGCGCAGGATAACGGGAACAGCGGGCGTAGCCAAATACATTATATTTTATAAACAATCGTCAAGCCGTCCCGCAAAGGCAAAATCACCTTTTCAACCCTGCGGTCGTTTGCAATCATTTCGTTGAAACGGATGATGCCGAGCGTCTGCTTATCGTTGGGATGCGGTTTTTCCATCACTTTTCCGCTCCACAGCGTATTGTCCGCCAAAATAATTCCGCCTTTTTTCACTTTATCGAAAACCGTTTCGTAATATTCGCAATAATTCCGTTTGTCGGCGTCGATAAACGCCATGTCGAATGCGCCTTCCAGTCGGGGGATTACCTCCAAAGCGTTTCCGATATGCAAATGAATCCTGTTTTTCAAATCCGACCGGTCGAATTGCTTCCGGATAAAATCCTCCATCTCATCGTCCATCTCAATTGTGTGAATTTCGCCGTTGTCGGGCAAACCTTCTGCAAGACACAAGGTTGCATATCCCGTATAAGTTCCGATTTCCAAAATCCGGTGCGGTCGGTACATTCTCGCCAGCATTTTCAATATCCTGCCCTGCAAATGACCGGCAATCATTCGCGGGCGCAGCAAATCGACGTGGGCTTTGCGGTTTAATGCCGCAAGCAGGGGCGGTTCTTCATCAATGTGGTTGATGATGTATTCATCCGTCTCCATAATACATTATATTTTTGATGATTGCCGATAACGGGCAAGAAAAGCGTGTATGTGTGTGGAAAAGCAAGCAGGGCAGGAGAAGCCCGCCCCGCCGTAACTTATTTTGCTCTTTCCACGTATGAACCGTCGCGGGTATCCACCTTGATTTTTTCGCCTTCGTTGATAAACAGAGGCACTCGTACGGTTGCGCCGGTTTCAACGGTAGCCGGCTTGGTTGCATTGGTCGCCGTGTCGCCTTTGAATCCCGGTTCTGTGTATGTAACCGTGAGGACTACGTGCGTCGGAAGTTCGGCATACAAAATGGTTTCCGAATCCGCATGGACAACAACTTCAGCCATGTCGCCTTCTTTCAGGAAATCCACGCCCGTAATGCTGTCTTTAGCGATGGGAATCTGTTCAAACGTTTCGTTATTCATAAAGTTATAACCCATATCGTCTTTATATAAAAACTGATAGGGTCTTCTTTCGATACGAACTTCATCCACTTTTACCCCGGAGTTGAAAGTCTTGTCGATGACACGTCCCGTCGTTACGTTTTTCAGTTTGGTGCGAACGAAAGCCGGACCTTTTCCCGGCTTCACATGTAAAAATTCTACGATGTAGAAATATTGCCCGTCTATATCGAGGCACATTCCGTTTTTAAAATCTGCTGTACTTGCCATAAAACGTTTGTAAATGTTTTTAATTATTTAATTTCGGATGCAAAGATAAGGATTTTTACCGATTTGCGCACAAACAGTTTCTATCGCGGGTACATTGGGCTTCGCCGATTTTCAATTTAATTCGTTGATTTTCAATTTATTTTGTCGATTGCACCTTAAATTGAATAACAAAACTTGCCCCGTCTCACTTTTTTTATATCTTTGCGCCCGATTTAAACCATATATTTTATGAAAGCATATGTATTTCCCGGTCAGGGCGCACAATTTCCGGGCATGGGTAAAGATTTGTATGAAAAACATCCACTGGCGAGGGAACTGTTTGAAACTGCCAACCGGCTTCTGAATTTCCGCATTACGGATATAATGTTTGAAGGTTCCGACGACGACCTTCGCCAGACCAAAGTTACCCAGCCTGCTGTTTTTCTTCATTCGGTTGTTTCGGCGAGAACGCTGGGCGATGATTTCCATCCGGAAATGGTTGCCGGACACTCTCTGGGCGAATTTTCGGCTTTGGTCGCCGCCGGCGCGCTGTCGTTTGAAGACGGGTTGCTACTGGTTTACAAAAGGGCTTTGGCTATGCAGAAAGCCGGCGAACAAAATCCGGGAACGATGGCTGCCATCTTGAATTTGCCTGACGAAAAGGTAGAGGAAATTTGCGCGGAAGTGGATGAGATTGTCGTTCCGGCAAATTACAACTGTCCTGGTCAGGTGGTAATTTCCGGCGCCGTAGGCGGAGTGGACGCAGCCTGCGAACGCATGTTGGCAGCAGGCGCCAAAAGAGCCTTAAAACTCAAGGTCGGCGGGGCTTTCCATTCACCGCTGATGGCGCCGGCAAAGGAAGAATTGGAGAAAGCCATTCACGCCGCAACTTTCGGAACGCCGGTTTGTCCGGTTTTCCAAAATGTCGGCGCATCCGGCGAAACCGACCCCGCGAGAATCAAAAACAACCTGATCGCGCAGTTGACGGCTCCCGTGAAATGGACGCAATCGGTAAGGAATATGATTGCCGCCGGAGCGGATGATTTCACGGAATTAGGTCCCGGCAATGTCTTGCATGGACTGATCCGAAAAATTAGCGGGGATGTTTCGGTGAATTGACAGGAGTAATAAAGAACATGAAATCAATCAGGAAAACAATAAAAAAAACAGGAATCCTCATCACCCTGATTCCCGTTTATTTTTACAAATACTGCATTTCCCCGCTGACGTCTCCTTCGTGCCGCTACCTTCCGACCTGTTCGGAATATGCCATGCAGGCAATCAAAAAATATGGGGCGGTGAGGGGCGGATGGCTGTCTGTGAAACGCATTTCGCGATGTCATCCCTGCGGCGGACACGGGTATGATCCCGTGCCGTGATTTTTATACATCCCGCAGATACACTGCCATTTCCTCGCTGACTTTCCGCGCTTCCCGCCGCGCCGCTTCTGCAAAACGCTCCGTAGGGTCGGCATAAAGAATCTGCCGCGAAGAATTGACCAGTAACCCGCATTGCCTGTTCATCCCGTATTTCGCCACTTCCGCCAAACTTCCGCCCTGCGCTCCGACGCCCGGAACGAGCAAGAAATGATCGGGCGCAATTTTCCGTATGTCCGCAAACAGCTTTCCCTGCGTGGCGCCCGCCACATACATCATCTCTTCGTCGGAAGCCCATTCCTGCGACTTTCGCAGGACTTTTTCAAATAGCCTTTCCCCATCCGTGCCGGACGTCAGTTGAAAATCATCGGCGCCTTTGTTGGAAGTCAATGCCAACAAAATCACCCATTTACCGGGATAGCCGAGAAAAGGTTTCACGCTGTCTTCGCCCATGTAGGGCGCCACCGTTACGGCATCGAAACCGGAATTGTCGAAAACGGCGCGGGCATACATTTCCGAAGTGTTTCCGATGTCGCCACGTTTGGCGTCGGCAATTACGAATTGATCGGGATAATTCCGCCTGATGTAGTTTACGGTCTTTTCGAGCGACAGTTGCCCTTTATAACCCAGACTTTCGTAAAATGCCGAATTGGGTTTGTAGGCTGTGCAATAATCGGCAGTAGCGTCAATGATGGCTTTGTTGAAGGCAAAAACGGGGTCTTCTTCCCGCAGCAGATGCGGCGGGATTTTTTTTATATCCGTGTCTAATCCTACACAGAGGAAGGATTGCTTTTTTTTTATGTTTTCGAATAATTGTTGTTTTGTCATTATTTATTTTAATTAAAGAAATTGCCATCATTGCGGGCGAAGCGAAAGACCTGCAATTCAAGGATTTTTGCAGAAAATCCCGCGTCAATCGCAGGATGACAGGAATTTTGAAACAGCCTCATAATTAATTCATATTATTTTTTCCGGATTGCTTCACCGCTTTGCGGTTCGCAATGACGGCTACGACTTTAGCGTCATTGCGAAAGCAAATCCTGAAGCAATCCAGAATAAAAAATTAAAAAAATATAATTTAATTTTTCACACATAACTTAGTAGTAAGAAATAGGTTTCCTGCCGAATTTATAGTTTTAACCGATGCAAAGGTAATGGTTATTTTGTAAGACGTTCTTTGAATGGCTCTTTTTTGGAAAAGAAATTCATTGTTGTTTTGCTTTGGGTTTTTTATATCCCGGCAAGCAAAAGCGTAGTATTAGTTCCTGTTTTAGTCCTTGTCGCTTGAAATAGATGACTACGCGGGTTCATTGCGGAAAGGACGGGATTCGAACCCGTGAAACACTTTAGGCGTTTACACGCTTTCCAGGCGTGCCTCTTCAACCACTCGAGCACCTTTCCTTGAGGTCAAAAGCGGGGCAAAGGTAGGAATAAAAAATAGATTTTGCATCCCCGTAAAAAAATATCTTTGAGATATACAAATTTTTCGTACTTTTGCCCCCGACTTTGGAGACGTTCTTCCCCGTCCGGGAAAGGCGCTGAAAAGGGAATCGGGTGAAAATCCCGAACAGACCCGCTGCTGTAAGCTCCGCCAAAAGTCTTTGAACAATACTCAAATCCACTGTTCCGATGGGGAACGGGAAGGGCGTTTCAAAGATGGAGCAAGTCAGAAGACCTGCCGAAGTCGATAAGTTTAAGGCTTTCGAGGAATAGAGCCGGCGACAAACAGCAAGGCATGTTCCTGCCGCGTTTATCACCGTTTTTTATTGTTTGAGAGCTGTTTAATAACCATTTTAAACGGCTTTTTATGTCTTTGGACAGGGCATTGCACTTGTGTTTCCTGCTTTTGTTGCAAACGCCGACGATTGCACAGGGAAAAACCGACAGCATCCGGCAATTAGACGAAGTGACGGTGGTTGCCCGGCGGAATCGTTACCGCGAAGTGATTCCTTCGCAACGGCTTTCGGGCAAACGGCTGGAGGCGTTGAGTAGTTTTTCGGTTGCCGACGCCATCCGCTATTTTTCGGGTGTGCAAATCAAGGATTACGGCGGCGTCGGCGGGCTGAAAACCGTTGATATACGCAGTATGGGAACTCATCATCTGGGGGTGTTTTACGACGGAATACAACTCGGCAACGCCCAAAACGGACAGATTGATTTGGGTAAATTTTCGTTGGATAATATCGAAGAAATCAGTTTATACAACGGGCAGAAAAGCGAGATTTTCCAGTCTGCCAAAGATTTCGGTTCGGCGGGGACTGTGTATCTGCGCACCCGCCGTCCGCGATTTATTGGCAGCAAAAACCATAATCTCATATCCCGTTTCCGCGTCGGATCGTTCGATTTGGTCAACCCGTCCGTCCTGTGGGAATGGAAAATCACCGAAAACGTTTCGTCGTCCATCAATGCTGAATACGTTTATTCGTCGGGGAAATATCCGTTTCGTTACCGTAAAATATTGTCCGACAAAACGGTGGCGTGGGACACCGCCGCCATCCGGCAAAACGGCGACATTCATTCCCTGCGGCTCGAAGGCGGACTGAATGGACACACCGCCGGCAACGGTCGGTGGCATGGGAAAATTTATTTTTACGATTCCGAAAAAGGCATCCCCGGCGCGATTGTCAATAATGTGTGGAAACGCTCGCAACGACAATGGGACAGAAATTTCTTCGCGCAGTTTTCGGCAGAAAATCCGTTTCCACTGCCCCCAAAGTATGAAATGCTACTGAATATAAAATATGCCGACGATAGGATGCGTTACCTCAATCCCGACACGACCCTGATGTATCTCGACAATCGTTTTTTGCAACGGGAAATTTACGCTTCACTTGCAAACAAATATACCGTCATGGAAAACTGGGACGTCAGTTTTTCTGCGGATTATCAGTGGAATGCGTTGCGTTCCGATTTGAAAAATTTTATCTTCCCCGTGCGGAACACTGCGCTTGCGGCATTGGCAACGGCGTTTGAAGCGGGGCAATTCAAAGCACAGGCAAGCGTTTTGGGAACATTTGTTTTTGAAAATGTCGCCCATGTAAAGGACAAGCGGGAATATACGCCCGCCGTTTTCCTGTCGTGCAAACCGCTGAAAAACGAAAATTTGAATATCCGCGCTTTTTACAAGCGCATTTTTCGGATGCCCACTTTCAACGACCTGTACTACACCGATGTCGGAAACATTGCTTTAAACCCCGAATATACGGTGCAATACAACGCCGGTCTTCATTACGAGGAGAATTTCGCGACGGGGGCGGTCGCGCATTTGAATATTCGCGCCGATGCGTATTACAGCGAGGTTACGGACAAAATCACGGCTATTCCCAAAGGCAACGGGCAGTTCCGGTGGATGATGATGAATCTGGGTTATGTGGAAATTCGCGGTGCGGATGTGTCGGCGCAAACGGGATGGAGGTTGCCCGCCGGTATCCTGCTGAATACGGGTTTGAGCTACACTCGCCAAGAGGCGCAGGATTTTACCGACCCGGCAAGCCCGTGGTATGGCGGGCAAATCGCTTACATCCCCCGGCACAGCGGCTCGGTAACGGCAAACGGGATTTGGAAAACTTGGGATTTGAATTACGGTTTTATTTATGTCGGCGAGCGGTATCATCATTCGGCAAACATTCGTGAGAATTATGAACAGCCTTGGTACACGCACGATTTGACGGTGGGTAAAACAATCGGTTTCGGAAAAGTGAAAACAAGGTTGTCGGTGGAAATCAATAATATTTTGAATCAGCAGTATGATGTGGTGTTGAATTATCCGATGCCGGGGCGGCATTTTAAAATTGTTTTGAAAGTGGAGATGTGAAGTATTGGGTTTGTGGCAAAAAACCCGTCATCCCGCGCTTGACGCGGGATCCCCCGAAAAACGGATTGCAGGTCTCCGCTACGCCCGCAATGATGGCGGGCTTTAAAACAACCTCGCACCAATACGAATAATTAATAAATCAAAGAACTGGGTATAATCCGCTTAATATATACCGTATCATCTTTGATAACGTAAATAATAGCCATCTTTTTGAAAGTGATGTGTCGGGCGTCAACGCCGAACTTTGTTTGAATATATTGATTAACACCGATGGACGCGGCATAATAGGAAAGTTTCCAGATAGCCGTCTTCAAATCGTTTATATAATGGCAGCTGTATCCGGCAATTTCAGTTCTTGTTTTATATACCGTTTCAGTTCTTCGATATCATCCCTTGCTTCAATAGAGAAAATAACATTGTATTTTTTCATATGGACATGGTTTTGGTTTTTTTAAGGTTATATGACGCTTGGATTTAAAGATTTTATAATGTACGTAAATCAACGCCGTAATGTTCGGAAAGGTCATCATACATGGCTTCCAACACTACTTCCCATGGAATACCGATGGGAACGCCGTTTTCGTCAAGCGGAATATCATGGTTTTCAATCTTTATCGCTTCTTGCGCGGCGGCAGGTTCTTGAACCGCATTGAGGGCTTCTGTTTTTTTATTGTAAGTCATTAGGTGTAAAAATTAAATAATATAAAAGATAAATAAACCGGTACAAAAATACAAAAAGATTATGAATAAACTAATTTGCATAAGTATTGCGGCTTTATGTTTGGCGTCCTGCCGCGAGGAAGCGGAGGTTTTTGAACCCGAAGTGATTCCCGTTGCGCCATCCGACACGGGGATACTCGGTTTTTATTTGCTGAACGAGGGCAATATGGGCAGCAACAAATCCACGCTCGATTATTACGATTGCACCACAGGCGAATATCACCGCAATATCTACGGCGCAGCCAATCCGTCCGTTCCCAAGGAACTGGGCGATGTGGGCAACGATCTGCAAATTTATGGCAGCCGCCTGTATGCCGTGATTAACTGCTCAAATAAAATCGAAGTGATGGACAAACACACCGCCGAACGCATCGGGCGGATTGATATTCCCAACTGCCGCTACATTAGGTTTCACGGTGGTTTTGCGTATGTTACCTCATATGCCGGACCGGTGAAACTCGACCCCGATTACGAGCAGCGGGGCTATGTAGCCAAAGTGGATACGGCTACTTTGCAGGTGCTGGCGCGTTGCCTCGTCGGTTTTCAGCCCGACGAACTGGAGATTGTCGGTAATAAGATTTACGTGGCTAATTCGGGCGGATACATGAACCCGAATTACGAAAACACGGTTTCGGTGATAGATATTCCGTCGTTTACCGAGACCAAACGCATTGAAGTCGCCCGCAACCTGCACCGTCTGCGTGCCGACCGGCACGGTAATTTGTGGGTAAGTTCGCGGGGGGATTATTACGAACAGCCCTCGCGCCTTTACCGGATTAACATGGCGATCGACCGACTGATTGATTCGCTCAACATTGCCGTTTCCAATTTCCATCTGGACGGCGATTCGCTCTACCTTTACAGCGTGGCGTGGAGCTATATTTCCATGTCGAACGAAATCACTTACGGCATTGTTGACGTGGCAAAAAACGAGATTGTAACGCGAAATTTCATCACCGACGGCACGGAGCGGAAAATAAAAATACCTTACGGCATCCTTGTGCATCCGCTGACGAAGGACATTTATGTGACGGACGCCGTGAATTACGTTTCGCCCGGTTTTCTGTATTGTTTCGACAGGAACGGGCAGTTGAAATGGGAGGTTCGCACGGGGGATATTCCGGCGCATTTTGCGTTGCGGAGTGAGGAGAGTTAAGAACTAAGAGTTATGAAGCGCCTCTCCATAACATGAACTAAACGGGAACGCGAACGAATTAATGCGTCATAAGGTAAATAAATTTGAATAACAACAAGATGAAACAATACAAAAAAATGGCGTTAACGGCGATTGCCGCCTTGTGGACGGCATCAATCATGCAATCGCAATCGCCCTATATCCATCGGGTGTATGAGTATATGCCCGCGCCGGGACAGTTTGTCAACGAACTGCCCGAATACCGCCCCGGCAACACGCAGGCAGACATGAACCGCAAGGCGGAAGAAGCCATCGCCGGAGCCAACCACAACGTCGGCATGATTACGCTCGGCGGATACGGCGGATACATCGTTTTCGGCTTCGACCATCCCGTAGAAAACGTTTCCGGAAAGTATGATTTCCACATTCTGGGCAACGCTTTCTATGCCGACGCCAACCCCAACAGCGAAGCCCCACGCGAGGGCGGAAGCGCGGAGCCGGGCATCGTCATGGTTGCCCGCGACGCCAACGGCAACGGCTTGCCCGACGACCCCTGGTATGAACTCGCCGGCAGCGAATACCGCAAACCCGCGACCATACACAATTACCGCATCACCTACCATCGCCCCGACGACGACAAGCCCCGCACGCCTCATCCTTCCAACCCCGCCCTCAACGACATTGAATACATCCGCTGGACGACCAACGGGCATGGCGACGGATACCTTTTCCGCAACACCTATCACGCGCAGTCCTATTATCCGCTTTGGACGGACGGCGAAACGCTGTCGTTTGAGGGAACGAAACTCGCCGATAACTATGTGGACGAAAGCGGGCAAGGCACTTATTACGTGCTGTACGCCTATCATTGGGGATATGCCGATAACCTGCCCAACGCCGTCGCCCGCTCGGCTTTCAGCATCGAATGGGCGGTCGACGGCGACGGCAACCCCGCGCACCTGCCCGAAATCGACTTCGTGAAGGTATACACCGGCGTTAACCAGTACTGCGGGTGGCTGGGCGAAACGTCCACCGAAGTATCCGGCGCCGAAGACCTTCATCTCACTGGGCGCGACGTTGATGTTCCCGTTTTCGCGGCGGGCGTTGCGATTGAGCCGTCCGCCGTGGAGATGCAGCCGGGCGAAACGACAACGCTCACGGCTGTCGTTCTGCCTGCCGACGCGACGAATAAAACCGTTCGGTGGACAACCGGCGACAGCGCCGTTGCGTCAATCTCCGCAGGTACGGTACGCGCCCGCGTCGACGGGGAAACCGTCGTTCGGGTGATTACAAACGATGGGTACTATATCGCCGAATGTCGCGTAACGGTGAAAACGCCGCCCGCGCCACCCGAACCGCCTACACCGCCCGCGCCGCCCGAACCCGACACGGTAGCCGTAACGGGCGTCGCGATTGAGCCGTCCGTTGTGGAAATGCAGCCGGGCGAAACGGCAATGCTCGTCGCCGCCGTACAGCCTGCCGACGCGACGAACAAAGCCATTACGTGGGCGTCGTCCGACACGCGCGTAGCCATCGTAACCGTCAACGGGCTGCTGATTGCCGACGCGCCCGGCGCAGCCGTCATCACCGTTGCAACTGTCGACGGGGATTTCCGCGCCGAATGCGCCGTAACCGTCGCCGACCCACAGGCAACGGGCATCCGTTATGCCGACGGCGCATTGCACCTGCGCAACCTGCGGGGCTGCGATTGCACGCTCCTGTCCCTTGCCGGACAAACGTTGCTGAGGTTTCGCGCAGGGGATGATGGGCGGGTTGCTATTCGGTTGCCGCGGGGAATATATATACTTCGTGCGGAAAAGACGGTTTTTAAAATAATGATTAGTGATAATGATTAATGGTTAGTTGTTATATATCAGGGTAAATATACCCTTTTGCCGAATAGAATATTATTACTACCTTTACCCCGTTCTCAATTAATTCTTTGACCTGTATGTTTGACCAAAACTTAATTTATCAAATCGGGATTACCCTCGTGAAAGGCATCGGCAACATCATTGCCAAACAAATCATTGATAACTTGGATGATATTTCGGTTGTATTTACCGAAAAAAAACATTTGCTCGAACGCATTCCGGGCATCTCGCAGCGCATTATCGCCGAAATCCGCCGCCCAGAAGTTTTGAAACGCGCCGAGCAGGAAATGCGTTTCATCGAAAAAAGCAAAGTAACGCCGCTTTTTATCACCAGTTCCGCTTATCCTCACCGGTTGCGGGAATGCGCCGATACGCCCGTTATGCTCTATTATCGGGGCGTTGCCGATTTGAATGCGGCGAAAATTATCAGCGTCATCGGCACGCGGAATGCTTCGGCATACGGGCGAAACATGACGGAACGGTTCGTTCGTGATGTAAAGGAAAAATTTCCGGATACCCTTATTGTCAGCGGATTGGCATACGGCATTGATTTTCTTGCCCATAGCGCTTCCCTGCGGGAAAACATGGCAACGGTCGGCGTTTTGGCGCATGGTTTAGATCGAATTTATCCGAGCGTTCACCGGACTACTGCCGTCGAAATGTTAAACCGGGGTGGATTATTGACCGATTTTATGAGTAAAACCGTTCCCGACCGGCAAAATTTTGTAAAACGAAACCGCATCATTGCTGGAATAGCCGATTGCGTCGTCGTGGTGGAATCAGCCGAAAAAGGCGGCGCGTTGATTACCGCCAACATTGCCGATTCCTACAATCGCGATGTATTCGCGTATCCCGGCAGGGTTGACGACCGCTATTCCGCCGGTTGCAATTCGCTCGTCAAATACAACAAAGCGACTTTAATCACTTCGGCGCACGACGTTTTCAGGACAATGAATTGGGATGCCGAAACCCGCTCGGACGCCCGTCCAGCTGTTCAGCGCAATCTTTTTATCGACTTGAATTCGGAAGAAAAAGCGGTATTCGATTTGCTTTCAACGGCGGAAAATTTGCAACAAAACAGTTTGGCGATTGAATTGAAGTGGTCTGTCGGCAAACTGTCGGGCGTGTTGTTTGAATTGGAGATGAAGGGGATTATTCGTTGCAGACCGGGCGGGGTTTACGAGGTGGTATGATAAACAAGCCAACCGCCACCAACGCAGCATTCACAATCAACAGTTCATAACCAAACCGATAGCCGACGGTCGCACCCAAAAGGCAATCGCCCGCAAAACAAAGGATGGGGGAGAGGAGGCAAAGATACGGAACCGCCCCGTCGCAAGTCTTGGTTTTGAACAGGATACCGAATGCAAACAAACCCAGCAGGGGACCGTAAGTATAGGAAACAATCCGATAAAGGGCATCGATGACGCTGGTGTTGTTGATTGCCTTGAAAAGCAGCATAATCCCGATGAAAGCGAACGAAATCGCCGCATGTACGACCAGCCGGATTTGCCGCGCTTTCTTTTCCCCGTATTTATTAATCCCCAGAAAATCAACGCAAACGGAAGTGGTCAAGCCCGTTAAAGCCGAATCGGCGCCGGCAAACGTCACGGCGATAATGCCGGTGATGAAGAAGATAATCGCCGCTGTTCCGAAATAACCGCCGGTAATGAGCGTCGGAAGAATGTCGTCGCCCATGGCGGGTAAAGCGATGTGATTGGCGGAGGCGTAATTAAGCGCCAATATTCCAAGGGAAAGGAATAAAAAATTGACGGGAATAAAAAAGAGGCTGCAGGTGCAAACATTTTTTTGCGCTTCGCGTAAATTCTTGCACGATAGATTTTTTTGCATCATTTCCTGATCAATCCCCGTCATGGCGATGGTAACAAACATTCCGCCGAAAAACTGTTTGAAAAAATGCTGCTGCGACCGCCAATCGTCGAAAACGAAGATGCGCGAATGAGGACTTTCCTTCACGGCGGCAATCATTCCGCTGAAATCAAGGTTTAAGCCTTTTGCAACTTGCAGGATGATAATCACCAGCGCCGCAAGCATGAAAAACGTTTGCAGCAGATCAGTCCAGACAATCGTCATGATGCCGCTTTTGTGGGTATATAGCCAAATCATCAGCAGGAAAGCGGCGGCGGTGAGCGCAAAGGGGATGCGGCGGGCGTCGAAACAGTAGGTTTGGAGAATTAATACGGCAACGTAAAGTCGGGCGGCAGCCGTGACGGTTCGCGAGAGGATGAAAAAGCCGGCGGCGGTTTTGCGTGCCTTGCGACCGATGCGACCATCGAGGTAGGCGTAGATGCCGGCGACGTTCAGTCTGTAATAAATCGGCAGCAGGACGAATGCGATCACTGCGTATCCCAACAGGAAACCGGCAACCATTTGCATGTAAGTCATGTCGAATTTCCCGACCATTCCGGGAACGGAAACGAATGTAACGCCCGACAGCGACGCCCCGATCATCCCGAAAGCAACAACGTACCAGGGCGATTTCCGGTTGCCGAGGAAAAACGCGTCATTCCCCGAATGTTTTTTTCCGATGATGCGGGCGACGGCGAGTAATACGCCGAAATAGAGCAGGATTATGATGAGGATGGATGTTTCGTTCATATATAAATATACGCGAAAATGCGGGGATGCGAAGTTTTTATTAAAGTATTACGTTGCGCCTTCGCGTACAAATCAACGCCGCGCTCCCCGAAAAGGCGGTTTCACCACAATCGCCTCAATATCTTTATTCCGGATACGGATGAAGATAGTTGTCGATACGCTCGCATACTCCGGTTTGACATACCCCATTCCGACGGCTTTTTTCGTAGCGGGGGAAATAGACCCCGACGTAACATTCCCAATCGTTTTCCCGGCAGCATCGACAATTTCGTAGCCATGACGGGCAATCCCCTTTCCAACCATCTCAAAACCGACCATTTTACGCGGCACGCCGTTTGCCTTTTCGTTTTCCAGTATCGGGCGCGAAATAAAATCGTTACCTTCGGTAAACTTGGTAATCCAGCCCAAACCGGCTTGCAAAGGCGAAGTCGTGTCGTCCAACTCATTGCCGTATAACGGAAATCCGGCTTCCAAACGCAAAGTGTCGCGAGCGCCCAGTCCGATCGGTTTGACGCCAAATTCGGCGCCGGCTTCAAAAACAGCGTTCCAGATATTTACGGCGTGTTCGGGGTGGAAATACAATTCAAACCCGCCGCAACCGGTATATCCCGTGTTTGAAATAATTACATTTTCGACTTCGGCAAACTTCCCAGTCGCAAAGGCATAGTAGGGAATTGCCGCCAAATCGGTATCCGTCAGTTTTTGGAGGGTTTTCAAAGCCAAAGGTCCTTGAACCGCCAGTTGGGCGATGCGGTCGGAAGCATTTTCCATTTCTGCGCCTGCGGTGTTGTTTTTCACGCACCATTCCCAGTCTTTTTCAATGTTTGAGGCATTCACAACCAGCATGTATTTTTCCGGTTCGCAACGGTAAACGAGCAAATCGTCGACGATGCCGCCGTTTTCGTTGGGAAAGCAGGTATATTGCGCTTTTCCGACTGGCAGGGCGGAAATATCGTTGGATGTAATTTGTTGAATCAGCGCTTGGGCGTTCGAGCCTTTCACCCAAAACTCGCCCATGTGGGACACGTCGAATACGCCGACGCTATTTACAACGGTGTTGTGTTCGTCAATGATGCCGGAATATTCGACAGGCATGTCGTAACCGGCAAATTCGTGCATCCGTGCGCCCAGTGCGCGATGAATGGCATTTAAGGGAGTTTTTTTCATTGTTTATGTTTTATTTGTACGCTAAGACGCGAAGACGCAATGTAATGCTTTTCTAAAAACTTTGCGTCTCCGCATTTTTTGCGTATATTTCAAGCCTCAACAAAGCAAATAATCATTCACCGCCTCCGCCGCCTTCCGTCCCGAATACAGCGCACGCACTACCAAACTCGCCCCGGTAGTAACATCCCCCGCCACAAAAACTTTTGCTGTCGACGATTCGTTAGGCTTCACCGCCTCCACGTTTCCGCGCGCGTCGTATTTCACGCCCAAATCGTCCAGCAGACCTTCATGCACCGGCTGCGTAAAACCCATGGAAAGCAGTACCAAATCAGCGGGAATAATTTCGGGTTTGCCGATTTCTTTCATCGTGAAACGACCCGATGCGTCTTTTGTCCACTCTACTTCAACGACTTCCACGCCGGTCACTTTTCCCTTATTCTCAATAAAACGTTTGGACGCCAGCGACCAGCGGCGCGTAACTCCTTCTTCGTGGGAACTGGATGTTTTCAATATATTCGGATAATAGGGCCAGGGCGTATCGGGATTTTCGCCCGCAGGTGGCTGGGGCAGGATTTCTATCTGCGTCACGCTCGTGGCTTTCCGGCGAATAGACGTCCCCACGCAATCCGAACCGGTATCTCCCCCCCCGATTACCAGTACTTTTTTGCCTTTGGCTTGAATTTGTTCGGTAGCCGGTATGGTTCGTCCGGCTACGATGCGGTTTTGCTGCTTTAGGAAGTCCAAAGCAAAATGGATGCCTTTCAAATCTCGTCCTTCAATGGGCAAGTCGCGCGGAACGCCTGCGCCCGTCGCCAAGCAAACCGCATCGAACGACGACAGCAACTTTCCGGCGGGCAGGTCTTTACCGACTTCCGTATTCGTCGTAAAAATAATTCCTTCCGCCTCCAGCAATTTCAACCGCCGGTCGATAATCCCCTTGTTCAGTTTGAAATCGGGAATACCCAAACGGAGCAAACCGCCAATGGTTTCGTCCTTTTCAAAAACCGTTACCGAATGACCTTTCCGGTTCAATATATCGGCGACAGCCAGACCCGCCGGACCCGAACCGACAACAGCCACTTTCTTCCCCGTGCGCGTTTTCGGCGGATAAGCCTTCACAAACCCTTCTATGAAAGCATGTTCTGCTATCGCCGCTTCGTTTTCGCGAACGGTTAACGGCTGATGCTGTATGTTCAACACACAACTTTTCTCGCACAAAGCCGGGCATACCCGACCAGTAAACTCCGGGAAGTTATTCTTGGCGCTTAATACCCGATAGGCTTCAAACCATTTCCCTTTGTACAGCAAATCCTGCCATTCGGGAATCAAATTGCCCAAGGGGCACGCCCAATGGCAAAAAGCAACCCCGCACTCCATGCAACGGGAGGCTTGCAGCATCCGGTCTTCCATGTTCAGGGTTTGCTCCACTTCGCCAAAATCGGCTATTCGTTCAAATACAGGGCGATAACCCGCTTCTTTTCTGTTTATTGTTAAAAATGCTTTCGCGTTTCCCATAACTGTTTCAATATATGATTAAGTATGTGTGAAAAATTAAAATCTATTTTTTATTCCGGATTGCTTCAGGTTTTCTCATTGCGGGCGTAGCGGAGACCCGCAAACCGCAGCTCGTTTTTCAGTAATCCGATTCAACAATTTCAATTTTCTTCTTTATTGCTTCCATTTTCTCTTCCTGCAACACTTTTTTGTATTCAATCGGCGTAATTTTGATGAAATGTTTGAGGTATTCCTCCCAATTATCCAAAATTCTTTTCGCCAAAGCGCTTTGCGTATAACGGAAATGTTGCGAAATCAAACGGTTGAGTTCCAGACTGTCCGATTTGTCTTCAATCAGCGTCAGTTCTACCATTTCCATATTACAGAAATAGTCGAAATCGCCTTTCATATCCAGCACATAAGCCAGTCCGCCGCTCATGCCTGCGGCAAAATTCTTTCCGGTCGAACCCAAGACCACCGTCCGCCCGCCGGTCATGTATTCGCAACAGTGGTCGCCCGCGCCTTCCACGACGGCGATTGCTCCCGAATTTCTCACGCAGAAGCGCTCCCCGACCCGACCGTTGATATACACTTCGCCGGAAGTTGCGCCATACAATAAAGTGTTGCCGGCTATGATATTTTCTTCGGGAACAAACACGCTGAATTTCGGCGGCACCACCGAAATGCGCCCGCCCGAAAGCCCTTTGCCGAGATAGTCGTTGGCTTCGCCCTCCAGAGAGAAAGTAACGCCGGCAGCGAGGAAAGCGCCGAAACTCTGTCCGGCAGAGCCTTTGAACCTAACCGTAACCGTGCCGTCCTGCAAACCCCGATTTCCGTGCCGTTTGGCTATTTCGCCCGACAACATAGCGCCCACCGCCCGATCGGTATTGGCAATATCGACATTCATCTCCACGGGAAGCGATTTTTCGATAGCCGGTTTGTTCTTGCGAATTAGTTCCCTATCAAGGACATGTTCTATTTTATGATCCTGTTTCCTTGTGCAACGAATGTCATTTCCGTTATTCACAAAATGGATTAATTTCGACAAATCCAATTTTGCCGCTTTATCGTTAAATTTCAAATCTTTTCGTATTTCAATCAAATCCGAGCGACCAATGATTTCATCCATCGTTTTGAAACCCATTTGCGCCAGATGTTCGCGGACTTCCTGCGCAAGGAAAGTAAAAAAATTAAGCAGGTATTCGTGTTTCCCACTGAAACGAGCGCGCAGCCTTTCGTCCTGCGTTGCAATGCCCACCGGACAAGTATTGAGGTGGCATTTGCGCATCATCACGCAGCCGAGTACAATCAGAGCGCTGGTGGCAAATCCGAATTCTTCGGCGCCGAGCAGGGCGGAAATAATAATGTCCTTGCCCGACTTCAACTGCCCGTCAGTTTGCAAACGGATAAATCCGCGCAGGTTGTTTATGACGAGCGTTTGCTGCGTTTCCGCCAGTCCGAGTTCGCCCGAAATACCCGCGTGTTTGATGGAACTCATCGGGCTTGCGCCCGTTCCGCCTTCCGCGCCGCTAATCAAAATCATATCCGCTTTGGCTTTCGCCACGCCTGCGGCAATGGTGCCAACGCCTGTTTCGGCAACTAATTTCACGGAAATTTGCGCCTGTGGATTTACATTTTTCAAATCAAAAATCAACTGCGCCAAATCTTCAATCGAATAAATATCATGATGAGGCGGCGGCGAAATCAAAGTAATTCCGGGAATGGAATGTCGAGTTTTCGCAATGATTTTATCGACTTTGAACCCCGGCAACTGCCCGCCTTCGCCCGGCTTAGCGCCTTGTGCGATTTTGATTTGCAGTTCGTCGGCATTCACCAGATATTCGGCAGTTACGCCAAAGCGTCCCGAAGCGATTTGTTTGATGGCAGAACGGCGATTCAATCCGTCGTCGCCGATTTTGAAACGCGCGGGATCTTCCCCGCCTTCGCCGGTATTGCTTTTCCCGTGCAGGATATTCAGCGCAATAGCCATCGCCTCGTGCGCTTCCCGACTGATGGAGCCGAACGACATCGCCCCCGTAACAAAGCGTTTCGTGATTTCTTCGACCGGTTCAACTTTGGAAATATCAATCGGTTTGCGTTTATATGTCAGGAAATTGCGCAGGAATACCGGCTGTATTTTGTTATCCGTAATATCGGTATATTCTTTAAACATCCCGTAGTCGCCCACACGCGCGGCAATCTGCAATTTGGAAATGGTTTCGGGATTCCATGCGTGGTATTCGCCTTCCTTGCGGAAAGTATAAATACCGGCATTCGGCACGGTGTAAGTGGATTGCAGTTTGAAATCGGGCGCGTCGGGATTGCCGAAAGCCTCGTGGTGAGAAATCAAAGCGTCTCTGGCAATGTCGGACAGTTCCACGCCGCCAATTCGCGAAGTCATTTCCCTGAAATAAATGTCCAGCGTTTTTTGGCTCACGCCGACTGCCTCAAAAATCTGTGCGCCGCGATAACTCCACAAGGTAGAAATACCCATTTTGGAAAGTACCTTCAAAAGCCCTTTGGATATGGCTTTGATGTAATTTTTTTCCGCCGTGTGGTAATCCAATTGTATCTCGTGCAATTTCACTTTTTCATGCAAAACGGCAAAAGCCATGTAAGGATTAACGGCAGTTGCGCCAAAAGCAAACAGAAGCGCGAAATGATTGACTTCGCGGGCTTCGGCGGTTTCGACCACAATCGCAATCTGCATCCGTTTCCGTTTTTCAATCAAATGGTGGTGAACCGCCGAAACGGCAAGCAACGAAGGAATGGCTGCATGTGTAGCGTCCACGCCTCGGTCGCTCATTATAATATAATGGTAACCCTCGTCCACCGCTTTTTCGGCTTGCCGGCAAAGATTGCCCAGCGCGTCCGACAACGATTTTTCGCCTTTGGCGGGGGGAGTTACATCAAACAACATAGGAACGGTCAGGGATTTAAAGCCCTTGTAACCCAAATGCGTCAAAATATCCAAATCAATATTGTTGAGAATCGGCACCGGCAGTTTCACCATTTTGCACAAATCCGGCGACGGCTCAAGCACATTGCCGTCCTGACAACCGATATACAGCGACAGGGACATTACCAATTCCTCCCTAATCGGGTCGATTGGCGGGTTGGTTACTTGGGCAAACAACTGCCTGAAATAATTGAACATCCGTTGCGGCTTGTTCGACAAAACAGCCAAAGGCGTATCGTTACCCATCGACCCAATCGGCTCTTTTCCTTCCATCGCCATCGGGATAATCAACTTTTCGATGTCTTCCTGCGTGTACCCGAAAGCCTTGAGGCAGGCAGACTGATTATTGACTTCGTATTTGACCGTTCTTCCCGAAAATATATCGCTCAGTGAAATCCGGTTTTTCGACAGCCATTCCCCGTAGGGATGGGCGGCGGCAAGTTCGGCTTTCAGTTCGGCGTCGTAATACAGTTTTCCTTTTTCCGTGTCAATCATCAGCATTTTACCGGGTTGCAGGCGTCCTTTTTCCTTTATTTCGGCAGCGTCGAACGGCAATACGCCCACTTCCGATGCGATGACCATAATATCGCCGTGCGTAATCAGGTAGCGCGCGGGTCGCAAGCCGTTCCTGTCGAGCATCCCACCGGCGTAACGACCGTCGGTAAACAGCAGGGTTGCCGGTCCGTCCCAAGGCTCCATAATAATACTGTTGTATTCGTAAAACGCTTTCAGTTCGTCTGAAATCGGGTTTTTTTCGTTCCAACTTTCGGGGACGAGCATCGCCATGGCGTGTGGAAACGAAATGCCCGCCATAATCAGAAATTCCAGCACATTGTCGAGGGACGCGCTGTCGGACATGCCAGGCTGAATAATCGGAAACAGTTCGTCTAATTTTCCGAGTTCCGGCGCTTTCAGCACGCTTTCGCGGGCTTGCATCCAGTAACGATTTCCGCGAATGGTATTGATTTCGCCGTTGTGTCCGAGCAGGCGGAAAGGCTGCGCCAAATCCCAACTCGGAAACGTGTTGGTGCTGAAACGCGAATGAACCAGCGCCAAACCGCTCGTAAAATAAGGATTGGTCAGGTCGGTGAAATAGTCGCGCAACTGCTCGGAAGTCAACATGCCCTTATACACAATGCGCTGTGTGGAAAGGCTTGCGATATAAAAACTTTTTTTATCGGCGAGGGAAGATTTCAGGATTTTGTTTTCCATTTTTTTCCGGACAACATACAGCCGTCGTTCCAGCACATCAGGTCGGTCTTCCCCGGCAACAAATATCTGTTTGATAGCCGGTTCGTTTGCCTTTGAAATTTCGCCCAATATGCCGCTGTTGACCGGAACGTCGCGGACGGAAAGCAGTTGAAGTCCTTCCTGTTCGACAATATTTTGCAACACTTCCATATACAGGGCAGCCTGTTCGTTTTCTTTCGGAAGAAAAACCAGTCCGGTGCCGTATTTCCCCCTTTCGGGAACGGGAACGCCCTGCAAAAGGATAAATTCATGAGGGATTTGGAGGGTAATTCCCGCGCCGTCGCCGGTTTTGTTATCGGCGCTTTCGGCGCCTCGGTGCAGCATGTGTTCAAGCACCTGCAAACCTTTTTCTACAATGTCGTGCGACCTGTTTCCGCGAATATCGACCAGCAAACCGACGCCACATGCGTCATGCTCATATTCGGGACGATACAAATTTACATCATTCATCATTTTTCAATACTTGTTTTTATTTTTCAGGCGGCAAAGTTACAATTTTCCGCTTAATTCAAGGCTACAATTACAAATAAATTGATAATCGGCATTTGAATGTTATAGATTGATAACTGTTTCCATGTTTTTATTGTTAGAATGTGTTTTGAATTTATAACCGATTTTATGCGAACAAAGATTGGTTTTTATTTTTTTACTTTATATTTGCATCCGAAAATCAGAAAAAATTTAAGATAACTAACCAAAGTGGAGTTTTAACTATGAAAAAAGAATTAGGGAAATGGTTGTTAGATATATCGAAATACGCGGTTACGGCGCTTTTTATATCTAATTTAGTAGGAAAATGGGAAAACGCTAACGGCGTTTATTTAGTAGGCGGCATAATTATTTTAATCACGCTTTTTGGAGGTTTATTTTTAATAAAAGAAAATGGAAACAAATTTTGACATTCATTTAATATCGCAAATTTTTATATTGGCGGTTGTAATTGGCGTTGGATTGTACGGAATAACGCTTAAAGAGGACAATAAGCAATCGCAGCATAAAGACAAGTAATTTAGGGGTGAGTTACATCACCCTGCGGATTATTCTGTTAGCAAACTTCGATGGCTGTGGTGAAAGCGCAGGCATTATGAAACGCTTGGAAGAACTAAGAGTTAAAAACATTTATATTCGTGGCAACTAAAAAATAATAGTTGCCACGAATACACGAATTATTACTAATTTATTTTTCACACACCTTCTTTATTGTAACATTCAAAACAGTTTTTAAAGGATTTTATGTGAAAAAGATTGGTTTTTTATTTTTTTACTTTATATTTGCACTCAAAATCAGAAAAATGTTTTATTAACGTCTAATAATTTATATTTATGAAAAGAATTTTTTTACCAGTTATATTACTCGCTTTTATAGCGAATGTGTCGGCGCAACTTCATGTTACTTCGGCAGGAAATGTGGGAGTAGAAACGACAACTCCCGGATACACATTGGATGTTGCCGGAGATATTAATTTGTTGGGCAGCACTGCTAATATTATTGCTTGGACGTCAGACGTCCCTATTATGTTTAAGGTGAACGGTAGCGATTTAGCCGGAAATACGGGTAATGCGGAACAGACTAATGTATCGTTTGGATATAGATCTCTTTCCTCCAATCCAACAGGTGATTATAATACCGCCATCGGAGATCGTGCACTTAGATACAATACGACGGGCTACGAAAATGCAGCTTTTGGCAGTTGGTCACTTCTCAGCAATACAACAGGCAACAACAATACTGCATATGGTGATCTGTCGCTTTACAACAATGTAACAGGCAATAATAATACTGCTATTGGTGCTAAAGCAAAAGCCAGTACTACCAATTTAAATAATATTATAGCTATTGGCTATCAAGCAACAGCCACCGCCAGTAATGAGGCAAGAATCGGCAACAACAACATTACCAGCATCGGCGGTTGTGTTGCATGGACTACTTTTCTATCGGATAAACGAGTGAAGAAAAATATCCGTGATGATGTGCCGGGACTTGATTTTATCAATCGCCTGCAACCTGTTACTTACAACATTGATTTAGACGCTATAGACAAACTGCGGAATATTGGCGAAAAACCAAGCAGGGATGGAGCATCTCAAGAATTGACGGATGCAGAAAAAGAAGCAAGGGAAGCGACAGAAAAAATAGTACAAACCGGTTTTCTCGCGCAAGATGTGGAAGAGGTAGCCAAAAGTATCGGTTACGATTTCAGCGGCGTGGATGTGGACGGCATTGGTGTTTACGGATTACGGTATGCGGAATTTGTGGTGCCTTTGGTGAAAGCTGTGCAGGAACTCAGCGAGCAAAACGAACGCCTGCAGGCTTTGGTTTACAGTTTACTGGAAAAAGAAGATGCGCCCGCGCTGAAAAGCGCATACACAACCGGATTGCAGGAGGCAGCAAGCAAAGGCGCATCCCTGCAACAAAACAGCCCCAACCCGTTCAATCAATCTACGGTTATTCGTTATACTCTGCCGCAAAACGGAAAATCGGCGCAGTTGGTAATCAACAACACCGCAGGAGCAATTGTTCGGCAAATACCGCTCCAAGCGGGAACGGAAAGCGTTACGATAGAAAGCGGCGCACTCTCGGCGGACATTTATTATTATTCTCTCTATGTTGGCAATAGCCTGATTGATACGAAAAAAATGATTTTGACGAAATAAAGTGAGATAAGGTTCATTTAATCAAGTAGAAAATTTATACGCGAAGACGCAAAATAACACTTAAAAAAAATTTCGCCTCTTCGCGTTTTTTGCTCACGTTTTACAAAAAACTCTTGAGATTTTAAAACAAATTTGTGAGAAAAACAAAAAAAACGCTTCCGAATTTGAAAAAAACTCGTGAGATTTTAAAATGAAATCATGAGAGAAAAAAATAAAATCGCAAGCGTTTGAAAAAAAATCACGAGAGAAAAAAAAATAATCGTGAGAATTTGAAATGAAATCACGAGAGAAAAAAAAATAATCGCGAGAGTTTGAAATGAAATCGTGAGAGATAAAAAAATAATCGCGAGAATTTGAAAAAAACTCGTGAGAGATAAAAACAAAATCCGAAGCATTTTTTTGCTTTTTGCACTTGTTGATTTTATATTCAATAGCAATAACCTTTTAATAATCAAAGAAAATGAAAACATTAAAATTTATATTTGCACTGCTTGCCCTGAGTATGGGCATGGCTTGTTCCGAAAAAGATGCGCTGGAGTTGAACAACGAAATAAAACTGACGGGAACCAAATGGAAACTGGCTGACATACACAACTTCGCGACAGGCGAATTGAAAACGTTAGAACCTCGACCACCTATTGAACCTATTGGCAGCCACTACGAAAGGGAAAGTTTTTCTTTCACATTCGACACCGACACTACCGGTTTGGGACGTTCCTGCACAAATCTAATTTATGTAAATATAAAAGGAACAAATGGGAGTTATCTTGGTTGTATGACGGAAATATCTGAAGTAACGGACGACTGTATTTATTTTTCAAATATTTTACATTTAGTAGATGAATGCTTTTTTAAAGAAGATGTATTGCTATTTGCTTATACGCAGGATAATGTTCGTTATCATTTACAATTTAAACAAGTGAAAGAATGAAAAAATGTAATTTAATTATATGTATGTGCTTTGTCCTGTTTGGATTAAATATACAGGCACAAATAAGTACGGAAGAAAAAAACGCTCGATAATTGGAAATCAAGTAGAGACACGGTACGCATTTGTACACGAAAACGCGGAAGCGCGAAGTTTTATTAACGTATTACTTCGCGCTTTCGCCTTTACGTACAATATTATGGTTTATTGTTTTTTCCATTATATTTGCATCCGAAATTTAAAAATAGTGAGAAAGTATTTTGAATTTATATTTTATTTCGGATCGCTTCACCGCTATTTATATTCGTGTATTAGCGGCTTTTATCATTCTTAATTACCATGAATGCACTGATTATTACTAATTTATTTTTCCACACACACTTATATAAAATTCAAAACAGTTACTAAAAAATATGAATACACTAATAAAAACCGATTATCATTTTCCGGGACAAACCGGAGTGTATCGCGGAAAAGTAAGAGACGTCTATTACATCGGAAGCGACCGCATGGCGATGATTGCCACCGACCGGATTTCGGCTTTCGACGTCGTTTTGCCGCAGGGAATCCCCTACAAGGGGCAGGTGTTGAACCAAATTGCGGCGAAATTCTTGGACGAAACATCCGATATTGTAGCTAACTGGAAACAGGCTTCGCCCGACCCGATGGCAACCGTCGGGCTGCGTTGCGAACCGTTTCGGGTGGAAATGGTGATTCGCGGCTACCTCACCGGTAGCGCTTGGCGGGAATACAAAGCCGGAGCGCGGAAAATTTGCGGAATCGCCCTGCCCGACGGGATGCAGGAAAATGAACCGTTCCCCGCGCCCATCATCACGCCTACAACCAAAGCCGATGCCGGACACGACGAAAATATTTCGCGGGAAGAGATTATAGCCGGCGGTTTGGCGAGCCGCGCGGAATACGAACAGTTGGAACATTACACGCAAGCGTTGTTCCGGCGGGGCGCAGAAACAGCCGCCCGAAAAGGTCTTATTTTGGTGGATACGAAATACGAATTTGGCAAGAAAGACGGTAAAATTTACCTTATCGACGAAATTCATACGCCCGATTCTTCCCGTTATTTCTACGCGGAAGGTTATCGGGAACGGTTTGAAAAAGGCGAAGAACAAAAACAACTTTCCAAAGAATTTGTTCGCCAATGGCTGATGGAAAACGGATTTCAGGGAAAGGAAGGGCAGCAGCCGCCCGAAATGACCCCCGCATTTTGCGAAAGCGTTTCGCAACGTTATATTGAACTTTACGAAAAAATTACGGGCGAGGCATTTGTGAAGTCCGATATTAGCAGGGTATCTGAAAGAATTGAAAGAAATGTGGATAAATATTTGACTATTTACTTAAAATAATATGGACAGATACGGATTAATAGGAAACCCGCTAAAACATTCCTTTTCAAAGAGTTTTTTTAACGACAAATTTGCGGCAGAGCACATCGACGCCGAGTATCTTAATTTTGAAATCCCCGCGATTGAGGAATTGAAGACGATTATAAAAAACGATACGCTGTTGAAGGGGCTAAATGTTACGATTCCATACAAGGAACAGGTAATTCCCTATTTAGACCGGTTGAGCGAGGACGTGCAACTGATCGGCGCAGCGAATGTCGTCAAAATAGAGCGGGAAAAGAAGGGAAAAACCCTGCTGACCGGCTATAATTCCGACATTATCGGGTTCAAAAATTCCATTGAGCCGTTGTTGCGGGAAAGCCACAGGCAGGCTTTGATTTTAGGCTCCGGCGGGTCGGCAAAAGCGGTTTACTACGGGCTGCGGCAGTTGGGAATTGCCGGCGCTTATGTTTCGCGCACCAAAACATCCGAAAACGTGTTGACTTATTCCGAACTGGACGAAGAAATTATGCGGGAAAACACGGTAATCGTAAACTGTACGCCCGTCGGGATGTGGCCACACGTGGACGATTGCCCCGCGATACCCTATCATCTGCTCACTCCGAAACATTTGCTGTATGATTTGCTCTACAATCCCAACGAAACGCTTTTTATGAAGCGCGGCAAGGAGCGGCAGGCAGCCGTCAAGAACGGGTTGGAGATGCTTTTGCTTCAGGCTTTTGCGAGTTGGGATTTTTGGAAACGGTAGTCATAGCGGCGGTCAGAACGGATACCCGACAGCGATATGCCAAGCCCAATTGTTCCTGAAATTAGGGCTTTTAATCACCCAAGCGTTTCTGCCTTGCAGCGACGGGTCGTAGGCTTTCCAGCCGCAGTCGAAACGAACCAGAAAGTAGTTCATCACCAGCCGCAACCCAAGTCCGTATCCGATGGCTATCTCTTTATAAAAGGTGCGAAACCTGAAAGTCCCGTTTTCCTGACCTTCATAATTTCTTATCGTCCAAATATTACCTGCGTCGATAAATGCCGCCGCTTCCAGCTTCCAGAAAAACCGGCTGCGGTACTCAATGTTAAAATCCATCTTGATGTCGCCCGTTTGATTGAAAAGGGTGGTCGAATCGACCCGCCGGTAGCGTCCCGGTCCCAACTCCCGCACCGACCATGCCCGCACGCTATTCGCCCCGCCCGAATAGTATCGCTTTTCAAAAGGCAACATCTCGGTATTGCCGTAAGGAATCCCGATGCCGCCGCCTATTCGCCAAGCAATTGAGTTTTGTTTGTCAAGCACAATCGTTCGCGCGTAATTCACGTCGCCTTTCACAAATTGAGCGAAAAGCGAGTTGAGCAACTGATACGAGCCGCGTGCATCTTTCTTCACATCCCTTATTTGGTTCAGTAAATACAGCAAATTCCCCGCCGACTCGAAAGAAGCGCGGAAAGAATAGGCATTCCGTCGCGCCTGCATCGGGTCGAAAGTCGTTTTCGTATAGGAATAACCGGAACTGACAATAAACTGGTTGACGTATCCGAAATACTTGGCGCCGGGCGGCAAACGATTCATGAAAGTCGAATCCGTTTTCGGCAGATACACATAATCAATATCCAGCAAATCAAATTGATGCCTTGCCGCAAAACGTTCCTCTTTCCGCCATGTATATTGGATGCCGCCCGAAAGCAAAGTCCGGCTGTATTCGGGGCGGTCTTGGTTGTTGTAACTCAAAGAAAACTCCGTCGAAGCACGTAGAAATTTTGGGGTAATATTTTTGACAAACGGCACGACAAATTTGGGGATGTGAATCGAAGTCTCTCCGCCGATTTCCGTGTAGGGGTCGTTAAAATTTTTAATGGTTTCGTACGCGCCCCGCACTTTGAAATTAAACGTTTCGGAACCCCGAAAAAGATTCCGGTGGGTAAAATTGACCGCCATAGCCGTGCCCAAATTGCCGGAGGTATTGGTGCCTTCGATGGCGTAGGTTACCGTCAGTTTTTTGGCGGGTACGGTTACGATGTCCACATGCAGCAAACCGGTGTCGTTGCGCAGGTATTCATCGAAATGAATTTGAACGTTATTGAGGGCGTTCAAAGCCGAGAACGCGGAATAGGTTTCTTCTTCCAGCAACTGGGAATAGGCGCTTTTGGGAACCATAAAGCAGTTATCCAAAAGGGTTTTCACTTTAATTGAAGGTTTCTTCCCTTGGTAATAAATCGTGTAGTCGTTTACGGAAAACGAGTCGGAAGGGACATACTCATCCGTATCGGTCAATTTCAGCGGATCGAAATCCGGATACAGGTAAATTTTGTCGAAATAATACTTCCGGTGCGGAATTTCCATCTCTTTTCCATCGTCCGAAAGTTTACGGAAAAGCCCCAAATTCAACTTCAAATCGACGGAAAAACCGTTTGAAGCGCTGTCGGCTTCATAAGAAATAAAATCCTTGTTGAAAGCGTAATAGCCGCGATTGCGGAGAAAATCGGAAATTCGCACTCGCTCCAGATTCAAGATGTCGCGGTCGAAGAGCATACCTTCTTTTATTAGAGGAGTGCGCGCCGTTAGTTCTTTTTCAATCGCTTTGTCTGCAATGTTCTGCGAATAATTCCTTATCCGGTAAGGCTCATTGCCTCGTATCCGGTAGGTTACGCCGGCTTTTTTGTTCTTCAAACTAACTTCCGACGACACAGCAGCATTCAGGTAGCCCTTGTTAACAAACAGTTTTTTTAATTCGGAAGTCGTTTTATCAACCAGCGTCGAATCGAAAATAACCGGCGGTTCGCCCAAACTTTGAACAATCCGGTTTATCCGCTTTGAACCGTCTTTTCCCGCCAAATTATAAATCTGGAACTTTGTTTTGTTCAGTCCGAACATTTTATAATTGGGCTGTTGCCTGATATAGGGTTTCAGTTCGGCGGTTTTATAGCCCGGAACGTCCGATTCTATTTTGACTTTGTCCAGAAGGTATTCCCCGTTGGGAACGAATTTGGTTGCGCTGCATGAATATAGGAACAGTATGATTAAAAACGGTAAATATTTCTTATAAAAATACTTCATTCGATCGGGGTGTTCAATAATTTATTAAGTAAATATTCATATTATAGTTATCGGTACACAGTTGATTTTGTATGGCAAATTTACATGAAATCTTTCAATTAGATACCTTTTTATCTTAATTCTTTGCATATGGAGTATTTTTTAGGTAAATTTGCCCCCTCAAATATTCCGATCACCATTATAAAATTAAAATAAATTTATGTATTGGCTATTTAATTCATCTGTTGGAAGGAAGTTTATCATGAGTATATCGGGTATCTTCCTTATTTTGTTTTTGCTGTTTCACATGTCAATGAATCTGGCGTTGCTTTTCTCGGAAGAAGCGTACGACACGATTTGCGAACTGTTGGGCGCTAACTGGTACGCCATCGTGGGAACGCTTGTATTGGCAGCCGGCATGGTTGTGCATTTCATTTATGCCACGATTTTGACGCTGCAAAACTTGAAAGCGCGAGGGGCGGACAAGTATCGATTGTCCAACCGGACGCGAACCGAATGGGCGGCGAAAAACATGTATGTTTTGGGGATAATTATTCTGTTAGGATTAGTTATCCACCTTTG
>JAIRKO010000008.1 GCA_031260045.1 Dysgonamonadaceae bacterium | reverse complement strand
GCTTCTTGTATTTCTTCGCTATCCAGCAGTTCGGCGGGTACTTCTTGCGTTAGGTCTTTGATTTCACGGAGGAAACGAAGCCACAGAACAGCCATTTTGCGGTCTGCCCATTTTTCGGGCTTGAATTTCTCCAACTCTATCAACACAAATTCCAGTCTTTCGATGACTTCGTTCGTGTTGTAGCGGTTAATTGTTTGGTAATGATGGTAAAACTCATTGGTATGCGGGTCGAAAGTATCGTTGATAATGCCCAGTCCGTAAACCGGTTGCAGCAGGTGATAGCTTTTGCCCCGGTCAATTTGTCGCACGTAAGCCTTTGAAGCGTTGAACACAATACGGCTTTTGAAAATTTCACTCCAATACATCTGCATTTCCACGATAAAATGCCGTCCAAAATTGTCGGTACACCTCACGTCAACAATGGAATTTTTGCCCAGTGGGTTTTCCGGCACCTGTTTGGGCGAAAGATATTGAATACTTTCTATTCTCCGGTCGGGCGCCAGCGGCATCAGAGCATTCAGGAAACTGATAAGCAGATGGGGATGTTCGCCGAATATTCGCTTAAAAGTCAAATCGTTTTTGGGGTCAAGATAGCGTGTCATTGTTTATTCGTTTTTGGTAAATGATATTTTGCAAAGATAGGTTTTTTTCTTATTTTGACAATAATACGGTAAATTAGTGGGTAAAGTTATCGCAGTCGTTTTTTGCGAACTGCACAGTCTCGCTCAAAATCCGCTCCCCGCACGGGATCCCCCGAAAAATGGAATTACACATTCCAAACCCTTGTTTGCCACTATAATTTTATTCATATTATGGCGTATCACAACGGTTTTGGCGTCCCTGTCCATCTCAAACGCATCCATTTCCTTATCCGACGGAATAAAACTGGGAATTTGCGCATCAATATACGGAGCGGCGGAGGATGTATTGGCGGCTTCGATTTCGCAAACAGGCAACCGGATGCCCAAATCGGACGCCCTGCGCCCTTCGGCGAAAAATATTTCCTGCCGCATCAGGTAAACGATTTCCAGCAGGTCGTCGACCGACGTGGCATTGTCGATCATCGCCGTATCCACCGACGTTCCCGATACGTAGGGTATGGATATAAAATTGGGCGCTTGGCGGTTTAATACCAAGCCTTCGCGAAATGGTTCGTCGGGAGAGGCGGCTACTTTATATGCCGAACTGTCGGGATAGTATTTGAAACCGCCGTTGTGCCGGTCGTCCCGTTGATCATCGACGGTTTCTACCGGTCTGCTCGCCACTAATGCCAGCAATTCTTTTAATTGTTGTTTTGCCGGATTAATATTATTATCAGCAAGCGACGCTTCCGCCAAAATGAGATGAAGTTCTTCGGCTTTCGCGATACAAACGGGACGTTGTTCAAGATTCGTCAACACAAAATATTTTGGATCGAGAAAGTCGAGCCGCGGCAACGGTTGGAATTGAAAACCGAAAGTATAAAGTTGAATTGAGTTAGTTACGCCTTTTTCGCCGTCGAAATAGACATTTTTTACAAAATCAATTGAGCATTCAAGCGCCGCATTGGCATAATTCACCGCATTGGTTTTATCGCCCAATTTGTGATATGCCCGCGCAATCAAGGTATTGATAAAAGCCGTGTCTTCCTGATTACCGGCATATCCCAACGCATCCCGAAAGGTTTGGATTGCCATCGTTAGCTGGGTGTTCCATTCTTTGACTTCTCCTCCGGCTTCGACGGGCAATGCCGTAAAATATTCGCCCGCCAACAGGTAAGAATACCCTTTGATGTAATATAAATTGAACAAATGGCTGTTTGTGGTTTCCGGATCGGCTTGCGCTACTTCATCAATACCGTAATTGGCGGATTCCCTTAATGTGCCGATGTATCTTTGCAGGGCGGTAACGTCGGCGTCGGTGTACAAAATTTCGGGAATATCAAAAACCTTGCTGCTTTGAGAATAATTATTAAAATAATTGTCGGACAATATTTCGGTTAGTTCGGCGAAAGTACCTATCGCTTCCGCAAACGATTTATTCGTTCCATTCACCCACGATTGCATGGCATTCGCCGATTTCAAAAAAGTATCTTCGTCTACATTGGGATTGATAATATCGCCAGGCTGTAACAGTTCACATGCGCTTGCGCTTGCCAACAGGCATACAAGCATAAAAAGTTTGATTGTTTTCATTATTTATTTTTTTTGTTGCCACTAATTCGTGCATTAGCGACATAAATTATATTAAAAATTAACCCTAATTGTCCCTATAAACTGACGAGGCAACGAATAAGAAGCATAATTAAACCCGCCGGTCGCTGCCGCACCCTGCGTTAACGCTCCAGACAACGCCGCTTCCGGATCCACCGACGAAGCCGTGAACGAAAACGGATTATAAACGCCGAAAGAAAAAACCGCCGACTTCATGTATCGAGAAGACTTGACGGTATAAGACAAAGCGATGTTTCTTATTTTTAGGAAATCGGCTTTTTCCACAAAAAAGTTGGTAAAATTAAGCCATTGTGCATCTTGGGTCGTACCTTCCAATGTTTTTTCGGGAACAGCCTCGTCTTTCAATCCTTTGAGAAACCGGAATTGCCGATCGAATGAATGTACGTATGCGCCCGTCTGATAATCGCCGCTGACGAAGAGTTGCCAATTCCGGTAGGCGGCAGATAACGACAGATTTCCATACACAGTGGGTATCGTGCTACCTAAATCCTGCAACGGCAAAACTTCTTTCACGCTGCCGTCTTCATTTAAGACCGCTTTGGATCCGCGAAGAAATCCGACGGGTTTGCCTTCAGCCACCACCGTCTGTATCGTACCGGAAGAGAACCCGCCAATGCTGAAAGGAACTGCCGTCCCAATGTCTAATACTTCGTTGTGGTTGGTATTACAGGAAGCGTTCAGTTGCACGTTCCAGTCTTTCGTCTTGAGCAGTTGCACGCCCAAAGACAGTTCAATTCCTTTATTTTCAATCTCCCCGACGTTTGCCAAATAAGTAGCCGCTTCTTCGAGGTTTTCCTGATAACTTGTCGAATATCCCTGCGAGGGAAGCATCGGGATACCAAACAGAGCGTCTTTCGTCAAAGCATAATACAGAGTAAATCCGAGATTCAACACGCGGTTAAATAACAGCGCATTAAAGCCTGCTTCATAAGAATGTTTTTTTTCAGGCGCCAGGTCGGGATTGCCGGCTTTGCCGAAAGCAGCTGCCTGATGATTAAGATAAGAACTGAAAGATATCGTTCTCTGATATTCAAAAGGTGGAGGATAACTGCCCGCAATTCCATAGTTCCCGCGTATTTGCAGGTTGTTTATGATATTATTTTTTTTCAGGCTTTGCATAAAAGATTCTTCCGAGAGCAGATAAGATATTCCTATTTTAGGATAATATTGCCAGCCTATATTGTCGCCGAAAGCGGTATTATAATCGCCACGCAATCCCATGTCTATAAAATAACGGTCTTTTATTCCGATATTTTCCTGTAGAAATGCACCGTAATTGTACAAAAAGCTCAGCCATTCATCGGCAAGTGTAGTCGCCGCGCCGGAAATAATAAGAGCGCCGTCGCGCACATCATTTCCCGTGCTGTTCCACTGGTGATCGCGGACGCTAAAATACTGGTATCCTGCCGTAGATATAATGCTAATCCCATCGCTGTACCATTTATATTGTCCGTTTATATCGGCGGTCAAGCTCAAATAATTTCTGTTGAAATTAAATATAGAACCGGAAGAGCCGATGATTGCATAATTGTCTTGCACATGATCCCAATATTCATTGGTATAAATATTTTTGTTCGTATTCACGCGGTAATCAAGCCCGAAAACCCCTTTGAATGTAAGATTATTGACGGGTTTGGACGTAAGCGACTGCGAAGTTTGGAAACGTTTTACCGACTCCCTGTTGTTTTGCAGTTTTTCCGCCTTATTGACGAACGTTTTCATTTGCGCGTAAGCGTAATCGTCCAATTTGTCTAAATTTGCGCCATAATTAACACGATCGCCTGCCTGATTGGCGTATGTGAAATTGGTCGCCGCTGCCCCTTCGGTAACCCACAGCCCGACATACCCGCCCTGATTTCCGTTCCGGCTTCTTTTAAACTCATTGACCACAACGCCGAAAGAAGATTGATATTCCGTTTTCCTGTTGAAATGCACGCTTGTTCCCAGTCGCAGGTCATATTTCCTGCTTTCGTTCGCATTTTGGACGATTGTGCCGGAACTGCCGCTCATGTTTCCGCCGAAACTGTAGCTCACCCTGTCGTTTCCGCCGTCGAATCCGATGCGGTATTTCTGCACAAATCCGGTTTGGTGCAGGAGGTCTGCGGTTCGTTTGAAATGGTAATATTGCGCGTTTGCCGTTTCCGCGCCGAGTTCGGTTTCAAAAAATACCGACTGTTTGGTAGCGCTTTTCTTCGTAAAAATCTGAATCACGCCGTTTGCCGCGTCGGAACCGTAAAGCGTAGTAGCCGCGCCGCCGGATACATATTCTATACGGTCGATATTTTCGAGCGGAATATCAGCCATCGCGCCGGAAGCCGCCGTCTGTCCGGTTGTTCCCACAAAAACGCCGTAATAACCTTCGGTAATGTTCAACGCCGCGCCTGTATTCAGATTGTCCGCCCTCACGCCGTCGATATAAATCACGGGTGTGGAATTGGTAAAAGCCGAAGATAACCCCCGCGCTTTGAACATGGAGGTCGCGCCTGGCTGCCCGTTGGATAAGGTGATTTGCACATTCGGCAAGGCGTTTTGCAGCAATTGGTCAATGCGCCCGTGGTTGTAGTTTTCCAGTTCCTTGCTGCCGATGCTCACGACATTGGAAGAGAGCCGCCGTTTTTCTATTTCCGCTCCCTGCCCGGTAACGACTATTTCGTCGAGAACGACGCTCGTGCCGGCGGGAGGAATTGTGTCTCCGGTTCTTCCGTAAGTGTTTAAAGATACTTGTGTTATGCAGATAATCGCTGCCATAAGTAGATTTTTCATAATGTAATATATATGCCTAAAAAAAGTTTGTCATCTCTGTGAAAATGACAAACTTTTTAATTAATAAATTATGTAAATTTGTATTTTAGAGTACGGTTCAAATTGTTGTAGCCGTCATTGCGAGTCTTCGCGTCGAGCGCGGGATGACGGATTTTTTACCAAAAATTTATTCTTTGTTCTCTTCCAGTTTTTCTTTCAATTCGGCTAATTCGGAAATATCACCGAGCGTTGTTTTTTCCATAAACGGCGGTTGAGCGGGAAGTTCTTCTTTGCTCTCACTCTTGGATTTTCTCGTCGATTTTTTCTTTTCCTTTTCCGTGCCGGAATCAACAACAGCAGCTTCGGCGTCTACTTCCTTCTCTTTTTCCTTTCCTTTTTTTGCTTCCCGTCTTTCATCTTCAAAAATCCGGCTGTGGGAAAGGATAATCCGCTTGGAATCCTTGTTAAATTCAATGACTTTGAAAGATAATTTTTCTTCCGGCTGCGCCTGCGAACCGTCTTCTTTCACCAAATGTTTCGGCGTTGCAAAACCTTCCACGCCATAAGGCAAGGCAATAACGGCGCCTTTTTCCAAAAGGTCGATAATCGTGCCTTCGTGGATGGAACCTACGGTAAATATCGTTTCAAACACATCCCACGGATTTTCCTCCAATTGTTTGTGCCCTAAGCTCAAACGGCGGTTGTCCTTGTCGATTTCCAATACTTGCACTTCGATGTTCGCCCCCACTTCGGTAAATTCGCTTGGGTGCCTGAATTTCCTTGTCCATGAAAGGTCGGAAATGTGGATTAATCCTTCCACGCCTGCTTCCACTTCAACAAATACTCCAAAATTGGTGAAATTACAAACCTTGGCGGTATGTTTGCTGCCGACGGAATATTTGTCCACGATACTTTCCCACGGATCGGGTTTCAATTGCTTGATACCCAGCGATACTTTGCGGTCGTCGCGGTCTAATGCCAGAATAACGGCTTCCACCTCGTCGCCCGCTTTCACGAAGTCCTGTGCGCTTTTCAAATGTTGCGTCCAACTCATTTCCGAAACGTGGATAAGTCCTTCCACGCCCGGCGCTATTTCGACGAATGCGCCGTAATCAGCCATCGAAACTACTTTCCCTTTTACAATATCGCCTATTTTCAGATTGGCATCCAACGTGTCCCAAGGATGAGGCGTTAATTGCTTCAAACCAAGGGCAATCCTTTTCTTTTCATCGTCGAAATCAAGAATAACCACATTGAGTTTTTCATCCAATTGCACCAATTCTTCCGGATGAGCAACACGTCCCCAACTTAAATCGGTGATGTGAATCAAGCCGTCAACGCCGCCCAAATCAACAAATATGCCGTAAGGAGTAATGTTTTTGACGATACCTTCCAATACCTGACCTTTTTCCAGTTTGGCGATAATATCTTTTTTCTGTTGTTCCAATTCATCTTCTATCAACGCTTTATGTGAAATAACCACATTCTTGAAATCCGGATTGATTTTTACAATCTTAAATTCCATCGTTTTATCTACAAATATGTCGTAGTCGCGAACCGGTTTAACGTCAATCTGCGAACCCGGCAAGAAAGCTTCGATGCCGAATACATCCGCAATCATACCGCCTTTGGTGCGGCATTTTACATGACCGGTAACGGTTTCGCCGCTTTCAAATGCAGCGGTTACTTTGTTCCACGCATGGAACGCCCGCGCTTTCCTGTGGGAAAGAATGAGTTGACCTTTTTTGTCTTCCTGACTTTCGATATACACCTCCACTTCGTCGCCCGCCTTCAAATTGGGGTTGTAACGAAATTCGTTCATCGAAACTACGCCATCGGACTTATAGCCGATATTGATCACGACTTCGCGTTTGTTCAAAGTCGTAATTTTTCCCATAACTACTTCATTGTCGCTAATTTTACTCACAGACTGATCGTATGTTTCGATCAAATTTTCTTTACTTACCTCTCCGTAAGTACTTCCTTTTTCGTAGGCTTCCCAATCAAAATCTGCTTGGGGGACAGCCGTTTGTTTGTTTAACGCTTCATTCATTGTGTTTAATAATTTTTTGTTAGTTAGTAGATTAGACTTTATGTTGTCTTTATAAAAACAGGTGCAAAGGTAGAATTTAAATCTTGATTACCAATAAAAATAGGGTAAAAATGAGAATACCGCAAATTCTAATCCGTGTAACTATGTGGTTTTTATATTTTTATAACAACGAACTGTGGTTTGCAGGGGATCCCGCGCGCGGTGCGGGATGACGGGAACAGCAGGCGCGCTTGACGTGGAGCGTCGCCTCGCGCCTTGGCAACCGGTGGAAGCCTGTTACGTGGCAATCTCACATTTCCCGTATCGGTATGGCTGCCGCCAGAAAACTGCTATATTTATGCTGTTGGTCTGCCATCAGGTTCAACAGGGCGTGTAAGGAATTTTATGAGCGTCTGCTTCTGAGCGGAAAACCGAAAAAGCTTGCTCTCATTGCCGTAACAAATAAACTGCCCAGCAGGCTTTTGCGATTATAAAAAATATGCCGTATGATGAGAATTTTTTTGTTAAAATAGTTGCGGGATAACATAGTTTTTTGCGAACCGCGTAGCGTAGACCCGTAATCCCCTGCAAACCGCAGTTCGTTTTTTCAGAGTATCCCGCGTCGAGCGCGGGATGACGGACTATTTTTCACAATAACATCTTCCCAATAAACCCAAAGCAAAAAAACGATAGTGTAGTAAATGTACCGGAATATTCCATCGTGCAGCGAATCGAACCGTTCGGGATAGCCGCGCGTAAAGACGGCTATCAAGCCGATGCGCACAATGTTGTAAGCGGTTAGGATGATGCAGCCCAGAGGAATATACCATAATTTTTTCAGGAAAGATCCCCGATAAAACAGGATGATGCCGGCAAAAATAAACATTTGCTTCAGACCGGTACAACCCCAAACAATGGTAATTTTAATTCCCCCGTCGGGAAAATACAGCGCAGTCGGCTCCCCGACGAGCGCCTGCGTATCGGGCAACAGGCGTATAAACCACACAACGGCTGAGGTCAGCCACAGGCAGGCGGTGTGAAACCATGCAGGGGTAACGTCTTTTCCAAAAAGGTAGATATTATCGCCTTCCATGTCGCCGTCGACGGCTATTTTCCATGAAAAATGAAAGAAAAACAGGAGAACCGAAAAGTACAGGATTCCCTCGTAGGGCTTGACAGACGCGATGATTTGCCGGATTTTTTGCATGGTTGATATTTTCAGGGCAAAATTACAAATTAATTTAAGTTGCCGTTTATAACTTGCGAAATAAATAACCCGCCAAAATTTCCATTGCCGGATTTTCCATGTAATTTTGCCCCACAAATACATTAAAATATGAATGCCAAATTTATCCTCCATGAACTTTTATCCGTTGCCGACTCCGAAAAAGCAAAGTTTCTCCGGCGGTTTTTCAAAACCGGAAAAGGGCAATATGCCGAAGGCGACGTAATGCTCGGTATCGCTGCCTCACTGACGCGCGACATTGTCAAAAGAAATCCGGCGCTGCCGCTCAATGAAATTCAAATCCTGCTGGATTCGGAATACCATGAAGCGCGTATGGCTGGGCTGTTGTTTCTCGTAAAACAGTTCAAAAAAGCAACGGAAGTGGAACGGAAAAGGATTTTTGAGTTTTACCTGAAAAACGCCCGCAAAGCCAATAACTGGGATTTGGTTGATGTTACGTGCCGCGACATAATCGGTCTCTATCTGCTGGACAAAGCCGACAGAAGCGTACTCTATCGTCTGGCGGAAAGCGATAACCTTTGGGAACAGCGGATTGCGATTGTATCTACCTGGACATTCATCAAAAACCGGCAGTTCGGCGATACGCTTGCGCTTGCGGAAAAACTGCTTGCCCACAAGCACGATTTGATGCACAAAGCCGTCGGCTGGATGCTGCGTGAAGTCGGGAAAAAAGACCGGCAAACGCTTGTCGATTTTTTGGAAATACATCGCAAAAATATGCCGCGAACGGCTTTGCGGTATGCGATTGAGCATTTTTCGCCCGTGGAGCGGGCTTATTTTATGGAAAGATAACATTAATTGGATTTATAAGTATCTTTTCCTACCTTTGCCGAAATTTTTTTTTACAAACACCTATAATCATCAGTATGAAAACATTTAAATTGGCAAACAACATCCTTGGATGGATTGTTTTCGCTATAGCAGCGGCTACTTTTTTAATGACGATAGAGCCTACGGGCAGTTTTTGGGATTGCGGCGAGTTTATCGCTTCCGCTTATAAACTGGAAGTGGGACACCCGCCCGGAAACCCGATTTTTATGATGGTAGCCAATTTATTCACACAGTTGACTTCAGATACTTCCATGAAAGCCGCGATGGTAAACAGCATGTCGGCTATATTCAGCGCTTTGACTATCTTGTTCCTGTTCTGGACTATCACTCATTTGGCGAGGAAAATACTGTTTCCCGACGCGAACAAAGCGATGTCGCTTGCCCAAATGATTGCCATACTCGGTTGCGGCGCGGTGGGTGCGCTGGCTTATACTTGGTCGGATACTTTCTGGTTTTCGGCGGTTGAAGGGGAAGTGTATGCTTTTTCTTCGTTGATGACGGCGTTGGTTTTCTGGGTGATTTTGAAGTGGGAAGACGTTGCCGGCGAACCTCATTCCGACCGATGGCTGATACTAATCGCTTACCTGATGGGCGTTTCGATTGCCGTCCACTTGCTGAACCTGCTTTGTATTCCCGCCATTGTCCTTGTTTATTATTACAAAAAATATCCTCGTCCGACTTTGAAAGGCTCGCTGGCGGCTTTGCTGATTTCCTTTGTTGTCGTGGGCGTTATGCTTTACGGGATTATTCAGGGAGTGGTGAAGGTTGCCGGATGGTTTGAACTGCTGTTTGTCAACGGTTTAGGCTTGCCTTACAATACGGGCGTCGGGTTCTATATCTTTGCGGTTTTTGCCGTGCTTGCGTGGGGAATTTGGGAAACCATGCGGGAAAAATATCATTCGGGCAGGGCTAAAACCGGCTTTCTGCTTTCGATTGCCCTGCTGGGAATTCCGTTTATCGGCAGCCATCCGATGGTGGGGATTGTTATTCTGGCTGTCGTAAGCATATTTGTTTTCAATGCCAAAAAACTGAACCCTGCTGCGCTCAATAGTATTCTGGTCGGCTTGTTTGTTATTACCATCGGCTATTCGTCCTATGCGCTTATTATGATCCGTTCGGCGGCAAATACGCCGATGGATCAAAATTCGCCCGAAGATATTTTTACGCTGCGGGAATACCTGTCGCGAGAGCAGTATGGCGAAACGCCTTTGCTTTACGGACAGACTTTCGTTGCACAGGTAAAACGGGTGAGAGACGGCAATCTGCTTGCGCCGGCAACCAAAGACAGCGGTCCTGTGTGGACGCAGATTGCCAAGAGCGATGCGAACGAAAACGACCGCTATTTTGTATCCCGAAGGAAAGAATCGTATGTGTATCCCGAAGAATTATGTACGATTTTTCCGCGCATGTACAGCAAAGAGCATACGGAAGCTTACAAGCAGTGGACGAATTTCAAAGGCAAACGGGTGAGATACAGGGAAGTGGAAGGCGGCGCTTACAGTGTTATGATTGTGCCGACTTTCATGGAGAACCTCAAGTTTTTCTTTTCCTATCAGGTTAATTTCATGTACTGGCGGTATTTCCTGTGGAATTTTGCAGGTCGGCAAAACGAGATTCAGGGATACGGCGAAGTTGCTAACGGAAACTGGATTAGCGGCATCAAATTCCTTGACGAACGGCGGCTTGGCTCGCAGGATAACTTGCCGGATTTCATTGCGAAAAACAAAGGGCATAACAAATTCTATCTATTGCCGCTTCTTTTGGGTATTTTGGGCGTTATCTTCCAGATTTATTCGGGGAAAAAGGGAACGCAGGATTTTTGGGTGGTCTTTCTCCTGTTTTTTATGACAGGGCTTGCCATTGTAATTTATCTGAACCAAACGCCTAACCAGCCCCGCGAACGGGATTACGCTTATGCCGGCTCGTTTTACGCTTTCTGTATCTGGATAGGGTTGGGCGTAGGACTAATTGAAAAATGGCTGCGCAAATACCTTAAACTTCCCGGACTGCCGGCGGCAATTGCCGCTTCGGCGCTGTGTTTGCTCGTGCCTATTCAAATGGTTTCGCAAACATGGGACGATCACGACCGCTCCAAAAGATACCTGATGCACGACTTCGGCTATAATTACCTGAGTACCTGCGAACCCAACGCGGTTATTTTTACGATGGGCGACAATGACACTTTCCCGCTCTGGTATGCGCAGGAAGTAGAAGGATACCGCACGGACGTTCGCGTTTGCAATCTGAGTTACCTGCAAACTGACTGGTATATTGACCAGATGAAACGCAGGGCATACGAATCGGAGCCGTTGCCCATTTCGTGGAAACGCGCCGAATACATGCAGGGAAAACACGACATTGCTTTTATTCTTGATCCGAGCGAAAAGCCGCAGGATATGGCGCATGCTTTAGCAAGAATTAAGTCCGACGACAACCGTGTGAAAAAGGTAGGCGATTATCCGCCCATGGATAATATCCGTTCCAATCTGCTTTATATTCCTGTGGATACGGCTGCCGCTATTCGGTCGGGCGTGGTAAAACCGGAACAAGCCGGATGGCTGGAAGACAAGATATATATCTACCTTGGACCCAGATACAATGCCAACCGGGAAGTGGTTACCCCGCAAAAACAGGCTTTGGCAAAACAGGAAATGATGATTCTTGATATGTTGAGGAACAACGAAGGCTGGTCGCGTCCGTTTTATTTTGCAACCACCGTCGGGTCGGATCAATACATCAGGATGGAAAATTATTTCCGTCAGGATGGAGTTGCCTACCGGATTGTGCCTTACGATGTTACAACGGGCGGCAGAAACATAGATACGGACATTTTCTACGAAAACCTGATGCACAAATACCGTTGGGGAAATCTGGAAAAGCCGGGACTGTACATTGATTCCAATTCCATGCGCATGGCGAGAATGTTCCGGGCGATGTTCGGGACGCTGGGATCGCGGCTGATTGCCGAAGGCAAGAAAGACAAGGCAATAGAAGCGATGGATTATGCGGTGAAGTCGATTCCCGACTACAATGTGCCTTACGATTTCTATTCGATGAGCGAGATTGCTTCAACCTACCTGTTGGCGGGCGATACCGCTAAGGCGCGAGCGATTATCAACACGCTCTCGGAAACCGTCGGCAAGGAACTGGATTGGTATTCGCGCCTGAACGACCGAAACTACATGGATATGTATCGGGATATTCGGAATGATTTATACGCGATGGGGCAGTTTTTGCAATTCTATCGGTCAATTGATACGGAGAAATATGAGGTGATGCTGAATGATTACAACCGCTTCGGCGAACGATTTGAAAGCGCTTCAAAAAGCGCAAACAAATAAATATGTTTATAGAAAAGCCACCCGAAGCGTATCGCGACCTCTATCGCGGTTCGCATTGGAGATTTAACACGGACGAAAAAGCCGTGTATCTCACTTTTGATGATGGACCTATTCCGGAAATAACCCCTTGGGTGCTGGATTTACTGGACAGTTATGGAATTAAAGCCACTTTTTTCTGTGTCGGCGACAATGTCCGTAAATATCCCGACATCTACCGGACGATATTGGAACGTGGACACATCACGGGCAATCACACTTTTCACCATTTGCAGGGATGGCAGGTAACGACGGAAACCTATCTCAGGGATGTAGAAGCCGCCGCGAAACTGATTGACAGTAAACTGTTTCGCCCTCCGCACGGGCATATGCGCTTGCCGCAATTCCACGCCCTGAAAAAGACGTATGAAATAATCATGTGGGATGTCGTAACCCGCGATTACAGCCGGTTGATGACAGCCGGGCAAGTATTTGAAGTTGTGAAAAAATACACCCGCAACGGTTCGGTTATCGTGTTTCACGATTCTTTGAAATCGGGCGACAGGATGAAAGAAGCGTTGCCCCGATCAATAGATTGGTTGATGGGGCAGGGGTATGGTTTTTGGTTGGTTCCTGTTGCGCCGCAACTGGGGTAAAGACGGGCGCACCCTGTGTTTCTACATGGCGCGGTGGTGAAACACCGTAGCCCTCATTAGATTTGTTGTGAAGTAGCCATTTACAGTAAAAAGCTATCTTTGCCAAATGAAATATGAGTTAGTAAAATGTTTTAATACGGAGGAACAAAAGTTCAATTGAAAATCGGCGAAACCAATTGAACCCTATTCAATCGCGTCCTTATACTTCACAAAATGCAACGCCCGCAAAGCATTTACCAATCGTTGCCCCCAATATTTTTCAAAATTCCGGATGCTGAGCGCCAGCGAATCGTTCATCGTTTCTTTCTGTCCGTTTTTGAATACGGCGATAAAATTGCCCAAATCCTGATAGATGTCCGCCAAATCTTCCGAAATTTTAACCGCAACGGGCGAATCACTCATTTTAATGTCAGGATGAAACGTTTCCAAATATAAATCGTCTTCACCCAACAGATTACTGATATTTTTCCGAACCCGTTCGTATGCTTCTTCCGTGACTTTTACGCCCAGTTCGGATTCGTAATCTTCCGAAACCGGCGGAATAATAGACGCTTTCAAATACAGCAAAGGCAAAATCCTGACCATACTGTCAACAAACAACTTCTTTCCGCCCACCCCGATTTTTTCCAGCACCATGCAATAATCCAAGGCGGCGCGAGCAAAATTTTCCGTATATTTTGATAACACTATATCTTCCATGACTTTATCCGATTAATATTGTCCAAATTTTTTCCTCCGGCGTTGGTGCAACAATCTCAATTTCCTTTTTTGAAACCGGATGCACAAACTCTATTTTTCGTGCATGAAGGCAAATTCCCCCGTCGGGATTGGAACGGTTGAATCCATATTTCAAATCGCCTTTGACCGGACAGCCGATTTTTGCCAACTGGCATCGTATTTGATGATGACGCCCGGTTTTCAGATCAATTTCCAATAAAAAATATCGCTCCGATTGAGTCGTTAAGCGGTAGGTTAAAACGGCTTTTTTCGATTGCGGTTTTTCTGTGTCGTACGCATACGATTTGTTTTGCTTTTCGTTGCGGACTAAATAATGTACCAACTCCCCTTCCGGCTGCGGCGGACGGTTTGCAACAACCGCCCAATACGTTTTTTTTACTTCGCCCCGGCGAAACATTTCGTTCATCCGCACCAGCGCCTTACTCGTTTTAGCAAAAAGCGTTATCCCCGAAACCGGACGGTCTAAACGATGAATTACCCCGATGAAAACATTTCCCGGCTTTTGATATTTGTCTTTTAGCCATTGTTTTACGGTCTCGGAAAGCGGCGCATCACCCGTTTTATCGCCTTGCACAATCTCCGAAGAGGTCTTGTTTACCGCAATCAGGTGATTGTCTTCATAAACAACAGTCATAATTTTGAGAGTTAAGAACTAAGAATTATCGTTAATTCTTAGTTCTTTAAGTGTTCATGCCGCCATCAATTTGGATTACCTGTCCGGTAACATAAGCCGAGAGATCGGAAGCCAAAAAGAGGGCGACATCTGCCACATCTTCGGGCGTCCCGCCCCGCCTCAACGGGATTTGTTTGAGCCATTCGTCCCGCACTTCGTCCGATAATTGATGCGTCATTTCGGTGATGATAAATCCCGGAGCTATCGCATTGGCGCGGATTCCCCGCGAACCCAGTTCGCGGGCTACCGATTTTGCCAGCCCGATCATCCCTGCTTTGGACGCGGAATAATTTGCCTGACCCGCATTTCCGTGAACGCCCACCACAGAGCTCATATTGATGATGCTTCCGGCTCTTTGTTTCATCATCACGGGAGTCAGCGCGTGGATAAAATTAAACGCCGATTTCAGGTTGATGTTAATCACTGAATCCCACTGCTGTTCGGACATGCGCATCATCAAACCGTCGCGGGTAATTCCCGCATTATTGACCAAAATGTTGATCTGTCCGAAATCTTTCACGATTTCATTTACAACCGCATGCGTACCTTCAAAATCGGCGGCATTGGAGGCATAAGCCTTTACTCGTACGCCCAAAGCGGCGATTTCTTTTTCAGTTGCTTTCGCATTGTCGTCAATCGCTAAATCTGTGAAAGCGATATTACATCCTTCACCGGCAAAACGAACGGCTATTGCCTTTCCGATTCCGCGCGCGGCGCCGGTGACAATAGCCGTTTTTCCTTTTAATAATTCACTCATATAAAATATTATTTGTGTTTTTTTATTCCGTTAAACAGCAAGTCAATAACAGAATTTACCTGACTGCTATCCGACGGAGAGAAACCGTTGATTATCCCTCTGATATAAGGAATTTCCATCCCTTTCATAAGGCTTTGCAAAATAATCGCCGCCCTCACCGGATCGGAAATATTGAAAATGTTCTGCTCAATTCCTTCCTGCAAAATGCTCAAAAGCACATTGAAATCCCTTTTGTCATACGCCTTGCGTGCAGATTCCACCCGGTGCAAATCCCTGAAAAACTTGGCGCGTAAAGTCCCGTTTCGGTAAACCACTTTGCCCGTCGATTCCATGCGGATACGGATATATTCAACCATTTTTTCGTCGGCAGGCAAGTCTTTTTTCGCAACGGCTTCCAAAGAATCATACAGGATTTTCAATTCCGACTGAATAACGGCATTGTAAATGTCCGTCTTGCTTTTGAAATAGGTATATAATGTCCGCCTGCCTTTGTCCGAAGCCACAGCAATATCGTTCATGGTTGTATTATCCACCCCTATTCGGGCGAATAATAGGCGGGCAACCTCAATAAGCCTGTCCCTTGTTTTTACGACTACTTCCGGCATGATGACGCGATTTCTTACAATTTGCGTGCAAAGGTAGCATAAAACCAAGAAAATAAAATAAAAAGGTTAAAAAAATTTGCTTGTTTGGAAAAAAGGTTTACCTTTGCAGCCTTAAATCGCGGGGTGGAGCAGTTGGTAGCTCGCCAGGCTCATAACCTGGAGGTCGTGGGTTCGAGTCCTGCCTCCGCAACGAAAATTGTTAATATAATCGAAGAAAACGGCAAAAATTGCAGCATTGCTTTTTGCTGTTTTTCTTTTTTTATGACGATTGCTGTGTGTTTCGGCTTTGCCGCGTCAAGCGCGGGATGACGGGCTTTGCAAACCGCGATGTAAAGACGTTGCTTCAAACGTCATCAAACCTCCTGATGCTTACTCGCCCGCCGCGCATCCGCTTTCCGAGCAATATTAATCATCAACTGCGGACTGCGATTGTAAGCCGGATAAGCAATCACCGCATCAATAATTTCGTTGTCGTCCATGTTGTTCAGGTTGAAAATGAACGGTTTGGGACGATTTGTTTTAAACCTGTCGGGCGAAACCCCGTAATATTTCTTCAGCAGAACGCTCCAGTCTTCGTCCGTTTCGATATGTTGCCGTTCTTCGTTCGTCTTCCCGATGATTTCGGCGTTGTCGGTTTTCCTTTTCCCGTCAGTATCAATGGTCATGGGAGCGACGTCTTCAATACCGAAACCGGTTGCCAGTATGGTTATTTTGATGCTGTCTTCCAGCTCGGGGTCGGCAGCCGTTCCCCAGATTACTTCTATATCAGAGTCGAATTTAGCCATAAAATCGTGTACTTCGCTCATTTCGTCCATCATCAGGGGTTGGAGGGGACCGAAAGTAATATTCAGCAATATTTTCTTGGCTTTGAAAACGTCATTATCGTTCAGCAGCGGGGAATGCAGGGCATTGCTGATTGCCGCCGACACGCGGTTTTCACCGCGTCCCAGCCCGTTGCTCATGATGGCGACGCCGCCATTGCGGAGAATCGTATTGACGTCGGCGAAGTCCAAATTGATGTAACCGGCTACGGTGATGATTTCCGAAATGCTTTTAGCCGCGATGGTGAGCGTATCGTCAGCCTTTTTGAAAGCGTTGGGGATATCAAGACCGGAGTAAACATCGCGCAGCCGTTCGTTGTTAATCACCAGCAAAGCGTCCACGTTTTTCCTGATTTCTTCCACGCCTTTCAGGGCTTGCTTGATTTTTACAGTACCTTCAAAAAGGAACGGAATCGTAACAATTCCCACGGTCAGGATGTCCATTCTCTTGGCAACGCCTGCCACGACGGGCGCAGCGCCCGTGCCGGTTCCGCCGCCCATACCGGCGGTAACAAACACCATTTTGGTGTCGTCGCTCAGCAGGCGTTCCAAATCGGAAACGCTTTCTTCGGCAGCTCGTCGCCCCATTTCGGGTTTTCCGCCGGCGCCCAGTCCTACGGTTGTCGTTTTGCCCAGCTGTATTTTGACAGGCACTTCGCTTTTCAGCAGGGCTTGATTGTCGGTGTTGCACAAAACGAACGACACATCGCGGATGCCGCCTTCGCGGTACATGTGGGTAACGGCATTTCCGCCGCCGCCGCCAACGCCCAATACTTTAATTATGGACGGTATTTCTCTCGGCAAATCAAATTGGAGTATTTCTTCTTCCATGACTGTTTATTTAGTTGACGAGTAAACGAGAATTTATTGACTATCTTCGTATTTAGAATAAATAAAAAGTAAGTATGTGTGAAAAATAATATAAACTAATTATGAAATTTACTTACATGAGTAGCAAATCAACAAAACCGAGCAAAAGTAGGTATAAAATACGAAATTGGAAAGCGTCTAATTCAAATTTATTTCCTACATTTGCGCTTCGTATTTCGATTTATAATTTTGAAAATACGGATAAATCAAAGCATAAGCATATAAAACATTTTTCATGGAGCGAATTTTAATCACCGGCGGTGCCGGTTTTGTCGGTTCCAATCTTGCTTTCCTGTTGAAAGACAAATATCCGGAGCGGCAAATCATTGCGCTGGATAATTTAAAGCGAAGGGGTTCGGAATTGAACATCCCGTTTTTGAAGTCCGCCGGCGTGGAGTTTATCCACGGCGATGTTCGCAACAGGGAAGACCTGAATTTTGACGAAAAGATTGATTTTATTATCGACGCTGCTGCCGAACCGTCCATACTTGCGGGCTTGAATGAAACGCCGGATTATTTAATTCATACGAATTTGAACGGCACGCTTCATCTGCTGGCTCTGGCAAAACGGCACAATGCAGGCTTTATATTCCTTTCCACCAGCCGTGTCTATCCGATTAAACCGTTGGAAAATCTGAATTACCGCGAAGACGAATCGCGGTTTGAACTGGAAGAAACGCAGCCCGTGGCGGGATGCAGTCGGGATGGCATTTCCGAAAGATTTCCGTTGCAAGGCGCGCGTTCTTTCTACGGAACAACAAAGCTGGCGTCCGAACTGATGCTTCAAGAATATGAGGCATTTTACGGTTTAAAAGCGGTAATCAACCGTTGCGGCGTGATTGCCGGACCCCGGCAGATGGGAAAAGTAGATCAGGGAGTGGTTGTTTTTTGGATGGCTCGCCATTTCTGGGAAAAAGAACTATCGTACATCGGTTATAACGGCTCCGGCAAACAGGTGCGCGACGTGATTCATATCCATGATTTGTTTGATTTGATTGATTATGAACTAAATAATTTCAATAAAGTTTCTGGAAAAATTTACAATGTGGGCGGCGGTCGCGCAGTGAGTTTTTCATTAAAGGAATTAACCGAACACTGCGCCGCGATTACAAGTGAACGCGGGGGGGGGGGGGTAAAACTCTCATAAACAAAACCTTAGAAAACCGCACGGGAGATATTCCCATTTATCTCACAGATCATTCTTTAGTAACGAAAGAAACCGGCTGGTATCCAAAACGAAATCTACAGGCAATCCTTGCCGACGTCTACGACTGGTTGAAGAAAGACGAAAAACAACTCAAAAATATATTGGCAATATGAAACCCGCATGTAAAAATTACATTCAAAGAGCAAGAACACAATGCGGGTTCCATATGACCTTCTTAAAAAGCAAATTATGTACGTATGAAAGTAGCAATTATAACCGGCGCTGCGGGTTTGATAGGCAGCGAAGCAGTCGGGTTTTTCTCGCAAAAAGCCGATTTGATAATCGGGATTGATAACGGTATGCGGTCTTATTTCTTCGGGCAGGATGCTTCCACTTCGTGGAACGAAGCGCGGCTGAAGGAAACCGTCGGCAATTACAAGCATCATGCCGTTGATATTCGTAATTTTGAAGCGCTGGAACGTATTTTTAAGGAATACAACCGCGACATTGAACTGGTTGTACACACGGCGGCTCAGCCCAGCCACGACTGGGCGGCGCAGGAACCGTTGACGGACTTCGGCGTAAATGCTGTCGGAACTTCCAACCTTTTGGAATGTACCCGTTTGCATGCAAATCCGCGATCTGTATTTATATTTACTTCCACGAACAAGGTTTATGGTGATACGCCGAACGAACTGCCGCTGACGGAACTGGAAAGCCGCTGGGAAATAGCCGAAACGCATCCGTATTACAAAAACGGGATTGATGAAACCATGCGCATCGACCGGTCGAAACATTCGCTTTTCGGCGTGTCGAAAGTTGCCGCCGATGTGTTGGCGCAGGAATATGGTCGTTATTTCGGAATGAACGTGGGCGTGTTCCGCGGCGGATGTCTGACCGGTCCCATGCATTCAGGAACAAAACTGCATGGGTTTCTTTCCTACCTGATGAAATGCGCCATCACGGGCGATGAATACACCGTTTACGGCTATAAGAGAAAGCAGGTGCGCGACAATATCCATTCGCTTGATTTGATACGGATGTTCTGGCAATTCTACCAAAATCCGCGTCCGGGAGAGGTTTATAACGCGGGCGGAGGACGGTTTTCCAACTGTTCGATGAAGGAAGCCATTGCGCTGTGTGAAGAAATCACGGGCAAGAAGATGAACATCGCCTACAGCGAAACCAACCGGATTGGCGACCATATATGGTATATTTCCGATTTGTCCAAATTCAAAGCCCACTATCCCGAATGGCATTGGAAATATGATTTGAAAACTACGGCGGCGGAGATTTTTAATTCGATGACGAAAAGAGTATAAAACAATGGAAATAGACACTTTATATAAAATAAGATTTCCTTCCCGGAAAGAACTTGCCGGCAAAAATAAATTGTGGCGGGTATTGTGCAAGCATTATTTTTCCAGATACGTGGATAAAGAGGCTTGCGTGTTGGACATGGCGGCAGGATACTGTGAATTTATAAACAACATTGAGGCGAAGAAAAAAATCGCCGTAGATATAAATCCGGATACGGTTCGTTATGCCGGAGCCGATGTACAGATCATCCGGGCAAAGTCGTCCGAACTGGAAGGAATTGCGTCCAATTCGATAGATGTTGTTTTTATATCCAATTTTTTTGAACATCTGACCAAAGAGGAAATCTTATCAACCCTGCGTGAATGTAAAAGAACATTAAGGGGGGGGGTAAAGTAATTGTATTACAGCCTAATATAAAGTATGTGGGAGCGGATTACTGGGATTTTTTCGATCACCATACGCCGTTAACGGACAAAAGTATAAAAGAGGTATTGGAGTTAAGCGGATTTCATGTGAGCAAGTTAATTCCTCGATTTCTTCCTTATACGACCAAAAGCAAGATTCCACAGTTCCCGTGGCTGGTTGCATTGTATTTGCATGTTCCGCTTGCGTGGAAAATAATGGGAAAACAACTCTTAGCTATCGCAGAAAAGAAAGAAACAACATGAAACTATCAGTAATCATACCGGCATACAACGAGGAAGGCTGTATCGGGGAAACCGTACGGCAACTTTTCCATGCCCTCAATAGCGCCGGCATCGAACACGAAATACTCGTCGTAAACGATAATTCCAAAGACAACACCTTAAAAATACTGAAAATCTTGTCGGAAACTCATTCCACAGTTCGTTACATTACGAATGAAGGGCAGAACGGTTTCGGTTACGCCGTCCGGAAAGGATTGGCAAATTTTACTGGGGATTGCGTAGCCGTTTTTATGGCTGACCTGTCGGACGACCCCAATGATTTAATTGCTTTTTACCGTTTAATGGAAAAAGAAGGATGCGACGCCGTTTTCGGTGCTCGTTGGAGCAAAGGTGGGAAAGTGTATGATTACCCGAAACACAAATTATGGATAAACCGGCTGGCAAACAATATCATCCGTGTGCTGTTCCGCATCAAATACAACGACGCGACCAACGCTTTCAAATTATATAAACGCACTACCATTGAAGGCTTGCAGCCGTTGTTGGCGCCGCATTTCAATTTAACGGTGGAATTGTCGTTGAAAGTGATTATACGCGGATATTCCTACAAGGTGTTACCCAATAGATGGACAAACCGGAAAACAGGGGAATCGAAACTGAAAATCAGGGAAATGGGCGCACGGTATTTCTTTATTCTCCTGTATTGCCTGATAGAAAAATACTTTTCGCGGGGGGATTTCAAAAAGAAATGGTAAATGGTTATAATTAATTTTTTTCCGATTGCTTCACCGCTTCGCGGTTCGCTGCTGACGGGGCTTATTCACCGGCGAAGCTTCGCCCCCCAAACGCCATCATAAATCCCCCGCACCTTCAAACCGGCGTCCCGCCACGTAATAGCGTCCACCTCCTTTTTACCCTCCACCCGAAGGTATTCATACATGCTCGGATAGGTGATGATGGAATACATAGCATCCGCCATCGCTTCAATATCCCAATAGTCGATTTTGATGGTTTTGTCGAGGATTTCGGCGCAACCCGACTGTTTGGATATGATCGTCGGCACGCCGCACTGCATGGCTTCCAGCGGCGAAATCCCAAACGGTTCGGAAACGGAGGGCATAACGTAAACATCGCTTGACTTCAGGATTTCATACACTTGCCGCCCTTCCATGAAGCCGGTAAAATGAAACCTGTCGGAAATGTTTCGTTGCGCGGCAAGGAGAATCATCCTGTTCATCATATCGCCGCTGCCGGACATGACGAAACGCACGTTATTCGCGTGTTTCAGGACGCGGGCAGCCGCTTCGACAAAATATTCCGGTCCCTTCTGCATGGTAATTCGACCTAAAAAAGTAATCACCTTCTCGTTCGTGCCTTTTTTGTCGGGAAGGGCTGCAATTTCAGCGTCCAACGGTTCAACGGCATTGTGGACGGTTGTTACTTTCCAAGGGCTTTGGCGGTATTTTTCAATCACCGTATTCCGCGTCAGGTTGCTGACGGTTATAATGTGGTCGGCGTGATCCATCCCGTCTTTTTCGATAGCATATACGCGGGGATTTACATTCCCCCGACTTCGGTCGAAATCGGTCGCGTGAACATGGACAATCAGCGGTTTGCCGGTAACCGTTTTGGCGTGGATGCCCGCCGGATAAGTCAGCCAGTCGTGGGAGTGGATAATATCGGTCTCGACGGTTCGCGCGATAACGCCCGCCGCAATGGAATAATTGTTGATTTCCTCCATCAGGTTGGAAGGATAGCGCCCCGAAAATTCGATGCAACCCAAATCGTTGGTAGGATAATAACTGAAATCGGCATAAATATGATCCCTCAAATCGAAATAGAGTTGGGTATCCGTTTGGTTGCCCGTGCGGGACTTCACATGTTCCCACGAAACGTCTTTCCGCACCACAGGCGTGTTTTTCAGCCCGATAATGCGGAGGAAACTTTGGTCTTCATCGCCCCAAGGCTTCGGAATCACAAAGGTAATCCGCATGTCGTCCTGCATGGACATGCCTTTGGTTAATCCGTAACTTGCCGTACCCAAACCGCCTAATATATGCGGGGGAAATTCCCAGCCGAACATTAATGCTTTCATTATTTTTAGTTCACCAACACCTTCCTCACCCAACCCGCGCGCCGCCTTTCACAATCACAACCGGCGCAATTATTCTATAAATTGAAACCCCCGCAGGTTTTTCAAACCGAGCAAGCAAGTTTCCGGTAAGTGAATATATAGTTATCAATTCCGCCTCCGGCGTATCAATAAAGAGGGTTTGACTGCGGACGTAAAATTACGGGTTTTTCATTGGATTCTGGCAATTTTTTGCGGATGATTATTCTTTTTTTGTGATTGCGACGCCATTTTACGTTACTGCTAAGACATTTTGCACGACTGCTAAAGCATTTTGCACAACTGCTAAGGCGTCTTGCACGACTGCTAAGACATCTTGCACAACTGCTAAAGCATTTTGCACGACCGCTAAGGCATCCTGTACTTCTAAAGAGATTAAATTTTTTGCCGAAAATACGCAATTCGGAGGGAAGATTTTTCTATTTCCTTATTTAATCGGCTGATATCGGAAAGTATGATGGAAAAATCGCGGATATTAGCCAAAGCGGCTTTGTCTGCTTGCGAAACGGCGATGGCGTATTTTCCGTTTCCGCCCGTGTATTCGGCTTTGATCGGAACGTCCATGTTGTTGTAAATGAATTGTATAACGCCGTTGTCTTTTTTTCCGGTATAGGTAACCGTTTCGATTGTCATGTTTAGGTCGGTAAATGAATAATTCATGCCGCCATCGTGAGGAATGGCTTCGGTTTCGGTATATTCTCCCTCCGCGCCGGATACTTTCAAGCCGGTATGCCGAATAGGTTGTGCGCCGCAATAAATGCTCGCCAATTCCATAACTCCCAATTCGTTAACGCCACTCCGAATGTATGACCGCCGCAAATTATTTTCCAATATTTGAGATTTGGCATAATATTTTCCGATATTATCGTATTCCGTTTTTTTTTCAAATACAAAGGCTGTCTTCATGGAATCCCGCTGCGCTAAACGGATTTGTAATAAACTGTCGAATATGGCAATGTTTTGCGTCTGTTGTTCGAGTTTAACCAACCGCCCCAATCGGAGGACTTCTTTCCGTACCTTCAAATGGTTGGGATAAAGGGTTTTTAACGAGTCTAATATCTTTTGGGCGGAATTGTAATCGGCATTTTCATAAAAATTTCTTGCCTTTTTAAGATGGGCGCGTGCGTCAATTTCTTTTTTGTTGCAGGAAAACAACAGCAAAAGGATGGCGATGAAAAATAATCGGTATTGCATATGTATATTGTGGTTTTCACAGTTTAGTACTCGTCTTCGTTGAAGAAAAAATCTTCTTTGGTAGGATAATCCGACCAAATATCTTCGATAGACTCGTAAATTTCCCCCTCATCTTCCATATCCTGAAGATTTTCAATTACTTCCTGAGGAGCGCCGGAACGGAGCGCATAATCAATTAATTCTTCCTTGCTCGCAGGCCACGGAGCGTCTTCTAATTTTGAAGCTAATTCTAAAGTCCAATACATATTAAAAACTATTCTACTGAAACGGTATTTTCAAATTTTTTCGCAAAAGTAGAAATATTTCTTTTACTTACAAGTGTTTTCCCAAATAATTTCCTTACTTTTATTATAAAAATTTTGTTTTCGGGAAAACAAAAAGAAATAATCGGACAAACGATTGGCATATTGCAAGGCATTTGTGTCTATTTCGCCGATTTCCATAATTTTAAAGATGTTTCTTTCTGCCCGACGGCAAACGGTGCGGCAAACGTGCGCCAAAGCGTTGCTCTTACAGCCGCCCGGCAGTATAAAAAATTTCAACGGCGGCAACAGGGCGTCAATCGCATCCATTTCCGATTCGATTTCCTGTACGTTTTTTTCGGAAATGGGGCAGTCCGTCGTACCAGCTTCCGACGCCAAATAACCGCCCAACGTAAACAAATTATGCTGAATCCGCAACAGGAATTGCCGGTCGTGCGCATCGCCGATTTCTTCCAGCAGGCAGGCGATGAACGCATTTAATTCGTCAACCGTTCCGTAGGCTTCAAGTCGCGGACTCGTTTTGGGTATCCTTTCCCCGCCAACCAAAGAGGTATAGCCGCTGTCGCCTTTTCTCGTATAGATTTTGCTTTTTGCCATAATCGAAATAGTTTTTATAATGTTGTTTGTGTAATTTTTTATCAAAGAAAACAATGCCCAACGCAAACAAATCGATGGTAACGCTTGTTTCGGGCAGGTTTTTTATTTTTTCCCATAAGGTTTTCATTGCTTTATTTTTATAAATTCCGTCGATAATCAGGATGGATTTTTCGCCGGTAAACGGGCGGGACAATTCGACGGCTTTTGCCGTTTCTTTTGCGTTGCCCTGTTGATTGATGAAAATCAAATCGAATGTCGGGATAAAAGATTTCAATTTCCGTAAATTTTCGGCATAATCTCCTTCCATCCAGTGCAAATTCTCCAACCGGCGTTGTCGGGCAAAAGTTTTCGCCGCATTTAACCATTCGGGATTTTCTTCCAAAGCGTAACAGGCGGAATTTTTCCGCGAAGCCAACGACAAATATAAACTGAAAACGCCGGTATAAGCCCTGATTTGCAGAATATTACGACATTTGAAAAAGTGAATGAGGCGAAACAGCAACGCACCGTAATTTTTGTGCTGGGTTTCTTTCCAGAATGAAAGTCCTTTCCTGAATTGCTCGATTTCATCGAAAACATAAGAAGGCGTTTTTTCCTCTATCACTTTGGTAATCAGATTGTAAGTGAAAGGGGAATGAACTCCGAAGCCTTTTCTGTATCGAAGTTTCCTGTACAATTTGATGGATGAGGTAAATTTCATTTAATATTTAAGCCATGACAAAAATAGTTGTTTTTTGTGAAATAGAATCAGTAAGCAGCATTTCGACAGGGTAAACGCAAGAAATTAATAATATTTCAGGATGAAAACGCTACATGGATACCTATCTGAAGTAAAAGATTTTCGGATAGAGAAAAAATGTTCGCACAAGTTGTCGGGACAAAGCATTATAATTTTGTCTTTATCAATAAAATGCATACATTTGCCCGTAAATTACTTTAAAATAAACGTGCAAATAGGCAACATACAATTCGATAAATATCCGGTATTTTTAGCGCCGATGGAAGAAGTTACCGACATTTCTTTCCGGCTTTTGTGTAAAAATTTCGGGGCGGATATGGTTTATACGGAATTTATTTCGAGCGACGCCTTAATTCGCCGCGTGAATAAAACGATGTCCAAACTGGAAGTGTCGGCGGAAGAACGTCCGGTGGCGATGCAGATTTACGGACGGGAAATCGCGCCGATGGTTGAAGCCGCCCGGATTTGCGAAGCGGCGGAACCGGATATGCTGGATTTGAATTTCGGCTGTCCGGTAAAAAAAGTCGCGGGAAAAGGCGCCGGCGCCGGTATGTTGCGCAATCCCGAACAAATGCTGGCAATCACTCGCGAAGTGGTGAAAGTCGTCCGCATCCCCGTTACGGTGAAAACCCGCCTCGGATGGGACAACGACTCGAAAATCATTGTCGATTTAGCGGAAAAACTACAGGACTGCGGGATTGCCGCCCTTACCATTCACGGTCGCACCCGTGCGCAAATGTACACCGGCGAGGCTGATTGGACGCTCATCGGCGCAGTGAAAAACAATCCGCGAATGTACATTCCCATTATCGGCAACGGCGATATTGCTTCGCCCCTGCAATGCAAGGAAGCCTTTGACAAATACGGAGTTGACGCGGTGATGATTGGGCGTGCAAGCATCGGTTGCCCTTGGATTTTCAAGGAAATCAAGGATTATTTGAAAACGGGACTGCCGCCCGAAAAAAAGCCTTTTGAAATCTGCTTGAATATTCTGAAACAACAGGTATTGCAGAGTGTTGAACGGCTCGACGAACGTCGAGGTATTTTGCACAGCCGCCGCCATATCGCTGCAAGTCCGCTATTTAAGGGCATTCCCGATTTCAAGCCGGTTAAGGTGGCGATGTTGCGTGCCGATACGGTTGAGGAATTGTTTCGGATAATGGACGGTATAAAAATGCCTACTTTTTAAATAAACAAAAACAAACTAACCGCCATCACCAACATTCCGGCAACAACCCCTGCAATGGAAAGATGATGTTTCCCGTATTTTCCGGCAGCCGGCAATAATTCGTCCAAAGAAATGAAAACCATGATACCCGAAACAATCGCCAAAACGATTCCATTGAGCGCAGGCGTCCAAAACCGGAAAAGAAAGATGAAAGCCAAAAGTGCGCCGAGCGGTTCGGACGCCCCCGATAAAAAGGAATACCAGAAAGCCTTTTTACGGCTGCCCGAAGCGTGGTAAACCGGCACGGCAACCGCAATCCCTTCGGGAATGTTGTGTATCGCAATCGCCACCGTTATCGGAATCGCAATATCCGGAGACGTCAGCGCCGAAGTAAAAGTCGCAACGCCCTCCGGAAAGTTGTGGATACCGATGGAAAGGGCGACCATCATTCCGGTTCGTTTCAGGCTTGCTTTGTTCTGCATTTCCTCTACGCCGTGGACTGCGTGCGGGTTCACCTGTTCCGGAACGGCAAAGTCGATGACGTTAATCAGCAGAATACCCCCGAAAAAGGCTGAAATCAAGTACAAAGTTCCCCATTTTTCCCCGAAACTTTCCGACAATCCCGACAAAGCCGCAGGCATCATTTCCATAAAAGATACGTAAATCATGATGCCTGCGGAAAATCCCAACGACAGACTGAGGAAGTTTCTGTTGGTTTTTTTAGCCAACAAAGCAATCCCGCTGCCGATTCCGGTGGATAAACCGGCAATAGCGGTCAGCAGGAAAGCGAATAATATGTTGGACATGAGCAGGGGAAATTACCAAGCAAACAACGGATAATCTTTCATCATCGCATTTACCTTGTTGGCAACGGACTTAATCGCCGTTTCGTTTTCCACGTTGGAAAGCACGGTATCAATCAGTTCCACAATTTCGCCCATCGCCGATTCTTTGAGTCCGCGCGTTGTAACGGCAGGCGTACCGAAACGCAAACCCGAAGTCTGGAATGGCGAACGGCTATCGAAAGGCACCATGTTTTTGTTAGCCGTGATGTCGGCGACAACCAAAGCCTGTTCAGCCTGTTTCCCTGTCAGGTTGGGGAATTTTGAGCGCAAATCGACCAGCATCAAGTGATTGTCCGTTCCTCCGGAGATGATTTTATAACCTTTATCCATCAAAGCCTGCGCCATTGCCGCCGCATTTTTTCTTACCTGCATCTGGTAAGTCGCGTATTCCGGCTGCAAAGCTTCGTGGAAAGCGACGCTTTTGGCGGCAATAATGTGTTCCAACGGCCCGCCCTGTATGCCCGGAAAAATAGCCGAATCCAACAAAGCCGACATCATTTTGATTTCCCCTTTGGGCGTCTTTTTTCCCCACGGGTTTTCAAAGTCCTTGCCCATCATAATCACGCCTCCGCGTGGTCCGCGCAAAGTTTTGTGCGTTGTGGAGGTAACGATATGCGCGTGGAGTACGGGATTGTCCAGCAATCCGGCGGCAATCAGTCCGGCGGGATGCGCCATATCAACAACAAAAATGGCGTTGATTTGGTCGGCAATCCGGCGAATTCGTGCATAATCCCATTCGCGGGAATAAGCCGACGCGCCACCGATAATCAGTTTCGGGCGTTCGGCAAAAGCGATTTTTTCAAGCTGGTCATAGTCAATCCTTCCGTCCGATTCCCGTACATTGTATTCCAGAGCAGTAAACACAAGCCCCGAAAAATTGACGGGCGAACCGTGACTCAAATGACCGCCGTGCGAAAGATTTAATCCCAGAAATTTATCGCCTGGATTAAGGCAAGCCATGAACACAGCCATATTGGCTTGCGCGCCCGAATGGGGTTGAACATTAGCCCAGTCTGCGGAAAAAATTCGTTTCAGCCTGTCAATAGCCAACTGTTCCATGTCGTCAATAAACCGGCATCCGCCGTAATAGCGGTGTCCCGGATAGCCTTCGGCATACTTGTTGGTCAGGACGGATCCGGCTGCCGCCATCACCTGTTCGCTCACAAAATTTTCCGAAGCAATTAATTCAAGACCGGAAGTTTGCCGGTGAAGTTCTTTGTCGATAATGCTGAAAGTTAAATCGTCTCGTTTCATTATTTAATTGTATTTTAAAATTTGGCGTACAAATTTACGTGAAATTTTTTCAGTAACAAATTTCTTTCTAACTTTGCCGTTCAAAAAAACGCTTCCAAACCAATTACAAAAGGATACCGAAGCGGTTAAGTATTACATTATTTATTATACATATAAAGAATTATTAGAGTTAAAAACAAATATTAAAAGTTATTAAAGATATGAACTATTTAACAAGAAAAATAGACCCATTGAGGGGGGGGGGTATCTCATTAAAAATTAGAGATTTAAGAAAGAAAATTAAAAGGAAAATAGATCAATGCACCTCGCTTTACTTCGGCATAATTCTATTTTACGGACAAATTTCTTTCAAAAAGTATAGAAAATTAAAATCCGATTTAGCACAAATAAAAAAACAGGCTGCTTTATCCGATATTCAATTTCCCATCACAAAATTGTATCCGTGTTATGCGGATAGCGATGATGAGGCAGGAGTAATCAGGGGCGATTATTTCCATCAGGATTTATTTGTGGCACAGCGCATTTATATTAACAATCCTATCAAGCATGTAGACATCGGCAGCAGGATAGACGGCTTTGTTACTCATGTTGCATCTTTCAGGGCAATAGAAATTTTTGACATTCGTCCGATTCATGCCCAAGTACAAAATATTACTTTTAAACAAATGGATTTAATGAATGATAATCCCGAATTAACCAATTATACGAACTCTATCTCTTGTCTCAATGCGTTGGAGCATTTCGGATTAGGGCGTTATGGAGACCCCATTCGCTTTGATGGGTATTTACTTGGTTTTGAGAATATTACAAAAATGTTGCAACAGGGCGGAAAATTTTACTTTTCCGTTCCTTTTGGAAAACAACAAAGAATAGAATTTCATGCACACCGAGTATTTTCACTGCAATATTTGCTGAATATTATATCTCCGCATTACGAGATTGACTCTTTTTCCTATGTGGACGATTTTGGTGATTTTCATCCGAATATTCGGCTGCCGCTCGAAGACCTGATTAAAACCTTAAACTGTAAGCAGAATTGCGGAATCTTTGAACTCACAAAAAAATAATTCCATGTCGAAAATACCAACAGAAATTATTACTTTATCGGGAGGGCTTGGCAATCAAATGTTTCAATATGCCTTTTTTCTTGCAAAAAAACAATACAATAACAATATCGCCCTGAGTGATTATTTCATTCATTTTGAACCTATTATTCAACACAACGGATGTGAATTAAATAATTTATTCAATACGGTTATTTGTAAAAACAGGTTGCTCAAAAATATTATTTGGCTAATCCGTAAACTATGGATATTCAAGCATAAAAAAGGTTTCCGTAAAATATCATCTTTTGCGATATTCGCATTAAAGAAATTGAATATTAATACCATAGGTGAAACAAAAACCGGAACCGTAGATTATGACGTCATACCCAAACATTCCGGTTTTAGTGTATATATAGGGTGTTGGGCAACTGAAAAGTATTTTTGTTCAAACCGAAAAGAAATTTTGAACGCTTTCTCCTTTGAACATTTGGAAAAATCACGCCAAACGTTGGAAATACTGCATTTGATAGAGCAAACAAACAGCATTTCAATACACATCAGAAGAGGAGATTATTTATTGCATGAAAGGTTTGGGAATATATCCACCCCGCTCTTCTATGAAAAAGCGATTGCGGAAATGCAAAAACGGATTGGCTCGCCTGTGTTTTTTGTTTTTTCCAATGATATGCAATGGGTTAGAGAAAATATGCACATCCCGAACTCACACTACATAGATTGGAATCAGGGAAAAAACTCTTGGCAGGATATGTTCCTCATGTCAAAATGTAAACATAATATCATTGCAAACAGTACGTTCAGTTGGTGGGCGGCTTGGTTAAATCAATTTCCCGAAAAAACGGTAATCGCTCCCAGCCGGTTTCTTAATGACGCTGAAACACCGGATTTGATACCGGACACGTGGATTAAAATTACGGTATAGCCGGAACTTAATAAACGGTATGTTCTTTCTGGATTGCTTCACCGCTCTGCCCGCAATGACGGGCTTTTCACTTAGTTTTCTATTCTTCTTCAGACATTAATTTGTGCAAAACAAACGCGGCATCGTCCACAGATTCAATCTTTTTATATACGACGTCTATCCGATTGCGAAGCCGCTCGCAAGGCACATCCGATAAACGAAACGACGTCAGTTTGTCAATTATTTCTGCGGAAAACAGGTATTTGACAATGCGAGCGGGATTTCCTCCGCATACGGCATACGGGGGAACATCTTTCGTTACCACAGAACCGGCTGCAATAACAGCGCCTTTAGCGATTTTTACCCCCGACATGATCACGGCATTTGTCCCAATCCACACCTCGTCGTCAATGATAATAGGACCTTTCCCCTCTACGTTTACAAGCTGCGAGCATAAGTGGGGGGGGGGGTAAGAGGCTGACTACCGGAAAGTTAGTAATCATATCCATCCGGTGATTCCCGCTGAGAATAAACAATACGTTGCCTGCAATCGACACATAATTTCCGATTTGAAGCCTTTCAATTGACGGGCGGTGGCTTAATACATTCAACATTCCATAGCTCATTTTCCCGACACTCACAATATCAATCGGGAATATGTTTCCCGCAACGGTATTGTTGTGGGCGTTTTGTTTTCGCCATTTTCTCCGGAACAGTTCTTTTTCACATAATCTAATTATAGAACGGAGCGCCGGTATTTTCCGGAATAATTTAAGGAACGGTTTCGACGCACACGTCCGGTGTTTGAGATGTAAATTTATCATTTGTATTTATTTATAATAAAAAGGTTGTTTCAAATACTAAAACGGCGGAGCATCACCTTCACTTTGCGGCAACACCTTCTTCGCACCGCCCTTTTCGGGAGGAATCAACTTTTCCTGACTGTTCACCCGCGACGAATATTCCATAATCAACTGATTTTCACCCAAGTTTTGGAAGCGGGCGTATTCTTTTATAAAATCAAGCAAAACATCGCCGGTAGAACCGTTCCGGTGCTTGGCAACAATAATTTCAGCCTTGCCGGTGAGGTCGTTTCCCTGCTCGTCGGCATAGATTTTATAGTATTCCGGGCGGTGGATAAAACAAACGATGTCGGCGTCCTGTTCGATTGCGCCCGATTCGCGCAAATCGGACAGTTGCGGACGTTTTGCATCGAAACCATCCCTGCCCGTGCGGGTTTCCACGCTTCGGTTCAACTGCGACAGGGCTATAATCGGGATATTCAATTCCTTAGCTAAACCTTTCAACGAACGGGAAATCATACTTACCTCCTGTTCGCGACTTCCGAACGCCATCCCGCTGGCATTCATCAGTTGCAAATAGTCGATAATGATACATTTAACCTTGTGTTCCTTGACCAAACGGCGGGCTTTGGTGCGCAGTTCAAATACCGACAGGCTGGGCGTATCGTCAATGTAAATCGGAGCGTCGTACAATACGCGCACTTTGCTGTCCAGTTGATGCCATTCGTAGGGCGCCAACTGCCCGGTTTTGATTTTCTCGCCGGTCAGTTCCGTAACGTTCACAATCAAACGGTTGACCAACTGCACATTGGACATTTCCAAAGAAAAAACGCCGACCGGAATATTGAAATTGACAGCCATATTTTTAGTCATCGACAGGATGAGCGCCGTTTTACCCATGGCGGGACGGGCAGCAATAATAATCAAATCGGAATTTTGCCATCCGGCGGTGATTTTATCCAACTCGTTAAACCCGCTTGGGAGACCGCTCAAACCGCCGGGTCGTTCCGCCGCTTCGCGTATCAAATCGAAAGCTTCTTTGAGTAGCGGATTGATGTGGGTAACGTCTTTTTTAACATTCTGTTGGGATATTTTAAACAGTTCGCCTTCGGCTTCCTGCATCAGGTCGTCCACGTCGTTGGTTTCGTCGAAAGCTTTGCCCGCCACCAGCGAAGAGAAAGAAATCAGTTCGCGGGCGATGTATTTTTGCGCCACAATGCGGGCGTGATAGTCCAAATGCGCGCTCGAAACGACTTTTTGCGAAAGTTGCGCAATATAGGATGCGCCGCCGACTTCTTCGAGGGTGCCTTCTTTCCGCAACTGGTCAACCACCGTCAGGATATCGACCGGTTTTTCTTGGATAGCCAAATTTTGAATAGCCGTAAAAATCAGTTCGTGGGATTTATCGTAAAAGCTTTCCGGCTTAAGTATTTCGCTGACAATTGAGTAAGCGTCTTTTTCGAGCATCAGTGCGCCCAAAATCGCTTCTTCCAGTTCCCGGGCTTGCGGTTGCAGTCGTCCGGTTTCTTCTGTGTTTACCGGCGTTTTCTTTGTTCGAGTTTTACTTTTTTCCTGTAATGCCATCTTGTTTTTTATTTTTTGAACTGCAAAGATAAAAATGTCGGCGGATTTTACATAATATTTAGTTGTTCTTTTTGTAAAAATTTAAATATATCGCCTCATAATTATGTGCGGACTTTTATGTATATTTGCGAACGAATAAAATCATGATGCGAATGTCATAACATATCGCATATGTAACGGTAAAGAACTGTTAAATATATAATTACATAAATTTATGGAAAATAAAAAAGCATTATTGGTTATCCTCGACGGGTGGGGATTGGGAGACAAAACGAAAAGAGACGTAATATATTCTACCGAAACCCCTTACTGGGATTACCTGTTGGAAAACTATCCACATTCCCAATTGCAGGCTTCGGGCGAAAACGTAGGTTTACCCGACGGACAAATGGGGAACTCCGAAGTAGGGCATCTCAATATCGGCGCAGGTCGTGTGGTATATCAGGATTTGGTGAAAATCAATATCGCCGCCCGCGACAATTCCATTCTCGAAAATCCCGGAATAAAAAACGCTTATGCTTATGCAAAAACGAACGGCAAAAAAATCCATATCATGGGTTTGGTGTCCAATGGCGGCGTACACAGTTCTTTGGAGCATCTTTTTAAACTCACCGACATCAGCAAGACCTATGGAATTGACCAAACGTTTATCCACTGTTTTATGGACGGACGCGATACCGACCCCAAAAGCGGCGCCGGTTTTATCCGCAAACTGGAAGCGCATCTCAAAGCCACAACCGGACAAATCGCCACTATCATAGGTCGTTACTATGCAATGGACAGAGACAAGCGATGGGAAAGGGTGAAAGTAGCCTACGATTTGCTGGTATCGGGAACCGGCGCGCAAACGGAAAATCCGGCGGAAGCGGTCGAACAGTCTTATGCCGAAGGCGTTACCGATGAATTTATAAAGCCGATTGTATGCGTCAAAAACGGTAAGCCTGTGGCAACGGTTGAAGCCGGCGACGTGGTGATTTTCTTCAATTTCCGCAACGACCGCGCCAAAGAACTGACCATCGTTCTATCCCAACAGGACATGCCGGAACAAGGAATGCACATGATTCCCAACCTCCAATATTACACGATGACGCCTTACGATCCGACGTTCAAAAACGTGCATGTTTTATTCGATAAAGATAATGTGAATAATACCTTAGGCGAATATCTTTCCTCTCTGGGTTTGAAACAGTTGCACATTGCCGAAACGGAAAAATATGCGCATGTAACTTTCTTTTTCAACGGCGGACGGGAAACGCCTTACGAAGGCGAAGACCGCATTCTCGTTCCCTCTCCCAAGATTGCGACTTACGATTTGAAGCCCGAAATGTCGGCGTATGAAGTAAAAGACCGGTTGACGGAAGCCATTAAAACCCGGCAATACGATTTTATTGTCGCCAATTACGCCAACGGCGATATGGTCGGACACACAGGCGTTTACGAAGCCATCGAAAAGGCGGTAACAGCGGTAAATGTCTGTCTGCGCAACACAATCGAAACGGCAAAAACAAACGGTTACGAAATCATTGTTATCGCCGACCACGGCAACGCCGATTATGCGCTGAACGACGACAATTCGCCTAACACAGCCCACTCGCTGAATCCGGTTCCGTTTATTTACGTTTCCGAAAACAAAAACGTCAAAGTGGAAAACGGGCAATTGGCAGACGTTGCGCCAAGTATTTTAAGCATCCTCAATTTGAAGCAGCCTGCTGATATGACGGGGAAAAATTTAATTTCTGTGGAATGATTTAAACACAGAAGCCATTAGTAGCGAAGGCGAAGATTGAGCAATCCAGAGAAAATCGTAGCGCAATTTGGATTGCTTCATCGCTTCGCGGGTGGCGTGTGCGGGGTTTTGTGCCTGCTGTTCCCGTCATCCCGCGCTTGACGCGGGATCCTCTGAAAAGCGGACTGCAATTTGCAGGGAATTGCGGGTCTCCACTCCACCCGCAATGACGGTGGGCTTTTTCGCAAAAACTGCGATTTATAAATAACGCACTAATTAAACATATTCTTATTGACACATGAAAAATTTAGTCTTCAACACAGCGTCTTTCAGCGAAGTAGAATTAATAAAAACTTTCCCCCTGCCTTATTATTTGGGGAAAATTCATAATTTTTTTGTTACCGTTGTTTTCCATCAAGATAAAAACAATGCAAAACTGCCCGAATACTACAAAGGCGCTTTGTTAAAACCGCTTAAATACCCCGGTAAAGGAAAAAGTTTTTCTTTTGGCGGCGAATGGTATTTTTTCCTGTATTTTTTAAAACATGCAAAAGAAATAGATGTGCTTGTCAGGGTGCATTTTTCTTATCAAACATTCATTATCGGCATGATATATAAATGGAGAAATCCCAAGGGAATTTTTTATATTTTCGGCGATGGGTACGGCGTTTGGCAATCCTTGTTTCGGGATGAATCCAAATTTATGATAAAAATTAAAAATTCCATCATTCGTAAAATTTTATTTAAAATGGTTGAAACTGTCGATAAAATCTCAATAGAATTGGCGGATATATACGATTTTCTGAGAAAGCAAAAGCCTTTCCTGAAAAAACCTGATAAATTGACATTTATGCGTTGGGGGATAGATGAAGAGATAATGCAGGTTAATCATATCGAAGAATTGCCGGTTGATCGAAAGGAGAAATTAATCATATCGGTTGGTCGCCATGGTTCCAAACAAAAAAACACGGAGCTTTTTTTAGATGCTTTGACGAAAACGGATTTAAAAGATTACAAGGTTTTGTTTATCTGACCAATAGAAAAAACGGAATGTGATTTTCAGGATTATATAGATTCTTTTTTCAATCAAAATCCTGAATTAAAGGATAATGTTTGCTTTATCGGCGCTGTTTATGACAAAGTAAAGTTGTATGATTATTTTAACCGCTCAAAAGTGTTTGTGCATACGGCTATTTACGAATCCTACGGCATTGTGATTGGGGAAGCTTTCCGTTTTAATAATTATATCGTGTCGACCGATATTGGTTGCGCTAAAGAATTGATTGCGGAAGGGATGGGTGAACTTGTCGAATATGATGCTAATGATTTGAGCCGTTCTTTGCAGCGAATTATTGATGGAAAAATTGATATTAATGCTATTTACCGGCAGAAACGGATTGATAACCGCTCTATTTCGTGGGAAAATGAAGTGAGGAAATTGGGGAGTTTTGAAAATTAAGAATAACGGGGCGAAGTCAAAACACCGTACCGTACACGTTATTGCGAACCGTGAAGTGGTGAAACAATCCAGAAATATACCGTATCTCAAAAGACCCGTCATCCCGCGCTTGACGCGGGATCTTCTGAAAAACGAACTGCTGCAGGGAATTGCGGGCGTAGTGAAGCGCTGCAATAACGACAACATCAATTAACCAACCGAGCAGTCGTTTTCTCCATCTCATCAAACTCCTTCACCAAATCCATTAACTCAATACCGACGCCTTTCAAACGGCGAACAATTTCTTCATTACGAACAACGGTTTCGGGATTTTCCTTGAGTTTCCGCTTAGCGCCGGACAAAGTTAACCCTTTCGTTTTCACTAAATAATAAATCAGGCGAAAGGTTTGAATATCCTTTTCATTGTACCGGCGGGAGCCTTTTTCGGTTTTGTGCGGACGGAGTCCGAATTCTTTTTCCCAATAGCGTAACATGGAGCATGTTACGCCATCAAACATTTGCGTTGCCTCCGAAATGGTGTAGTAAAGTTTGGACATCGTTTACCGGTGTTCTGCGGTGTACAACATTTCGCTGTATTCTGCGGGCGACAAGTCCATAAAGAAATATTTGACCGGATTGTCGTGCCTGCCTCGCACCAACACTTCGTAATGCACATGGTTGCCCGAAGCGACGCCGGTCATGCCTACCGTAGCGATTTTTTGTCCGCGTTTAACTTTTGTTCCCGGCGTCACCAACAGTTCTTTACAGTGTCCGTAAAGCGATTTAAATCCGAAACCGTGGTCAATAACGATGCAATTCCCGTAACCGCCTTCCCAGCCGGAAGATTCGACCGTTCCGTTGCCGGTTGCAAAAATGGGACTGCCCGAATCGGCGTTCAGGTCAATGCCGGTGTGCATTCTGAGTACCCCGAAAATGGGATGAATACGCATTCCGAAGCCGGAAGAAATGCCTTTCATATGTTTCCCCGAAAGCGGACGAATGGCGGGCATGTTATTCATTCGCTGCTCCTTTTGTTTAATCAGCCCTATCAGTTCGTCGTAAGAATTGGATTGCACATACATTGCTTTGGTTACGATGTCCAATTTTCGGGTGGTAGAAATCACCAATTCCGAGTTCGGCATATCCAAAAGATGTTCGTAGCGGTTTGTTCCTCCGAAACCCGGCTTCCGAATGGTCATCGGAATCGGTTCGGCATTAAAAGTGGCGCGATACAGGTGGTCGTCGCGTTCCTGTAAATCGTCCAATACTTTCTGGTATTCGTCAATCCGGTTGGACAGGAGGCTGTATTGCGCCAACAGCAACTGGTTTTCTTTTTTAAGGAGTTGTTCACGGGGTGAATCTATTGCATAAATGGAAAAAATAAACAACAGGACGCCAATCCCGATGCCGACGCTCAGATGCCGAAAAACAGCCAAAATTCTTTGGACTATGGAATGGTTAACCTCGTCATAGGTCAACGTTTGCTTGTTAAATTGATATGAAGTTTTTCCCATTTTTAATTAAAATCTGTAAATTAATGCAGGCAAAAGTAAGTTATTTATTGTATTTTTGCAAATTCTTTTAGCAAAAAATAAGTAAATGTTCATATATTAGTTCATATTATTTTTCACACATCACAAATTGAAATAAATTATATATGGAAAAATTGCAACTCAACGCAAGCCAAATTCGCCGATCTTTCAAGGATTTTTTTGAAAGTAAAAACCACAAAATCGTCCCCTCCGCCCCGATGGTTATCAAGGACGATCCCACTTTGATGTTCACCAATGCCGGCATGAACCGATTCAAAGACATTATATTGGGCAATGTTCCCGCCAAATACCCTCGCGTTGCCGATTCGCAAAAGTGCCTGCGCGTCAGCGGGAAACACAACGATTTGGAAGAAGTCGGACACGATACCTACCACCACACCATGTTTGAAATGCTTGGCAACTGGTCGTTCGGCGATTATTTCAAAAAAGAGGCTATCGCATACGCTTGGGAATACCTGACCGAAGTGTTGCAGTTGGATAAAAGCCGCCTGTATGCAACCGTTTTTGAAGGAAGCCCTTCGGAAAATCTGAGCCGCGACGACGAAGCCGCCGCGTACTGGGCTGAATATCTGCCGGAAAATAGAATTATCAACGGCAGCAAAAAAGATAATTTCTGGGAAATGGGCGACGTTGGTCCCTGCGGTCCCTGTTCGGAAATTCACATCGACATCCGTCCCGATGCGGAAAGGGCTAAAACAGACGGCTTGACGTTAGTTAATCGCGACCATCCACAAGTAATCGAAATCTGGAATCTCGTTTTTATGCAGTTCAACCGCAAAGCCGACGGCTCGCTCGAAAACCTGCCCAGCAGAGTGATTGATACCGGCATGGGATTTGAACGCCTCTGCATGGCTGTACAAGGGAAAATGTCCAATTACGATACCGATGTTTTCCAACCGTTGCTTGCCGAAATCGGGCGGATTACCGCCTGCCGTTACGGCGACACCCCCCACGCGGACGTGGCGATGCGCGTTATCGCCGACCATATCCGCACGATTGCTTTTTCCATCACCGACGGGCAATTGCCTTCCAATGCCGGCGCAGGCTATGTGATTCGCCGGATTTTGCGCCGCGCCGTCCGTTACGGTTACACTTTTCTGGGGCAAAAACAGGCTTTCATGTACCGCCTGATACCCGCGCTAATCGCTTCTATGGGCGATGCCTACGAGGAATTAATCGACGGAGAAACATTGATCGGAAAAGTTGTCCGAGAAGAAGAAGAAGCCTTCCTGCGGACTTTGGAAAACGGCATCAAATTGCTTGATAAAACCATGCTGGAAGCGAAAAATGCGGGGACAAAACGCATTGCCGGCGCAGATGCTTTCACGCTGTACGACACCTACGGTTTCCCGCTCGACTTAACCGAACTTATTCTGAAAGAACACAAAATGGAACTCGACCGGAAAGGTTTCGACGCCGAAATGCAAAAGCAAAAAGCGCGGGCAAGAAATGCCGCCACCGTCGAAACCGGCGACTGGGTGAACATTCGCGACGGCGAACCGGAATTTGTGGGCTATGACCAAACTTCGGCGGAGGCAAAAATCCTGCGTTACCGCAAAGTAAAACAGAAAAATGCGGAATTTTACCAGATTGTTTTCGACCGAACGCCTTTCTATGCCGAAATGGGCGGACAGGTGGGCGACACCGGCAAGATTGCACCCCGCCGCCAAGAAACCGGCGCCGCAATCGAAATTTTTGACACGAAGCGGGAAAACAATCTCTCCATGCACCTTACGCAACGCCTGCCGGAAAATCCCGAAGACGATTTTCTCCTCGAAATAAACGTCCCGAAACGCCGCGCCGCAGAGTGCAACCACACGGCGACGCACCTGCTGCACGAGGCGTTGCGGAATGTTTTGGGCAAACACGTTGAACAAAAAGGCTCGTTCGTTTCGCCCGACATACTGCGTTTCGATTTTTCGCATTTTCAGAAATTGACGGACGAGGAAATCCGCGCGGTCGAAAAACAGGTAACAGCTAAAATCCGCGAAGACATTCCTTTAAATGAATCGCGGCACGTGCCAATTGCCGAAGCGAAAAAAATGGGCGCGATGGCTTTGTTCGGCGAGAAATACGGCGACGAGGTGCGGGTGGTTCGTTTCGGTTCGTCGATAGAACTGTGCGGCGGCACGCATATCGCTTCCACAGGGCGGATAGGCACGTTCCGGATTGTCGGCGAAAGTTCGATAGCGGCGGGTGTCCGGCGCATTGAAGCCGTTTCCGGTGAGGGATGCGAAAATCATTTTTATTTGCAGCAGGATATTATTCGCGATTTGCGCAATTTGCTCAACAATGCGGATTTGCGGCAAGCCGTCAGGAAATATATCGAAGAAAACGCCGACTTGAAAAAGCAAACTGAAGCGTTTATAAAAGAACGAACGCAAAGATTGAAACAGTTGATTATCGACCGAAAAGAAATCAGGAACGACATTAATTTGTTTGTAGCCAAAGGTTCATATCCTGCGGAAATCGTCAAGGACATTGCTTTCCAATTGCGGGGCGAGTTTCTCGAAAAAATGTGTTTTGTCGGCGGCACTTCTTTTGAGTCGAAACCTTCGCTGACGCTGATGATTAGCGACGATTTAACGAAAAACGGACTGAATGCCTCGCAAATCATTCGCGAAGCCGCCAAACACATTCAGGGCGGCGGCGGCGGACAGGCGCATTTTGCGACGGCTGGCGGCAAAGACCCCGACGGCTTGCTGCGGGCTTTGGATGAAATTATTGATAAAGTTTTTATTGGAACTAAGAACTAAAAATAATAAAAACTCTTAACTCAAACAAAAAAGCAATGCAAAAACCCTCAATCCCCAAAGGAACAAGAGATTTTTCACCCGAAGAAACGGCGAAACGCAACTATATTTTCGACACAATCCGCAGCGTATTCCGTCTCTACGGCTTCAAACAGATTGAAACGCCGGCGATGGAAAACCTTGCCACGCTGATGGGAAAATACGGCGAAGAAGGCGACAAACTCCTATTCAAAATATTAAATTCCGGCGATTTTTTGTCGGAAATAAGCGACGACGAATTATTGAACGGAAAGACGGTGTCATTTCTGACCCATAAAATCTGCGAAAAGGGTTTGCGCTACGATTTGACCGTTCCTTTCGCCCGCTACGTGGTCATGCACCGCAACGAAATCACCTTCCCGTTCAAACGCTTTCAGATTCAACCCGTTTGGCGCGCCGACCGTCCGCAAAAAGGGCGTTACCGCGAGTTTTACCAGTGCGACGCCGATATGATCGGCTCCAATTCTTTGCTGAACGAAATCGAACTAATTCAAATCATGGATGAAGTTTATCGACGCTTCGGCATTCGGGTTTGCATTAAAATCAACAATCGCAAAATATTGAGCGGGATTGCGGAAATAATCGGCGAAGCCGGAAAAATTACGGACATTACCGTTGCCATTGACAAATTAGACAAAATCGGTTTGGAAAAAGTCAACGAAGAGCTGGCTGCAAGGGGGATTTCCGAAACGGCGATTGCTCAACTTCAGCCGATTATTCTGCTGTCAGGGTCGAATCGCGAGAAACTGAACGCACTGAAAAACATCCTTAAAAATTCCGAAACGGGACTGAAAGGCGTCGCGGAAATCGACACCATTTTGAACAAAACAGATTTGCTCGCCCTTGATTCCGTCTTGGAATTAGACCTGACGCTGGCGCGCGGCTTGAATTATTACACCGGCGCTATTTTTGAAGTGAAAGCCCTTGACGTTGAAATCGGCAGCATCACCGGCGGTGGCAGGTACGACAATTTGACGGGCGTTTTCGGATTGCCGGATGTTTCGGGCGTCGGCATTTCTTTCGGGGCTGACCGTATTTTTGACGTACTCAATCAGTTGAATCTTTATCCCGAAAATTCGGGGCGGCAAACGCAGGTGTTGTTTGTGAATTTCGGCGAAAAGGAAGAGAATTATCTTTTGCCGCTACTGTCTGAGTTAAGGAAATCGGGTATTTCCGCCGAAATCTATCCCGAAGCGGCGAAGCTGAAAAAACAGTTTTCCTATGCCGACGACAACCACATTCCTTTTGTTGCCGTTGCAGGGGAAAATGAAATCGGGGCTGGGAAAATTACGTTGAAAAATATGGCGACGGGGGAGCAGCAGTGCGTTGAGGCGGGGGAGATTGTCGGCAAATTGCGTGAATTTACAGGGATTTGATTTCTCTTGTAGACAAAAAAAATTGAACTTGATATGAGTAATTGTTTCACTGCTGTGCAGTTTTTCGGGACGGCGATTTATAAATCGTTTGCCTATTTTAATCTTCCGTTCCACATTGCCGGTTCAATATTTTGTCGTACTTTTGCTGCGCTAAAATCGGCAATAAATACCCGACTTAGTGCATTAGCGGCAACTATTAATTTTTATTTGCCACTAATGCACTAATTAATACAAAGTAAAAATATAATTCAATTTTGTACACATATATTTAATAAAACATCACTTATGAATAGCGCGAAAGAAAAACTTTTTCCGGAGTTTCCACCGGTCGCCACCGGAGCGTGGATGGAAAAAATCGTTGCCGACCTCAAAGGCGTCGATTTTGAGAAAAAACTCGTTTGGCGAACCAGCGAGGGTTTTAACGTGAACCCATTTTATCGCGCCGAAGACATTGCGGGCTTGAAAGCAGCCGAAACGCTGCCCGGCGCATATCCCTACGTGCGCGGAACGAAAAAGGACGCGAACAGTTGGTTTGTCCGTCAGGACATTGATGTTGCCGATTTTGCCGGAGCCAACAAAAAAGCGCTGGATATTCTCAACAAAGGCGTCGATTCGTTGGGATTCAAGATACCAGGCGATGCGGTTAATCCGGAAAATA
>JAIRKO010000046.1 GCA_031260045.1 Dysgonamonadaceae bacterium | reverse complement strand
GAAAAAAACTCGTGAGAGATAAAAACAAAATCCGAAGCATTTTTTTGCTTTTTGCACTTGTTGATTTTATATTCAATAGCAATAACCTTTTAATAATCAAAGAAATGAAAACAATTATTGGAAATTCGATTTTTTTTGCCGGCGTTGTTTTCGGCTTGGTATGTTTGTTTTTTGCCTGCTTTCCCGCTTGGGGCGTTTTCCTGCCTGACGGCGAAGTATTCACCATTGCTTTTGCGATGGGGGCGGTTACTTATGCCAACATCTCCGACGAAATAATTGCCAACATCCGGCGGTGGCACGGCACCATCGACGAGCAGTTCAGCAACATCGACAACCTCTTTAATCTCCTGAAAGACAACGGAACGCAATGGAGCGTTCCCGAAGAGATGCTGAGCAATCTCACCGACCACCGCAACGAACTTGCCGATTTAATTCCAAAATGCCGTTCAAACCGCGCTTCCACCCTCGACCGGAACATGCGCAACGGGCTGCTCAAATCCACCGTAGGTTTCTGCCTCACGCAAATTAAAGCATGGGTGTATACGCAGCACTACGCCGGCGTACTGACGGTTGAAGACGTACATGCGCTCGGCTTTTTCCTGCCGGGAGAAACAGGCGGATTCCACAGCCGCAAGGAAGCCACCGACGCGCTTGCCGAAGTAAAAGTGAAAGTAATAAACGAAGATTTTATCCATGTCGTCGTCGACCAGGCGGCAGGCGAAAACGCCGCGCTCGTCAATCACGGCTGGCCGCAGGGCGTAACCATGGCGGTGATTGTGATCCGCTCTGTCGACGGCAACACCGAAGTCTATAACAAGACTACCACCCATTTGCACAACAAAATAGAAATGCCAAAAGGCTCTCGCGGAAAGCAGTTTGCAATCAAAGCCGCATTTCTCCGCCACGTGGACGATGCGCCCACCTTTGGTCCCGCGCCCACTTTCTCAATGCCCCTCTCTACCGACGACCTTGTCGAAGCGCTCGACCGGCAGCATCACGAAGATTTTGAAGCGCAACTGCGCGAAGTGGAACGGCACAGGCAGGAAGTTGAAGAACTAAAAAAAACTAAGAGTTAAGAACTAAGAGTTTTAATACCAAGTTCTTAACTATTAGTTCTTAAAAAAATTTCCTGCGGATACTCAATATACGTCAAAAACAAAGCATTTCCCGGAACGGAACTCCCCGCTTTCCCCCTGTCTTTGGATTCAATAATATCCCTGAAATCCCGAACGGACGTTTTTCCCCGCCCGACGTCCAACAAAGCGCCGACAATCGCACGCACCATATTCCGCAAAAAACGGTTTGCCGTAACGGTAAATATCCCGCCATCGTCGGTTTGCGTCCATTCGGCGCGGATAATCCGGCACAGGTTGGTTTTTACATCCGTGTGTAATTTGCTGAAACTCGTGAAATCGGCGTATTCAAAGAGGATGGAAGCCGCTTCGTTCATCGCGTCGAAATTCAACGGATGGCGAATGCGGTAGCGAAAAGGATAATCGAACGGGGTTTTTCGGAACGAAATGTAATATTGGTAAGTCCTCGAAAGGGCGTCAAATCGGGCGTGCGCTTCGGGTGAAACGCGGACGATTTTATAAATGGAAATATCGGGCGGTAAAATGCGGTTCAGCGGTTCGACGAGTTCGCCAATCACACCGTCCCAATCGAAATGCGCGACCATCATGCGGGCATGAACGCCTGTGTCGGTGCGCCCTGCGCCGGTGATGGGAACGGGTTCCCGCAAAAGGATACGCAAACTTTCTTCTATTTTTTGTTGCACGGAAACGCCGTTGGGTTGGTTTTGCCAACCACAGTAGTTGGCGCCGTTGTATGACAGGTAGATGAAATATCTTTCCATTTATTCCCTCCATTTCGGTTCAACGGCAATTCGTTTGCCGTCGTCCGTCGTATGTTCTTTCAGCGAGTTTTCTTTGGACTGAACGCAGATGTAAATCATTTCCGTATTCGACGTATTGCACAATCCCCTTTTGCCGCCGGGCGCGACCCTGATTACGCTTCCTTCGGCGATGGGAAAGCAATCGTCGTCCACCTGATAATATCCCGCCCCTTTTACGATGATGTAGGTTTCCTCATCTTTGTTATGGATGTGGAAATAAGGCAATTCGCTTTTTGGCGGCAATCTTGTGAACGAGATTTCCGTTCCGGTCGCCTTAGTCGCTTCCTTGACAAAAACTTTGCCCCTTACTTCCTGATTTGTCGTAGGATGGATAAATGAATAATCCGCCAAATTATCCAAACCGCCTATACTTATTGCCGTATAGTTTTTGTTTTCCGAAATGTTTTTTGTCTGTTTCATGTTAAGTAATTCAAGTTGATTAAGTAAGTGTTCATAAATTAGTTCAGAATAAAATATAATTTAATTTTTCACACATATTTAATAATGCTCCACATCAAATAATTCGCAACTCCATCCGAAAAGTAGTCCCTTTCCCGATTTCCGATTTATATACAAAAATTTTCCCTTTGTGATACGATTCGATAATTCGCCTGACGAGCGACAAACCCAGTCCCCATCCCCTTTCCTTAGTTGTGTAGCCCGGTTGGAATACGGTGTCGAACCGAGATT
>JAIRKO010000035.1 GCA_031260045.1 Dysgonamonadaceae bacterium | reverse complement strand
TTTTCGGGCGATGCGACCGGATAGAGTTTTATCGCCTTAACGTTGATCGGCACGGAGGTGGTATCGCCGGTTATGTCCACCACAGCGCCGGCGGCGGTTTTGTACCGATAACCGGCGACGTCGGTGCGCGGCGACAGTTCAATACGCACCGTAGCGTTTACGGGTTGATGAAAATCGCCCACAACATATTCGGTTTCAGTGTTGGAATTGATTGTTACGGGGATATTGTTTACCGTGATCGCATATCTTCTCAGTTGCCCACCGGCGCATTTAATCACTACCTGCCCGCCCGGCAGCAAAGTGTCCGTGTTGTTAACAAGCGAGTCCGCGCCGTTTTTCCGGATATAAGTTCTTACTTGCACGCTATCTGCGGCGAAGCCTGATTTGACGACATTTAAGGTATACGTAAAACTATAGCCGACGACGCGAACTTCCAATGCAGAATGCAAGTTATAATTCTCTAAAATCAGCGTGTTATCGGTTGTCGTGTCGTTGTGTACGCCCGCCGCATCGGTATACGTCCAATAGTATTCGGTTACGGCGTTGCCGTCTATTTCTTCGGGCGCGGTGAACACAAAACGCCTGTTATTACTACCCAACAGGCGGATATCGCCGGGGATATGATTTCCCAAATCGTTTGCGTTGTTGTCATGCGCAAAATCGACATTTTCCGAAGGAGATACGACATAATAGGAACAATTTGTAGGGAGATTTATCGGCTCGCCCCGATAGTTTGCAAAGATGCGTTCCCCGCCGTAATCGGTTTTGATGGTTACCGTGTCGCCGGGAACTATGGGTTGGTTTATAAGGAGGAAGTCGCTGCCATCAACAAGGTTGTTCCTTAATACTTTGCCGGTATAAGATATGCCGGAAAGCAGCGCATCCGAATTTAAATTAAACCGAACCAAAGGCAGGGAACGAACGGAAAGAGCGGTAATTTCATCTACAAACGTGTTGCTGAATATGCTGTCGGTCGAGCCGTATACAAAGGTTTGTTCCTCGCTTGTCCCGTTCACCAAACCGGATATGTTCCAGTTATAAAAAGTCGCCGCCTGGTAGGCGACCCGCTCGCCTGTTTCCACCTCAACCCGCAAATTCCTTGAACTGGCGGGCTTGTAGTAATAACGATTGCCGACGGTTTGAAAGGTATCAAGCCCCGTGAAACTTTTTTGTACGTTATTGTTCAGCGTAAACGTGAAATCGCCGACCGGCTCCAACCGCACGGAATAGCCCGAAACGTCCTCGCCGACCCGTCTGTCGACGGTATAAGTATGCTTATTCAATCCTTTATCCACTACGCTATCCGCTTTGTACCACGTGTAGTAATACTTAGGCACATCGCCCGTATCCGCCCCGTGAACGAGAAACGTTATATCGTCATCGCCATCAACAATGCGGCTATAATTGGGGTGAAGTTCGCCCTGATAGCGAATTTTCCGGTTTACGGCGGTTACTGTGCCGGTTAAATCAAAACCCACGCGGGAAAGTTTGCGTAAAGTAATGGCGTGGTGGTTTCGACGGGTAACTCGCCCGGTTTCCTTATAAATCAGGGTATCGTTTCGATACACGGTTACCGCCCCCGTTTGCGGGGAGGAAAAGAAATACAGCGGATACACCTTGTTGTCAAACAAAGTGTGGCTATCGCCGGCAAGCGGCGCGTGTACATCATCGCCTACCTTAAAGGTTAAACCCCTGACGTGCGTAATATTCGGGTCGATAAACTGTAACATGTAGTACTCGGTTATCTTTCTGCCGTCCGGTAAATCCATGTGGGGAACATTATCAAAAAAACCGTCCGGATAAAGAGGGTGATCACCCGGGGGATAAAGCAAATGAGCAGGGGGGTTTATAGCAACGCCCGGTTCGGTTATCAACTGAGTATTATCGACTACCCCCAAAGTCGGTAATTTGTGATTAAAAAGGTCGCCGGCATTCGCTATATTGTCGGGATATGTTTTCCAGCCACCTCCACCCGTAGAGCTACCTCTCTGCACACCGCCTGCGGATACATCAATTTTTGCTCCCGAATGGAGATAGATACGGCTTATTACCAAATTCGTCACGTCGCCTGCCTTACCAATCCCGTTTTTGGCTGTTACATTCCCGCCGAAAATTTGGATATGTTCAATGGCGCTGCCGTCCAATGCGCCGATTGCCGGAATCCTCTCCCGATTGCTCTCAGCCGTTACGGTTGCGCCCGACCATATATTAATGTGGTTTATTTTGCTGTCTCGCCCCGCGCCGATACCGACCGCATTTTTGTTCTTCGCCCGAGCGGTAATATTGCCGCCCTCTAAATTGATATGCTCTATATAGCTGTGGGGGCCTGCCCCGCCGATGCCCGGTGCGCTTGTACTGCCATCTCCACCGCCGCCTTCTGCGGTTACATTCCCGCCGCTTACCTTTATTCCATATACATAACTCTCTGCGGCGCATCCGATACCCGACGCCTGCATACCGCCTTTGGCATACACGTTGCCGCCGGCTATTTCGATACGCCCCCCTTTCGTATAATTGCCCGCGGGACCTATTCCGGGCGCAAATCCGCCGCCGTAAGCCTCCACCGTTCCGCCCAAAATAATTATATCCCCACAGGCTCCGTAACCTTTCGACCATATAGTACGAATTCCACTCCAATCAGTAGCTACATACTCATCAGGCATATAAGGTAAATCCGATGCATCCATTCCATGTGGTATTTCAAAATTCCAAGTATAGTATTTGTCGTAATTTGAAGGCCAATTATCCGCTTTGGCATAATCCCAACCCCCGCCTATTCCGGAGCCTCCGGCGATAATATATCCTCTTTTCTCCCAACCTCCTCCGGGATAATACATACTCATATGATTGTATGGGCCGCCATGCGCTATTAATGTACCGCCGTCCGCTTCACCGCCCTCCGCTGCGTTGCGACCGTCTATAAACAACTGCGATTTGGGATGCACTCTAATAGCCGGACAACAGAAGCCGCCCCACAACTCGCTTGTGCCTCTTAAAATAATTCTTACCTGATTCCCTTCCTGTATATCAATACAGGGTTTAGCGTCTTTTTCTATGCCCGGCGGATTATATCCGCGCAAATTTATGTAAGTATCTTCCAGTTGAATATTTACTATGCCATTATTGGGGGTAACCGTATAGGTGGTTCCGTTAGGGTAGTGCTCGTTTACAATCATGTGCCTGCCGTGACCGTACAGGTAGTTGTCGCTCTTGGCGGTGGCGGTTATAAACAGGATGGATATGAATGGGATGAGCCTTTTCATGATGATAAATATAATGTACGCTAAGGCGCGAAGGCGCGAAAAGTACCGGCATCGCGGGGTTATTTGCGGCTTCGCGGCTTGGCGTACAAATAACGATGCAAAGTAAAATATTTTAATGTGTGGATGGGACGTTGAGTATATTAGTCAATTCAACAAATTCCTCCACCGACAACTGCTCCGGTCGCCTGTTGAAAACCGGCAAAGCGGCAATGTCGCTGTTCGCTCCCAAAAGGGATTTCAGGGAGTTGCGCAAGGTTTTCCGCCTTTGGTTGAATGCGGTTTTTACGACGGTTTTGAACAGCGTTTCGTCGCAACCCAGTTCCGTCCGGCGGTTTCGCGTCATCCTGACGACGGCGGATTTCACTTTGGGCGGCGGGTCAAACACTTCGGGTTCGACGGTGAAAAGGTATTCCACGTCGTACCAAGCCCGCAAAAGCACGGTGATGATTCCGCAGGCTTTTTTACCGGTCGGGGCGGCTAATCTTTCGGCAACTTCTTTTTGCAACATGCCCGCGCAAAAGGGAATTTTATCCCGATACTCCAATACTTTAAAGAAAATCTGGGTCGATATGCCGTAAGGATAATTTCCGATTACGGCAAACGGGGCGGGAAATAAAGCATTCAAATCCAGCGTCAGGAAATCGGCTTCGATGATTCGCCCCTGCAATTCGGGATAATGCGCGTTGAGGTAAGCAACCGATTCCCGGTCGATTTCGACGACCGTTAGCGGTTGCCTGTTTTTCAACAAAAAGCGGGTCAATACGCCTGTGCCGGGGCCGACTTCCAATACCGGCAATTCGGACGTTTCGGGCAAAACGCCGGCAATGCGTTCCGCGATGGACAAGTCTTTCAAAAAATGTTGTCCTAATGACTTTTTGGGGCGGATTGCTCTCATATATAATTATGAAATATGTTTTTTGCTTCGCAAAAGTACGGATATATTGCGACAATTCATATTGTTTTTTTCTGGATTGCTTAGCCATTAATCACTAATCATTAACCATTAATTACTATCTTTGCAGCAAAAATTAAAATATAACAAATATGAACAACAAACAAATTACACTCAACATTGACAAAGTATTCGATTTTGTCCCGGAAAAACAAATTTTTTCATGCGCGGCGACGGCGCAAGAAGCCAATCTCAGTTTGGAAAACGGCAGCGGCAAGGGTAACGATTTCCTTGGCTGGCTGCATCTTCCGTCTTCCATCTCCCGGTCTGTCGTCGACGATATTCAACAAACGGCTTATATGCTCCGTTCCACCTGCGAAATCGTTGTCGTCATCGGCATCGGGGGGAGTTATTTGGGCGCAAAAGCCGTGATTGACGCTCTGTCGGGCGCTTTCAACAGTCTGACCGGCAAACGTCCGCTCGTCGTGTATGCCGGTCACAACATCGGCGAAGATTATCTGCACGAATTGTCGACATTCCTTGTCGGAAAATCTTTTGGCATCATTAATATTTCCAAATCGGGAACAACGACCGAACCGGCTTTGGCGTTCCGTATCCTGAAAAAACAGTTGGAAGAAGCCGTCGGAAAGAACGAAGCGGTGGGCAGGATTGTCGCCGTTACCGACGCGGCGCGTGGCGCACTGCGGACTTTAGCCGATAGGGAGGGTTACAAAACATTCGTGATTCCCGACAACGTGGGCGGTCGTTTCTCGGTGTTGACGCCCGTTGGCTTGTTGCCGATTGCCGTTGCCGGAATCAACATTCAGGCATTGATTGATGGCGCCGTTTTTATGGAAAAAGCAACCGGAAAAGACATTGCTTTTGAAAACAATCCGGCTGCCATTTACGCCGTTACCCGCAATTTGCTGTACCAACAGGGTAAAAAAACGGAAATTCTTGCCAATTTCAACCCCAAACTCCATTATGTTTCCGAATGGTGGAAACAACTTTTCGGCGAAAGCGAAGGCAAAGAACACAAGGGGATTTTCCCCGCGTCGGTCGATTTCACTACCGACCTGCATTCCATGGGACAATGGATACAGGAAGGCGAACGCACTATTTTTGAAACGGTGATTTCTGTTCTGAATGCCAACCACTGCGTCGAAGTGCCGACAGACGCGGAAGACCTCGACGGGTTGAACTATTTAGCCGGAAAACGGGTGGATTATGTGAACAAAATGGCGGAACTCGGCACCCAAACCGCGCATGTGGACGGGGGCGTTCCCAACATCAAAATCGAACTTCCCGAATTGAATGAATATTATATGGGCGCGTTGCTTTATTTCTTTGAAAGAGCCTGCGGAATAAGCGGTTACATACTTGGCGTGAATCCTTTTGACCAGCCGGGCGTGGAGGCGTATAAGAAGAATATGTTTGCGTTGCTCAAAAAGCCTGAATGAGTAAATAGTTACAAGTTACAAGTAGGGGCATCTACTCGTAACTATTAACTCGTAACTTGTAACTATTTACTCGTAACTCATATATGGTAAAAGCGTTTTTATTCGATATGGACGGCGTTTTATACGATTCCATGCCCGCTCACGTGCAGGCGTGGCACGAAACCGTATTGTCGCTGGGGATGAACTCCAATCCCGACGATTACTACCTCTTTGAAGGAATGACCGGCGCGGCGACGATAGATATTTTTTTCAACCGCGCTTACGGACACGACGCTACCGAAGAGGAAAAACAACGCATTTACGCTCAAAAATCCAAACGTTTTGTAGAATTAAACCCAATTCCCCGCCCCATGCCGGGCGCGCGGGAAGTGTTGGAAGCCGTGAAAAAGCGCAAACTGAAACGGGTAGTTGTTACCGGTTCGGGGCAGCCCACTTTGTACGACAGTCTGGATAAGGATTTTCTCCATTGTTTTGAAAAAGATTTGATGGTTACGGGATACGACGTTAAATTCGGGAAACCGCATCCCGAACCGTATCTTTTGGGGCTGGAAAAAGCCGGCGTAAAAGCCGATGAAGCGATTACGGTCGAGAATGCGCCGCTGGGCGTACGGTCGGCAGTTGCCGCGGGCATTTATACGATAGCCGTCAATACCGGTCCTTTGCCCGACAAGGTTTTGTCGGATGCGGGGGCGAGCGTTGTTTTTCCGTCTATGGCGGCGTTGGCGGAAAACATCGAGACTTTTTTCAACCGGTTATGAACAAAACAACAGCAAAGCAATGGTTTTCCGCTACCCGCCCGAAAACTTTGACGGCGGCGGCGACGCCCGTGATTGTAGCCTCAGCGCTGGCGTTCCGCGACGGTTATTTCTATTGGAAGCCTGCGCTTATTTGCCTCCTCTTTGCCCTGACGGCGCAAATAGTTTCCAATTTTGCAAATGATTATTTCGATTATAAAAAAGGCATTGACAATGCGGAACGTTCGGGTCCGAAACGGGCGGTTGCCGAAGGTTGGATTGCGCCCCGCACGATGCTTCGCGTAACCGTCGGATTGCTCGCGGCGGATTTGCTGCTCGGTTTGTCCCTTTTGCGTTACGGCGGATGGGAACTGATTTTCGCGGGGATGGCAATTGCCGTATTTGCGCTTGCTTATTCCGGCGGGGCTTATCCTTTGTCCAGTCATGGTTGGGGCGACGTTTGCGTGTTTTTCTTTTTCGGGATTATTCCGGCGGGGTTTACCTATTATGTGCAGGCTTTGCGATGGGATTTGCCGGTAACGGTTTGCGGGATAGCCGTCGGCTTGGTAATCGTCAATATCCTTGTGGCGAACAATTACCGCGACAGGGATTCGGATGCGAAAACGGGGAAGAAAACAACGGTTGTCCTGTTCGGCGAGAAATTCGGTCGCCGGTTTTATCTGTTTAACGGGGTTTCAGCCGTGATTTGTTGCCTGTATTTCCTGACTGACAATGCTGTGTGGGCGGCTGTTTTTCCGTTTGTTTACCTGTTTTTGCATATTAAAACATGGCGGGAAATGGTTCGCATCGGAAACGGGCGGGAGTTGAACAGGATATTGGGGCAAACCGCCATGAACGCAATGGTGTTCGGTCTTTTACTTGCTTTGGGGTTTCTCGCTGGTTTGTTTTTATGAAACGGATGCGTTTTTCTCTAATTCTTCGTACCACTCCTCGCCGAATTTCCAAATCAAAGGCGCTTGCAAAAACCGGTAAACTTTCATCCCGTTGGCTTTTCCCATTTCCCGCGCCGCCTCGCAAACACTCCACCGGTGATAGTTAACCGCCCGAAAATCTTTGTATTGAACGACCCTCACCGGATACAGGTAACAGGACGCAGGCTTGTTAAAATCGGTTTTCCCTTCGCGGGATATTTTTTCGATGGCGCATTTGTAACACCCGTTTTCGTCGCAATAGGCGAAGACGCACTCTTCCCCGTTCACGATGGAGGTAACGCAATCCCCGTCGTCATCCGTGTACACAACACCCTGTTTTTTAATCACTTCTCTTGATTGAACGGGTAAATCGTTCCAAACCAGCGGCAGGATTTCTTCCAGCCGCGCCGCTTCGTCTTTTTCCACCGGCGCACCCGCTTCGCCCTCTCGGCAGCAAATGCCTTTGCATACGGATAAATCGCATTGGAAGTATTCTTCCAGCACGTCGGGGCTGATTATTGTGTCTTGGATTACGAGCATATTGGGTAGAATTTATCGTTTAGCCAATTATCGGGATTACGAATAATGTAATTGGAAATGTTTAGATATTCCTGTTCATTTCGGATGATGTGTTCGTAATAATTGCGTTGCCAAATGGCGTCAAAAAATCCCAATTCGTGCATTTGTTTTGTTACGGCGGATTTATATCCACGAATAATCGCCCCGACGGTGTTTGACGGCGACCGTAGGGGCGTATTGCATACGCCCTTGTTGGATGCCGGTGTATTGTCATGGGGTGTATGCAATACGCCCTTGTTGGATGCCGGCGTATCACCATGGGGCGTATCGTCATGGGGCGTATGCAATACGCCCCTACCAGCGGCATTGTCGGTAATGACGATAATGCCATGTATGTGGTTGGGCATTACAATAAATACATCCAATTGAATATTGGAACGAATATTTGGCGTTTTTAACCATTCATTATATGCAATTTTACCGTATTCATTCAACATTTCGTTGTTCGTGATTTTCCCGAACAAACAATGCCGATTTTGCACACATATCGTAATAAAATACAATCCTTCCCGCGAATAATCGTATCCTTTCAGGCGAATGCTGCGACGAGTATGTCGGGATTGTATGGCATGGATTAATTGAAAGTAAAATTAAACATCAAATGTTCAATAGAAACGTCGCCATGAGTAGAAGTATAACATTCGTCAAAATCTTTCAAATTAAAAGATTGTTTTTGCAGTATTTCTGCAGATCTGTTAAAATCGTACAAGCAACGATTCAAACGATTAATGATATTTTCCGTTTTCCCTTGAAGGATATAGCCTACTAAACAGCCATTGGCAGGATATTTTTCTGATAAATAGTTGTCAATCCCTGTTCTAATATAGCGTTTGTGTAGGTTATCTGCTGAAATGGTGATTGTATTTCCTTTTTTGCCTTTCTTTTCTTCTTTAGGCGTATCTGTTTCTATCAAATTTTTGGCTTCGACAAAATAGGACAGTTTGGCACTTTCTGTCCATCTACTAAATCTAAAATCTATTCTTGGAGCAGATTTTGCGGACTTTTTCCTTTTTAAAATTTCATCTTTATATATGCGGTATTCCGGAGCAATATCAATCTGCCATTCAGCAGCTTGCGGACATTTATCGATGTAATCTAATAAAACAGCAGAGATATATTCTTCTTCGCAATCAATGTTAATATTATAGTTAAACTTCGCACAAACACATGATTCTATCAGCAAACTCATGCATCTCCATTCAAATTCATCATTAAATGAATTTACGATTGTCTTATTTAATGTTTTCCTACTCATCCCTGATTTTTCATATTGACTATTTCAATTATGAGTGACATTGCATCATCTATTGCTTGAGAGCGTGTCCAAAAGCGCTTTTGATTTGGTTTTATCAAATATATCCTGTCATTATCGTCGTAATACCAGTATTGTTTTCTTACATAGATATTCTGGCCTGTTTCCTGCAATGAATAATCGTTCAATATTTTTAATGCAGGAGCCAAATCGGATACATCTTTGACAACAATGTTCTTTTTATTTTTGCCAAAAGACAATACCACCAAATTAAGCGGGTCATTCCGTTGAACGTCATATATGGCAGCGCTGACTTTAAGAGGGGAATGTTGCAGGAATTCATTTAATTCGTCACAAATCATATTGGCATAAGCTTCATTTTCATCCTTTAAAGTCCGATGGAAGCCGATGGAATTTTCGCCCTGCTCAAATAAATCAAGACTGTATTTTAATGTGTCTTCAATCAATATTTGTTCTTTTTTGCTAATATTAAGTACTTTGAAAAGTTCGTTTTTTATGATGATTTCATTCTCCGATATGATTTGTTGATCAGGTAAGGTGGATATCAATTGGGAGGTTATGTTATCAAAACATTGTGCAATTATAATATTTTCAGTATTTTGTGAAGAAAAAGCAGAAGGAAGGTCTAATAACTCTTTCAGGAAAATTTGTTCCCGTTCAATACCCCAGGAAGAACTTGATAAAAATAAACAGTAACTGACTATGTCTGAATTGAAATAAGCAACTAAAGTCTTTTTTATGTTTAAGGGTACATTATTCCCATTCCCATTAAAAACATATACGCCTGAAGCACAATATGCCTGATAATCAATTAACGAGGCTGTAATTTTACGTTCGTGCTGTCCTTTTTTTATCACAATATACGGGGGCGTAAATAAAGCCTTATTATTGTCTTTACGATAATATATTTTATTCTCTTTCAATGCATTATTATCCGTATAGTATCTGTGTATCGCTTCTGTTTGAATAATCTTATCAGGCACGAAATCCAGTTTTTTACTGTCAGAACAAAGCCCTCTTCCTGCCATCCATTTTGTATCGGATGCAAGAGACGAGACACTCTTTATCAATCTATTCCAAAATATAAAATCCTGCTGATTTCCCCACATCGCAATTTTCCATATTTTGGTATCCGGCTTTTGACATTCATGCCTTGGCAAAAATTTTATGTCGGTATTGTCAATAACCAGCCCGTCAATGATATTCGACTTTACGTACGTTTTAGGGGCGCAATATTCAATGGTATCGGAAGCTGTTTGTGGAACTTCTTTTTGATAGTAAACGATGCTGACAGGGACCGTAGCCGAGTTAAACAGTTGTCCGCCAAAATCTTTTTTCGCTTTCCTGAAAACAGACAGATTATATACTTTTTCAACATACATCTCATTAAACAGCCATTTCCTGAAATTTTGATATTTTTTGTTTGTGTTGGTCAAGATTTTCGTGTTGAAAATCAACGCGATTTTGCCTTCATCATTTATGAATTGAGCTGCCTTATCCAAGAATGCAAGAACTTTTTCCTGAGCATATTTCCGTTTGTTTAAATAACTTTTGATTTCCGGACTTATTTCTTTCGGGTCTGTCCCAAACGGAGGATTGCCGACAAGCAGATCCGCTTTAATTATGAATTTTTTCGCATCAATATCTTTGATAGTATCCCTGCACCACAGATTTTTCCCTTGTTTACCTTTAAGAGACGGATCATTGGGATTATTAATCAGATAAGGTAGCCGGTATTCATTTTCTATCCAGAGTGTTTTGGGGTCTAACTGTTCTACTAACGCCAAATAAAGGCTGAATGCTGCCACTTTAATTGCCAACGGGTCAATTTCTATCCCAAAAATGTTATTGACAAGAATATCCCGCAACTCTGTAAAAGAAATTTTTTTATGGGAATTAGCGTTTTTCCACCGTCGAATCAGGCGTTTATAACTCTCAACCAGAAAAATGCCCGATCCGCAGGCTATATCCAGCGTTTTGACCGTATAGTTTGTTCTATTTTTAGTAGGGAGTTTATTCTTCAGCATAAGTTCAACCAAAGGATATGGCGTATAAAATTGTCCTTTCGCTTTTTTTTCATCAAGCTCTCCCAAAAAGTTTTCATACACTTCGCTCAACAGCTCTATTTGAATAAAGCTGAAATCAAAGAGTCTCCAATTTTCAAACAGTTTCGGATTTCCGGATACGTCGCCGTCGATAAAGCAATTTTTGATTTTTTGCAAATGTTTTGCTGTAACTGATTTTTGCTCGCCCTCAATCACAGGAAATACATTGCCGTTAAAATGATCGTGAAGTTTGTAAAACAGTTTGTAGGTTGCATCCACATCATCCAAAATGTCAAAATAACTTTCGGCGTCTTCTTTTATTTGCCTGTAAAGTCCGGCTTCCTTTGCTGCGCCTTTGTCCTCAAGATACAGAATGAACAGCGAGCGCATCAGCAAACCGTGTACAATGTCTTTATTGTGAATGGTTTTATTCAATTCTTCAGCAGTTTCTAGAAGGCTTTGCACCAAATATCGGTCTATTCGCCTTTGCACATTCACTTTTTCGCGAATACCGCAGTCGCTTGTCCAAAGCAAACCGCAATCGACCCCAACCTGTGAGAACAATTCGACTAATATTTCTAAATTAGCGTTATCGTCTTTTTGTGTTTTAAAAACTTCGTATGATTTAAGTTCTGCATTGACATCCGCATCCGGTTTCAAATATTCGGGTTTTTCGTAGCAGTTGTATATCCTGATCTCTGTATCTGACATAGCGAACAGGAATATTATCTTTCTGTAATTCCAAACTTTGCGCTGGATTTCGGCAATTTCTCTCAATTCCTGTTCTTTGAAAGATCTTACTTCTTTGAATAATATTGCCGGAAAATCTCCCGAAAAATATACTTTATCCGCTCCAATTTTTTCCATTTCCTGATATTCGGGATAAGAAACAGCCACCTGAGAACAATTCAACAATTGCTCGAACCCCAATTTCTTATAGAAAAAATTTGTATCCATTATTTTGTCCCAATCTAATATTTATATTATTCAACATGCCCACAAAATTCATCTTCAACTAATCTATCTCCCCCTCCACCATACATTTAGCCTCATTCAATAACCGTTCGCTTTCTCTGCAAAGGTAAAAACTTTTTTCGATTAGTTCGGCAATTTGTTGTTGAATATTATCTTCAATCATTGGAATGGGGAAATTTAATATGTCATCATCTTTGATAACAGGATAAGAAGTTCCTACATTGTATTTTAGCAGCCATTCCTTATAAACGTCAGTTTTCAACAGCACAAAAAGGGTTTCTTTCTTATAGGCGCTATTTTCTTTTAATACTGTAAACGCGCCGCTAACAACAAAATCTTGAATATCTTCATTAACTATAGCAACTGCGCCTCTATTGGGTCGAACTTTTGATATCAAAACATCGTTCTTGTTACTTCTAATTTTTGCATTATCCGGTAAGTTTTCAGTATCAATCAATGCATACACAAAAGAACCATTTTCAATATTTATGTCTCCTATCTCAGAATAATTATAGTGTTTTTGTGTACGGCAATAATTTGTTTGTTTTGTTTAAACTGTTCTTTGATTAATGAGTACCCATTAGAGTAAGTCTTTACCTTATTTTCAATTTCTTCATACTTCGGCTGATAATATTCTGCATCCAACCTGCCTGTTGAAAGAAACGATTCTTTGAAATTCTTAATATTCTTTCCTTCCCGCGAAGGTTGGAAATCTTTTAATCCAATCGTTTCCAAAAGCAATTCTTCGGCTTGACAATAGAGGGTTTGGGATTGTATTCTCTTTTTATTGGCTTCTTCGAAATTACATTTGACTTTCTTTTGAAAATCCATTGATAATATCGGAATTTCAATTTCTTTTACTTCTTCAGGGTTTACATTAGTTTGATTAATCGATTGTCGCGCTCTTCTTTTTATATCCCAAACTCCTTGTTTGGTATTGAGAAATGCAGCAAGATATTCCGGCAAAAGAATATTTTCATTAGGATTGAAGCGAACTAAATACGAGGCGAAAGTTTTCTTTATTTCATCATTTTGATAATAAATACCGGTTCGTCCAACCCATTCAAATGAATTTGTCCGATTAAATAAAACATCTCGATTTTTTAGTTCAAAATTCTGAAAATCATTTACAGAAATATCAGCACATTTATCTACAGACAAATCACA
>JAIRKO010000055.1 GCA_031260045.1 Dysgonamonadaceae bacterium | reverse complement strand
CAGGGTTTTTAACCGGTATTTTTTGGATACCCTTTTTAGCGTTTTCGAATGTTGCAGTTCCTCAAGCAAATGGAATCCTTGAAATAATTTAAACATAGTTCTGTCATTTTTATATTTTATAATGGAATATTCCCGTGTTTCTTGGGCGGGTCAGTTTGATGCGCGTGTGGCGGGGCAGTATGATTTCGTCGATATAGCCCAGAGCGGCGCTTTTTGCGACTTCGATAATCGTTTCGATTTTCAGGTAGCTGTCTTTCGAGGCCGCTCCACCGATACAGCAGGCTTCATCGGCATACCACACGTGCTTGGCGGTACGGTCGGCCTGCGAGAACACGGCAACCGTGCCAATCCCCATCTCCTTGCACGATCGCATGATACGGACGGCAATTTCGCCGCGGTTGGCAACGAGGATTTTTTTGATTTTATACATGTTAGCGAATAATTTATTTTTAAATCTTTCTGAGTTTCACTACCACTCGATCGTGTGGCAGATACCCACTCGGACGTGTGTTAGATACCCACTCGGACGAGTGTTGGGCGCTCACTCGTTCGAACGGATATTTTTCGCCGCCTGCACCATGTTTTTAAGAGATTGGACGGTCTCGTCCCAATTCCGGGTTTTCAAGCCGCAGTCGGGATTTACCCACAGTTGACCAACAGGAATCAGCATCATCGCTTTACATAACAAATCTTCTATTTCGGCGACCAAAGGAACACGGGGCGAATGAATGTCATAAACTCCAGGACCTATATCGTTCGGATATTTGAAGTTAATAAATACGTCAAGCAATTTCATTTGCGAGCGGGATGTTTCGATAGTAATTACATCGGCGTCCATCGCAGCGATAGATGTGATAATATCGTTGAACTCGGAATAGCACATGTGGGTATGTACCTGCGTTTGAGGCTGCGCCGACGATACTGACAGGCGAAAGGCTTTGACTGCCCATTCGAGATAATTTGCCCAATCGACTTTGCGTAACGGCAATCCTTCGCGTATGGCAGGCTCGTCCACCTGAATAATTTTCACGCCTGCCTGTTCCAAATCCGAAACTTCGTCGCGGATAGCCAGCGCAATCTGCATGGCGGTCGCCGAGCGGGGCTGGTCGTTGCGTACGAAAGACCATTGCAGAATGGTTACGGGACCGGTCAACATTCCCTTTACCGGCTTTTCCGTCAGCGATTTGGCATAGTTTATCCAGTCAACTGTCATGGGCGCGGGGCGGGAAACGTCGCCGTATATCACCGGCGGTTTCACACAACGCGAACCGTAGCTTTGCACCCAACCGTTTTGCGTGAAAGCAAAACCGTTCAGTTGTTCGCCGAAATATTCGACCATGTCGTTGCGTTCAAATTCGCCGTGAACCAGTACATCCAATCCGATTTCCTCCTGAATTTTTACGGTTTCCTGCGTAAATGTTCGGATTGCATCCGCATAGTCCTTTTTGGAAATAATTCCCTTTTTGAATTTTGCACGGGCTTCGCGCACTTCTTTTGTCTGCGGAAAAGAACCGATGGTTGTTGTGGGCAGGAGAGGCAGGTTCAGGATTGTGGATTGTAACTTTTTCCGTTCATCGAAAGGCATTCCCCTTTCCATATCTTTATCCTGAACGGCAGCGACACGAGCTTGCACGCTTAAATCGTGAATGAGTGCGGACGACAGGCGGCTTTGATGCGCTTTCCGGTTTTCGGCAAGCCGGTTTTCTGTTTCCTTATCTGGTTGGAGTGTCGCTATTTTGGATAAATCGACCACTTCGCTCAACTTTTGTTTGGCAAACGACATCCAGCGTTTTACTTCACCGGATAGAACCTTTTCATTCATTTCCATGTCTAAGTCGCATGGGCTGTGTAACAGCGAACACGAGGGAGCAATCCATATCCGATCCGTTCCCAATGCCTGCGTTGCCTTATTAATAATAATAAGGGAATCGTCATAATTGTTCTTCCAGATATTTCTTCCGTCAACGATGCCTAAGGAAAGGGACATGTTGTCCGGTATCTGCTTCAGAACATCGTCCAGCTGTTCCGGCGCCCGCACCAAATCAACATGCAGCGTATCCACGGGCAACAAGCAGGTTAGCGGAAGGTTCTCGCCCAGTTCGCCAAAATAGGTTGCAAGGAGTATTTTTATTCCGGGACATTCCTGCGCGAAATAATGATACGCTTCGCGGAACGTCTGTTTCGCAGACTCGTCCAAATCAAGCGTCAAACAAGGTTCGTCCAATTGTATATAAACCGCTCCCGCCCGGTTCAAATTATCCAAAACCTCCTTATATATCGGCAAAACAGACTTTAACAAATCAAGTCTGTGAAAGCCCGTTTCCTTTTCTTTCCCTAACAAAAGATAACTGACAGGTCCCAGCATCACCGGTTTGGCGTTTATCCCCAATGCTTTGGCTTCGAGAAATTCGGAAATAACATCCGTCGAGACAAAGCTGAACGTTTGATTTTTGTAAAATTCGGGAACGAGGTAATGATAATTGGTGTCGAACCATTTGGTCATTTCGAGGGCGGTAACGTCCATGTCGCCTTTTTGATACCCGCGAGCCATCGCAAAGTACAAGGTTGGAAACGATTTTTTCTCTTGCTGCACAAGCGGTAGAAAACGGGAAGGAATGTTGCCGAGCATCAGGCTTGTGTCCAGCGCCTGGTCGTAGTAGGAAAAATCATGGATTGGAATCAGGTCGATTCCTGCGTCTTGTTGCAATTTCCAGTTTTCCTGCCGGACTTGCTTCCCTGCATGCAGTAATTCTGTAAGGGAAATTTTGCCTGCCCAATAGTTTTCACAGGCTTTTTTTAATTCACGTTGGCTACCAATGCGCGGATAGCCCAGATTGTGCGTTCGCATACTTTTAACTTTTTAAAATGAATAATTTACAAGTTAAAAGTTCTTTTGAACTCAATGCTTAACGGGAAAAATTTCAGAGGAGGGTAAAAATGCACACAACATACCCTCTCCATAACATGAGAGCAAATATGCGTGTT